>CAMFHE010000001.1 GCA_945952045.1 uncultured Rhizobium sp.
CCAGGTCGCCGACTACGGCCTCGTCGCAGACCTCTTCGAAGCCCTGCCGGAATTGTAGAAGGCGCTTTGAGCGCCTTCTACACCTCTCGATTTTAAAGGAAGGAATCCACCATGGATGTACGCGCCGCCGTTGCCGTTCAGGCAGGCAAGCCGCTGGAAGTGATGACCGTTCAGCTCGAAGGCCCGCGCGCCGGCGAGGTGCTGATCGAGGTCAAGGCCACCGGCATCTGCCATACCGACGATTTCACGCTGTCGGGCGCAGACCCCGAAGGCCTGTTTCCGGCGATCCTCGGCCATGAGGGCGCGGGCATCGTCGTCGATGTCGGCCCGGGCGTCACCTCGGTGAAGAAGGGCGATCATGTCATTCCGCTGTACACCCCGGAATGCCGCGAATGCTATTCCTGCCTGTCGCGCAAGACCAACCTCTGCACGGCCATCCGCTCGACGCAGGGCCAGGGCCTGATGCCGGACGGCACCTCGCGCTTCTCGATCGGCAAGGATAAAATCCACCACTACATGGGCTGCTCGACTTTTGCGAACTACACGGTCCTGCCCGAGATCGCGCTCGCCAAGGTCAACCCGGACGCGCCCTTCGACAAGATCTGCTACATCGGTTGCGGCGTCACCACCGGTGTCGGCGCGGTCATCAACACCGCCAAGGTCGAGATCGGTTCGACGGCGATCGTCTTCGGTCTCGGCGGCATCGGCCTCAACGTACTGCAGGGCCTGCGCCTGGCCGGCGCCGACATGATTATTGGTGTCGACATCAACCCCGACCGCAAGGCCTGGGGCGAAAAATTCGGCATGACCCACTTCGTCAATCCGAAGGAAGTCGGCGACGACATCGTGCCCTATCTGGTCAACATGACCAAGCGCAACGGCGACCTGATCGGCGGCGCCGACTACACCTTCGACTGCACCGGCAACACGAAGGTGATGCGCCAGGCGCTGGAATCGGCCCATCGTGGCTGGGGCAAGTCGGTGATCATCGGCGTCGCGGGTGCGGGTCAGGAAATCTCCACCCGTCCGTTCCAGCTGGTGACGGGTCGTCAGTGGATGGGCACCGCCTTCGGCGGCGCGCGCGGCCGCACCGACGTGCCGAAGATCGTCGACTGGTACATGGAAGGCAAGATCCAGATCGATGCGATGATCACCCACACCATGCCGCTCGACGACATCAACAAGGGTTTCGAGCTGATGCACAAGGGCGAAAGCATCCGCGGCGTCGTGGTCTATTGATTGCCGCCGCCGGGCAATAGTGATCGGGCCGGGCATACCGCGCCGGCCCATGAAGGAGGAGAAGCCCATGCCAAGCATTGCAATACATCCAGCCGTCGATTCCGGCTTCAAGGCGACGGATGCGTCGTTTGCCGGCGGCACGCTGGTCTGCGCCTGCGCCAGCAATCCGGTAAAGGTGAGGGTGAAGGGCGATATCGCCCATAATCACGCCTGCGGCTGCACCAAATGCTGGAAGCCGGAGGGCGCTGCCTTCTCGATCGTCGCTGTTGCCTCGAGCGACAATGTCGAGGTCGTCGAGCATGGCGAGAAGCTGGCCGTCGTCGATCCGGCGGCGCTGATCCAGCGTCATGCCTGCAAGGAATGCGGCGTGCACATGTACGGTCCGGTCGAGCGCGACCATCCCTTCAACGGCCTGTCCTTCGTGCACCCCGAGCGGTTCGAGGAAAGCGGCTGGGCCAAGCCCGGCTTTGCGGCTTTCGTCTCGTCGATCATCGAAAGCGGCGTCGATCCGTCGAGCATGGACGGCGTGCGCGGCCGTCTTCAAGAGCTCGGCCTTGCGCCCTATGACTGCCTCAACCCGCCGCTGATGGACTACATCGCCACCTGGACCGCCAAGAAAAACGGCGTGCTGGCAGCCTGAAGCATTTCCAGCCGGCGCGCTGACTTATCAGCGCGCCGGTTTTCTTTTGTCGATTACAAATGGCTCCGCTTGTTCGAACAAGCGGTTCGCCTCGACGCCGAGTCTGCGCGCAATCCCCTGATCAAGGCTTGAGAAGCCGCAGTATAAAGTTCGCGGCAAAAACGACCCTCAACGAGATTGTCCAGCCCTCGATCATGCTTCCCGCTGCAAATCTGTATTGATGGCAACGGCGCCGGCAATCAGCTCGGGAAGCAGGACGTTCAGCTTATCCATGCGTGCAGCAGGCACTAGGATCGCAACGCTGGCAATGCAATTGCCGGCGCGGTCGAACAGGGGCGCGGCGACGCCGTGAACGCCCATTTGCAACTCGTCATGGGAAATTGCATATTTCAGGTTTCGGATCTCT
This sequence comes from uncultured Rhizobium sp., assembly GCA_945952045.1. GTDB lineage: Bacteria > Pseudomonadota > Alphaproteobacteria > Rhizobiales > Rhizobiaceae > Metarhizobium. Next base: position 2,286 of record CAMFHE010000001.1, read on the forward strand.
TGCAGGCGGTCGCGCGCCGCTGCCGCGCCGGTGACGCGCCTGAGCAGCCTTGCAATCGTCTTTTCGTCCTGGAATGCCAGAAGCGCCCATCCGCTTGCGCCCTGATACAGCGGATGGCGGGAGCCGGGCGTATGCTGGACGCGCACCAGATGCTGGCCACCCAGGCTCTGCTCGACGACCATCGCATCGTCCTTGTCGACGCAGTGAAGCACGACCGTCTCACCGGTGCGTTCGGCCATCCTGTCCATATGTGATTTGGCAATCGACGAAATGTCCGTTTCAAGCTGACGCGCCAGTTCGATCACGGCGCTGCCGAGAACGAAGCCAGCCGGCGCGCGGCGTACATAGGCCCGTGTTTCCAGCGTTGTCAGCAACCGGTGCACGACCGTGCGGTTCATCTCGCACAGGCGAACGACCTCGGCGACGGTGATCGGCCCGTGTTTCGCCACGGTTTCGAGCACCGTCAGCATCTGGTCGCCGGTCGATGAAATCTCGGCCACATCAGGCTCCTAAACATACGATATCATGCGTCTCGTCGGCCAATCAGCCGACGATTGAAGGGCAAGTTATGAGATAGCCAAAACATGCGGCAGGGGCAACCGACGCGTCTTGCGGCGCCGGTTGCCGCCGCTCAGGCGACCATGGACACGGTTTTTTCAGCTGTATTGGCAAGAAGACCGGACAAGCCGAGCTCTTCGCCGAGACCGCTGGTTTTCACGCCGAGCCAGGGCAGTGCGGGATGCGGCGGTCCCCAGGCATTGATCCACACCGAGCCGGCGCGCAGGCTGCGGGCATAGTGATTGGCGGCCGCAAGATCGCGCGTCCAGACGACCGAGGTCAGGCCGTAATTCGTATCGTTCGCCAGACGCAGCGCCTCCTCGTCATCCTCAAAGGGAATGATCGTCGCAACCGGCCCGAAAATCTCTTCCCGGGCAATCGTCATGTCGTTGCTGCCCAGGAAGATCGTCGGCTGGAAGAAGAAGCCCGGTTGCGCAAGCCGGGAGCCGCCTGCAATCAGCTTCGCGCCTTCGTCAATGCCCTTTTCGACGTAACCTGTGACGCGCCGCATCTGCGCGGCATTGATCAACGTGCCCATTTGCGTATCCGGCGCGAAGGGATCGCCAACCCGGATGGCCCTGGCGGCCTCCACGAGGCGTTGCGTTACCTCGTTTGCCAGGGATCGATGCACGAACAAGCGACTGCCGCAGGCACAGGTCTGACCCTGATTGGCGAAGAAGGAAATCGCCGCGCCACCGATCGCCAAATCGAGATCGGCATCCTGGCGCATGATCTGTGGAGATTTCCCGCCGAGTTCGAGCGAAACTTTCTTGAAGGATTGCGAGGCGATGGCTGAAATTGTCCGACCCACTTCCGGGCTGCCGGTAAACGAGATCTTGTCGATGCCGGCATGACGGACAAGCGCATCGCCTGCTATGCTTCCCGTGCCGGTCACCAGATTGATGACGCCGGGCGGGAAGCCCGCTTCTTCGGCCAGTTGAACCAGACGAATGGTGCTGAGCGATGCGTCTTCCGCCGGCTTGAGCACAACGGTATTGCCGGCCGCCAGCGCGGTTGCGAGCTTCCACGATGCGATCATCGTCGGTGCGTTCCAGGGCGTGATCGCCGCGATGACGCCGAGCGGTTGCCGCAAGGTGTAGGAATGCCGGGGTCGGCCGGCGAAATCGGGCAGGTTGAAGGTCTGGCCGACGATCTTGTCCGCCCAGCCGGCAAAATGGCGGAACGTGTCCGCGACAAGGGGAATCTCGAACGTATAGGGTTCGAAATAGGGGCGGCCGATGTCGATGGCTTCGAGAAATGCGAGATTTTCCCGGTTCGCATCGACGAGATCGGCGAGCCGCCAGAGGAGTTTGCCCCGTTCCGCGCCGCTCAGCCTAGACCATGGCCCGCCATCGACCTGGGCGCGCGCGGCGACAACGGCTGCGGCCACGTCGTTTGCCGTTGCGGCGCTCAGCGTTGCCAGTTGCTCTTCCGTGCTTGGATTGATGACGGCAATCGTGCCGCCATCTTCGGCGTTGCGCCATTCGCCATCGATATAGAGCGCGCCGAGCGGCAACGCCCGGGCCTTGTCGCTCGGCATATTCATGTGTCTACCTCAGATCAGGGAATGGTCGTACTGGGTTTCGTTCACAAGCCGGCCCGTCGCGCCGACGATGATCTGGCTGATGGTGCGCTTTTCAGGATCCCAGCCGACGAGACGGCCAGCCGAACGCGGCTTGGCGTTCAGATCGATGACCAATGCGCCATTGAAGGGCGTGCCGCGATCGGACCAGCTGAACAGGTAGAGCTTTTCGGCGATCTTGCGCACGGAGGTCGGCTCGACGGCGCCCATGCCGGCTTCCGGGCCGGTGATCCCGTGCCAGCAATAGAGTTCGGGCTCGATGTAAATATGCTCGAAGAAATGCGTCGGGCCGTAGGACCAGTGAATGCGCTTGCCCACCAGTTCCGTCGTGCGTTCGAAAGACTGCTCGATTTCGCCGCCGATCCCGGCCTCGGAAATGACGCTGCGTTCGGCAATCGTCGAGCTGCCGCCGACCATCACGGTATGTACGACAAGCGCGCGCTTGCGCGGCAGATCGAAGATGATGAGGTCGTTCGAATTGCTCTGCGGGTGATTGATCGTCGCGGCGAGCAGGCCGTTTTGAACCTCGATGGCTTCGTATTCGGCTTCGCCGATCGGATAGGCGATGTTTTCTGTCGGAGTCGACGTCCAGCGCACGGTCTTTTCCGCGAAGCTGTAGGAAACCGGCGGCCGGTCTGCGAAATGCAGCGTCTGCGTCGAGCCGACCAGCGTTTGCACTGCATCGGGACGCAGGGCGTCATGCCCCGGGAAAAGCTTGTCCGGCGTCACGGTATCGACGCGCTTGTAGTTCTCTGCGATTTGACTCACGGCTGACCTCACTTGTCGCTGTTTGCGGATTGGGTGGCGTTCCATTCGTTGAGGACGTCCTGAGCGATGCGGAATGCTTCGACGCCTGCGGGAATCCCCGAATAGATGGAAAGATGAATGAGGGCGTCGCGGATCTCGTCTTCCGTGACGCCGTTGCGCAATGCGCCCTTCAGATGCAGGGCAAGCTCGGCGCTTCGCCCGAGCGTGCCGATGATGACGATGTTGAGCAGGCTGCGATCCCGGCGGCTGAGCGCATCGCGCCCCCAGCTTGCGCCCCAGCAATATTCCGTGACGATGTCCTGGAAATCCCGGCCGAAGTCGCCGGCCTTTTCATAGGCGCGCTCGACATACTCGGCGCCGACGACCTCGCGGCGGATATCCAAGCCTTTTTGGAAGCGATCCGAACTCATGACGCTGCCGCTCCCTCGTTGACGACCGGATTTGACAGGATGCCCAAGCCTTCGATTTCGACGGAAATGACGTCGCCCTCAGTCAGGAAGCGCGGCGGAGTGCGGGTGAAGCCGACGCCGGCCGGCGTGCCCATCGGGATGAGGTCGCCGACTTCCAGATCGATGAATTCGGAAATGTGTTCGATGATCGTCGGGATATCGAAGAGCATCTCGGATGTGTTGCCTGACTGGACGACTTCGCCGTTGAGCGTCGTGGTGATCTGCAGGGCATGTGGATCGGAAACCTCGTCGCGCAGCACGAGGAAGGGGCCGAACGGGCCGGAATGGGCGAAGTTCTTGCCTGCCGTGTATTGCGTGACGCGGAACTGATAGTCGCGCACGGTCACATCGTTGAAGATCGAATAGCCGGCGACATGCTCCATGGCGTTTTCGCGGCTGATATGCCGGCCCGGCTTGCCGATGACGATGGCAAGCTCGCCTTCCCAATCCAGCTGATGCGACACGCGCGGCACAACGACCCTGCCGCCCTGGGGCAAGAGGGTATTGGCGAAACGCGCGAAAATGATCGGGATTTCCGAGATCGGGCGCCCGGCTTCCTCTGCATGCTTGCCGTAGTTGCGGGCGACGCAGATGATCTTCGGCGGGCGCGGAACGGGTGGCAGCAACTCCGTTGTGTTCAAATCGAGAATGATCCGGGCATTGCGGGCCGAATCCTCGTCCATCGCCGCCACCTGATCGAGAAGCTGCCCGGTCATTTGCAGGGCCGTCTCTCCCGCTTCCAGAAACGCTATCGCGTCCCTGGTCCAATCGCCCTTTGCCAGCGCGTCAGGCTGAAAGGCGGCGGCGGCTCTTTGCAGATCGACGATCTGGTTGCCGCTGTTGATGCCGAGCCGGATGCCCTCCGGCGTCCTATAGGTTGCCAATCGTGTCATTTTCCATCCATTTGTCCGATAATCGGATTTAATATAACCGATAATCGTGATTTTATGATGGGTAAATGGCGGGGTCAAGGTAAAAAATTTTCCTGCCTACCGTGATGATTTTCGGTGTTATATTCGATTTAATAATTTGAAATTAAAGCGATAAGATCGAATTTTAACGCTCTCCATATCCGATCTTGACGCCTAGTTTTCCTTTCAATAAGTTCGAATAACGGATTACATAAGTCCGATTATCGGTGAAAGGAAAGAAAATGGCTTTGCGAGTGGGTCGGCTGGGGCATGTGGGGATAGCCGTTCGGGATATGGAGCGGTCGGTCAAGTTCTATACCGAGGTTCTGGGGATGCGGCTGACCGAGCAGTTCAGCTACGGTCTCGATGAAGTCGGGCATGGTGTGGCGGTTCTGGCGGGGTCGTTCGTCCGCAACGACACAACCCATCACTGCCTGTCGATCTTTACGCTGCGCAACGCGGTCGAGCCGCCGGCCCAGCATTGTTTCGGCCTGCACCATATCGCTTTCGAAATGAATAGCTCAGAGGATCTGCTCGCTCTGTACAAGCGTTTCGAGGAGCGCGATATCCAGATCGTCAATGCCCGCACGGGCGGCCCCGGCAACCAGCCGCGCTTCTATGGGCGCGACCCCGACGGCAATCTCCTGGAGTTCTACTGGAGCATCGACCAGATCGGCTGGGACGGCATCGCCAGGCCTTATCCGCCGATCGAGGAAATCGAGCTCGAAAAGTTCGACTTCCACGGTTTTGAGGAAAATCGCGAGCGCATGGCTTCGGAAGCGCGCAATGGGCGCGCCGGTTCCTCCCCCGATTGATCGGCTGGTCTCACGAAGGCAATTCTGATGTCGAATACAAACTCGCCGATCGTTCGTTTCCGTGGCGTCTCCAAGGCCTATGGTGGGTTCGTGGCCATTCCAAGTCTCGACCTCGACATCGCACGCGGCGAGTTCCTGACCTTGCTCGGGCCTTCCGGCTCGGGCAAGACCACGACGCTGATGCTGCTGACCGGCTTCGAAATGGCCAGCGGCGGCGTCATCGAGCTGGATGGCGGCCGGATCGAAACCTGTCCGGCCCATAAGCGCGATATCGGCGTGGTTTTCCAGAACTACGCGCTGTTTCCGCATATGAGCGTCGCCGAGAATATCGCCTTTCCGCTGCGGGTTCGCGGCCTCAGCCGGGCGACGGTCGAGGCCGAGGTGCAGCGGGCGCTTGCCATGGTGCATCTGGCAGACAAGGGCGGCCGGCGGCCGGGCCAGCTTTCGGGCGGCCAACAGCAGCGCATTGCTCTGGCGAGAGCGCTGGTCTTCAAGCCGCGGCTGATCGTTCTCGACGAACCCCTGGGCGCGCTCGACAAGAACCTGCGCGAGCAGATGCAGGACGAGTTGAAGGCACTCCACCGCCAGCTCGGCATCACCATGGTTTTCGTCACCCACGATCAATCGGAAGCGCTGACGCTGTCCGACCGGGTGGCGGTCTTCAATCACGGGCGTATCGAGCAACTCGCGACGCCCGGTGATCTCTATCGGCGTCCGGCCAGCGCCTTCGTCGCCGAATTCATCGGCGAAAACAACCTCGTCTCCGGCGTTGTCGAGCAGGTGGCGATGGATAGCGTCGCCGTTCGCGCTGACAGTGGCGGCTTGCTGCATGGGGTTGCGTCCGGATCGTTGCAGGCAGGGGAGGCGGTGGTCGTTGCCGTTCGGCCGGAACAGCTCGAACTCGCTGGCGCAAACGATCCGGGAAGCCTTTCGGGGCGGGTCGCGCAGGTCACCTACTACGGCGATAGCTACCGGGTGGATATCGATGCCGAGGGAATCGGCCGTCTCAAGGTCAAGCTCACCGGCTCCGATGACAAAGCCGTTCCGGAGGTTGGCGCGGCCGTTGGAATTTGCATGGCAGGGAACGTCTGCCGGGTCCTGCCGAAAAACAAATGAAAATGGGGAACTTGAAAGCGCTTTGCGCGAAGGGAGAATTGCAATGAGAAAGATGATCGTTTCTTTGCTTGCCGCTGCGGCGATTACAACGCCGGCGATGGCGCGGGATCTGACTGTGGTGTCATGGGGCGGCGTGTTCCAGGATGCGCAGCGCGAGGTTTATTTCGATCCGTTCCGCAAAGACACCGGCACGGCGCTTGCCGAAGACAGCTGGGATGGCGGCATCGGCGTGCTGCGCACCAAGATCAATGCCGGCGAAGCCAACAATTGGGACGTGGTTCAGGTCGAGGCCGAGGAAGAGGCTTTGGGCTGCGAGGAAGGCCTGTTCGAGACCATCGATCCGGCGCAGGTCGGCGGTGCAGACAGCTATATACCGGGATCGGTGACCGAATGCGGCACGCCGGCCAACGTCGTGTCGATCGTGCTTGCCTATGACGGCAAGGTCTTTGCGCAAGGTCCCAAGACCTGGGCTGACGTCTTCGACACCAAAGCGTTTCCGGGCAAGCGTTCCCTTCGCAACGGCCCGAAGATGAATCTCGAATTTGCGCTGATGGCGGATGGCGTTGCACCTGCCGATGTCTACAAGGTCCTGTCGACCAAGGAAGGCGTCGATCGCGCATTCTCCAAGCTCGATACGATCAAGAACGATATCGTCTGGTGGACCTCGGGCAATCAACCGATGCAGCTTCTCGGCTCCGGCGAGGTTGCGATGACCACCTCGTATAATGGACGCATCGGCGCTGCCAATCGCGAAAACAAGCGCGATTTCCGCATCATGTGGGATGGTAACATCCTCAACATCGACAGCTGGGTGATCCTCAAGAATACGCCCAACAAGGATGCCGCCGTCAAGCTGGTGGACTATCTCGGCAAGGCGGATCGGCAGGTCGAATGGCCGGCAAAGCTCGGTTACGGCGTCGGTAATGTCGAGGCGCAGAAGCGGCTGCCGGCAGACATCGCCGGCACCTTGCCGACCGCGCCGGATCACCTGGCCGTCGGTCTGAAGCTCGACGCCGGTTTCTGGATCAAGAACATCGACGTGCTCAACGAACGCTTTGCGGCCTGGTCGGCGAAGTAATCGAACCGGTGTGGCAGCTCTTGCGAGCTGCCACACCTCACGGGAGTTTAGGTGTGCAGACATTATCCGAAACCGAGCGGTTGCGACGGAAGGCGGCGATCAAGGCGAATCTCACGAGCATCGCCATGGTCGCACCCCTGGTTCTGTTTCTTCTCGTGACATTCCTCATTCCGCTCGGCCGCATGCTGGTCCTGTCTGTGGACGATAGCGAACTGGCCGTTGTCATGCCGCGGACCGTGGTGGCGCTTGCAACCTGGGATCGGACGGCCGTGCCGCCCGACGATGCCTTCGCCGCCGTTGGTCAGGATCTCGTCGAGGCGCGCCAGAACAAGACCATCGGCACCGCCGCCCGCCGCCTCGGCTATGACAATGTCGAACTCCGTTCGCTTCTCCAGTCGACGGCCAGGGCCTTGCCGGTGGAGACAGTGTCCGATGGGGACTGGCGCACGACCCTGACCGGGATCGATGCCGGCTGGCAGGATAAAGCTGTCTGGTTGTCGCTCGCCAAGGCTCGCGGCCCGTTCACCAATCTCTATGTGCTGACCGCGTTGGGCATGCGCGATGGCAAGGATGCCTCGCTTTATGTCGACGTCACCCTGCGCACCTTCGTAATCGCATTTTCGGCTACGGCAATCTGCGTGTTGCTGAGCATTCCCGCCGGCTATCTGCTGGCGAGTGTGCGACGCACGACAGCCAATATGCTGATGCTGGCGCTGCTTCTGCCTTTATGGACATCCGTGCTTGTGCGATCGACGGCATGGCTGGTGATCCTGCAGAAAAACGGCATTCTCAACCAGTTGCTGATTGCGCTGCATATAACGGACGCGCCGCTGGAACTCATCTATAACCGGGCGGGCGTGTTGATCGCGCTCACCCACGTTCTTCTTCCCTATGCCGTCCTGCCGGTCTTTGCCGCGATGAAGGCTTTGCCGGCAACGCAGATGCGCGCAGCGCGTTCGCTGGGTGCGGGACCCTTCGACGCGTTTTTCAGGGTCTATCTGCCGCAGATCCTGCCCGGACTTTCCGCCGGTGGTCTGATGGTGTTCATCATCGCGCTTGGATATTACATCACGCCGCTGCTGCTCGGCGGAGCGGGAGATCAGATGCTTCCCTATTATATCGCCTTCAACACACTTCAGGCCCTGAATTGGGGACTGGCGGCAGCGCTTGCCACGCTTCTTCTGGTCGCGACCGTCGTGCTCTATGCGGTTTATGTCCGCCTTGTCGGCGTCGAGCGGGTGGGGGTCTGAGATGTTCGACAGCATGCTGTTCTGGTCGTGGATCGGCCGCATCGCCGGCGCATTGGTGCTGGCCTTCCTCTTACTCCCCATCTTCGCCATCGTGCCGCTGGCGTTCAACGGTGGCTCCATCGTCGCCTATCCGCTGGATGGCGTCTCGACGAAATGGTTTGCGGCGGTCGTTTCGACGCCGCGCTGGCTGAGCGCGGTCTGGAACTCGTTGATCGTTGCCTGTGGTACAGTGGCGATTTCCGTCCCGCTCGGCACCTTTGCCGCAATCGGTCTCGAACGCCTGCGCTTTCCCGGCAAGGCCCTGGTCGCGGCGGTGCTGATCTCGCCGATGATCGTGCCGGTCATCATCACCGCCGTCGGCGTCTATTTCTTCTTCGCCCCGCTTGGCCTGGCAAACAGCCTGTTCGGCCTCGTGCTGGCGCATGCGGCAATCGCCGTACCTTTCGTTTTCGTCACGGTGACCGCTGCCATCGGGCAACTGGACAAGGGACTGTTGCGCGCCGCAAGCAGTCTCGGCGCGGCGCCACCTTCTGTGTTCTTCCGGGTGACATTGCCGTTGATCGTGCCGGGCGTCGCATCCGGATCCATCTTCGCGTTTGCGGCGTCCTTCGATGAGGTGGTGATTGCGATGATGATTACCGGAACAGGCCAGCGCACCCTGCCGCGTGAACTCTTGAGCGGCGCGCGCGAAAATCTGGATCCGACCGTTCTGGCCGTCGCCTGCATCATTCTCGGGGTCTCGGCCGGTCTTCTGCTTGCCTTCACCTTCATTCGCAGCCGAGGGCAGCCGGAGCCGACCTAAGTGACGCTCTGACCGTCAAAATCCATAGATTTTCACGCCGGCTCGCGATCGAGGACATCGCGAGCCGGCGTTTCGATTCCGGTGGTTGTTCACTGTTTCACGAGTTAGCGTTTCGAATTTAGCGATTGATTCACGCGATTTTTGAAATAGGCTCCCAATTCAGGGAGATGAAACATGCCACAAACGACAAAAGAGCGGGCCGCGCCCCAGCGTGGCCGAGAGGCGTTGCTTGCCTATGGGATAGTGCTGGCCGCCGGCGCCGCCTATCTCGCCGCCATTCCGGCGATGACCGGTTCCTATTCCTTCTATTTCTATCTGCTGATGTGGATCGCGCTCGCGGCCGGCATCAATATCATGGCCGGCTTCACCGGTTACGTGGCCTTTGGCTATGTCGCGTTTTTCGGGCTCGGCTCCTATACGACCGCGATTCTGGCCGGAAAGCTCGCCATGCCGCTGGTCGTGGCGCTTGCCGGCGCGCTTGCGGTCGGCGTGATCGCCAGCCTGCTGTTTTCACGCATCCTGTCGCTGCGTGGCATCTATTTCTCGATGGTCAGCCTTGCGATCGCCGTCATCTGTCGTGCGCTGATCTCGATTGCGCCGGGCGATATCACCGGCGGCGCCCATGGCCTGAGCCTCGTCTCCTCGATCAATCCGCGGCTTGCCTATTATGCTATGCTGGGCCTGGCCTTGGTCACCGTCGCGATCGCTTTCTGGATCCGGCTGTCGCGTTTCGGAAAACACCTGGCCGCCATCCGTGACGATATGGAGGCCGCGCAGGTTGCCGGCCTCAACGTCAAGCAGTTGCGTCTCTATGCCTGGATGATTTCGGCGGGCGTTGCCGCGACGGCCGGCGGCGTCGAGGCCTGGTATTCGAGCGTCATCGACCCGGAATCCGCCTTCAACCTGCTGACCAGCACCAAGGCGATCATCTTCGCCGCCTTTGGCGGGTTCGGCACGGCCATCGGTCCGGTGGTCGGCGCGGTGCTGATGTTCAGCGTCGATAACTATATCTGGGAGCGCTATCCCAGCCTCAACAATCTCGCGCTCGGCATCGTGATCGTCGCGCTGATGGTCTTCTTCCCGAAGGGCATCGTCGGAAGCATCGCCATGCGTTGGCAGCGCCTGCGCAAATGGCTGCTGTGAGGGGGCGGACATGACCGGATTGCTTTTACAGACAATTGTCAACGGCCTCATCATCGGCGTGATCTACGGCATCATCGGCTGCAGCCTCGCGATCATCTACGGCACGATGAAGATCGTGAATTTCGCCCACGGCGAATTCGTCATCAGCGGCAGCTACCTGACCTATGTGGTCGTGACCGTGTTCGCATTGCCGATGGTGCTTGCGGTGCCGGCCGTCATCCTGGTTTTCGGGGTGGTGGGCGCGGCGATCTATTTCCTCATCGTGCCGCGGCTGATGAAGAACGACGATCATGAATTGCCGTCCTTCCTGGCCATGTACGGCGTCTCGCTGATCATCGGCTCCCTGCTTCTCCTGTTCTTCGAAGCGGATACGCGCTCGCTCGATCTCGGCTTCGTGCCCGCCTATGTGAAGTTCGCCGGCCTGATCGTCCCCAAGGCGCGCCTGATCGCATTGGCTTTCGGCCTCGTGATCATCGCCCTGATCTGGTGGGTGCTCTATCGGACGATCTATGGCAAGGCGCTGCGCGCCACGATCATGAACCGTCCGGCCATGGCCGTGATCGGCCTGCCCTACAAGCGGGTGACGGCGGTGGCCTTCATCGCTTCGATCATTCTCGCCGGCCTCACGGGCATTCTCACCGCGTTGGTCTTCCCCGCGTTCAACCCGGCGGGCGGCATGGAGCTGACGCTGATCGCCTTCGTGGTGATCGTGCTTGGCGGGCTCTCCAATCCGGTCGGCGCGATCTTCGGCGGGATTTTCTTCGGTCTGGTCGAGCAGCTGACCATTCTTTACGGAGGGCAGACGCTGGCCCAGATCATCAGCTATCTGGCGCTGATCGTGGTCGTCTACCTGCTGCCGCACGGTATTGCAGGAGGACGCAGCGAATGACGCAGGGGCTTCAGGTCAGGAATATCCGCAAGGCCTTCGGCGGACTGGTGGCGATCAACGGCGTCAGCTTCGAGGCGGCGCCCGGCACGATCACCGGCATCATCGGCGTGAACGGCGCCGGCAAGAGCACGCTGCTGAATTGCCTGTGCGGCCTCTACACGGTGTCGTCGGGCGAGATCCTGCTCGGCGGCAAGCCGATCCAGAACATGGCCGCCGACAAGGTGACGCGCCTCGGCGTCGGCCGCACCTTCCAGGTGCCGAGGCTATTCAAGTCGCTGACGCTTTCGGAAAACATCGCCATCGGCGAAACCGGGGCAACACGGCACGAGGAGATCGACCATCTCCTCGAACAGGTCCACCTCTACCGCCTGCGCGACAACATGGCGAACGAACTGTCCGGCGGACAGAAGAAGCTGATCGAACTCTTGCGTATCCAGTATCACGATGCCGGCCTGATCCTGCTCGACGAGCCGTTTGCCGGGGTTCACCCCGATCTGATCCGGCTGTTTCTCGATCTGATCAAGGGGTTCCGCGATGCGGGCAAGACGGTGCTGCTGATCAGCCACGATCTCACCTCGATCTACGAGCTCAGCGACAACATCATCGCACTGAACCAGGGTGAAATCATCGCCGAAGGCAATGCCGAGGCCATCCAGAACTCGACCGCCGTCGTCGAAGCCTATCTGGGGGAGTGACATGACCGACACCATGCTTGAACTGCGCAATGTCAGCGTTTCCTATGCCGGCGACATCACGATCCTCAAGGATCTGACCGTCAAGGCGGAGAAGGGGCGCATCACCGGCATCATCGGCCCCAACGGCGCCGGCAAGTCCACCGCGCTGAAGACCATGTATCGCATGCTCAATGTCGGCGCGGGCGATCTGCTCTATCAGGGCGAAATCATCACCCGCCTCGATCAGACCGAACTTATCCGCCGCGGCATTGCCTTCGTGCCGCAAAACCACAGCATTTTCGGCGGCTTGACGGTGCGCGACAATCTCGTGCTCGGAGCCTGGAGCATCCGGGACGACAAGATGCGCATCCGCACCGCCGTCGAGCGCGTCTACGACATCTTTCCGATGCTGGCGGAGAAGGACAAGGCGGCGGCCGGCACGCTTTCGGGCGGCCAGCAGCGTTTCCTCGAGATCGGCCGGTCGCTGATGACCGATCCGCAGGTGATCCTGTTCGATGAACCGAGCGCAATGATCGCGCCGAAATATTCCAAGCAGATCTATCAGTTCCTCACCCTGATGCGAGACCGCGGCAAGACCATCGTTCTGGTCGATCAGAACGTCCGCCAATGCGTCAACGTCTCGGACCATCTCTACGTGCTGGAGCTTGGACGGAACAAGATCGACTGCCCCACGGCCGCGATGGAAGGCAATAGCGAGATGACCGACCTCATCTCGGGCTGGATCGCGCATAAAGTAGACTGATCGAGACCATGCTGAGCAAGACGAATATCCCCACGGCCGGCGAAGTGTCGGAGGCCATCCGCACCGGACGGCAAAGCGTCGTCGATACGCTGGACGCCTGTCTGGTCCGCATCGCCGATGAAGACGAGCGCCACCATGCGTTCAAATCCGTCTTCGTCGAAGACGCGCGCCGGCAGGCGCAGGTGCTTGACGAGGAATTGGCGGCCGGCAGATGGCGCGGGCCGCTGCACGGCATGCCTGTGGCGATCAAGGACAATATCGAGATCGCCGGCCATGCCGCGACGGCCGGTTCGCTATCGCTCAAGGCGTCCACGGCTGCTGCCGATGCTTCTGTCATCGCAAGGCTTCGCGATGCGGGCGCCATCATTATCGGCCAGACCCATATGGTCGAGTTCGCCTTTGGCGGTTGGGGCACGAACAGCGCGATGGGGACGCCACGCAATCCGCTGGATCCGAACCACCATCGTGTGCCCGGCGGATCGTCCAGCGGATCGGCAGTTGCCGTTGCCGCAGGCCTGGTGCCGCTGGCGCTCGGCACCGATACCGGTGGTTCGGTGCGCATCCCAGCCTCGATGACCGGCCTGGCCGGCTTCAAGCCCAGCTGGGGGGTGGTGCCGGATGACGGTCTGGTGACGCTGTGCAGTCGCTTCGACGTCATTGGCCCCATCGGCCATACCGTTGCCGATTGCTGGACGTTGTTTGACGCGATGACGGCCGAGCGCGGCTCAAAGAGCCGCAACCTGCCGTCTCTGGATCGCCCGCTACGCATCGGCATTGCCGATCCGATCGCTTATGGCAGCCATTCGGCGCGTGTCCTCACCGCCTTCCGCGAGACTTGCAATCTGCTGTCGCGGGCAGGCTTCACGTTCGAACCGTTCGTTTTCCCGGTCGACGTCAATGAAGTGCTGACGCGCACCGCCTGCCTGATCGGTCACGAAGCCGTGCGCGAATTCGGCCCGACGCTGGCGGCGGCGCCCGAGGCGCTCGACCGCGGCGTCCATTATCGCCTGAGCGATGCGCAGCGCTTCACGCCTGCCGACTACGAGCGCGAATGGCAGATCCGCGCCGAACGCTGCGCCGGAATGGAAGCGGCCATGGCCGGTTTCGACGCCATTCTTTTCCCGACCACCCCGGTTCTGCCGCCGCGCCTTGACGAGATCATCGAACGGGCCATGCCGCTTGGCGACCTGACGCGTGTCGTCAATTACCTCGACCTCTGCGCCATGGCGCTGCCGACCTTCCATACGCCGGAAGGCCTGCGCCATTCACTGCAGATCATCGGCCGCAAGGGCAGCGACGATCTGATCTTCGCGCTGTCGGCCGAAATCGAACGTCATTTCGCCGATGTGACGGGAGATATCTGATGGTCCCGATCCTCGATCTCCTGACCAATTGCCGCAAATTCGGCGACCGCATCGCGCTGACCGTCGATGGTCGGGATATAACCTATACGGCCTTGCAGGCCGCTGTCGTCGAACAGGCCGGCCGCTTGTCCGCCCTGATGCAGCCCGGCGACCGTCTGGCGCTGCTTTGCTCGAATTCGGTCGAATTCATCGCCCTTTCGCTGGCGGCGGAGGCGATCGGGGTCATCCGGGTTCCACTGAACATCAAGTCGACGCCGGGCGAGATCGCCGTGCTCCTGGAGGATTGCGCTCCGACGCTCGTCGTTTACGAGGCGGCGACGCAGGGTTTGTTGTCGCAAGCGCCCTCATTCACAGCGATGCTGGCCGGCGATCTGAGCAAGCCTGGCGCTTCCGTGGCAACTCCGTCGGCTCCGAGGGCGGAGGATCGCTGCTCGATTACCTATACCTCGGGTTCGACCGGAAAGCCCAAGGGCGTGGTCCTGACCCATGCCAACTGGCACTACGTTTTCGCCAATATGCACATCGACCGCGACATCGCGGAAGACGACATGCTGGCCTTCATAGGCCCGCTGACCCATGCCGGATGGAGTTATCTCTATGCCGGGTTGCTGCGCGGCGCGCGGGCGGCGGTGTTTGCGGCCGGCGATGTCGAGAGCATGCTGGCCTTTGCGGCGACAAACGATGTCACCATCATCACCTGCGTGCCGACAACGCTGTCGCGCATCGTTGTGCAAGCCGGTGCCGATCATCGGTTGCGCCGCAGCCTGAAATGGATCGGCGTTGGCGGCGCGCCGACAAGCCCGGCCTTGCTCGAACGGGCAATGGCCGCGTTCGGTCGCCGCATCATCCTGAATTTCGGCCAGACCGAAGCGATGATGACTTGCGCCTTCTACGATTTCGCCCGCGAGCCGGATCGGCAGGACGCGGCCGGCTTTATCGGCCGCCCCTATATCTTCTCCGATATCGTCATCGCCGGCCCGGACGGGCAGGCTCTGGCGCGCGGCCAGGTCGGTGAAATCTGCGTGCGCGGCGCGCATACCATGCTGGAATACTGGCGCCAGCCCGAGCTGACGGCAAAGACCTATCGCGACGGCTTTATCCTCACCGGCGATCTTGGCGTCGAGGAAGAGCCCGGCCTGTTCCGGATCGTCGGCCGCGCCAAGGACATCATCATTTCCGGCGGCTTCAATATCTATCCGCAGGAGGTCGAATCCGCCGTCGCTGCGCTCGAAGGCGTCGATGAGGTCGCGGTTCTCGGCATGCCCTGCGAAGAGTGGGGCGAGAAGGTCGTGTGCGTCTTCTCCACCCGTGACGGACAGCCGAAAACCGCTGACGCGTTGCGCGCCGTGCTCAAGCCGCAGCTCGGTATCAAGACGCCGAAGGTCTTCCATCACATGCCGGCCCTGCCGAAGGCGGCGACCGGCAAGATCGACAAAAAGGCGCTGAAACTCTGGCTGGAGGAAAAGCAATGAGCCGCGTTTTCATCACCGCCATGGCCCGCACGCCGTTCGGCAAGTTTCGCGGCATGCTTTCGAAACTCGATTCCATCGCGCTTGGGGCAGCGCTTCTCGACGAGCTTGCGCGCCGTGACGACGGTGCGCAAGCCGTCGATGTGGTCTATGGCGGCTCGGGCCTGCTTGGCGGCAATTATCTGACCAGCCTGAGGCAGATGCTGATCCGCTCGACCCTGCCGAACGAGACCGTTTCGGTTGCGGTGGACCGTGCCTGCTGCACCGGCATGACGGCGATTTCGTCCGGTTTTGCGCATCTGAAGGCTGGCGGCGGCGCCAAGGCGATGATCGCCGGCGTCGAGAGCCTGTCGAACGTGCCGGTCCTGCTTTCGCGCGGCAATGATCGCCGCATCGCCAGCATGACGGCGACCGATCCGCTGCTGTTGTCGGGAACCATCTCGCCGAAGACGATTGCCGAATATACCTCCGAGGAAGCCCTGAAATACGGCATCACCCGCGAGATGCAGGACGACTGGGCCTATCGCAGCCATGAGGCTTATTTCAAGGGACTGTCCAGCGGGCTTTACGAAGGGCTGCTGTTTGCGCCGCCCGGCGTCACCCTGCCCGAGCTTCGGGACGAGGGCCCGCGCGCCAATTCCGACCGCGAAAAGCTGGCGCAGCTCTCCACGGTCAACGGCAGCAGCACGATCACCGCCGGTAATGCGCCGGGGCTTTCAGATGGCGCGGCCGGCATGGTGCTGATGGAAGAGGCGGCGATGATGCGGGACGGCACCGAGCCTCTGGGTGAAATTCTCGACTGGGTGCAGGTCGCCGGCGATATTCAGCAGGGCACCTCCGTGCCCCAGGTCGCGCTGTCGAAGCTGATGAAGCGCAACGATCTCACACTCGATGACATCACGCTTTTCGAGATCAACGAGGCATTTGCCGCAACGCCGCTGGTCAGCACGCGTCTTCTGGCGCGCGAACTCGGCGTCGAGGAGACGGTGCTGCATGCCAGGACCAATGTCTATGGCGGGTCGGTGGCGATCGGGCATCCGCTGGGGGCTTCGGGCGTGCGGGTGGTGATGCAGGCTTTGTCGATCCTGCGTCAGCGCGGCGGCGGGCTGGCGCTTTGCGCCATCTGCGGTGGTTTCGGTCAGGGCGAAGCGGTCCTGATCCGGGTTTGAAAACGGAAACAACGAAGAAAGGGAGAACGGAAAAATGGAAGGAAAACGTCTTTTGAGCATCGCGGCCCTGGCCGCGGCGCTGATCGCCACCGGCGCGCAGGCGCAGGATGCCGCACCGTTGAAAGTCGGTATCACCGTGTCGAACAGCGGCACTTTCATGCTGGCTTCGCAATCGGGCGAGCGCGGCGTGCGCATCTGGGTCGATGACGTCAATCGTCGCGGCGGCATCGATTTCAACGGTGAGAAGCGCAAGCTGGAACTCGTTGAACTCGACGACCGCAGCGACAAGCAGATGGTGCCGCGTGTCTACGAAACGATGATCACCAACGACAATGTCGACGTTCTGATCGCACCGTTCGGCTCGACGTTGACGGGTGTGGCCGCAACGGTTGCCGAGCGCAACAACAAGTTCATGATCTCGTGGTCGGCCTCGTCCGACAGCATTTACGAGCAGGGCTACAAGAACATCGTTTCGGCCGTCGTGCCGTCTTCGCTGATCCCCGGCACCAATCTGCGCCTGCTCAAGGAAGCCGGCGTCAAGAAGATCGCCATCGCCTATGTCGACGAAGCCTTCCCGGCAAGCCTTGCCGAGGCCGCCTACAAGGAAGCCACCAAGATGGGCTTCGACGTGGTGATGAACGAGACCTATCAGAAGGGTACCAAGGACTTCTCGGTCATTCTGCAAAAGGCGCAGGCGCTGGGCGCGGAAGCCTTCTATCCGCACAGCTATGAGGTCGACAGCATCCTCATGGTCAAGCAGATGAAGGAGCTCGATATCCACTTCGCCAATGTCTACATGATGTACGGCTCGACGCCGCAATTCCTCGAACTGGGTGCGGCAGCGGACTATATCACCAGCCATACCCAGTATAATCCGGCCGTGAAGTGGGCGATTACCGACGGCCTGCAGAATGATGCTTTCGTCGCCCGCTATAAGGAACTTTTCCCGAAAGTTTCCTATTCCGAGGACTTCCAGACCGTGCTCGCCTATGGCGCCGGCGTCGCGCTCGAGCGTCTTCTCGGCGAAGCCAAGTCGACCGAACCGGCCAAGCTGAAGCAGGCGGCGCTCGATCTCAGCGGCAAGATCACCACGATCAGCGGCAAGTTTGCCATCGACGAAACCGGCAAGCAGATCGGCATGGAGCCGATCGTTCTTCAGAACCAGCCGGGCAAGGGCCTCGTGCCCGTCGCCCCGTCGGAAGTGGCGACCGAGAAGCTGATCTACCCGATCCCGCAGTGAGCCCGGAGACAGGTCGATGACCGTTAAGAACCTTCCCCAGTTTTCGGCGGTCAACAAGGGAGCAGCGCGTTATGCGCTGCTCCTCGATTGTCTTGCCGATCACTATCCCGGCATGCTGAGCCTTGCCGATATCGGCCGATTGACCAACCTGCCGAAGCCGACCGCCTTTCGCCTGATGAAGGCGCTGCAGGAGGTCGGTTTTGTCGCATACGACACCGAGCATGAAGTCTACATGTTCGGCGCCAAGATGATGGAGCTCGGCGCAAAGGCGCTGGCGCAGAATTTCGCCGTCATCGCAAGGCCGTCGCTGATGCGCATCGCCGACGAGACGCGCGACACCGCTTTCGGCGTGCTCGCGGAAAACGATCACATGCATTGCCTGTTGCGGATCACCGGCAGCTATCCGATCCGCACCCTGTCGCTGGATGTCGGCGATATCTGGCCGATGGGCATCGGCGCCGTCGGCATGGCGCTTCTGGCTGCCCATGACGATGGTTTTATCGAGCGCTATCTCGAAAGCCATCTGTCGCTCATCCGGCATTATGCGCCGGTGACTTCGGACGCCCTCAAAGAGCGTGTCGAGCGCACCCGCGCCGCCGGCTTCGCCATCAGCGAGGGCGAACTTTTGTCGGGCATGTCGGCCATGGGCATGGTCGTCCGTTTTCCCGGCAGCAACCGGCCTATGGGCGCGATCAGCGTCGCGGCGATTTCCAACCGGCTAGAGGGCGCGCGCCGCGAAGAGATCGCCGGCCTGTTGCGGCGAGAAGCCGATGTCATCGCCAGCACGCTTTCCGCGCGAAAAGCCGCCGTCAGCGAAGGAGGCGCATGATGAAGATCGATCTCACGGGTAAACGGGCGCTGGTGATCGGCGGCGGAACCTTTGGCGAAGGCAACGGGATCGGCCGCGCGATCAGCTGCGGTTTCGCCGCTTGCGGCGCATCCGTCGTCGTTGCCGACCGCAATGCTGAAGCCGCCGCCGCAACCTGCGATCTCATTCGCGAACAGGGCGGCCAAGCGGATGTCATGGTGCTCGACGTGACCGATGCGGCGGCGACGCAGGCATCCATTCCAGCCCTTTCCGGGCCGCCGATCGATATTCTGCACTACAATGTCGGTATCGGTTTCGCCTCGGAAACACAGGCTCTGGAATCCGCGCAATTCGCCTCTGTGCTCGATGCAAATCTGGTTGGCCTGCATACCGCCGTGCGGGCGGTTCTGCCGGGCATGCGCGAACGCCGTCACGGCGTCATCCTGGCGACGAGTTCGGCCTGGGCTCACCGTCATCTCGGCTATTCCCATAGTTTCTACGCGGCCTCGAAGGCCGGTATGGAGCATTTCATCCGCCTGATCGCCCAGGAAAACGCGCCCTTTGGCATTCGCGCGAATTCCATCGCGCCGGGTTTTATCGATACCCCGCGGGTGCGCCACAATCTGGCGCGTTCCTATGGGGCCAGCAGTTTCGACGACATCCTTGCTCGCCGGGCCGGGCAGGTTCCGCTCGGACGGTTGGGGCAGCCGGAGGATGTGGCGTCGTTGGCCGCTTTCCTGGCCTCGGATCTCGCCGCTTACGTGACAGGTGGAGATTTTCCGGTCGATGGCGGCCTGATCGGCGCCGGCATCGCGTCCTGACCGCGGACCGGCCCGCAATCTACGGAGAAAGACATGAACATCGGATTCCTCGGCGCCGGCAAGATGGGGTTGCCCATCTGCTGGAACATCGCCCGCAGGCTGGAATTGCCCATCGCCCTCTACGATCTGCACCCGCCGACGCTGCCGCCGGAAGCGGAAGGCCAAGCCGATCTCCTGCGCTTTTCCAGCGACATGACGACATTGCGCAACTGCGGCATCGTCGTGCTGTGTCTGCCGGACAGCAAGATCGTATCGGCCGTGATCGAAGGCAAAGGCGGTGCGCCGGGGCTGATCGATATCGTGAAGCCGGGCAGTTTCATCCTCGATTGCGGGTCGTCGATTCCGGCCGAAACGCTGCGTCTCGCCGCACGTCTCAAGGAACGAAACATTTCGCTGCACGATGCCCCGGTCTCGGGCGGGATCGCTCGTGCATGGAAAGCGGAACTGACGGTGATGGCCGGTGGCATCGAAGACGGCAATCCGCTGCTGCCGGTGCTGAATGCCTTTGCCACCAAGATCGTGCATCTGGAAAAGACCGGCGACGGCCATGTCATGAAGGCCGCTAACAATTATTTGCTGGCGGCCAATATCGTCAGCTTCACCGAGGCCTTGCGCTTTGCCCGCACGGCCGGAATTTCCTTCGACAAGTTCGGAGAGGTCGTCAACAGCTCCAGCGGCGCCAGCTATGTTTCGGCCAACAAGCTGGAGACCGTTCGCCGTGACGATGACAGCGTCAGCTTCACCTCGGCCTTGATCGCCAAGGATGTCCGCAACTTCATAGACAGCTATAGAAGCCTGGGATTGAGCTTGCCAATGGTGCCGAAGGTGCTCGATATCTGGAATGACGCGATCGAGGCGATCGGCGGCGACGTCGACAGCATGAAGATCTATCACAGCATCGGCAGCCAATCGCCGGCATGACCACCAAGGAGAAATGCGATGTCTCTCGTCCACATCCGTAAGAAAAGCCTGACCATCGAAACCATCTATCACGAGATGGGCCCGGCGCCGGCGGAGCCTCTGAAGATGGCGGCAGCCTGCGCCGTGGTCGCCAATCCCTATGCCGGCGCCTATGTGGAAGACCTGATGCCGTTCATGGCGGAGCTGCGCGGTCTCGGACATGAACTCGCGACCGAACTGGTCGAGACGCTGGGCGGCAAGGAAAAGGTCGAGGTCTATTCCAAGGCCGCCATCGTCGGCCTGAATGGCGAAATGGAACACGGCGCGCTGTGGCACGAGGCCGGCGGCTGGGCCATGCGCGAAGTCCTGGGCCAGCCCAAGGCCATCGTGCCGGCCAACAAGGCGGTGGCGCAGGCCGGGTACCGCATCATGGTGCCGGTGCATTATATCCATGCCTGCTATGTCCGCAGCCATTTCAACAGCATGGAAGTCGGTATTCAGGATGCGCCCAAGCCGAACGAGATCCTCTTTGCGCTTGTCATGGGCACCAGCGGCCGACTGAACCCGCGCCTTGGCGGTCTGTTGAAAGAAAACGTCAAGGGCGAAGACGGCCAGCGATAAACCACGACGATATTTCCTATCGATGCGGCCGCAGCTTCGTGGCCGCATTGCATTGCCGTCTTCATGCAAACGATCCGCCAGTGCATCCGGAGGCGTCTCGCGATCCTGAAAATCCAATAAAAGCTTCAGCGCGACATCCGTTGCGACGTTTCGCGGTGTGTAGCGTCTGGTGAATGACAGCGATTTTTGCGAGAAGCTGGGGGTCCGGATTTCAGATTGTCAGGACCTATGCGCGCGATATCGTCGATCTTGCCCAAACCCGTGCTTGCACGCGCGCTGCGACTTTCGCTGGCCTGGCAGTTCGTCACGGCGGGCGTCATCGTTCTGTTGATCGGCATGATCCTGATCGGGCTGTGGGTCACGGCCAATGTCGAAAACGCCATTTTGCAAAACAGGGCGGATGCCACCGCTTTGTTTGTCGATGGTATCGTCTCGCCTCTTTCGCAGGACCTGTCCTCTGGACAAAGCCTCGAAGACCCCTCGCGACAGGCATTGGCCGAGGCGATCAAGGGTGGGCCGCTCTCCCGACGAATATTTTCCTTCAAGGTCTGGGCGACGGACGGGACGGTTGCTTTCAGCAGCGATCCAGAGCTGATCGGCAAACGCTTCGACATCCAGCCATCGCTCAGGGCCGCCTTGAGCGGTAACGTCACTGCGGAATTCGATGCGCTCGATGGCGACGAACACGCGGCCGAACGGGAAAGTGGCTATGGCTTTCTCGAAATCCATAGCCCGATCCGTGGGTCGCAGACCGGCGAGGTCATCGGCGCGGCGGAATTCTATGAAAAATCCACCGATATCGTCTCGGAACTGGCGCGTGCCCGGGCGCGCAGCTGGCTGGTGGTCGCAGGCGTGACGATCGGCATGCTGGCGACCCTCTTCGTTATCGTTGCACGGGGCAGCACGCAGATCGAACGTCAGAAACGCAAGCTGGACGATCAGGTGCAGACCCTGTCCGAGTTGCTATCGACCAACACCGTCTTGCGAAAGCGCGTCGAGGAGGCCGCACAGCGCACGGTGGCCATGAACGAGCGCTATCTCCGCCGCATTTCCGCAGACCTGCATGACGGTCCGACGCAACTGCTCGGCTTTGCGATCCTGCGTCTGGAAGCCATCCGCAAAGGCAAGGGGCGTGAGGATGACGAAGCGCTTGTCCGCCGTTCCATCACCGAGGCCCTAGACGAGATCCGCAGCATCTGCCGCGATCTGCGGCTGCCAGAGCTGGAACGCCTGACCGGCCGGGAGGTTGCCATCCGCGCCATCCAGGCGCACGAGTTTCACGCCGGCATCAAGGTCCGCAGCGATATCGCGGATATCGCAGTCACGAGTCATGGCGCCCGCATCTGCATCTATCGTTTTCTGCAGGAAACCTTGAGCAATGCCACGCGGCATGCCAGGGCGACGCATATATTCGCCTCGGTGTGCCAAAGTGAGGCCGGAGTGATCGTTCGTGT
The DNA here is from genome assembly GCA_945952045.1 of uncultured Rhizobium sp. Classification (GTDB taxonomy): domain Bacteria; phylum Pseudomonadota; class Alphaproteobacteria; order Rhizobiales; family Rhizobiaceae; genus Metarhizobium. The sequence continues at coordinate 24,930 of CAMFHE010000001.1, forward strand.
CGAGGATGATGGCGTCGGCTTTGTCGCGCCGGCGCAAACGGAGGGTCTTGGCCTTGCCGGATTGAAGGAGCGCATCGCCAGCCTCGGCGGCCATATGGAGATTTCCACAAACGCCGGGGGCGGTGCGGTCGTGCAAATGGTGCTGCCATGACGGAGGTTTTGCAGGAAGCAAGGCTGCTGCGCGTATGCGTGGTCGACGATCATCCCATGTTTCGCATGGGCGTCGTCCGCGCGCTCGAAGATGAGGCCGGCATCCATGTCGTCGGTGAAGGGGCGACGGCCGACGATGCGGTTGCGCTGTTCCAGGCGCACCGGCCTGAAATCAGCGTGCTGGATCTGTCGATGCCGGGCGGAGGGCATGCCGCAATCCGCGCGCTGCGCGCCATGGACGGCAATGCCTTGATCGTCGTGCTCACCGCCTCCGAACAGGATAGCGATGTGTACGAAGCTCTGAAGGCCGGCGCCAGCGGTTATGTGCTCAAGGGCGTCGAGGCGGCAACGCTGGCCGACGTGCTTCGCCGTGTCGCCGATGGCGAAACGATCATTTCTAATGGCTTAGCCGCGCGCGTGCTTTCGGACTTGACCGAGCGGCTGCAACCGGATGCGGCGGTAACGGACGCCATAACCTCCGACCCGGCGATGCCCAAGCTCACGCCCCGGGAAGAGCAGATCCTGACGCTCGTTGCCGAAGGCAACAGCAACAAGGAAATCGCCCGTCTTCTTTCCCTACGCGAAAAGTCCATCAAGCATGTCATGACGCGGGTCCTGAAAAAGCTTCAGGCCAGAAACAGGACCGAAGCGGCCATGCTGATGCGCGACTGGCGGCAACGCGACGACGATCGCTGATCATCCCCATCCCCAGAAGATACGGACTTTGGTCCGCATGGCCTCGATACGGACATCCATATAAGTGGAGTTTCGTTGAATAGATTTGTCTGGGGCGAGCGAGCTGGACGACCAAGTCGATGGCTCGAACCGCTTCCGGACGTTTTACCGATTGATATCCGGAGAGTCTTCATGAGAACGCACGCTTTCCTCACCTCGCTCTTTGCCGTCGCCACCTTGTCGCCTGCGGTCGTTTCCGCTGCAGAACTCAACCTCTACACGACGCGCGAGCCCGCGCTGATTGCGCCGCTTCTGGAAGCGTTTACCGCCTCCAGCGGCACGAAGGTCAACACGGTGTTTCTGAAGGATGGGCTTGCCGAGCGCGTCGTCGCAGAAGGCGCAAGCTCGCCGGCTGACATTCTGATGACCGTCGATGCCGGCGCGCTCGTCGATCTTGCCGAAAAGGGCGTGACCCAGGCGATCGAATCGTCGGTTCTGGATGCGGCCGTCCCGGCACAGCTCCGCGACGCCAAGGGTCACTGGTTCGGCCTGTCGATGCGTGGCCGCGTACTCTACGCTGCCAAGGACCTCGATCTGAGTGCGTTCAACTATGAGGATCTTGCCGATCCCAAGTGGAAGGGCAAGGTCTGCATTCGCGCCGGCCAGCATCCCTACAATACCGCGCTGTTTGCCGATTACATCGCTCATTACGGTGCCGCCGATACCGAAAAGTGGCTGGCCGGCGTCAAGGAAAACCTCGCCCGCAAGGCTGCCGGCGGCGACCGCGACGTTGCCAAGGATATTCTCGGCGGCATTTGCGATATCGGCATCGCCAACAGCTATTACGTCGGCCTGATGACTTCCGGCAAGGGCGGTCCTGAACAGGTCAAATGGGCCGAAGCGATCAAGGTCGTTCTGCCGACCTTCAAGAATGGCGGCACGCAGGTCAATATCAGCGGCGCGGCCGTTGCCAAGCACGCGCCGAACAAGGCCGAGGCGGTCAAGCTGCTCGAATATCTCGTTTCGGACGAAGCCCAGAAGATTTATGCCGAGGCCAATTACGAATATCCGGTCAAGGCAGGCGCAGGCGTCGATCCGATCATCGCTGCCTTCGGCACGCTGACCATCGACAGCAAGCCGCTGAGCGAAATCGTCGGCCACCGCAAGCAGGCCAGCGAACTCGTCGACAAAGTCGGCTTCGACAACTAACCGATGATGAGGGCGCGTCCGCCGGAGGCGCCTTTTGACATGACGGATACCCTGATGCGCAACAGCATGTCGTTTGCCCGAACGGCCGGACGGTCCGGCGGACGTTTGCTGATCCTTGCTGCGCTTTCGGCTCTTGTCGTCGTTCTTCCGATCGGCGGCTTGTTGTCGGAAGCGCTGAAGGGTTCCGCAGGACTGTGGGCGCATCTCTTCTCGACCGTTCTGCCTGTCGCCCTGGTCGATACGCTCGTTCTGCTCGCCGGCGTCGGAGCGGTGACGGCGCTGCTCGGCACCACGACGGCCTGGCTGGTCACGGCCTATGATTTTCCGGGCCGGCGGTTTCTGGAATGGTCGCTGCTGCTGCCACTGGCGGTGCCGACCTATATCATCGCCTATGCCTATCTCGATATCCTGCATCCGATCGGCTCAGTGCAGGGCGCCATTCGCTGGCTTCTCGGCTATGAGACGCCACGCCAGTTCCGGCTGCCCGACATTCGCTCGATGACGGGATGCATCCTGCTGCTCGGCTTCGTTCTCTACCCATACGTCTATATCCCGACGCGGGCGATGTTTCTGACCCAGTCCGGGAACCTGCTCGATGCCGCGCGCACGCTTGGCGTTTCACGTCGCGCCGTTTTCTGGCGTGTCGCCCTGCCGCTGGCCCGTCCGGCCATCGCCATCGGGGTGGCGTTGGCGCTGATGGAGACCTTGAACGATATCGGCGCGGCCGAGTTTCTCGGCGTCCGCACCATGACCGTCTCCATCTACACCACATGGATCACCCGCACCGATCTGCCGGGCGCGTCGCAGATCGCATTGGCCTTGCTTTTGATCGTCGTGGCGCTGGTGGCGCTTGAACGGTGGGCGCGCCGCAAGCAGCGCTATTCCAACGATGCGCGCCGAAGCCATGGGCTGACGCCGCGAAAAGTGCCGCGCTCAACGGGTCTGATGTTTCTCGCCATCGGGCTCGTCCCCATCCTGCTCGGCTTCGTGGCGCCGGCGATCTATCTGACGAGCGAGGCCTGGAAGCGCTATCGCTTCGCAGGGATCTCGCCGCGCCTCATTGATGAGGCATTCAACACTGTCGCAATTGCAACGCTTGCGACGGTTGCGGCGCTCATTCTCGGTCTGGTCATCGCTTATGCCGCGCGGCTGAGGCCCGGCCGGGCCTCGCAGGCGCTGATGCGCCTGTCCGGCATGGGGTATGCCGCGCCCGGCACGGTGGTCGCTATTGGCGTTCTGATCCTGCTGGCCGGTCTCGACCGTTTCATCGATCAGGCAGCATTGAATTGGTTGGGCATCTCGACCGGGCTTCTGTTCATGGGCTCCGGCGCTGCGGTGGTCTATGCGCTCACCGTCCGCTTTCTGGCGATTTCCGCCGGTGGCATCGAGGCAGGTTTCGCGCGGATCCCGCAGTCGCTGGATCAGGCCGCGCGCACACTCGGACGATCAGCCGGCAGCACCTTCCGCAGCGTCCATTTGCCGATGTCGAAGGCGGCGATCGCCGCGGCGGCCATGCTTGTCTTTGTCGATTGCATCAAGGAGCTGCCGGCGACACTCTTGCTGCGCCCGCTCAATGTCGAGACATTCGCGACCCATCTTTATGGGGAGGCGGCGCGCGGCACCTATGAAGAGGCCTCCATTGCTGCGCTGGCGATCGTGGCGATCTCTATCCTGCCGGTCATCCTGCTGTCGCGGATCGGCCGCGTCGATTCAAACCCTGCCGCCGAGGAAAGATGATGGACGCACGCGTTACCCCGGCTGCGGTCAGGCTCGAAAACATTTCCCGTCGCTTCGGCGCGGCAGCGGCCGTCGACAACGTCTTGCTGGAGATCGCTCGGGGAGAAATCGTTTCGCTGGTCGGTCGCTCCGGCTGTGGGAAATCGACGCTGTTGCGCATCATCGCCGGTGTCGAGAGCATCGATGCCGGGCGGGTTTGCCTTGGCGGGACCGAGGTCGATGGCCGGCATTTCGTCGAGCCGGAGTTGCGCGGCGTCGGATTCGTGTTTCAGGATTATGCGCTTTTCCCACATCTTTGCGTGCGCGACAATATCCTGTTTGGCCTGAAAAGCAGCCAACGCGCTGCTGCTATCGGGCGCGTCGAGGATCTCACACGCCGGCTTGGCATCGCGCATCTGGCGGATCGCTTTCCGCATACGCTTTCCGGCGGCGAGCAGCAGCGCGTCGCGCTTGCGCGCGCGCTTGCCCCGAAACCCGGCATCGTCCTGATGGATGAACCGTTTTCAAACCTGGATCAGGGTTTGCGCGAGCGCGTGCGGGCCGAGACGGTGGCGCTGCTGCGTTCCCTCAATGCCACAGTCATCATGGTGACCCACGATCCGCAGGAGGCGCTGTCGACGGGAGACCGGGTCGTGCTGATGCGTGATGGCGCGATCGTGCAATGCGGATCGCCATACGATCTCTACGATCGGCCGGTGAATGCATATGCGGCCGAATTCTTCTCGACCTTCAACAAGCTCGTCGGCATCTGTCGCGATGGACGCATCGACACCGTCATCGGCGGCATCGCGCAGGGGATCGAGGCGGAGCCCGGAGCCAAGGTCACGCTCTATATCCGGCCACAGGCGGTCAGCGTTTCGCCAGACCATGGCGACCGGCTTGCCCGCATCGAAAGACGGATCTTTCTTGGCGATACTGAGCAATTGCTGCTGCACATCGACGGTCTGGAAACGCCGTTCATCGCCTCGACGCGCGAGCGGCTGCCGAGGACGGCAGAGTTCGTGAAGATAACCATTCGCCCGGAAGGTGTTCTGGTCTTCCAGCCGTGATCGCGTGGATTATTTGGGCGGCCTGACGAGCGAGAGAACGCGGGGTTTCGAAGGCGTATCCAGCCATTCGATCCACTTGTCTCGTTCCTCGATCGTATCGAAGAACCGCCAAAGCTTGTAGCCCTGATCGGTCGCCTCCAGCATTTCGCCGATGGAGACGAGTTCGAGCGGCAATGTCACCTCATTGCCATCGAAGCGGATGAAATACACGCCTTCCGCAGCGAGGCGGATAACCTGTCCGGTCCCATAGGTTCCGTCCTCATCATCCACGGTAAAATATGCGCCGGTCAAACTATCGATAACTGTGTCGCTCATGGGCTTCGAATATCAGTTTTAGACAGGCTCGTCACACGAATTTCGAATGCTCAGCCATCGATGTAAAACAACCCCGCCGAGGCGGGGTTGTCGGTTTTCGGGAGAGGGATTGCGATTACTCGGCGGGCTGCAGGGCGGGGGTCGCGACCAGCGCTTCGGGCGCGCCGCCGAGGGCCGCATTCAGCTTCGCGACATCCAGTTCGTTTTCCCAGCGGGCGACGACGATGGTGGCGACGGCGTTGCCGATGAAGTTGGTCAATGCACGGCATTCCGACATGAAGCGATCGATGCCGAGGATCAGCGCCATGCCGGCCACCGGCACGGATGGCACGACCGAAAGCGTGGCGGCCAGCGTAATGAAACCTGCACCGGTGATGCCGGCCGCACCCTTCGAGCTGAGCATGGCGACGAGCAGCAGCAGGATCTGGTCGCCGAGGGACAGGGGGATATCGACAGCCTGGGCGATGAACAGCGCGGCCAGCGTCATGTAGATATTGGTGCCGTCGAGATTGAAGGAATAGCCGGTCGGAATGACGAGGCCGACGACCGAGCGCTTGCAGCCGGCGGCTTCCATTTTCTGCATCAGACCCGGCAAAGCAGCTTCCGAAGACGAAGTGCCGAGGACCAGAAGCAGCTCTTCCTTGATGTAGCGGATCAGGGCCAGGATCGAGAAGCCGTTATATTTGGCAACGGCGCCCAGCACCACGAAGACAAAGAGGAAGGCGGTGAGATAGAAGGTGGCGATCAGGAAGGCGAGATTGGCGACCGAGCCGATACCGTATTTGCCGATGGTGAAGGCCATGGCGCCGAAAGCGCCGATGGGGGCTGCCTTCATCAGGATGGCAACGAGGCGGAAAATCGGGTTGGTCAGCGCCTGCAGGAAATCGACGACCGGCTTGCCCTGCTCGCCGACCATGCCGAGCGCGACGCCGAACAGGACGGAGAAGAACAGGACCTGCAGGATATCCCCTTCGGCAAAGGCGCCGACGATGGTCTGCGGGATGATGTTCATCAGGAAGCCGGTGATGGTCGATTCATGCGCCTTGGTGGCATAGGTCGCCACAGCATTGGCATCGAGCGAGGCCGGCGCAATATGCATGCCGGCGCCGGGCTGGACCACATTCGCCACGATCATGCCGACGACCAGCGCCAGCGTCGAGAAGGTCAGGAAATAGATCATCGCCTTGCCGGCGACACGGCCGACCTTCTTCAGATCGGACATGCCGGCGATGCCGGTGGCGACCGTCAGGAAGATGACCGGCGCGATGATCATCTTCACCAGCTTGATGAAGGCGTCGCCGAGCGGCTTCAGGCCGGCGCCGAAATCCGGATAGAAATGACCGACCAGCATGCCGGCGATGATCGCGACGACAACCTGGAAATAGAGGTGACGATAAAAGGGCAGGGGCGCACGCGAAGGCGTGGCGGCAGATGGAATGAGCATGGCTTCCTCCTTTGCACCCCAACCGCGCAAACGGCTCTTCCCGGGGTGACGTGCTGAACTGCCATCTACTTCGCAAAGAGCGTGCCAACTCTGAATATCAGAACAAGGCATTGAAATAATTGATATTATATTCTAGGCGCAAAACCTGCCGGATTGGTTTGTGCGGATATCCGCACTGGTAACATTGCGGATCGTGCGGCTTTATGCTCAAATCCGCCAATGGACAGGCCGTCGATTTCAAGCACTCCGGCAGAGCTTTTTCGCGCATCTCGGCGTCAATGGTTCGCGTTTGCCGTCACGCTGCTGGTGGTGACGCTTGCGGCTCTCTATGCCGCAGGGCTTTACGGGCGGGCGTCTGCGCTTGCAGATCTTGAAGAGCAGGGCCGCACTGACGCCAGTCTCAAGGTCGCGCTACTGCGCGCCGTGCTCGAGCGGCCGCGAGCGCTGCCCTTCCTGTTGTCGCGCGACCGGGATGTCGAAGATGCCTTGCGGGATGCCGGCCCGGTCAAACGCGAATTTCTCGACCGGAAGCTGGAGGAGCTTGTCGCCGGCACCAGCGCCGCCGTCATCTATGTGATCGATCCGAAAGGACTTGCCATTTCGGCGAGCAACTGGCGCGAGCCGACGAGTTTCGTCGGCAATGACTATTCGTTCCGCGCCTATTTCTCCAGGGCGATGAAGGAGGGGACCGCGGAGCATTTTGCTCTCGGTTCGGTCAGCAAGCGGCCGGGCCTCTATATTTCGGCGCGCATCGGCACGGCGGAAGCGCCGCTCGGCGTCGTCGTCGTCAAGATGGAGTTCGATCAGCTCGAACGCGACTGGCATGAGACGCAGCGCCCCTCTTATGTCGTCGACGCCAATCATGTGGTGCTGATCACCAGCATTCCATCCTGGCGCTTCATGACCACGGAGCCGCTGCCGCCGGAAAGCCTGACGGCGATCCGCGAAAGCCTGCAATTCGGCGAAGCGCCGCTGGTGCCGCTGCCGTTCGAACGTCTGGGAGACGGCAACCTCGTGCGCGCCTTGTTGCCGGGCGGCGGCACCGAGGACTATCTGCGCATCGACGCGCCGGTTGCAACGACCCCATGGCAATTCGAATATCTCGTGCCGAGCGGCAATGCGGTTGCCGCGTCCATGCGTGAGGCGCGGCTGTTTGCCCTGCTGCTTATCGGCGCGACCGCCATCGTCGCCGCGATCTGGCTGCGGCGGCGGCAGGCGATGGGCGTCAATGCCGCGCGGTCGCAGGCGGCGCGCGAAGAGCTGGAGCGCCGGGTGATCGAGCGCACGCAAGCTCTCAGCCTTGCGCGCGACAGCCTGCAGGCCGAGATCGCCGATCACCGGGCGACCGAAACGCGGTTGCAGGCGGTGCAGCAGGATCTGGTGCAGGCCAATCGGCTGGCGATCCTCGGACAGGTCGCCGCCGGCGTCGCTCATGAGATCAATCAGCCGCTCGCCACCATTCGCGCCTATGCGGACAATTCCAAGGTGTTTCTCGCGCGCGGCAAGCCGGAACCGGCAGTCGAAAATCTCGGCCTGATCGCCGAACTGACCGACCGGATCGCGACGATTACCGACGACCTCAAAGCGCTTGCCCGCAAAGGCCGCTCCGGCGAGGAGCCGGTCGGCTTGCGGGATGTCGTCGATGGCGCGATCCTGTTGCTGCGCAGCCGTTTCACCGGCCGGCTCGACCGTCTTGTGATCGCCACGATCCCGGAAAGCCTTGAGGTGATGGGCAACCGGCTCCGGCTGGAGCAGGTGTTCATCAATCTGTTTCAGAACGCGTTGGAGGCGGTGGGAGACAAGCCCGATGGCCTTGTCGAGGTCGCCGTCACGAGCGATGGCGCGGATGTCGTCGTTTCCGTCGCCGACAACGGTCCTGGTATTGCGCCTGAAATTCTCGGCTCGCTGTTCGAACCCTTCAATACCTCGAAGGAAAAGGGCCTCGGGCTCGGCCTCGTCATCGCCAAGGACATCGTTTCCGATTATGGCGGGCGGCTGGAGGTCGAGACGGATATGAACGGCGCCCGCTTCACCGTCCATTTGCGAAAGGCCAGCCGATGACGCCCGTCCTTCTGATCGATGATGACCGGCAATTGCTGCATGCCACCGCGCAGACGCTGGAACTGGCCGGCTTTGACGTCACGCCGTTTGGCGCCGCCGCCGAGGCGCTCGCAAAGCTCGACAGGGATTTTGCCGGGGTCGTCGTCTCCGACATCCGTATGCCGGGACTCGACGGGCTGCAGCTTTTCGAGCGCATCCGCGGCCTCGATGCCGAGATCCCGGTGATCCTGGTCACCGGCCACGGGGATATTCCAACGGCGGTCAAAGCCATCCAGGACGGTGTCTACGACTTCATCGCCAAGCCTTTTCCCGCCGAACGGCTGGTGCAATGCGTGCATCGCGCTGCCGAAAAGCGCAACCTCGTTCTGGAAAACCGTCGTCTGCGCGAGGCCGCTGCCCGGGCGGAAGACGATTTTCCGCTGATCGGCCAGACGCCTGTCATGGACCGCCTACGCCAGACGCTGCGCCAGATCGCCGATACCGACGTCGATGTGCTGGTGACCGGTGAAACCGGCAGTGGCAAGGAGGTGGTCGCCCGCCTGCTGCATGGCTGGAGCCGTCGCGCCAAGGGTAATTTCGTTGCGTTGAATTGCGGGGCCTTGCCGGAGCAGGTGATCGAAAGCGAGCTGTTCGGCCATGAGCCCGGCGCTTTCACCGGCGCGCAAAAGAAGCGCGTCGGCCGCATCGAGCATTCGAGCGGCGGTACGCTGTTTCTCGACGAATTGGAGAGTATGCCGCCATCGACGCAAATCCAGATGCTGCGGGTGCTGGAAATGCGCGAGGTCACGCCGCTTGGCACCAATGAGGTGCGGCCGGTGGATATCCGCATCGTCGCCGCCGCCAAGGTCGATCTGGCCGATCCCGAACAGCGCAAGGCGTTCCGCGAGGATCTGTATTACCGGCTGAATGTCATTTCGCTGTCGATCCCGCCGCTGCGCGAGCGCCGCGAGGATATCCCGCTTCTGTTCAGCTATTTCGCCGAGCGGGCGGCGCGGCGTTTCAAGCGGCCGGCGCCGCAGCTCTCGGCCGATATCCTGCGCCATTTGCGCGAACACGACTGGCCGGGAAATGTCCGCGAACTGTCGCATTTTGCCGAAAGGGCGGTCCTTGGGATGATGCCCCCGGCCGCCGCCACCCCCGCGTCAGATGGCGTAATGACACAAGCCGGTACGCTTCCCGAACGATTGGAACGTCTGGAGGCGGAGATCATCCGCGAGGCGCTTGCCGCCCACGAAGGCAATGTCCAGGAAACGATCGCCGCGCTCGGCATTCCGCGCAAGACGTTTTACGACAAGCTCCAGCGCCACGGCATCGTCCGCCGCGATTTCGAAAGCGGCGGATAGGGTTAAGCCGAGCTTTTCAGCAGCAGGCGCGCGGTCCGCTCGTCGGTGATCAGGCCATGCAGCTTGTGGCTGTGCAGCACGGCGCGGATGGCTTCGGTCTTCGCCGGGCCGCCGGCGATGGCGACGACCCGGTCGCCGCCGGCTTCCGAGAAGGAGGCGGCCAGCGTGCGCGCCGTCACCGATGTCTCCAGAATGCGGCCGCGCTTGTCGAAGAAGTGGCCGAGCAATTCACCGACGCCGCCGAGTGCGGCGATTTCCTCCAACTCGTCGGGCTGCAGCATGCCCGAGGTCACCAGATGCGCCTGATTGTCGACGGTGCCGATGCCGACGATTTTGAGATCGGCGCTGCGCGCGAGATTGAAGACCTCGCTGACGCCGCGCTGGGAGAGCAGGACCTCGCGGTCCTCTTCGGTATTGGCGAAGAAGGGCACGGGCATCACATAGGCCTGGGTGCCGGTCTTGGCGGCCAGCCGATGCATGACGTCATAGGGGTTGGCGGCATAATTGCGGGTCAGGCCGCCGAGCAGCGAGACGAATTTCGTATTGCTGGCGGCGAGCCTCGGCAATTGGTGAACGGCGGCCGAGAGCGTGCGGCCATGACCTAATCCGATCACCGCGACTTCGCCGCGCTCGATCTCCCGGCGAAGGAAATCGGCTCCCACATGGCCGAGCGTGGTCAAGGCCAAGGCGTCATCGTCGACGTCGGGCGCCACTTCGCAATAGTCGAGTCCGTAACGCTTGGAGAGCTCGACTTCCAGATTGACGCATTCTGCAATGTCGCCGTCGATGCTGACCTTCACCACGCCCTCGGCGACGGCGCGCGCGATCAGCCGGTGCGCCTTGACGGAGGGAATGCCGAGCCGTTTGGCAACGGCGGACTGGGTGAAGCCGCCGATATAGTGCAGCCAGGCAGCGCGGATGGCGAGGGAGTCTTCATTGTCGATCATGGGCGATGTCCTGTGCTGCATGGCAACCGCCCCCGGTTTCCGATGCCAGTCCCGGAGACTGTCAGGTTTGGGCTGATTCCGACAGTCTCCAATGTTCATGTTTTCCTGTTTGCGGAAAACAGCGTCGCGCAATCAGCCGAATTTGAGATCGGCGGCACCGGTGTCGATATGCGGCGCCCAGAAGGCAATGCTTTCGGCGATCTGCGGAATGACCTGGCGGTCGTTCGGCTCACGCTCCTTGAAGGACAATTCCAGGCAGATCTCGTTATCGACGGCGCCACCTTCGGCAAAGGCCTTCAACAGCGGCTCGGGTTGGATCCGGCCCTTGGCGTTGAATTCGGCGGTAAAGGGTCGATGGCCACCCTTGTCCATCAGGCTTTGCTTGATGTGAATGATCGGCGACACCTTGGGCACGGCGCGCGCCCAGGCATAGGGCTCGAAATCGTCCGGATTGCTGGAAGTGACGTCGCCATGGTCGATATCGGCCATCATCCACATGGGAACGGCCATATTTGCAGCGATCAGCCTGTCCTGCAGCTTGATGCATTCGGCAATCGTTTCGCCGAATTCGCGGCCGATGCTCATCGGCTCCCAGAAGACATAGGAAAGGCGGGCATTCCTGGCGTGGTCGGCGACCTCGGCCCAGCAGTCGATGGCGATCCGGATCAGTTCCTCGCGGCGGGCGGGATCGTCATAATCCTTGTAGGTAAAGATGGCGAACTGGGTACCGACGGAGGTGCCGCCGAGATCGCCGATGATATCGGCGAAGGTCTTGAACCAGTCGACATAATAGCGTCGCACATCCGCATCCGGATGGCCGAAATGGTTGAGGCGGCCATAGGGGCCGGTCATGCCCGAGGTGACGCGCACGCCGGTGCGCTGCAGCGCCCTGTCCATCTGCCGGGTCAGCCGGCGGATCGTCGCCGCATTCCAGCTCGGATTGATGAATTCATGGGTCAGTTGCAGGTCGCGCAACTTGAGATCGCGGGCGACTGTTTCGATCAGGTCGTCGGGATCGGCGAAGCGATTGACCAGCGGATTGGTGTTCAGCGAAAGGGTCAGCGGCATGGTCGTCCTCAGGCGGCGGCAAGGCGGGCGGTGTCGAACCAGTCGGCGAAGGCCGCACGTTCGGCTTCCGTCAGGTGCAGGTAATGTTTCGTGCGGCGATACAGGATGTCGTTTGCCGTCTGCGCCCATTCGCTGGCGACCAGATAGCGCGCCTCAGCCTCATAGAACTGGCCGCCGAAATGCCGGCCGAGACCTGCGAGGCTATTGGCATTGCCAACGACTGTTTTCGTGCGCGTGCCGTAAAGCCGGCCGTAGTGCTGCACGAGTTTGCGCGGCATCCAGCCGTAGGTGTCGCGCAGGCTGTTGGCGAAGGTTTCATAGTCGGCATTCGGCATGTCGCCGCCGGGTAGCGCCGCCTTCTCGGTCCAGTCGCCGCCCATCGTCGGGAAAACATGCTTGAGGCGCTGCATGCCGCGCTCGGCAAGCTCGCGGAACGTGGTGATCTTGCCGCCGAAGACATTGAGCAGCGGCGCGCCGCCGGTCTCGTCGAGATCGAAGACATAGTCGCGGGTAACGGCGGAGGGGTTGCCCTTACCGTCGTCGAACAGCGGCCGCACGCCGGAGAAGGAATGCAGCACGTCCTGCCGCCGCAGCTTCTCCTTGAAGTAGCGGTTGACCGCCTTCAGGAGGTAATCGATCTCCGCCTCGTCGGCCGAAACGTCCTCGGCACGGCCTTCATAGGCGATGTCGGTGGTACCGATCAGCGCCTTGTCGCCCTCATAAGGGTTGATGAAGATGACGCGCTTGTCGTGGTTCTGCACCAGATAGGCGTTGGAGCCAGCCCAGAATTTCGGAACGATGATGTGGCTGCCCTTGACGAGGCGCACATTGCGCGTCGAATTCGAGCCGGCCACACGGTTGATGACGTCGGACACCCAGGGGCCGGCGCAGTTGACCAGACATTTGGCGCGGAAGCTGCGGGTCTCACCGGTGACGCTGTTCTTGGTCGTCACCGACCATGCGCCGTTTTCGCGCCGGGCGGAGACGGCGGGCGAGCGGGTCAGGACGACGGCGCCCTTTTCGGCCGCGCCGATCGCATTGAGCGTCACGAGGCGGGCATCGTCCACCCAGCAATCGGAATATTCGAAACCACGGGTGTACTGGTCGAGGATCGGCGTGCCCTCGGGGTCGCGCTTCAGGTCCAGCGTGCGCGTGCCCGGCAGCTTCTTGCGTCCGCCGAGGTGATCGTAGAGGAACAGGCCGAGGCGGACGAGCCAGGCGGGGCGATCCTCAGGGCTATGCGGCAGCACGAAGCGCATCGGCCAGATGATATGCGGCGCGGCGTTGAGCAGCACTTCGCGCTCGATCAGCGCTTCGCGCACTAGGCGGAACTCGTAATATTCGAGATAGCGCAATCCGCCATGCACCAGCTTGCCGGAACGCGAGGAGGTTCCTTCGGCAAGGTCGTCCTTTTCGCAGAGCACGACCTTCAGCCCGCGTCCCGCCGCGTCGCGGGCAATGCCGGCGCCGTTGATACCGCCGCCGATCACGAAGAGGTCAATAAGCTCGGGCTCGTTCATCTCGTTCTCCTTCAACGCCTGCCCGCGAAGGGGGCGCAATCATCGTTTTTTCAGCGCGCGGCCAGGATGTCCCAGGCTGGCGCAATGCCGCGTCGTACCGTCGAATAGCCGGCGAAGAGGCGTGTCATGCGTTCGATTTCGTCCGGATTGGGTCGCTCGGCCTCGCCGAGTTCCGGGGTAACCCAGTCGGCAATGCAATCATCCATGCTGCGATAGGCGCCGATGGCGACGGCCGCCATCATCGAGGCGCCGGCGGCTCCCGCTTCCTCGCGCGTGCTGACACGCACCGGCGCGCCAAGGGCAGCGCCGAGCGTGGCGCGCAGCGAGGCCGAGCGGGCAGCGCCGCCGCTGACGCGCAGTTCGGAGGGCAGGGCGCCCATGGCGGCGTAGCAATCGCGCGTCGCCATGCCGAGCCCCTCGACGACAGCCCGCACCAGATCGGGATAGCGGTGGCGGCTGGCAAGGCCGGTAAAATTCGCCCGCGCCCGGGCATTGACGAACGGGCCGCGCTCGCCGGCCTCGGAAATATAGGGATGATAGAGAATATTGCCGGGTTTGCTGGCCGCGATCCACTGGTCGACGCGGCCGATCATGTCGTTGAGGCCGACGCTGACGCCGAACTCGCCGAGCAGATCGGCGCCAAGCTGCAGCAGCCAGTCGAGATTGATCGTCGCGCCCATATTGGTCTGCACCTGGGTGACGATGCCGGGGATCGGCAAGGCGATGACATAGCCGGTGCGTTCGGCATTCAGCACGACGTCGGCGACCGATTTCGCCTGAAGATGCACGCCGGTCGAGCCGATAGCGGAGCAGGCGGCATTGCGGCCTTCGCTGCGCACGCCCGCACCCAGGGCCGTCATGCACATATCGACATAACCGAGGCAAACCGGCGTGCCGGCCTTCAGGCCGGATGCGGCAGCGGCCTGCGCCGTCAGCGGATGGGTCGTTTCGGTGCCTTCGATCACCTCCGGCAGCAGGCTGCGTCGGTGCCGTAGGCCGAGGGCGGCGAGCACGTCGTCATCATAGGCGCGGGTGCGGAAATTGCCGAAAGTGAAGCTGACTTCGGACGGATCGGTCGCGCGCACGCCGGTGAGGTTCAGATAGAGCCAGTCCTTGCAATGCATCGCCGTTTCGGCGCCCGAAAGCAGGTCCGGGAAATAGCGATCCATATGCGCAAGCTGCGTGCCCTGCTGGCAGGTGTTGAGACCGGTGCCGGTCGCTTCGAAGCGCTTGCGGTCGGCATCGCTGGCGGCAAGCCGCTCGACAGTCGGCGCGGCGCGTGCATCGAGCCACAGCCATGCATCGCCCGCCGGCCGGTTGCCTGAGCCCACGAGCCACGTGCCGTCGCCCTGGGCGGTGACCGCAACTGCGGCGGTGCGTTCCGCAAGGCGCTCGACCTTTTCGGCGAGGCCGCGCAGCGCGCGCGTGCAATCCAGCCAGGTTTGATCGAGGGATTGGGTGACGGAGCCGTCATCGCCGGTCTTGTAGGTGTTGCGCACGGAGGCGCTGGCGATCTGGCGGCCAGCCAGCGTGAAGGCGACGGCCTTCATCACCGATGTGCCGGCGTCGATGCCGATGATCAGGTCGGCCGTCTCAGTCATGGCGCGCACCTGCAGATCCCGCGACGGCATGCGCCGCTTCGCCTGATCCGGAACAAAGCATTCGATCCTCCCGATCGTCTCTCACGAAAGCGCGCCTTCCTCCGGCCGCTTCGGCCGAGGCCATGTCGACCCCAGGGGGAATTTAACATGGAACCGCAGACTTCACAAAAGAACATAACACAAAGTTATCGCATGTCGCGTAAAATTTTTCGCACCTAGAACTTTTTTTCAGCTATGATGCGGGTGTGGAAAAAGCGGCGGGTAGCCGCATTTTGGCCGACATGGACGATTTCCTGTTTGAGGCCTCTATCGAGAATTGTCGGCCGGTCTGGTTTTGAGATTGGATGCCGACCTATTTTACCTAGAAAAATCAGTTAAATGAGGCTGATATTTCGCGCCTGTGCATTTGTATGGGGCTGATACAGCCTGTGCAGCCGGATTTTCGGTTTACGGAAAATCGACCACCGAAAATCAGCGTATCAAGATGTTTCCAGGTAAAAAGGCCGATTGACAGCTTGTGTTAAATTAACATATATAATGCGACATATCACACACATATATCGCAATTGCGAAAAATTGTGCAGTGCAGCGCCGAGGTGGATGAGGAGATCCGGCCGGTGCCGCTTCAGGGAGGGGGTCATCATGACATGTTCTGTTTGGAAGACATCGACACCCGGCGTCAGCGCCATAGGTGTGTCTCTCGGCATGTTTTCGCCGCCGGCCATCGGCTGGCGCCTTCGCTGACGCTTCCACCGTTCAATTTCAAGGTCGATCGACATGACTGACGCAACGTTTTCGAAATCGCCCCGGCCCGCGCGCAATTATCGCTGGTTTGGCATTGCCGCCGGCGTCGTGCTGGTGGGGGCGATGGCTTTCGACACGACCATCGTGCGCATCGGCTCGCAGGCCGATGTCCAGGTCCAGAAATTCTCGGCCGAAGCCTTCGGAGCCGAGCAGTTCCCGCTGATCAAGCAGAGCGTCGAGACGCGGGCGGTCGATGCGGCCGAGCTGGCAAAGGCAATCGCGGCCGACAAAAAGGCTGCCGGCGAGAAATACGGTGTCGCGACGTCCGTCGGCCCGGTCTTTCCCGTGAAGTTCACCGGCCTCGCCGGCGAGCACAAGGCGAATTACAACGCGATCACGGTGGAGGGACTTCCGCCCGAGTTGACGGTGCGCGTCCAGACCGGACCCGCCTTGAACGGCACGGATTTGCGCGATGCGACCGGCCAGATCGAGTTCGGCCAGTTCAAGAACCAGATCGAGTATCAGGATGCGGGTTCGGCCATCAACAACGAGGTCAAAAAGGTCGTTCTGGCCGGCATCGATCCCGCAGCGCTGAACGGCAAGACCGTCACCATCATCGGCGCCTTCAAGCTGGTCAATCCGAAGAGCTGGATCGTCACCCCGGTGAGGCTCGACGTCAAATGAGCGCCATTGCCGAAACCGATCAAAAGGGTGAAGTCGTTCTGGCCGCGCGCAACGTGGCGAAGTCCTACGGCAGCGTTCATGCCCTCAAGGGCGTCAATTTCGACATTCATCGTGGCCAGGTGACGACGTTGTTCGGCGAAAACGGCGCCGGCAAGTCGACGCTGATGAAGATCCTGTCCGGCGTGGTTACGCCCACATCCGGCGAAATCGTTCTCGATGGGGAACCCGTCTCTTTCGCGTCGTCCTCCCAAGCACGCGACCGCGGCATCTCCATCATCCATCAGGAGCTCAGCCTCGCTCCGAACATGAACGTTCGCGACAACATCTTCATGGGTCGCGAGATCATGATGGCGACGGGCGTGGACTTTGCGGAAGAAGAGCGCCAGACGCGCCTCCTGATGGCTGAACTCGAAGAGGATATCGATCCCCTGACGCCGGTCGAGGATCTGCGCCTCGGCCAGCAGCAGATCGTCGAGATCGCCCGCGCGCTTTCGGTCAATTCGCGCATCCTCATCATGGACGAGCCGACCTCGGCGCTGTCGGCGTCGGAAGTCGAGGTCCTCTTCAAGGTCATTCGCGATCTCAACAATCGCGGCGTGTCCATCGTCTATATCTCGCACCATCTGGAAGAAGCGCTGCAGATCACCAATCACGCAGTGGTTTTGCGCGACGGCACCATGACCGCCTATGCCGAACGCAAGGACATCGATCTCGAATGGATCGTGCGCCATATGGTCGGCGACAATTTCGACCTCGGCTCACCGCCGACAGGTTACGAAAAAGGCGATGTGTCGCTGGCAATCGAAGGGCTGACGGTGCCCGATCCCGGCGGCGCCGGCTATTCGGTCGTCGACGATCTCTCGCTGTCGGTTCGTGCCGGCGAAATCGTCTGCATCTATGGCCTGATGGGCGCCGGGCGCACGGAACTGCTCGAAACGGTCGCAGGCCGCCTGCGGGCGACCGCCGGCAAGGTCAAGCTGAAGGGCCGCGACGTCACCGGCCAGTCGATTGCCGACTGCATCCGCGACGGTCTGGTGCTCGTTCCCGAAGACCGCCAGCGTGACGGTCTCGTGCAGACCATGACCGTCGGCCGCAATCTGTCGCTTGCCAATATCGGCGCGTTTACGCGCGGCCTGTTCACCTCTGTGACACGCGAGCTCGATCTCGTCGGCGACGCGATCCGCAAGGTGCATATCAAGACCGATGGCGGCGGCGCGCCGATCGGCTCGCTGTCGGGCGGCAACCAGCAGAAGGTCGTCATAGGCAAGATGCTGGCGACCAATCCTGAGGTCATTCTGCTCGACGAACCGAGCCGGGGCATCGACATCGGCGCCAAGGCGGAAGTCTTCAAACTGCTCGCCGAGCGCGCCAGGCAGGGACTTGCGGTCATCTACACCACGTCGGAAGTCGGCGAATGCCTGAGCATCGCCCATCGCATCATCGTCATGCGGCGTGGCCGCATTTCCGCGGAATTCGGTCCTGACGCGACCAAGGAACAGATCATGGCCGCCTCCGGCGAAGCCGTGCATGCCCATTAGGAGCGCCGAGCATGTCAGTCACACCTGCAATCGACACCAAGGCGGCGACACGCGGCGGCAAGCGCAAGAAGAGCTTCGTCGAGCTGCTGTTCGAAGGCCGCGCCTTCTTCGCGCTGATCGCCATCGTCATCGTCTTCTCGCTGATGTCGCCGAACTATTTCACGGTCAGCAATTTCCTGATCATGGCGTCGCATGTCGCGATCTTCGGCCTGCTGGCCATCGGCATGCTGCTCGTCATCCTCAATGGCGGCATTGATTTGTCCGTCGGCTCGACGCTGGGCCTCGCCGGCGTCGTCGCTGGCTTCCTCATGCAGGGCGTGGCGCTGCCGCAGATCGGCTTCATCCTCTATCCCTCGGTCTGGGTGGTGGTGGTCCTCACCTGCCTGCTCGGCGCCGTCGTCGGCGCGGTCAATGGCGTGCTGATCGCCTATCTGCGTGTGCCGGCCTTCGTGGCGACGCTCGGCGTGCTCTATGTGGCGCGCGGTATTGCGCTTTTGATGACCAACGGCCTGACCTACAACAATCTCGGCGGCCGCCCCGAACTCGGCAACACCGGTTTCGACTGGCTGGGTTTCAACCGTCTTGCCGGCGTGCCCATCGGCGTGCTCGTTCTTTTCCTCTTCGCCATCGCCAGCCATATTCTTCTGACGCGCACCGCTTTCGGCCGCTGGCTCTATGCCTCGGGCGGCAATGAGCGCGCGGCGGAACTGTCGGGCGTACCGGTCAAGCGGGTGAAGATCTCGGTCTACGTGCTGTCGGGCATCTGCGCCGCGGTCGCAGGCCTGGTTCTCTCCTCGCAGCTGACCTCCGCAGGCCCGACGGCCGGCACCACCTACGAACTGACGGCGATTGCCGCCGTCGTCATCGGCGGGGCGGCGCTGACGGGCGGTCGCGGTACGGTCATCGGCACCATGCTTGGCGCCTTCGTGATCGGCTTCCTCTCGGACGGCCTCGTGATCATCGGTGTCTCGGCTTACTGGCAGACGGTTTTCACCGGCGCCGTCATCGTCACCGCCGTTCTCTTGAACAGCATCAAATATGGCCGTCGCTGATTTGGCGACGCCTGCAGGAACTGACTGAAGCCGGGAGAGGCGGACCATCCAGTGGCCCGGCAGCGGAAAGTATTGCCGAAAATCGGCACAACCGGACTCAACAAAGGGAGTGAGACCATGTTCAAAAAAGGTATGCGTGTACTCTTTGCAGCAACTGCCGTGATGCCGCTGCTGTTCAGCTCGGCCTGGGCCGAAGGCCTGATCACTGTCATCGTCAACGATCCGTCGAACCCCTACTGGTTCACGGAAGGCGAAGTCGCCAAGGCAACCGCCGAGAAGCTGGGCTACACCGCCAATGTCGGCGCCCACAAGGGTGACACCAACACCGAAAGCAACCTGATCGACACCGCGATCACCAACAAGTCGGTTGCCATCATCCTCGATCCGGCCAATGCCGACGGTTCGGTTGGCGCGGTCAAGAAGGCCGTTGCCGCAGGTATCCCGGTCATTCTCGTCAATGCCGAGATCAACCAGGAAGGCCTTGCCAAGGCGCAGCTCGTTTCCAACAACGCGCAGGGCGCCGCCATCGGTGCGCAGCAGTGGGTCGAAGCCGTTGGCGACAAGGGCAAGTATGCCGAACTCTTCGGCAACCCGGCCGACAACAATGCCGCAACCCGTTCGAACGGCTATGAAACCGTTCTGACGCAGTATCCCGATCTGGTGAAGTCCGCCAAGGAAGTGGCCGATTGGGACCGCACCAAGGGTCATGCCAAGATGCAGTCCATGCTGCAGGCCAACCCTGACATCATCGGCGTCATCAGCGGCAATGACGAAATGGCTCTTGGCGCGATCGCAGCGCTCAAGGAAGCCGGCAAGCTCGCCCAGGTCAAGGTCGGCGGTTTCGACGGTTCGCCGGATGCTGTTGCCGCCATCAAGGCTGGCGAACTGCAGTACACCGTCCTGCAGCCGGTCGCCATCTTCTCGGAAGAAGCCGTCAAGCAGGCCGACAGCGTCATCAAGACCGGCAAGACCGGCGCTGCGACCGAAAAGCAGCTCTTCGATTGCCTGCTGATCACCAAGGACAATGTCGACAAGTACACCGCTCCCTTCGTCCTGAGCGAGTAAACCATCACGGAAGCGCCCCTTCGGGGCGCTTCCACCCCTCGATCCGGCGACCCCGGGTCTCGCTTGGCATTTTCCTTGCCGCCCGATACGAGATTACGAAAACTCGAAGCATGGCAGGGGCACCCCATGAACAAGAAAGTCGACGTCAAGGAACTGCTTTCGGAGGAACTGCCGAGCGACAGCCGGCATGCGCGCCAGCTCGTGCGCCGCCAGATGATCGCCGAGACGGTCATTGCCGAGGGCTCGATCCGCATCGAGGACCTCACCGAGCGCTTCGGCATCAGCCTGATGACAGCGCACCGCGATGTCGACGAACTCGTCAGCCGCGGCCTGTTCCGCAAGACGCGCGGCATCGTTTCCGCTGCGCCGACCAGCCTCATCGAATCCTCCGACGTCTACCGCGCCACCAAGCAGGCCAAGGAAAAAAAGGCCGTCGCCAGGGCCGCGATGCAGTTCGTTGAGCCCGGTCAGGCGATCTTCATGGATGATGCCACGACCGTGCATGAGATGACCCGCTTCCTGCCGGCCAAGGTGCCGCTGACGGTTATCACCAACTCGCTGGTGCTGATCAATGAGCTGAAGGAGGTCAGCGACCTCAACCTCATCTGTCTCGGCGGGCAATTCTACAATTGGTGCAATGCCTTCATGGGACATATCACCACCAATGAAATTCGCCGGCTACGCGCCGACACCGTGTTCATGTCGCTCTCGGCCATCGTCGACGACGTCGTTTACCACCAGTCGCCGGAGACGGTGGAGACCAAGCGGGCGATGTTCGAAAGCGCCTCGAAGCGCGTGCTTCTCGCCGATCACAGCAAGTTCGAACGCCGCGCGCTGCATCATTTCGCGACGCTGCAGGAGTTCGACGCCGTCGTGGTCGACGAGGATATCCCGATTTCCCATTTGTCGCGCATGCGCTCGAAGGGGATCAACGTCATCGTGGCGGAGGGCGAGCGGCCCGGCTGACGGTTTCCGCTGCGGCGGATGACCCCATGCCGGTTGCCGTTCTCCTTTGCCGGAGAATGGAGACAGCAATGCCCTGCATCATGGGTATAGACAGCGGCCTGACGGTCACCAAGGCGGTTATCTTCGACGCGGACGGAACGGTGCTTGCCATCGCCCGCCGCCGCGTTCCGCAACTGATCCCGGCGCCGCAGCATGTCGAGCGCGATATGGACGGGTTGTGGAGCGCCACGGCCGACGCCATTCGCGAAGCGGTTGCCGCCTGCGGCCGTCCGGCCTCCGATATCGTTGCGATTGCCGCGACCGCCCATGGCGACGGCATCTATCTCCTCGACGAGGAAACGCGTCCGCTGGGCGCGGCGATCGTCTCGCTCGACACGCGCGCCGATGCGATTGCCGATGCGTGGAACGAAGGCGATGTCGGCGCGATGTCGCTGGAGCTGACCGGCCAGAAGCCGCATGCCTCCGCACCATCGGCAATCCTGCGCTGGGTTCGCGATCATCAGCCCGAGCGTTATGCCCGCATTGCCCATTTCATCGCCGCCAAGGACTGGCTGCGCTTCTGCCTCTGCGGAACCATCGGCACGGATCGCACCGAAGCCAGCACCTCCTTCACCGACGTGCGAACGCAGGACTATGCCGAGGATGCGTTCCGGCTGTTCGGTCTTGACCGTCTCGCCGGTCGCCAGCCGCCGATAGCGGGCTCGACGGAGATCGTCGGCGGGGTGACCGCCGAGACGGCGCGCCTCACCGGGCTGATTGCCGGAACACCCGTGATGGCCGGCCTGCACGATGTCACCGCCTCGGCGCTCGGCATGGGCGGTTATGGCGAAGGCATGGTCGCCGTGATCGCCGGCACCTATTCGATCAACGAAACGGTGTCGCACGCTCCCAAGGTCGATGGCCGCTGGTTCTGCCGCAACGGCATCCTGCCCGGCGAATGGAACAGCATGTCGATCTCGCCGGCTTCGACGGCCAATTACGACTGGTTCATCGACCAGTTCTGCGCCGCCGATGCCCGGCGGGCAGAGATGGACGGCGGCAGTATTCATGCGGTCCTCGGCAAGGAGTTCGAAGCGGCGCGGGCGCGGCCGTCGAGCGCCTTCTTCCACCCCTATCTCTTCGGCTCGCCCTTTGGCGGCGCCTCCAGCGCCGGGTTCTATGGCCTCAACGCCTGGCATGATCGCGGCGATCTGGTGCGCGCCGTTCTCGAGGGCATAGCCTTCAATCATCGTGTCCATGTGGATGCGCTGCGCGACGGCTTTGCACCGACGACCGCGCGGCTGACCGGCGGTATCTCGCGCAACCCCGCGATGGCCGGTCTGTTTGCCGACATTATTGGCCTTCCGGTCACCGCGACGGGCACGGAAGAGGCGGCGGCCTGGGGCGCGGCGCTTTGCGCCGGTGCGGGCGTCGGCCTCTTTGCCTCACCGACCGCCGATCCGCGTAATCTCGCAGCCATCGAAACCACCTATCAGCCGGATCCCGACCGGCAAAAAGCCTATGACGAGAAATATCGCGTCTTCCTCGATCTCGCCGAGGCCATGAAGCCGCTCTGGCCGACGCTGCGGCGTCTTGGCGGCACGGCGCAATAACAGGATTCCCCATCATGACGGATACGACAGAAGCGGCGGTCGAAACCTTCGACGTCATCATCCTTGGCGCAGGCATCAACGGGGCAGGGCTTTTCCGCGATCTCTGCCTGCAAGGCCTCAAATGCCTGATCGTCGACAAGGCTGATTTCGGCTCCGGGACGAGTGCTGCGCCCTCGCGCCTCATCCATGGCGGCATCAAATATCTGGAAACCGGCGAGCTCGGCCTTGTCGCGCAATCGACGCTCGAGCGAAACCTGCTGCTACGCAATGCGCCGCATTGCGTCGAGGCGTTGCCGACCTTCATTCCATCGTTTTCGTTGACGAAGGGCGCTTTCGCGGCGCTGCGCACTTTGTTCGGTTCCACCACCGCTCCGCGCAGCCGTGGCGCATTGCTGATCAAGATCGGCCTTGCGCTCTATGACCTCTATGGCGCGCGCCACCGCGTCATGCCGAAGCATCAGTTCTTCTTTCGCCGCAAGGCGCTGAAGGAGATGCCCGACATAACGCCTCGCATTGTCGCCGGGGGCATCTATTACGACGCCAAGATCAGCCGGCCGGAACGCCTTGTCTGGGAACTCCTGCGCGATGGTCTCGATGCCAGCCCGCAATCCGCAGCAATGAACGGAACGACGCTGCTTGGCCAGGAAAACGGCGTGCTGCGCCTGCAGGGGCCGAGCGGGGGCGAGCGGCGCGCGCGCGCCGATATCGTCGTCAACGGCGCGGGACCGTGGATCGACCATGTCAATGCGGTGCTCGGTGTGTCCGGCAAGCTGATCGGTGGCACCAAGGGCTCGCATATCCTGCTGAAACACCCCGAGCTGGTGAAAAGTCTGAAAGGCCGGATGATCTATTTCGAAGCGGATGATGGCCGCATTTGCCTCGTTTACGATTTTCTCGGTCTGGCACTTGTCGGCTCGACCGACGTCAAGGCCGACAATCCGGATACGGTGCGCTGCGAGGAGGACGAGATCGATTATTTCCTCGCCAGCCTGCGCTCGCTGCTGCCCGGACTGCAATTCGGTCGCGACCAGATCGTCTATGCCTATAGCGGCATCCGTCCGCTGCCGGCGTCCGATGCCAACAATCCCGGCCTCATCAGTCGCGACCATTCCGCGCCCGTGACGGAACCGGCGGCCGGGCGACCTTTCGCCGTCATCTCGCTTGTCGGCGGGAAGTGGACGACGTTTCGTGGCTTTGCCGAGGAGGTCGCCGATACCATTCTGTCCCGCATGGGTCGAAGCCGGGCGAAAAGCACGCAGATGCTGCCGATCGGCGGTGGGCGCGGCTATCCCGTCGAGGCCGCCGAGCGCCGCGCCTGGATATCGCAACGCGCCAAGCGCAGTGGACTTTCCGAAGCGCGTGTGGAGACGCTGCTCGGCCGTTACGGCACGACTGCCGATGCTATCCTTGCCCATGGCGGGAAGGATGGTGATGTACCGCTCGCCCATGTCGAAGGCTATAGCCGTGGCGAGATCGACTGGATCGCCCGCAACGAAATGGTTGGCCATCTCGCCGATATCGTCATGCGTCGAACGACGCTTGCAATCGAAGGCAAGCTGACGCGCCAAGGGCTCGAAGACATCGCAGACATTGCCGCTGATGCGCTCGGCTGGGATGCGCCGCGCCGCGCCGAGGAACTCGCCGCAATCACCGCACATTTGACGCAATTCAACCGCGTCAATCTCTGATGTCCCGGAAGGTTCTGTGGCATCCTCTGTGAACCGCCGGACATCGGCGTTCATGTCACCTGTGCGGAGAAGACGCGATGCCCCATATCCTTGAGCCGCACCTGACGCCGGTTGAAATCCAGTCGCTCAGACCGACGCAGATGACGGTCGGTCTGCGCGAGGTCGAGGACAAGCGGCGGCAATGGGACGCCATCCGCAAAGACATGGGAGCGGATTTTCTTGGCCGCCATATGGTGCCCGTGGTTATCGGACGCAAAGGCCGGCTTTACCTCGTCGATCATCATCATCTCGTTCGCGCCCTGCACGAGGCGGGCGAGCAACATGTCCTGACCAGCGTCGTCGCCGACCTCGGCCATCTCGGCAAGGACGAATTCTGGTCGGTGATGGATCATCGCAACCTCGTCTATCCCTTCGATGCAGATGGCGTGCGTCGGCCGGTCAATGATCTTCCCAAGAGCATCGGGGCGCTTGAAGACGATCCGTTCCGCTCGCTGGCGGGCGCTGTCCGCGATGCGGGCGGTTTCGCCAAGATCGACGCGCCGTTCAGCGAATTCGTCTGGGCGGATTTTTTCCGGCGCAGGGTACAGGCGAAACGCCTGTCGTCGTCTTTCGAGAAGGTCGTGCACGAAGCAGTCGAACTGGCGCATTCGCACGATGCGCGGCATCTCCCCGGCTGGTGCGGCGCAAGCCGAAATCCTCCACCGCCAGCGGAAAATCCGCCTGGCCCGGAACTTTAGCGGGAGATGGCCCTGTCTTCAGATGCGATGCAACAATTGCATAGCTGCACTGCACAATAAACGCTCGTCATCCGCCGAGAAATCGAGCATATTGCCTATAGCTGATGCACATGGCGGTTTTCCTCCCAGTGCCGCCGCAGCAGCTGTTCCCCTCTGGAGATACAGATCTCCACACTTCATGGGCCGCGGATTTCCGCTGGCCCATTTTTTTTGGCCACAACGCACCCATGCGACCGGCCGATAGATCAGGCGATCGCCATATCGACGGCGGCTTCGGCGTGGATGGCGGTGGTGTCGTAAAGCGGTACGCTGCTATCCTGCGGGCCGACCAGCAGCATGATTTCGGTGCAGCCGAGGATGATTGCCTCCGCGCCCCGCTCGACAAGCCGCGTGATGACTTCGCGATAGGCTTGGCGCGATGCCGCCTCGATCCTTCCCTGCACCAGTTCGTCATAGATGATCCGATGCACCACGCGTCGGTCGTCTTCTTCGGGAATTATGACGTCGAGACCGTGCCGCTCGATGAGCCGGCCCTTGTAGAAATCCTGTTCCATGGTGAAGGCGGTGCCGAGCAGCCCGACCTTCTTTACTCCTGCCGCCTTGATCCGTTCGGCGGTCGGATCGGCGATATGCAGCAAGGGCAGGCCGATGGCCGCCTGAACCTGATCGGCCATTCGATGCATGGTGTTGGTGCAAATCAGCACGAAATCCGCGCCGCCGCGTTCCAGCCGTTGCGCCGCATCGATCATCTGTGCGGTCGCATCGTCCCAGCGTCCAGCATGTTGCAAGGCTTCGATCTCGCCGAAATCGAACGACCACATCAGGCATTTGGCCGAGCGCAGGCCGCCCAGGCGTTCGCGCACCAACACGTTGATGATCCGGTAATATTCCGCCGAACTTTCCCAGCTCATGCCGCCGATCAGGCCGATTACTTTCTGCGCCATGGTCCTCTCCTTGTTTTCCCCCTTGCCTAGAGCGCTTTTCGATCTGATCGAATCAGATCGGCGCTCTAAACCTTTTTGTTTTAAGCATAATCTTATCGATCCTCGTTTCACTCCGGTCGGATTATGCTCTAGCGAATCGAAGCGGATTTGAAAACGATGCGCATTCTTCAAAGCATTCCAGGTTGAGCGTCCGTTCGCGCCGCAGACTTTCGAAGCGCGGCCAGAAAACCTTGCACCGGCGCACGAAGCGGCTCGTTGCGCCTGTGGAAAGCGATGATCGACACGGGAGGAATATCGACGATCTCACGCGAGACGAGCCCCTGCATGGCATAATCGCGCGCGGTCATCGCATCGACGATGCCGACGCCACCGCAGGCGCGCACCATGCTGCAGACATTGGCGCAGAACGGCACCATGCAGACGGGATCGTAGGCAAGCCCTTGCGCCGCAAAAGCGCTGCGAATGGACTCGCCCATCGGCGACCAATCGGCATTGTAGCACACCAGCGGATGCGTCGAGACGGCAGCGCAATTGAGCTTTGCGGATTGCGCCAGCGGATGGTCGGCCTGCATGACCGCCACGAGCGAGGTCTGCCCCACGACATAGGCCTGGAATTCGGCTTTCGGCGGCAGGGCCATCTGCAGGCCGATATCGGCCTCTCCATTGCGCAAATCGTCTTCCGGGGAATGGACACGAAGCACGATGCGCTTTTTCCAGTTGCGATAGCCTGCGCGGATGAGCACCGGCCCGATGAAACTTTCCACAAGCGCCGGCGTCGCCGAAATGGCTACCGGCCGCGAGGCGAGATTGCGCAGCGTCGGCAGCTTGGAGCGAACCAGGGCATGGGTGTTGAAGATCGTCATCGAGAGCGCGAAAAGCTCGTTCGCCTCCTGGGTCGCTTCCAGCCGGTTGCCGGTGCGATGGAACAGCGAAAAGCCGAGTCGGCTTTCCAGCCGCTTCAGCTGCCCGCTGACGCTGGGCTGGGAAATGCCAAGCAGCCGCGCCGTCTCGGTGGTCGTGCCGACGCGCATCAGCGTGCCGAAAAGTTCAAGTTCTCGAAGATCCATTATCAACCTGCTGATAGTAGGCAGCATATTTATTATTATTCGACGCAGGCGGCGTTGTCTAACGTAAATCCGTCATCCGATGCGGCTGCGCGCCACCCGCCAGCGGTTCAAGACATGTCCCACGAAAGGTCTAGGAGAACCTCTTCATGCTGCCCCGATTCAATTTGAAATGTCTGCTTCTGGCTTCGGTGTTTTCGCTCGCTGGCATGGCCGCCCATGCCGAAACGCTACGCGTGGCGATGGGTTACGATCCCGTCAGCCTCGATCCGATCGCCAGCAGCGACAACGGCTCGATCTGGACCCAGCTCCTGATCTTCGACACGCTTATCCGCCCGGACCGGACCGGCGAGAAACTGGAGCCGGGGCTGGCCGAAAGCTGGACGGTTTCCGATGACGGGCTGACGCTGAACTTCAAGCTGCGCGACGCGAAGTTTTCCGATGGAACGCCTGTCACCGCCGAGGATGTGAAATTCTCCATCCAGCGCGCCGCATCCGAGGCCTCCGGCTGGGGCCGTTTCTATCGCCCGATCACCAGCTTCGAGATCGTCAGCCCGAGTGAGATCACCATGAAGCTGGCCGAGCCCTTCACGCCGGCCTTCAACAATCTGGCGCTGTTCGCCGCCGCGATCCTGCCGAAGGCGCAGGTGGAGGCCAAGGGCGATGCGTTTTTCGAGGCGCCGGTCGGCTCCGGCCCGTTCGTCTTGAAATCGCGGGTGCGCGGCGCGCGCGTCGAGCTGGCGAAGAACCCCTATTACTGGCAGCAGGGCAAGCCCTCCGTGGACGAAGCCGTGCTCGAAGTCGTCACCGAACCCTCGGCGCGCGTCATCAAGCTGGAAGCCGGCGAAGTGGATGTGGCGCTCGATCCGCCGCTGAACCAGATCAAGGAACTCGACGCCAAGGACGGGATTTCCGTCGGCCAGACCATTCCCTACCGCGCCGATTTCGTGCAGCTCAACACCACCCGCAAACCCTTCGACGACGAACGCGTCCGCCAGGCGCTCAACTATGCCGTCGACAAGAGCGCGCTGGTGCAGGGCGTGCTCTACGGCGCCGGCAAGCCGGCGGCTTCGGCCATGCCGGTCATGGTCTATGCCGATCCCGATCTCGCGCCCTATCCCTATGATCTGGCGAAGGCCAAGCAGCTTCTGGCCGATGCGGGTTATGCCGACGGTTTCGAGGCGCAGCTCGTCGTTGATTCCGGCGCGGCGACCAGCCGCAATGCAGCCATCGCGCTCCAGGCGATGCTGCAGCAGGTCGGCGTCAAGCTGAAGGTGCAGATGCTGGAGGGCGGCACCCAGTGGGAAACCACCAAGGCCGGAAACTACGACATGTCGGTGTCCTACACCACCTCCGACACCATCGACCCCGACCAGATCATCGGTTTCGTCGCGATCAATCCGGAGCGGGCCAATGCCTATCACACGCAATGGAAGAACGACCGCCTGAACGCGCTGTATGCCGAGGAGCGCAAGACCGTCAACGGCGAGGCGCGCGGCGCGATGTTCAAGGAAATGATCCAGAAGCTGCATGACGGCGCGCCCTATGTCTTCCTCTATCACCCGGCTTCCGCCTGGGCGGTGCAGGACAAGGTGAAGGGTTTCGAGATCCTGCCGACCTCGAACTTCCGTCTCGAAGACGTCACGCTCGACAAGTGATGCGGCCGCCTCCGCCCTTGCCGGGCGGAGGTTCCTCCAACCGCGGCTGGCGTCGCCGGTGAACATTCATGATCCTTGCCATCTTCAAACGCCTGCTGATGCTGGTCCCCGTCCTGATCGGGATCACGATCATCAGCTTCCTGCTTCTGCAGATCATGCCGGGCGATCCGGCGTCGCGCGCCATGGGCACGCGGGCCAGCGCCGAGGAGCTGCAGGCCATGCGCGAACTCTGGGGCCTCGATAAGCCCGTCTGGGTTCAGTATCTCTATTTCCTGCGCGACTGTCTGACCGGCAGTTTCGGTGTCTCGATCTTCCATAAGCAGCCGATCGTCGACCTGGTGGCGGAACGCCTGCCGTTTACGCTCGCCATCGTCGCCTATTCGACCGTGATCGCGCTGATCGTCGCCTTGCCCTTTGCCGTCCTGGCGGCGGTCAATCGCGGGCGCCTGCTCGACAATGTCATCCGCCAGATCTTCGTCGTGGTAATTGCCATGCCGCCCTTCTGGCTCTGTTATGTGCTGATCATCTGGCTGGCGCTGCACATGGGCTGGTTTGCGACCGGCGGCGTCGGTGACGGGTTCCTCGCCAATGTCGGACGCCTGTTCCTGCCGTCGCTGGTCGTCGGCTTGTCGACCGCCTCGCTGATCCAGCAAAGCCTGCGCGCGGCGCTGATCGATACGATGAAGGCCGACTATATCGACACCGCCCGCGCCAAGGGCCTGCGCGCCCATGAGGTCTTCCTGCGCCATGTGATGCCCAACAGCCTGATCTCGACCATCTCGATCATCGGCGTGCGGGTGAGCTGGATCATCGGCGGCACCGTGGTGGTGGAAAAAATCTTCTCCGTGCCCGGCCTCGGTAGCCTGCTGATCGATGCGATCGTGTCGCGCGACCTGCCGGTCATCCGCGGTCTGACGGTGTTCTTCGCCATCATGGTGGTGATCGTCAACCTGATCACCGACATCTGCTACGCGCTGGCTGATCCGCGCGTCCGGCTGGAGTAAACCCATGGCCATCGTGAAAAAACTGCTGCGCACCCCCGCCGGTGCGATCGGCCTCGCCATGCTGGCGATCACCCTTGCGGCGACGATCCTGACGCCGGTCTTGTCGCCTTACGATCCCTTTGCGCTGGATTTCGGCGGCGCCATGCAGCCGCCGTCGGCCGCGCACTGGTTCGGCACCGATAATTTCGGCCGCGACATCTTCACCCGCATCCTTGCGGGGGCGGTGTTCGACCTGCGGCTGGCGCTGATCTGCGTCTTCGGGCCAATGATCATGGGCGTCATGATCGGCCTGATCGCCGGCTTCTTCGGCGGCATCGTCGACGCGGCGCTGATGCGGCTGACCGATATCGTCTGGGCCTTTCCGTTCTACGTGCTGATTCTGGCCATCGTCGGCGTGCTCGGCGCCAGCGAAACCAATCTCTACATCGCCTTCTTCATCGTCAACTGGATCGGTTATGCCCGCATCGTGCGCGGTGAAACGCTGCTGGTTGCGCGGCTGGAATTCATCGAGGCGACGCGCGTGCTGCGTTTCGGCAAGCTGCGGGTCATGCTGCGCCACATCCTGCCGAACGTGGTCACGCCGGCGCTGGTCTATTCCATGTCGGATGTCGTGCTGACGGTGCAGGCGGTGGCGGCCATGTCCTTCTTCGGGCTCGGCGTACAGCCGCCGGCGCCGGAATGGGGTCTGCTGATCGTCGAGAGCATCGATTACATGCGCGAAGCCCCGTGGATGACCATCTTTCCCGGCCTCGCCATCGTCTGGATCGGCATCGCTTTCTCGCTTACCGGCGAGGGCCTTGCGACCGCGCTGAAGCCAAAAGGGTAACGCCATGAGCCTTCTGTCCATTCGCGACCTCGTGACCGAGTTCCAGAGCCCGTCCGGCACGGCGAGGGCGGTCGACGGCGTCAGCTTCGACGTCCGGCCGGGGGAAATCTTCGGTATTGTCGGGGAATCCGGCTGCGGCAAATCCGCGACCTGCCGCTCCATCCTGCGCCTGTTCGGCGGCGCGCCGGCAAAAGTGGCCGGCGGGCAGATCCTGCTGGAAGGGGCGGGGGATCTCGCCGCCATGAGCGAGCGCGGTTTGTCGCAGGTGCGCGGCCGCGACGTCGCCTTCATCTTCCAGGATCCGCTGACCGCGCTCAATCCGACGATGCGCATCGGCAAGCAGATCGGCGAGGTGATCCGCCGTCACCGCAAGGCCTCCCGCGCCGAGGCGCGCGAGGCGGCGCTGCAGCTTCTGCGCGACGTGCACGTCACCTCGCCCGAACGCCGGCTGGAGGCCTATCCGCATGAATTGTCCGGGGGTCTGCGCCAGCGCGTCGTCATCGCCATGGCGCTGGCGTTGCGGCCGCGCCTGATCATCGCCGACGAGCCGACAACCGCGCTCGACGTCACCGTGCAGGACCAGATCCTGCGCCTGCTGAAGGAGCGGCGCGACAGTCTCGGCACCTCGATCATCCTGATCACCCACGATCTCGGCGTGGTCTCGCAGATCTGCGACCGCATGGCGGTGATGTATGCCGGTCGCGTGGTCGAGACGGGCCGGGTGCGCGACGTGCTCGACGCGCCGTCGCATCCCTACACAAGGGCGCTGCTGGCGGCTCTGCCGGGGCAGGTCGGCCGCGACAGCGCGCTGGTGCCGATCAAGGGCGCGCCTCCGAGCCTGATCGATCCGCCGCCGGGCTGTCGGTTCTCGGCGCGTTGCGCCTTCGCGCAGCCGCAATGCATGACCGGCCTGGCGCCCGCGCTGCATGAGCGGTCCGGCGCCACCGAAGGCCATCTCGATGCCTGTATTCTGAACGAGGTTTCCCATGCCGCTGCTTGATTTCCAGAAGGTCGAGCGCCGTTTTCCCGTCAAGCGCAGTCTGGCCGACATGCTGGCGCGGCGGCGGCAGGTCTATCTCCATGCCGTGCGCGGCGTCGATCTCACGGTGCAACGCGGCGAGATTCTCGGCATCGTCGGCGAATCCGGCTGTGGCAAGAGCACGCTGGCGCGCATCGGCGTCGGGCTGCAGCCGAGCAATGGCGGGCAGGTGATCTTCGACGGCAAGGCGCTCGACGGGCCGGATCGCACCGGCCGGCTGCAGATGGTGTTCCAGGATCCCTATTCCTCGCTCAATCCGCGCATGACCATCGGCGCCCAGCTCGAAGAGGTGGTGGCCCATTACCGGTCCGGCCTCTCGCGTGCGGAGCGGCAGGTCGAGGTCGAGCGCGTGCTGGCCGAGGTCAGCCTGGTCACCGAAACGGCGCTGAAATTTCCACATGCGCTATCGGGCGGGCAGCGCCAGCGCGTGTCGATTGCGCGCGCGCTCTGCGCCGATCCGCAGGTGCTGGTCGCGGACGAGCCGGTTTCGGCGCTCGACGCTTCCGTGCAGGCGCAGATCATCAACCTGCTGAAAAGCCTCAACCGCGAAAAGGGCCTGACCATCGTCTTCATCTCGCACGACATGAACGTCGTGCGTTACCTCTGCGACCGGGTGGCGGTGATGTATCTCGGCGAAATCGTCGAGCTGCGCGACAGCGCCGACCTCTTCGCCGCGCCGTGCCATCCCTATACAAGGGCGCTGATCGCCGCCGTGCCGGATGTGCGCACATCGCAGGCGCTGCGCGAGCCGATCACCGGCGAGATCCCCGATCCCTTTGCCGTCCTGCCGGGCTGCCGTTTCGCGCCGCGCTGTCCGCTGGCCGAAGCCGCCTGCCAATCGCCCCAGCCGATGCAGCCGCTTGAAGGCGGCGGCCTTGCCCGCTGCTGGAAAACTGCCCGCGTCCGGGCGTGACCCTCTCTTACAGGAAAAGTTCCCTCATGTTTTTCAAATCCAACGTCGATTGGTCAGGCCGCTGCGAAAGCGTCAAGGCCGGCTTTCTTGAGCGGTTCGCCGATCAGGGCCTGCGGCCCGATAATTTCGGCTTCGTGGCGCTGCGCGATAACGGTTTCGGCGAGACGCCCGACGGTTTCAGCTATCGCGGCGACTGGCGTTGCTATCCCTGCAGCCTGGTCAAGGCCTTCCACCTCGTCCATGTGCTCAACGCCATCGATAGCGGCCGCGTCGCCGATGACGAGGAATTGTCGCGGGCGATGCGCGACATGATCCTTTGGTCGTCGAACACCGGCACCAATTACGTCATCGACGTCATCACCGGCACCACCGGCGACACCCTGCTTGAGGGCGCGGACTTCGCGGCATGGCGCGACAGACGCGAGGCGCTGAACCGCTTCTTTTCCGATCTCGGATGGCCGGAATTCGAAGGCTGCAACATCACACAGAAGTTGATGGATGACGTCCGTTACGGCCGCGAGGCGCAATATGCCGGCCCTTCCGGCGATTATCTGAACGCGCTGACGCCCTTGTCGGCTGCGAAACTGTTCCACGCGATCTTTGCCGGCCCGGTTCCGCTGAGCGACGCCGCGCGCGGAAGGGCGCAGGATATCCTGTTGCGCGACCGGGACAGCGCCGAAGCCCGGCGGCCGCATTTTCAGGTGGAGGAATTCCTCGGCGGCGGCGCGCCGGCCGAAGCGCGCATCTGGAGCAAGGCCGGACAGAATTCCTGGACGGGCGACCCGCGCGCGTCCTATTACAAACATGACCTCATCCGCATCGCCGTTCCCGGCAAGGCCCCGGTCATTCTTTGCCTGATGACGCAGGGAAAGGGGATTTGCGAGGATCATCCGAAGGTGGTGCCGGAAATGGGGAAATTGTTCTGTGACGTACTGCTGACCTGATGGACGCCTTAGTCGATCCGATCACGAATATTTGGGATGATGCAATGCATAAGAACCGGATTGTCTATCTGAACGGCGAATACCTTCCGGAGGCCGAAGCCAAGGTTTCGATTTTCGATCGCGGCTTCGTTTTTGCCGATGCGGTCTACGAAGTGACCTCGGTCGTGGACGGTAAGCTTCTGGATTTCGACGGCCATTTCGCGCGGCTGGAGCGTTCTCTTGGAGAACTGGCTATCGCGCTGCCGATTACGCAGCCTGTCTTGCTGGACATTCACCGCGAACTGGTCGCCAGGAACGAGGTGGTCGAGGGATTGGTCTATTTGCAGATTTCGCGCGGCAATGCCGGAGATCGCGACTTCCTGTTTCCGGCCGACGATGTGCCGCCGACCGTCGTCCTGTTCACCCAGTCGGTGCCGAACCTCGTGAATGCGCCGAAGGCGCAGACCGGTATCAAGGTCATCACGATCCCGGATCTGCGCTGGGGACGGCGCGATATCAAGACGGTTCAGCTGCTTTATCCCTCCATGGCCAAGATGCTGGCCAAGGATGCAGGCGCCGATGACGGCTGGTTCGTGCAAGACGGTTACGTGACCGAAGGCACGGCCAACAACGCCTATATCGTCAAGGACGGCCAGATCATCACCCGGGCGCTGTCCAACGACATCCTGCACGGCATCACGCGCGCCGCCCTGTTGCGCTATGCGCAGGAAGCGCAGATCAAGGTCGTCGAGCGGAACTTCACCGTCGAGGAAGCGCAAGCGGCCGACGAGGCATTCGTGACCGGCGCCTCGACCTTCGTCATGCCTGTTGTCGAGATCGACGGCGGCAAGATCGGAAATGGAGCCCCCGGCCCGGTCGCAACCCGCCTGCGCGAGCTTTACATTCAGGAGGCGCGCAAGAGCGCCGTCTGACGAAGGCCGATCCGAAAAAATATGCCGCTTGATTGTCCGGAGCTGTCGCGGGGGTTGCATTCGGGCGGATTTTCGAGACCTTGTTGTCAGGCGCATCCGCTCCGCTTTGCGCCTGACATAAATGCCGGAAAAGGCTGAAGCCCGAAACGCAGGCCCTGCTGCCGCCGATCGGGACGATAACGAGAGGGAACGAAATGAAACTGAAGATCGCCATGACCGCCGCCAGTGTCCTGTTCGGGGCCTTGCTCGCGATGTCGCCTGCGCAGGCCGAGGAGCCGCTGAAACTGCGCATCGCCACGGAAGGCGCCTATCCGCCCTTCAATGCCGTGGATACTTCCGGCCAGTTGATCGGCTTCGACGTCGATATCGCCAAGGCGCTGTGCGAGGAGATGAAGGCCGAATGCGAGTTGGTGGCGCAGGATTGGGACGGCATCATTCCGGGCCTGCTTGCCAAGAAATACGACGTCATCATCGCCTCGATGTTCATCACCGAAGAGCGCAAGCAGAAGGTCGCCTTCACCAAGCCTTACTACAAGGCGGCCATGACCTATGTCATGAAGAAGGGCGGCGATGTCTCCGTTCTCGAAAAGTCCGACCTCGGCGGCAAGGCGGTCGGCGTTCAGGCCGGCACGACGCAGGCGACCTTTGCCGAAGCGATGCATCCGCAAGCCGATCTCAAGCAGTATCCGTCGCAGGACGAGGTCAATCTCGATCTGGCCGGCGGCCGCCTCGACATGCAGATCGGCGACCTCGTGCCGATGCTGGAATGGACGCAAAAGACCAAGGATGGCGAATGCTGCGAACTGGTCGGCAAGCCGATCACCGATCCCAAGTTCGTCGGCGAAGGCGTCGGCATGGCGGTGCGCCAGGAGGACAATGCGCTGCGCGAAAAGCTGAACGCGGCGCTGGACGCCATCGTCGCCAACAACGTCTACAAGAAGATCAACGACAAGTATTTCTCGCTGGATATCTTCCATCTCGAATAATCATCGCCGGCATTCGGCCGCCCGGTTTCTGCCGGGCGGCCGATGCATTGCCTCCATTGCGACAAGACGTCCATGACAACTGAAACTCTCGTCCTCGGCGCCGGCATTATCGGCGTCAGCACCGCACTTCATCTGCAGGCGCGCGGCCATTCCGTCGCCATCATCGACCGGTCAGCGCCCGGTGAAGGCGCAAGCTTCGGCAATGCCGGCCTGATCGAACGCAGCAGCGTCGTGCCCTATGCGATCCCCAGGGATCTGCGAAGCCTGCTGAATTTTGCGAGCAATCGCAGTGCGGCCGTCCATTACGATCCCGCTTTCCTGCCCCGCATCGCGCCATGGCTGATGGGATACTGGAAAGCCTCGCACCCTAAGCGTCTGATGACGATCGCGCGGGAATTGCTGCCGCTGATCGAGGCGTGCCTTGACGAGCATGACCGGCTGGTCGCGGCTGCGGGGCTGTCGCATCTGGTGCGGCGCGATGGCTGGATCGAAGTCGTCCGCCACGATGCGGCGCTGAGCGAAGCCGCGCAGCGCTCGGCAAAACTGAAGGCGGATTACGGGCTTAACGCGCAGGTCCTCGACAGGGCGGCTCTTTCGCGGCTGGAGCCGTCCCTCAAGGCGGCGGCGATTGGCGGCATCCACTGGCGCGATCCTTTCACCGTCACCGATCCCGGCGCGCTGACCAAGGGCTATGCGGCCCATTTCGAGAAGATGGGCGGCACTGTCATTCGGGAAACCGTTCGCGGACTGTCATCGCAGGCGAATGGCTGGCGGGTGACGACGGATCGTGGCCACTACGATGCGGCCAATATCGTCGTCGCGCTCGGCGCTCACTCCGGCGGATTGCTCGCCGCGCAAGGCTATCGCATTCCGCTTGTCGGCAAGCGCGGCTACCACCTGCATTTCCGCCCGGAGTTGGCTGCGGGGCTGAACCATGCCGTTCTCGACGAAGAGGTCGGCTATGTGCTTGCGCCGATGGCAGCGGGTGTTCGCCTGACGACCGGTGTCGAACTTGCCGCTCCCACGGCACCGATAAACCGGGTGCAGATGGATCGCGCCGAGCGACGCGCAAACGAAATCTTTCCGCTTGGGAAACCCGTTGAAGATACGCCATGGCTTGGCTTGCGCCCGGCAACGCCGGACATGAAGCCGGTCATCGGCCCGGCGCCCCGGCATAAGGGGCTGTGGTTCGCTTTCGGCCACGCCCATCACGGGCTGACGCTCGGCCCGGCGACCGGCCGGCTTCTGGCTGAAATGATGACCGGCGAAAAGCCCTTTGCCGATCCCGCGCCGTTCGATATCGGACGGTTGCTGTAGCCTTCGGGTTGTCAGGGAAAAGTGGGAGCCGGCTTCCCGAAAAGACGAGCGAAAACAAAAATTCTGGAGTCTGTCTGGTCCATCATCAACCAGACAGACATTAGACTGTTCTCGACTTTCCTGACAATGCTCCGGTCGGTATCCGTTTCAGAAAGAGATACCCGAATGCGGCAGACGTCCGGTCGAAAACAAGGCGTCGAGCCGCTCAAGGGTTTCCGGGCTGGGTGCATGCAGCTTGCCGGCCTGTGACAGGAGGCTTGCCGTTTGCGCGCCGAAGAAGAGGGCGGCCAAGGTGCCGATATCGAGGCGCGCTTCGGCCGGCCCTTGATCGCGGCGGACGCCTTCCGGGCCGATCCGCCACACGCCGGCATTCTCGGGAATGACAGGATCGGCGATATCGAGCACTGCTGCTTCGCGGTAGGAGCGGGCCGAAAGCAATACACCGACATCGAGCGGCCGCACCCAGCTTTCGTCACGCAGGCCTGAAAACGTGATCGATCGCGGGTCGCTGACCAGAAGCCGCAGCGGATCGTCGACGGCGCTGGCGGGAAAGATGGCGCGATGCAGGATATCCTGCGTGAAGAGATGACCGATCAGGGTTTGCCAGCTTGCCGCATCATGCGCAACGAGATCGTCGACGATGGCCGTCCGGCTGCGCGATATCAACCAGTTGTCCGAGGCCTCTGTGTGGAAGCGCAGGAAGCCGGTTTCGGCGCCTTCCGGACCGGTGACGAGCGCATAATGCGGTGTCGAGGCATGATCCAGGCGCAATCGCTGCATCGCCCACCATGCATCCCAGCGGATCAGCTGGGCGGGGCGGGGGGCGGGATCGGCATCCGCGATCTTGCGAAACAGATCGAAATTGCCGATATCCACGAACCTCGTCTTCGCCTGACCTTGCGATGGCGCTGGCCTGGCGCAAGCAAGATCCAGCTCCTGCCGGACTGTCCAGGAGGCCGTACCATAGCCATAACGCCCGTAAATGCGTGAGTCCGAGGCGCGCAAGCCCGCGACGACGTAACCCTCCGCCCGCGCGCGGCGCAACTGTTCGGTCAGAAGCCGGCTGGCGATGCCCTGCCGCGTCGCTTGCGGGGCAACGCCGACATGGGTGACCGAAAGATGGCTGACGCGCCGGCCGCCGGGGACAGCAATCTGCGAGGCATAACCATTGACGACGCCGACAAGCCCCGAAGGCCCGAAAGCCCCGAGCGGCTTTCCATCCTTGAGATATCGGCCCTCACCCTCCGGATCGACCTTGCCGAGATCGGGAAGGCCGAGCATGGCTTGGCGAAACAGCTCAAAGGCGCGTCGCTGTTCGTTGAGGCCGTCCAGGCGCCGGATTTCGATATCGTTCGACATGCGTTAATTCCCGCTCTTCGGCGGTTTGGAATAGACACGCGGCTTCGGCCATGACTGCGTCAGCCGCGCCTGGCCGATTTCCCGCGCCCGATAGGAAACCGGATCGTGAACGGTATGGGTGCGGGCATTGCGCCAGAAATGGTCAAGGCCCCATTTGCTGGCTGTGGATCGCCCGCCCGTGAGTTCGAAGATGCGGCTGGTGGCTTCAAGCGTCACATCGTTGGCAACCACTTTCGCCTGATCGATCAGCACGGCAAGCTTGCCCCAATCCTCGGCCGTCAGCTGTGCTCCTGCAAACAGGGCCTTCTGGAACGTGACCGTCGCCCGGTCGGCGAGGGCGACGCCTGCTTCGATCTGTGCGGACAGGCGGCCGAGGATGGCGAGGTTGTAAGGGTCTTCCAATGCCGATTGCAGGCCGGATTCCGGCCAGGGCCGGCCCTGCTCACGCACGTAATCCTCGGCGGCCTTCAATGCGCCTTCTGCGATGCCGAGATAGAAATGCGCGAAAATGATCTGGCTGAACAAGGGTCGCAGGCCGTCGCGCTGGGCAACGTCGCCGGGCCAGCTGTCGAGTGCGGCAAGGCGTTCATGCTCGAACAGTTCCACCCGGTCGAAGGTAACCGAGCCGGACGCGGTCAACCGCTGTCCGAGATTGTCCCAGTCGTCACCGAAGCTGATGCCTTCACGCGCGGTCGGTATCTGGTAGTGGACGCGTTCGCCGCGATGCCAGAGACTGACGGTGATGATCTGCGAGATCGCGGTGCCTGTGGCGAAGGTGCGCGTGCCGGAAATAAAGCGCCGGTCGCCTTCGATATCGATTTCCGACCACTGATCGCGCGGATTGGAAACGCCGCCCTGGAACCAGCCGCTGCGCGCCACATGGCCGATTGTTTCGGCCCATTGCTCCCTGGAACCGAGAATATGGGTCCAGACGCCGTTGGAATAATGGTAGGCGATCAATTGACCGATCGAACCGTCGGCTTCGGAAATGATCCGTACGATTTCCATGGCCTGCAGAAGATTGCCGCCGCCACCGCCAAGCGATTTGGGCGCGGCAAAGCCGAGAAGCCCGGCCTCGCGCAGCAGGGCGATTTCGGCATGGGGATCTTTGTTTGCGCGGTCGCGCGCCACGATGGTCGAGGCAAGTTCCTGCGCAACCGCGCGTGCGCGGGTCTTCCATTCGGCGAACTCGGCATCCGGGATGCCGGCATAAAGGTCGTGTGCACCGGCGGCGGCGCCTGTTTCGATCAGCATTTTACGGTCCTTGGTCATGGTGTGGAAATGGGTGCGAGAAGGTTTCTGGCTCTGAGGCGTGCTGCCGCGCCCTCGCCAAAATGCCAGGCTTCCTCGAGATGCGGCTGGCCGGACAGGATGAAGTGATCGAAGCCGGCGCGGTGATAGGTTTCGATGAGGTCTGCGACCTGCGCATGGCTGCCGACCAGCGCCGTACCGGCTCCGCCGCGAACCAGACCATAACCGGACCAGAGGCCAGGATAGATCTCCAGTTCCCGCGCCGAGGCCGGCAGGGTATCGCGGCCGGCATTGAGCGCGGACATCTGGCTCTGGCCGACGGATTCGGATTTCGCCAGCAGCTCCCGCGCCGCACGAACGCGCTCCGGCGAAAGCCAGGAGAGAAGTTTGTCGGCGACGGCCCAGGCTTCCGCCTCCGTATCGCGCGAAATGACATGCAGACGCACGCCGAATGTCAGGCTGCGCCCCTTTGCCGTCGCCTTTGCCTTCAGGTGTCGCACCGTTTGCGCCTCGAGTTCCGGCGGACGACCCCAGACGAGATAGACGTCTGCCTGTTCGGCCGCGACGTCCTGCGCGGCCGGACTTGCGCCGCCGAAGAAAATCGCCGGCAGGCCATATGGGGCGGTGGCGATTGCCGCGTCACGTATATCGTAGTGGTTGCCCTTGTATGAGAAGGGTACGTCGGGGCTTGCAGACGAGACGCCGTGCAGGATGGCGAGGAATTCCCGTGTGCGTGCGTAGCGGCTGTCGTGGTCGAGGTGGTCGCCGAAGCGCGCCTGCTCGAAACGGTCGCCGCCGGTGACGACGTTCAAAAGAAGCCGGCCGTTCGTGATGCGCTGGAACGTTGCCGCCTGATGCGCGACCAGTGTCGGGGAAATCAGTCCCGGCCGGAAAGCGACGAGGAACTTCAGCCGATTCGTTTCGCGCGAAAGCGCCGCCGTGGTGATCCATGCGTCTTCGCACCATGTTCCCGTCGGCGTGAGGACGGCATGGAAATCCTGGGCCTCGGCCGCGCGCGCGATCTCGGCCAGATAGGAAAGGCTGGGAGCCCGATGACCTCCGGCAAATTCGACGAGGTGGCTATCGTTGCCCGAGCCGGTGAGGCCGCGACTGTCGCCGTTGGTCGGAAGATACCAGTGAAGATGAACTCCGCCGTTCATGCTTTCGCTCCGGCAGATGCTGTCCTGTAATCCTGATCAAGTACCGAAGGCCCATCGCGCAATGACCGGAATGTGGCGCCCGGATGATCGTCGCCCAGTCGATCCGTGCCGATCAGGCGGCCGCGCAGGGTGCGCCCGACGCCTTCCGGGGTCAGGCGGCCGCGTGCACGCAGTTCGGGGATGACGTGGCGGGAAAAATCCTCGAAAGAGCCAGGGCTGACGGTGTAGGCGATATTGAACCCATCGACCCCGGCAGCCTCGGCAAGGTCTTCCAATTGGTCTGCGATTTGGGCGCCGGTGCCGATCAGCTTGGGATGAATGCCGCCAAGACCGATATATTCGGCGATGTCGCGTACGGTCCAACGTCGCCCCGCATCCTTGGCCGTCAGGCCGCGCAGTGCCGAACGGCCGGCATTCGTCTCGATATATTCGAGTGGTTGGTCGAGGTCGTATTGCGACCAGTCGACGCCGGTCCAGGCGGAAAACAGCGCCAGCGCTGCCTCGATGCTGGTATAGCTCAGATAATCCTCGTATTTCGCCTTTGCTTCCGCCTTCGTTTCGCCTGATATGGCCACGACGGCGGTGATGAATTTGAGGCTGTCGGGCGAGCGGCCGAGTTCGACGGCGCGTGCGCGGATAGCCTCGATGGAGGCGCGGATCTGCGCCGGATTGGTGCCGCCGAGAAAGACGACCTCGGCATTGCGGGCGGCGAATTCGCGCCCGCGCGGCGACGTGCCTGCCTGGAAGATCAATGGCGTTCGTTGCGGCGAGGGGGCGCTCACATGCGCGTCCGGCACCTCGAAGAACCGGCCGCGATGTCCGATCGGGTGCACCTTCGCCGGATCGGTGTAAAGGCCGCTTTCACGGTCGCGCGCCAGCGCTTTGTCTTCCCACGAGCCTTCCCAGAGCTTGTAGCAGACCTCCAGGAACTCCTGAGCATTGTCGTATCGCTCGTCGTGATCACGCTGTTGCTCGTAGCCGAGGTTGCGGGCGGCGGATTCGAGGATGGAGGTGACGACGTTCCAGGCGATACGGCCATTGGTCAGGTGGTCGAGCGTCGAGAATTTGCGGGCCAGGAGATAGGGCTGCTCGTAAGTGGTCGAGACCGTGATGCCGAAGCCGAGCCGTTTGGTGGCGCCGGCCATCGCCGCGACGAGGACGAGCGGATCATTCAGCGGCTG
Organism: uncultured Rhizobium sp.; assembly: GCA_945952045.1. GTDB lineage: Bacteria > Pseudomonadota > Alphaproteobacteria > Rhizobiales > Rhizobiaceae > Metarhizobium. The sequence continues at coordinate 66,672 of CAMFHE010000001.1, forward strand.
CTGGGCTGCCGTGCGCAGCGCCGCATCCGGCGTGCCGCCGAAAACGTCGAGCGGCCCAAGCGCATCGGCAATGAAAAGATTGTCGAAGCCGCCTTCGTCCAGCAATCTGGCAAGACCTGTCCAATAGGACAGCTTGGTGTAATCGTGAGAGCGGTCGGATGGATGGCGCCAGACGCCGGCCGAGACATGCGCCGGAACAGCCATGGCGAAGCCGTTGAGAATGATCGGTTTTTTCGGTGTCGATTGGCTCATGGCCTGGCCTCAGCGATAATAGTCGGGTTCGGGATAACGACCGTTCAGCGCGAAATCGCCGACCTCGATAACCTTGTAGTGAATGGGATCGTGCAGGGTGTGGGTGCGCACATTGCGCCAGAACCGGTCGAAACCGTATGCGCGCGCTGCGGCGCGCGCGCCCATCAGCTCGAAGATGCGCGAGGTGACCTCCAGAGCGGCCTCGTGAGCGGCGATTTTCGCCTGATAGGCGATGATCGCTACATCGCCACGTCCTGCCGGCGTCAGTTCCTTGCCTTTCGCGACCGCTGCGTCTGCGGCGATGCCTGCCCGGTCCGCCAGGGCTTCCGCTGCGGCGAGTTGCGCCGAGAGGCGGCCGAAACGATCGATGATCAGCGTATCGTCACCCGCGCGTTCATAGTTTGATGTGACCCATGGCCGGCCGTGTTCGCGAATATAGGCGCGCGCCGCGGCCAGCGCGCCCTTTGCCGTGCCGATGTAAAGTTCGGCGAAGGAAAGCTGGATGATCGGCACATGAACGGTGATATGCGGCGGGTGCCTGGTGTCTTGCGGATAATGGCCGACCAGATCGGCGCGACTTACCCGCACATTTTCCAGCCGTGCCGATCCGCTGACCGTCAGGCGCTGGCCGACCGAGTCCCAGTCGCCGCCGAAGCTCAGGCCGGGTGTTGGATTGTCGACGATGAACTGTCCAAGGAACCCTGAAACATCCTTGCCGTCGATGGTTGCGCCCTTGGCAAAACGCACCCAGACCTGCAGCGTATCAGCCACTGCCGCGCCCGATGTGAACGGCTTGGCGCCGTTGAGCAGGAAGGTTTCGCCATCATTGTTCGCTTCGATCAACGGCGGATAGGCGGCCTGGGCGATGCCGGCATGAAACCAGCCCTTGTGGAGCAAGCCGGACAGCCGCTTGCGGGACAATGCCTCGTTGACGCCCTCAAGGCCGATGCGGCTGCCGAACAGGTGATAGGACAGAAGCTGCGCGATCGACGTATCGGCTTCGGCAATGCGTCGCAGCACGAGCAGGATTTCGGAGGCCGTTGCGCCGCCGCCGCCGAGATGAGCGGGGATGGCGATGGTGAGCAGTCCGGCGCGGCGCAGAAGCTCGATTTCTTCGACCGGATTGCGACCGGCGACATCGCGGGACACCGCATCGCGATCAAGTTCGGCGGCGACCTTTGCGGCGCGCTCCAGCCAGTCGGCGATGTTGCCGCGACTCGGGTGAATGCTTCGGTCGGTCATGCGGCATTGTCCTTGTCTGCCACTGCCTGGCGCGCCGGTATGAGGGAGAGGGTATGGGCAGGGTGATCGGTTGCCGGAAGCGGCGACTGCTGCTCGAAAAGCCGCTCGCGCAGTGTGGCCGCGGGACGGTCGTCCCGGATGCGGCCGCGTTTGCGCAGTTCGGGAATCACGTGTTCGATGAAATCGGCAAAGGAGGCGGGGCTGACGATATGCAGCAGGTTGATCCCGTCCAGCCCGGTCGCTTCGGTCCAGCGGTCCAGCGCTTCCGCAACCGATTTGCCGCTTCCGACGAAGACGCGCGAACGGCCGAAACCATGCTCCGGCGCGAGCGCGTCTTTCAATGTCCAGTCGCGGCCGCTTTCCTGGGCTGTAAACATGCCGAGCAGACCGCGACTCGACTGGGTGTCGATCTGGCGGATCGGTGTGTCCGGGCCATAAGAGGAGAAGTCGATATTGGTGGAGGCCGCATAGTGGATGACGGCGCCTTCGAAGTCGAAATAGCGCCGATATTCCTCCAGTTTCGCCCGGGCTTCCTCGTCGGTTGCGGCTGTTACGACGGAGACGGAGGTGACGAACTGGATCGCATCCTGTGTGCGGCCCTCTCTGGCAGCAGCGGCTTTCGTCTTGAGAATGTTGCGGCGGATCGCCTCGTCATCGGCGCCGACGACAAAGATCACTTCCGCATGACGCGCGGCGAAGGCAACGCCGCGAGGCGAGGCGCCGGCCTGCATCAGCACCGGCACCCGTTGTGGGCTCGGCTCCGCAATATACGGACCCGGCACGGTAAAGAACCGACCCTTATGATCGATGGGTTGCACCTTCGCGGGATCGGTGAACATGCCATCGGGATTACGGTCGCTGCCCTTGTCGCGCACGGCGGCGCCGTCTTCCCATGAGGAAAGCCACAGCTTGTAGGCAACCTCCAGGAATTCGTCGGCGCGGTCGTAGCGCAGGTCATGTTCCACCTGCGTCTTCAGGCCGAGATTGCGCGCCGCGCTTTCCAGTTGCGATGTCACCAAGTTCCAGCCGATGCGGCCATTGGTGGCATGGTCGAGCGTGGTGAATTTTCGCGCCAACAGCCACGGGTGCTCATAGGTGGTCGACACGGTGATCGTAATGCCGAGCTTTTCCGTCACGGCGGCAATGCCTGAGGCGACGAGCAGCGGATCGGTCAGCGGAGATTGCACACCGCGCGCCAATGATGCGCCGGCGTTGCCGCCATAGGTGTCCAGCAGGCCGAGCGCATCGGCGATGAACAGATTGTCGAAACCGGACCCATCCAGAAGCCGGCCGAGTTCCTGCCAATAGTCGAGATCGGTGTGCCGGTGATGCTGATCTGCCGGATGTCGCCACAATCCGTAAGCGACATGACTGACGGCATTCATCGTGAAGGCGTTCAATAAAAGTGGCTTGCGTGGTGGTGCGCCGGTGTTCGTTTCGGTCATGTCATCTCTTTCCGGTCAAGAATATGGGGATCGGCCGCGAGCAGGGTGCGTGCATGGATCGATTGTGATGCGTGTGGCACTCCCGGCGACAAGCCGCATGGCAAGCCCGGATTTGCGATGCCGCCTGCCCAAGAAGGGAAAACGGCTGCGTTCAAGCGAAGCCTCGAGCGCCGAAACGATGCGCTCGTCTTGCTCGCCGAAAAGCACAATCCAGTTCGCTTCTGTCACTGCCGCTACGAATGACAGGATCGGTCATCCGTAGACCTCGATCTGGCTTTGAATGCCATGCCGATCGGAGGCCCGATTGCCGTCGCACCCGTCGTAAGCAGGGCCGGAGGAAAACAGTTGCGCATCATTAATCCATAAAATCTGTAGATTTATTAGATTAATGGCCGGTCTCGATTTGGATGTCGGCTAAAACAGTTCCAAAATTTGCCGGCAGGACGAAAAATCGTTTCGCTTTTGACGTGTTTCGGAGGCTGACGCTAGACGACTGTGCGACCCGGCTTGCTGCCAGCACAATCGTCGAAACTGAAATGAGATTTCCGAAAAAGATGATTTTATGGAGCGGAAATTTCTTCGGATCGGGCAGAAACGAAACCAGCGCTGCTTTAATAATATATAAAAATTATAGACATTATGCATTATTCCAACGGAGGCTTTCCCCAAATGCATGTGTCTATCCTCTCCCGATCCGCCAAGCGGTTCGCGCCAGCCGTTCTTGCCGCCTGCACGGCGCTGTCGGCGCCGGCGCTTGCCGCCGAGCCGCAGTTCGGGGGCACCTTGCGTATCGCATCGCTGCAGCCCGATCTCGACGCCTTTGATCCGCTGACCGGCTACAGCGTCGATTCCTGGGAAATCCTGCGCGCCGTCACGCGCCAGCTCGTCACCTATCCGGGCGCGGCGACCGATATCAAGGACGATACTTCGCTGGTGCCGGATCTGGCGAAATCCTGGGATGTCAGCGAGGATGGAAAGACCTATACCTTCCACCTGAAGGACGATGTTTCCTATTCGGGCCCGACCGACCGCAAGATCGTCGCCTCCGATTTCGTCTATGGCATCAAGCGTTTCTGCGATCCCAACAAGCAGGTCGCGGCGATCAATTATTTCAATCTCGCGATTTCCGGCTTCGCCGATTATTGCAAGGCTTTCTCGAAAGTGCCGACCGGCGATCTCGCCGCCACGAAGGCATTCATCGACGCCAACGACATCACCGGCGTCTCCGCGCCCGACGACAGGACGCTGGTCATCAAGTCCGACACGAAGAATTACGATTTCCTCAATATCCTGTCGATGAACTTCGTGTCGCCTCTTCCGCCGGAAGTCGCCTCCAAATATTTTCCGGACTCGCTGGAATTCCGTAAGAATTTTCCCTCCAGCGGCCCATATTATGTCGAAACCTATCAGGACGGGCAGAAGCTTGTCCTGAAGAAGGCGGCGAATTTCAAGCCGGAAAGCGATCAGGCGCGCAAGGCCTATGTCGACGAGATCGTTGTCGATTTCACCGCCAACGGTGAGGACAGCGTCGTCCAGAAGATCGAAGCCGGCGAAGCAGACCTGTCACTTTATCTCGAAGTGCCGCCGCGCAGCGCCATTCGCCGCTTCCAGTCGGAAAAATCCGAGCAACTGCATGCATCGAACAGCGGCGCCGCCAATTTCATTACCTTCAATGCGCGCCCGCAAGCGCAAACGGAGGGGGCCAACGCCCTGCGCAAGCTGGAAGTGCGTCAGGCGCTGACCTATGCTGTCAACCGCGCCCATCTGGTTCAGGCCCAGGGCGGGCCCATTGCCGCCGTTCCGCTTTCGCAGATCATCACCTCGACGATCCTCGGCTATGAACCCTTCGACCCCTATCCCACCGATGGCAGCAAGGGCGATGCGGCAAAGGCCAAGAAACTGTTGGCCAAGGCCGGTTATCCCAATGGCCTGAAACTCGACGCCGTCTATCGCACGACGGCTCTGTTCGAAACCATCGCCGTGACCGTCAAGGAAGACGCCGCCGCTGCCGGTATCGAACTTAACCTGATCCCGGTTCCGGCAACGCAGTGGTACGCTTTCATCCAGGACGCAAAGAGCAAATGGGATATTTCGCTCGGCTCGCAATTTGCGCCCGACTGGCAAGGCCCAAGCACCCGAATGCTGCTCGGCGGTTGGTTGAATTCGGATGCGTCGCCTTGCGGCACCGGCAACGTCCATTCGATCTGCTACAGCAATCCGGAACTGAACAAGCTTGCGGCGGAGGCCTTCCCTTCGGACAATCCCGGCCCGATCTGGACCAAGGCAGACAAGCTGGTTTCGGCCGACCTGCCGTGGATCCCGCTGTTCGAGAAGCGCAAGATCGCGCTCACCTCCGGCCGCATCAGCCATTGGTCCTGGTCGTCGCTGGCCGTCCAAGCCGACATCACCAACATCGCCCTGAAGCAATAAGCGAGGCATAGGCCATGAGCGTCTTCTCCGTCAGCAATCTGCGTGTCCGCTTCGGTGGGGTTCAGGCGGTCCGCGGCGTTTCTTTCGGAGTAGAGGCAGGCCGGACGCTTGCCATTGTTGGGGAATCCGGCTCTGGCAAGAGCGTCAGCCTGCTTGGCGCGACAGGTCTTCTGCCCGGGACGGCGACGGTGGAGGGGACTGCCCTCCACCGTGGTCGAAACCTCCTCCGCCTGCCCGCCCGCGACCTCAGATCCGTGCGCGGCCGGGACATCGGCTTCGTGTTTCAAGACCCGTTGAGCAACCTGCATCCAATGAAGACCATTGGCGAGCAGGTTGGCGAAGCGATTTCGGCGCACCGGCGCATCGCATCGTCCGTGTGCCGCGAACGGGTTCTGGCACTTCTCGACGAAGTGGGTATCGCAGCGCCGGCCTCGCGGCTTGGCGATTATCCGCGCCATCTCTCCGGCGGTATGCGTCAGCGGGTGATGATCGCCATGGCGATTGCGCTCGATCCGTCGCTGATTGTCGCCGACGAACCGACAACGGCGCTCGACGTAACCATCCAGGCGTCGATCCTCGATCTGCTCAAGCGGCTTCAGGAGAACCACGGCACGGCACTGATTTTCGTCAGCCACGATCTTGGCGTCGTCTCGGATATCGCCGACGACGTGGTCGTCATGCGGCATGGCCAGGTTGTCGAGCAGGCGCCGGCCGGACAAATCTATACCCGTCCGGCCGAACCCTATACGCGCGAATTGCTGGGGGCGGCCCGATTCGGCAAGCCGAGAGTTATGACGCGGGCGAGGCCGGTTGCAACGGATGCCCCGCTTCTTGTCGCAGATGGGCTTGCACGCAGGTTCGGGAAGGGGCGCCCTGTTCTCGACGATGTCTCCTTCAGTGTCGGTGAAGGCGAGATCGTCGGCCTTGTCGGTGAGTCAGGCTCGGGAAAATCGACGATCGCCAGACTGGTCGCCGGCCTCGATCGGCCCGATGCCGGCGTGATATCCTTTCGGGGCAAAGCCTATGCCAGCCCCGATCTCGGCGGGGCCGCATGGGATGTGAAACTCCGGGCTGCCGTTCAGGTCGTATTTCAGGACCCCTACGCCAGCCTCAATCCGCGCCGCCGTGTCGGCGCCATACTCGCCGATCCATTCCTGCTTTATGGCGAACGCGACAAAAGCAGGCTGCACATCAAGGTGCGCCAACTCGTCGCCGACGTCGAATTGCCGCTCGAGGTGATCGAGCGTTATCCGTCGCAGCTCTCCGGCGGTCAGCGGCAGAGAGTGGCGATCGCTCGTGCCATCGCCCTCGAGCCGTCGCTGGTGGTCGCCGACGAACCGGTTTCGGCGCTGGATATCACCACCCAGGCGCGCATTATCGCGCTGCTGCGGCGTCTGCGCGACCGGCGTGGCCTTTCCTTCCTATTTATCTCCCACGATCTCGGCGTCATCGCCGAATTGTGCGACCGCGTCATCGTTCTCGAAAACGGGCATATCGTCGAGGCCGGGCCGACGGAGCGTGTGTTCGACCGGCCCGAACATCCCTACACGCGGCGATTGATTGCCGCCGTACCCGGCCAGCGCCGCCACGCTCCAGTTGCACTTGCCGAAAGCATTCGCCAACATGTCTGATCATATCTTTACTGCCGCGGACCTGCAGAGCGGCGCGCCGTCTCTGCCGCGGTTGCTGCTACGGGCGCTTGCGCGCGACCGCAGTGTGCGTTTCGGCGGCCTGATGGTCGCTCTGGTTCTCCTGGCCGCGCTGTCCGCGCCGCTGTTTGCCTGGCTGCTCGGACACGGGCCGACCGATCAATTTCGCGAACTGGCGCTGGATGACATGGGCCTGCCGGTCGGACCTTCGCTTGCTTTTCCGCTTGGCGCGGACGGCAATGGCCGCGACGTGCTGGTGCGAACGCTTTACGGCGCGCAGATCTCGCTGCTGGTCGGCATTCCCGCCACCACGCTTGCGATGTTCCTCGGCACCGCTATCGGCCTCGTCAGCGGCTATTTTGCCGGTAAGGTGGACCGGATCATCTCGCAAGGCATCGACGTGGCGCTCTCCTTTCCCTTCGTCGTCACGGCGCTGAGCCTTCTGTCCTTGAACCGCAGCGGCACAGGCGAACCGATCATTCCGCCAGTCATGGTCGTCATACTGGTCATTGCTCTGTTTTCATGGACATTCTTTGCACGCTTGACGCGCGGTCTCGTACTGTCGTTGCGTCAAAGCCCGATGGTCGAGGCGTCCCGGACCGTTGGCGCCTCAGGCCTTCGCATCGTTCTGATCGACATCCTGCCGAACATCCTGCCGGCGGTGATCGTCTATTGGGCCGTGCAGCTGCCGGCCAATATCATTGCCGAAGCGACGCTATCTTTCCTTGGCGTCGGCATCCAGGCCCCGAATGCAAGCTGGGGCAATATGATCGCCGAGGCCCAGCGCAGTTCGCTTTACCAGGATCAACCCTGGTTTCTTGTCGGGCCGGGCCTTGCATTGTTCCTGACGGTCGCGGGCTTCAATACGCTCAGCGCCGGTCTCCGAAACGTCCTCGATCCCCATCATGCCGCAGGTGAGCGATGATCAGGCCATTCTTTTCCATCGTCTTCCGGTCGGTTTCGACGCTCGTCATCGTGTTGGTTCTGTCCTTCTTCATCACACGGATCGCCTATCGCAATCCGGCTGCGATGCTTGCACCGCGCAACGCGACGCAGCAGACCATCGACGGCGTTGCGCGCGCGCTGAGGCTGGACGAGCCGTGGTATCAGCAATTGTGGTACTATCTGTATCGCGGACCGGATATTCAGGGCGCGCCGATGGGCATCATGCATTGGCCACCGGCATTGGGCTATTCGTTCCGCAAGCAGGCGCCGGTGACCGACCTTATCCTCGCCAAAGCGCCGGTAACACTGTCGCTGGCCTTGGGGGCGCTGGTGATCTGGATGACCATCGCCATCGTCGGCGGCGTGGTCGCGGCGCGCTGGCAAGGGAAATGGCTCGACCATGCGCTTGCCTTTTTCGCCTATATCGGCCTGTCGATTCCGACCTTCCTCAGCGGCATTCTGATTTCCTGGTTTTTCTTTTTCCAGCTGAACAGCTATGGTCTGCGCTGGTTTCCGAGCAGCGGTTACGTGCCGCTTGTCGAAGATCCACTGGCGTGGGCACGGCATCTGGCATTGCCTTGGGCAACGCTTGCGCTGGCGGAAATCGGCATCTTCCAGCGGGTCGTCCGCGCAAGCATGCTCGATGTGCTGGGCCAGGACTTCATCCGCACCGCCCGCGCCAAGGGGGTCTCCGAGTGGCGCGTCTATTTCGATCATGCGCTGAAGGCGGCGCTCAACCCGATCTTGACGCTCGGAGGCCTGGAGCTTGCCGTCATCATGGGCGGGGCCATCGTCACCGAGACCATCTTCGGCCTCGATGGAATTGGCCGGATGGCGATTGCCGCAGCACTCGACGGCGACTTCCCCGTCGTCATCGGCACGACGATCTTCGCTGCCGCCGCCTTCGTTTTATGCACCCTGGTCGTGGACGTCATTGCCGAATGGCTCGATCCACGCGGCGCGCGCTGACAATCGGCCGTCGCATATCGATCAAAAGCCGATGAGCGAAAGAATACAAGGCGATAGGCGAAGGTAAAGTCCCGGTTGCCGACATGTCCTACTTGGCCGTTGTCCCCATCTTCGCGCGCCGACATTTATAGGGCAATTCGTTAAAGATAAAATTCTACTCTTTTCTTGGGAGCGCTTGTCGCCGGCCGGGCTGGATACGGGCGCAGCGTGAGGAAAAAGATCCAAGGGGACGAAATGCTGTTCAAGTCGACGACAGGGCGTAATATATTCGCGGTTGCAGCCTGTGGTATCATTGCAACGATTTCCGCATCGGCTGTGCTGTTCTACCGATCCTACGATGACGTCAGAAGCAATAGTCTTGAGCATATGCGCCAGGTTGCCCAGGCCGAAGCGCTGACATCCGAGAAAAATGTCGGCGGTACGATCCATATCGTCAACGACCTCGGTTCTTTTCTGGAGACCATGAAGCAAAACGGCGACACGGATCGTGGAAAAACCGATCAGACCATTCGTCATATGCTCGAAAGCAATCCCGAAGTGCTTGCCATCTGGACCGGTTGGGAGCCGAATGCCTTCGACGGCAAGGATTCCGAATTCGTCAACAAAAAGGGACACGATACGACCGGCCGCTATGTTCCCTATTGGGTTCGCGGCGGTGACGGCAAGATCGACAATACGGCCCTGACCGACTACGCCACCGCCGGCCCCGGCGATTATTACCAATTGCCATTTACCCAGCAGAAAACCGTGGTCATAGAGCCCTACCCTTACGCGATCGGGGGCAAGGATGTACTGATCACCTCGGTGGCCAAGCCGGTCTTGATCGATGGCAAGCCCGTCGGTGTTGCGGGCCTCGACCTGTCGCTGGAAAAGACCAGCCAGGCGCTCTCGCTCGTGCATCCCATGGGCACAGGCTCCATGAGCCTGGTCACAGCCGCCGGCAAGATCATCGGCCACCCCGACGCCGCGCTTATCGGGAAGAGCCTTGCGGATGGCGGCGCGCAAACCGCCGGCTGGGGCGAACTGATCGCCAATCCCGGAATTGAAAAGGAAATGGTCGGCGCCGATGGCGCCACCTATTTCGCCATTGCCTCGCCTATCAAGCTCACGCAGGACATGACGTGGTATGCGATCGTTTCTGTGCCGAAGAGCACGGTGTTCGCGCAGCTGAACGTAATGATGCGCGATGCGATCGCGACGATTGTCGCAGCTGCCGTGTTGCTGTCGCTGGCCGGCTGGCTGATTGCCCGTCGCTTCATCGGGCGTATTACCAATGTGATCGGCGAGACCGCGCGTATCGCGCAGGGCGATCTTCAGATGACGCTCAGGGATAGTCAGGTCAAGGATGAGATCGGCGATCTCGCCCGCTCGCTGGAAGTGCTTCTGGAAAACAATCGCGAAAAAGCGCGGCTCGAGAATGAGGCGGACTCCAACCGCAGTCTGAGCGAAAGTGAGCGCATCGCCCGTGAGAAGAACGCTGCGAAGGAAGCTGCCGACATCAAATTCGCTGTCGACAATCTGGCGAACGCATTGGCGAGACTGGCGGAGGGTGACGTTTCCTGCCGTATCCACCAGCCCTTCGTCGGCCAGCTCGATGGCGTGCGCAACAATTTCAACGGCTCCGCCGAAAAGCTGCAGGATGCCTTGATCCGTGTTTCGCAGAATGCCCGCGGCATCGATGCCGGCGCCAACGAGATCAAATCCGCGGCCGACGATCTGGCGCGGCGCACGGAACAGCAGGCGGCTGCCGTCGAAGAAACGGCCGCCGCGCTCGAAGAAATCACCACGACCGTCAAGGATGCGGCCAAGCGCGCGCATGAGGCCGGCCAGCTCGTTTCGCGCGCCCGTGTCGGCGCCGAACGTTCCGGCGAGGTGGTGCGCCAGGCGGTCATCGCCATGGAACGCATCGAGACCTCGTCGAACGAGATCTCAAACATCATTGGCGTCATCGACGAAATCGCTTTCCAGACCAACCTGCTTGCGCTGAATGCCGGCGTCGAGGCGGCGCGTGCGGGCGAGGCCGGCAAGGGCTTTGCGGTCGTTGCGCAGGAAGTGCGTGAGCTCGCCCAACGCTCGGCCAAGGCGGCGAAGGAGATCAAGGGCCTGATCACCGCCTCGAACCAGCATGTCTCCGAAGGCGTGCAACTGGTCGGCGATACCGGCAAGGCGCTCGATGTCATCGTTGCCGAGGTGCAGGAGATCAACCAGCACGTCGGCGCCATCGTCGAGTCGGCGCAGGAACAGTCTTCCGGACTCCAGCAGATCAACACCGCCGTCAACCAGATGGATCAGGATACGCAGAAGAATGCGGCCATGGTGGAGGAAACCACGGCAGCAAGCCATAGCCTGGCCATGGAAGTCCAGGCGCTGAACCAGTTGCTCAACCAGTTCGAACTCGGCTCGACAACCGTTACACGCCGCGCCGCCGCCTGACGTCTTTACGCAATAGGCCGCAGCCACGGAAGAAATCCCGTGGCTGCGGCCATGTCGTTTAGTCGCCGAACGATTTCGGGATTAATGCCTTCGTTGATGTGAGAGGCTAGTCCGTTCAATTTGGGCGCAGACTTCAGCTTGTCGGCATAACGCGCCGGTCTTGGTGCAGAGGTCAGTGAACGGTCACCGCAATATGGGCTTCCTGTGCGGCGGCGAGGAAAGCGTCGCGCACATCTTCTTCTTCCGCTTCTCCATCGAAGGCATCGGCGCAGATGCGGATCGCCTCGAAGAAGGCTTCGCCGTGCTGCTCCGGCCAGCATTCCATAAGAGAGGTGGCGGCTTCTACGGAATTATGGACGAGAACGAAGACGCCGGCTTTTGCATCGGCGAGAATGACTGACTCGTGCCAATTATGAGCGCTTTCCATGGTATCGCCTCGCGCTGCGTTTCTATCCACACAAGTTGGAATGACTTGAAAAAGTTCCATGGAATGTGTTGTGAGGCAGAATATACTTTGTTGAAAGAGTATGATTCGACCGCCGGTTGACGCGTTTTTCAGTGGAGCGCATCGTTGCGCGAGCAGCGGACGTCGACCAATATTACAACCGCATCTTTCATCGTCGGGTCGGCGAAACCTTTTGTTTTTAAAGCCGTTATCCCGGCATGACAGATGCCGATCCGAATTCGAAACCTTCAGACGCATTCCCGCCGAACAAGGACGCCGCCGGCGATGCCGAGCCGCTACCGGAGGCCGTCGAACCGGACCCTGAACTGACACCGGAAGAGGCCGAGCAGGCCCGCAAGAAATACCTGCTGAAACGGTTCTGGATCAGCGCGCGCGGCTATTGGAGCCGTCACGGCGACAAACTTGCCTGGGTGTGCTCAATCGGGTTGTTGACGCTGATCGGTATCAATGTCGGCTTCCAGTATGGGATCAATGTCTGGAATCGATCCATTTTCGATGCCATCGAAAAGCGAGATGCCGGCACCGTCTATTTTCTCAGCGCTGTCTTTATCCCGCTGGTCTTCGGCAGCATGTCGCTTGTCGTGATTCAGGTCGCCATTCGCATGATGATCCAGCGACGCTGGCGCTCCTGGCTGACGAAAGGGCTGATCGCGCGCTGGCTGGCGAATGGCCGCTATTACCAGCTCAATCTCATCGGCGGCGATCACAAGAACCCGGAAGCGCGCATTTCGGAGGATCTGCGCATTGCGACTGAGTCACCGGTCGATTTCGTCGCAGGCGTCATTTCCGCCTTTCTGTCGGCCTCGACCTTCATAGTCGTGCTCTGGACCATCGGCGGGTCACTGTCGCTGAAGTTAAGCGGCTCGACCGTCACCATTCCCGGCTTTCTCGTCATCACGGCGGTGCTTTACGCGGCGATCACCTCCGGCTCGATGGCGATCATCGGTCGCAATTTCGTGCATGTATCCGAGGTCAAAAACCAGGCGGAAGCCGAGTTTCGCTATACGCTGACGCATGTTCGCGAAAATGGCGAGAGCATCGCCCTGCTCGGGGGCGAAGAAGAAGAGCGCAACGATCTCGAAAAGACGTTCGGCACCGTGCTTGGACAATGGGCGCTTTTGGCCCGCCAGCACATGCGCACGACGCTCGTTTCGCAGGTGTCCAGCCTGTTTGCGCCGGTCGTGCCGATCTTGCTGTGCGCGCCGAAATTCCTCGATGGCAGCATGACGCTCGGGCAGGTCATGCAGGCGGCGTCTGCCTTTGCCATCGTCCAGGGTGCGTTCGGCTGGCTGGTGGACAATTATCCGCGGCTTGCCGACTGGAACGCCAGCGCCCGGCGCGTCGCATCGCTGATGATGTCGCTCGACGGGCTCGAACGGGCCGAACACAGCGACGATCTTGGCCGTATCAAGCGCGGCGCGACACAGGACAATGCGATGTTGAGCCTGAGCGACCTTTCCGTTTCGCTGGACGATGGAACCGCCGTCGTCAAGGAAACCAAGGTGGTCATCGAGGCCGGAGAGCGCGTGCTCGTCGCGGGGGAATCCGGCTCCGGCAAGAGCACGCTGGTGCGCGCCATTGCCGGTCTCTGGCCGTGGGGCGAGGGCAGCGTCAACATTCACCCTGACAAGGAGTTGTTCATGTTGCCGCAACGGCCATATATCCCCTCGGGGACGTTGCGCCGCGCCGTCGCCTACCCGCGTGCGGTCGACAGATGGACGATGGAAGAGACGCAAATCGCGCTTGAAAAGGTCGGGCTCGGCTATCTCAAGGAGAAAATCGAGGAAGAGGCGCCCTGGGATCATACTCTCTCGGGCGGCGAAAAGCAGCGGCTCGCCTTTGCGCGCCTTCTGCTGCACGATCCCGATATCATCGTGCTCGATGAGGCAACTTCGGCGCTGGACGAAAAGAGCCAGGATACAATGATGGAAACGCTGATCCGCGAATTGCCCAACGTCACTATCCTCAGTGTCGCCCACCGCGCCGAACTGGAAGTGTTTCATAGCCGCAAGATAACGCTGGAGCGCCGCCAGGGCGGTGCAAAGCTGGTCAGCGATATCGACCTCGTGCCTCGCAAACGAAAACCAAACCTCCTGTCCCGGCTCGTCCACAATCGCCGGTCGAGACGCAAGGGCGGGAAGATCGCAGGCAAGGCGACGCTTCCACGCAACAGGTACTGACAGTGTCGCTGTAATCGACCTAGATCATCAATTCGATCAGATAGGGCCGATCCGAGGCAAAACTCGCGGCAAGCGCTTCGCAGCAGGCTTCCATGGTGGCAACGCGCACCGCCTCGACGCCGAGCGAACGCGCCAGATCGGCCCAGCCGATGTCGGGATTGCCGAGGTCGAGCATGCTCATCGCCGTCGGGCCGGGCACTGCGCCGACATTGCGGTATTCGCCGAGCAGAATATTGTAGCGCCGGTTGTTGAGCAGGATCGTCGTGCAGGGAAGTTTTTCGCGCGCCTGCGTCCACAATGCCTGAAGCGTATAGGCGGCTGAACCATCCGCCTGCAGATTGACGACGCGCCGGTCGCGATCGCTGGCAACGGCCGCGCCTGTCGCCACCGGCATGCCGCCGCCGATCGCGCCGCCGGTGATGATCAGATGGTCGTAGGGATGGGCCACCGCGCCCGTCGTCGTCAAGCCATTGCTGAAGGTGATGCTTTCATCGACGATAATGGCGTCCTCTGGCAGCAGCGCCGCCAGGGCCATGTCGAGCTTTTCCGGCGTCGGCTCGCCCTGTGGCAGGGCGAGTTCCCGCGGCAACGCCTGTTCGCCGCTAGTCCACGCGGTATTTTTGTCGACGCCCAAGGCCTCTGCCAGATGGCGCAATGCCTCGATCCCATCCTGATCGGCGCGGGAGAGCGTGTGAAGCGAAGCATGCGGATGGCAAAGCAGCGACGGTTTTCCGGGATAGCCGAAAAAGCCGACCGGTGGCGGGCAATTGATCAGGATCACCGCTTCGTAAGCGGCCAGCCGTTCGACGGCGACATCCACGGGATAGGGCACGCGGGGAAGGGCCGGAACGCCACGCCCGCGCGGCAGGGCGGCGACCAGCGAGCTTCCCATCACATCCGCACCGGTACGTTCGGCAATTGCATGTGAAAGCCGGATGCCGTCGAGCGCCGCGGCGCTGTTGCCAACGAGCAGCAGGCAGCGTTTGCCCGATGTCAGCATTCGACGGGCGACTTCGATGCTGTGCGGATCGAGCGGCGCGGGGCGCGCGATAGCCACGCCGGCGCTTTCGATGCCGCCCTCCGACCAGGAAATATCCGCCGGCAGGATCAGCGTGGTGATTTGTCCGGGGTGTTTTCGCGCGGTTGCGACGGCAAGTGCGGTATCCTGCCCGAGCTGCTGCGTGCTTCGCGGCGTGCAAACGCTGGCAGAGACGGTTGCGGCTAGGGCGGTGACATCGGCTGTCAGCGGTGAATCGAAAGGGCGATGCGCCGTCGCATGGTCGCCGACGATATTGACGATCCCGCTTTCGGCGCGTCTCGCATTGTGCAGGTTGGCAAGGCCATTTGACAGGCCCGGGCCGCAATGAAGCAAGGTGGCCGCAGGCCGGCGTAAAACCCGGTAATAGCCATCCGCCATCCCCGTCACGACGTTCTCCTGCAAACCAAGGACACAGCGGATACCGGGAACGCGATCCAGCGCCGCCACGAAGTGCATTTCGCTGGTGCCGGGATTGGCGAAACACGTATCGACGCCGTTGGCCAGCAGGGTTCGGACCAGACTTTCCGCTCCGTTCATCGGGTGCTCCTCACTTTATAAAGTATTGTTTTTAAACAAAAATGATGCCGTTTTCAAACCGGGCATTCGCATTGGATCGAAGCCTAACAAAAATAAATTATACGTCCAGCCAATTTTTCTAAATAAAAAGTTGGACGTTCAGCAAATTTATGTTAGCCCTGATTGCGGCCGCGGATGTGGCTGTCTTGAGGGAGGAGACTCATGAAAATTCTCGCATCGTGCGCCGTCGGCGCATGTGTTCTCGTCGCGTTGCCTGCTGCTGCCAACGAGACGGTCAGCTACGCATCCTATGGCGGCGCCTATCAGGAGGGTGTGCGCAAGGCGATCCTCGATCACCTGCCCAAAGATCATGGCATGGATATCAAGGAATACACGCTGCAAAGCGGGATTACCGATGTCCGCACCAAGGTGAAGGGCGGGGCCAACGAAATCGACGTTGCCGAACTCTATGGCGGCTATTGCAAGCAGGCGGCCGACGAAGGGCTTCTCGAAAAGCTCGACTACGACAAGATACCCAATGCCGCCGGCATTCCCGCCAATTTGCGCACCGATCATTCGATCGGCTTTACCGCATATTCGACGGTGCTGGCCTATAACAAGGATGTCTACAAGGACAATCCGCCGAAGAACTGGGCCGATTTCTTCGACACGAAGAACTTCCCCGGCTCGCGCGCCGTCTCCGGCTATAGCGGTCAGAGCAACCTGGAAATGGCTCTGATGGCCGATGGCGTCGCCCGGGACAAGCTTTACCCGCTCGACATCGAACGCGCCTTCGGCAAGCTCGATCAGCTCAAGCCCGATATCTCGGTGTTCTGGGATAGCGGCGCGCAGGCAACCCAGCTGGCGACCAGCCAGGAAGTGGATATGATGTCGATCTGGGCGGCGCGCATCGAGGCGGCCATCCGTGAAGGCGCGCCCTATGCCTATACGATCAACGAGGGCGTCGTCGATGTCGAATGCCTCGTCGTTCCCAAGGGCTCACCCAACAAGGAAGGCGCGATGCGCCTGATCAACCATCTGCTGGATCCGAAATATCAGGCGAACCTTCCCGACTTCATTCCCTATGGTCCGATGAACCAGGATGCGTTCAAGAACGGCCTGATCTCGCCGGAAAAGGCCGCCAAGATCGTCACCAGCACCGAAAACCTCGCCAAGCAGGTCTTCGTCGACGCCGCCTATTGGTCCGAGCATGCCACTGCCCTGCAGGAGCGCTGGGACAAGTTCAAGCAATGACGGAACCGGTGCCCGCGACATTCGGGCACCCCTGAGACAGGCGCGGCTAGAAGCTGCGTCTGCCCTGACCAGCGCAAGAATTTTGGGATGCTTGGGAATGACGTCTGCAGCACCGACGGCACTGCCTGTCTTTATTTCTTCACTGAGTAAATACTACGGCGCCTTTCGCGCGGTCGACGATGTCTCGTTCGACATTGCGGCGGGAGAATTCCTGACGCTTCTCGGGCCCTCCGGTTCGGGAAAAACCACCCTGTTGATGATGCTGGCCGGGTTTGCCCGGCCCAGCGCCGGCTCCATCCGCCTCGGCGATCAGGAGGTCATCCACCTGCCGCCGCACAAACGCAATATCGGCATGGTCTTCCAGAATTATGCTCTTTTTCCGCATATGTCGGTTGGTGAGAATATCGCCTATCCGCTGAAACTGCGGTCGGTGGGCCGCGCGGAGCGGGAGGAGCGGGTTCGACGCGTTCTCGATCTCATCCAGCTTGGCGGTTATGCGGATCGGAGGATCACCGAGCTTTCCGGCGGTCAGCGCCAGCGGATCGCGCTGGCGCGGGCCATCGTTTTCGAACCGCGCATCCTTTTGATGGACGAGCCGTTGTCTGCGCTCGACAAGCAGCTGCGCGAGACGATGCAGATCGAGATCCGCCGCCTGCACGATCGTCTGGGTATGACCACGATTTCGGTAACTCACGATCAGCGCGAGGCGCTGACCATGTCGGATCGCATCGCGGTTTTCTCTCGCGGCCGTCTGGCGCAGGTGGCGACGCCGAACGATCTCTATGAACGGCCGGCAAGCCGCTTCATCGCCGATTTCATCGGCGAGTCGAGTTTCATTCCCGTCCGCAAGACCCCGCGCGGGCTGGCCTATGGCGATCAGCTTCTGTGCCTCGCCGATGCCGACGAGGCAAGCCAAGCCGAGCCGATGCTGATGCTGATGCTGCGCCCGGAACGGCTGCGCATGGTACGTCCGGGCCAGGTGGTACGCGACGAAAAGATCAATGTTTTCAGCGGTCTTGCGCAAAGTGTCGTCTTTCAGGGAGAAAGCCTGCTTTTCGAGGTCCAGCTCGATCAGGGCGACGTTGTGCTGGTGCGGCAGTCGAACCGGTCGGGCGAGGCGGCGGATCGGCCGAGTGCCGGCGAGCGCGTCGATCTCGTTCTCGACCGGCCTGATGCCCGCCTCGTCAGCGCGGAGGGCTGAGACATGTCGCTCATCAACGCCGCAAGTCCCGTTTATCCGCCGCCGGCTGCAAGTGCAGCACAATTGTCGCAGAATGCGCAGGCGCTTGACCGGGATCGCCAGCAGGAGAACAGAAGGCTTTTCCGGCTGTCTCTGCCGGCACTGGCGATCGTCATCATCCTGATGGTGGCGCCGATCGGCTGGCTCTTTTCCCTGTCGTTCGTCGGCGCCGATGGCGGTCTGAGCTTTGAAAACTACACACGTATCGTCACCGACGGCGCCTATGTGTCGATCTTTGCGACGACGTTCCAGGTCGCGGCCGTCGTTACGCTGCTATGCCTGCTGCTCGGCTACCCCGTCGCCTATGTGCTGACCATCCTGCCGGATCGCTGGGCGCAGATCCTGATGCTGGCGGTGCTGGTTCCCTTCTGGACCTCGCTTCTGGTGCGTACCTATGCCTGGCTTGTACTCTTGCAACGGCGCGGCGTCGTCAACGATATGCTTGCCATGCTCGGGCTGATCGATCGGCCGCTGCCGCTCGTCCACAACATGACCGGCGTCATCATCGGCATGGTCCATATCATGCTGCCGTTCCTGATCATGCCGCTCTACGCCTCGATGAAGGCGATCGACGGCAATCTGATGCGCGCGGCCGCCAATCTCGGCTCGTCGCCGGTTCATGCCTTCTTCCGGGTTTTCCTGCCGCTGTCGATGCCGGGGCTGATCGCGGGCGCCGTCATGGTCTTCGTCATGTGCCTCGGCTTCTACATCACGCCGGCACTTCTCGGCGGCGGCAAGGTGCAGATGATCGCGCAGCGCATCGAACAATCGGTTTCGCTGTTCCCGACATGGGGACCGGCCTCGGCGCTGGCGGTGGTGCTTCTGGTGTTGACGGGCGGATTCCTGTTGCTGAGCTGGGCGGTCGTGCGCCGGATCTCGGCCAGCGCGTGAGGGGAGAGATCGATGGAATCGCATATCACCCACAAGCAACGCCTCTGGCTTTACGCGCTGACAGCCCTGATCCTGCTGTTTCTGGTGGTGCCGACGCTGATCGTCATTCCCATGTCCTTCAGCTCGGCCAATTCGCTCGCCTTTCCGCCGCCCGGCTGGTCGCTGCGCTGGTATGAAAACTTCTTCGAGCAGGACAAATGGCTGCTGGCGGCGCTGGTGTCGCTGCGCACCGCCTTCGGCACGATGATCGTTGCCACGACGCTCGGCACCGCCGCAGCCTACAGCCTGCATGTCGGCGAATTCGCCCTGCGCGGCACCATTTACGCAACTCTTGCCGCGCCGCTGGCGATCCCCGCCATCCTGCTCGCCATCGGTCTGTTCTTCGTCTACGCCTCGGCTGGGCTGCTCAACACCACCGCCGGGCTGATCATTGCGCATACGCTGGTTGCGATCCCCTTCGTGCTGATCACCATGATGGCGGGTTTCAAATCCTACGACATGGCGCAGGAAATGGTTGCCCGCAGCCTTGGCGCAAACCGGCTGAAGGCATTCTTGACGGTGACCTTGCCACAGGTGAAATTCTCGGTGATGTCGGCGGCACTGCTGTCCTTCATCGTCTCCTTCGATGAGGTCGTCGTGTCGGTCTTCGTTTCCGGCGGCGATGCCTCGACGCTGACCAAGGTGATGTTCCAGACGCTGCGCGACGACATCGATCCGACAATTGCGGCGGTCTCGACGCTGATGCTGATCATCGCAACCGCGCCGCCGCTTGTCTTGCAACTGGCGGCCAACAGAAAGCGGGAGCCCTGACATGATTGAACGCCTCAATGCCGATCTCGCCGGTTTCGTGGAACTGCATGGCCATGAGCGGGTGCTCGAAATCCGCATGGTCAAGCCCAAGGTCAATTCCATCTGCCGCCGTCTGAGCCGGGCGATGGAGCGCGCCGCGCTTTTCCTGCAGGAAAGCGACGATTTCCAGGTGGGCGTGGTGACAAGCGGTCAGGACAGGGCTTTTTCCGCCGGCCTCGACTTCAACGAAGCGGAAAGTTTTGGCGACGATCCCGACGGGCCGACCAAAGGCGGGTTCGGTGGCATCACCCGGCTTTGGGAATTGAAGAAGCCGCTGATCGCCGCGATCAATGCCCCGGCAATCGGCGGCGGCATGGAACTGGCGCTCGCCTGCGACCTGATCGTCATGGCCGATACCGCCTATTTCGAGTTGCCCGAGCTGCAGCGCGGCCTGTTGCCGGATGGCGGCGGTCTCCAGCGCCTGCCGCGCCGCATTCCCTATAACGTCGCGACCGCGATGATCTGGACCGGCCAGAAGATGACCGCCGCCGAGGCCGTTTCCTGGGGGCTTGTCCATCGCGCCGTGCCTGCGGCCGAGTTGCGGCAGACCGTCATGGCCATCGCGCAGAAGATGACGCGCGATGCGCCGCTGGCACAGCAGGCCTTCAAGGAGGTCTTGCGCAATGTCGATGGCCTGTCGGACCGCGAGGCGATGCAGATCGGCGCGACCGCCAGCGGCCCGGAATACGTGACTTATGCGCGCATGCTTGCCTCCGAAGACATGCTGGAAGGGCAAAGGGCGTTTCTGGAACGCCGGCCGCCACGCTGGAGCGGCCGTTAGAACCAACCGATATCCGAACAATCAAGGGATCGAACATGTACACCTATATAGAGACGGAACGCCACGGCGCGGTCGGGGTGATCGCCCTCAATCGCCCTGAAGCACGCAATGCGCTCGGCATGGGCCTGACGATCGAGCTGCGCCGCGCCGTGAAGGAGGCCGCCGCCGATACGAGCCTGCGAGCCTTGATCCTGACTGGACGCGGCGGCGCATTTTCGGCCGGGGCCGACATCAAGGAATGGGCCGAGAAGGTGGACGGCGTCGATCCCTGGCCGGACATGAACTGGGTCGAGGAATCGCTGAAGCTGATCCAGGAGGTCAACGCCCTTCCCAAGCCGACGATTGCGATGATCGACGGCGCGGCCGTCGGCGCCGGTCTCGACATGGCGCTGGCCTGCGATTTTCGCTACGCCTCCGACCGGTCGAAATTCATCTGCTCCTATACCAATGTCGGCTATTCGCCCGATTGCGGCGGCACCTGGCTGATGCCGCGCGTCATGGGGCTGGAGGCAGCCAAGCGCTTTGCCTTTACCGGTGCGCTCTGGACAGCGCAGATTGCGCTCGAAAACCGGCTGGTCTCGCATGTCAGCCCGCAGGCGGAGCTTTTTGCGGACACGCTCGCCTTCGCCCAGCAACTGGCCTCCGGCCCGACTGTCGCCATCGGCCTTGCCAAGAAACTCATGAACGCCTCGTCGCTGCGCTCGCTCGCCGAGCAACAGATCGAGGAAGTCGCCGCCGGTCGCATCTGCGCGACGACAAGGGATCACGCCGAAGGGCTTGCGGCCGCCAATGAACGCCGCGCGCCGAACTTCGTCGGCGCATAAGGAGGAACAAAGTGGATTTCAGCCTGAGTTTCGAACAGGAAACCCTGATTCAATCGCTAACCGATTTCGTCGAGAAGGAGCTTTACCCGCACGAAAACATCGTCGAGGAACTGCGCAAGGTGCCGGAGGAAATCGCCCAGGATGTCCGGCGCAAGGCGAACGAGGCGGGCTTTACCGCCATGAACATGCCGGAAGAGCTGGGCGGCCCTGGTCTTGACCACCAGACCATCGCCCAGGCCGAACGCATCCTCGGCAAGCCATCGGCCGCCCTGTCGCTGCTGATCAAACGGCCGACGAAGATCCTCCTCAAATGCCAGGGCGAGCAGATCGAAGACTATTTGATGCCGACCATTCGTGGCGACAAGACCGATTGCTTTGCGCTGACCGAGCCCGGCGCCGGCTCCGACGCACGCGGCATCGTCACCAAGGCGGAGCGCCAGGGCGGCGAGTGGGTGATCAACGGCGTCAAGCAGTTCATCTCGCATGCCGACGATTCCGATTACATCATCCTGATTGCGGTGACCGGCGTCGACGAGACCCCGAAGGGACCGCAGAAGCGCTTCACCGCCTTCCTGCTCGATGTCGATCTGCCGGGCATCCGCATCGAGACGATGAAATCGATCTGCACGCGGGGCTACAATCCGAACATGATCTATCTGGAGAACGTGCGCGTTCCCGACAGCAAGATCCTCGGCAAGGAAGGCGAAGGTTTCCTGATGGCCAATGACTGGCTGTATGCCGGCCGGGTCAATCTTTCCGCCCATTGCGTCGGCCGGGCCGAGCGCATTTTCGAGATGGCCTGCGACTGGGCGGCAAACCGCAAGGCGTTTGGCAGGACGATCGGCGAATTCCAGGGAACCGGCTTCAAGATCTCCGACATGGCGCTCGATATCCGTCTCGGCGATCTCATGGTCAAGGAGGCCGCCTGGAAGCTCGATCAGGGCGCGATGGACCGGGCGCAGTCATCCATGGTCAATCTCTATTGCTCGGAAATGGTGTACCGTGTCGCCGACAATGCCGTACAGGTTTTCGGCGGCATGGGGATGATGGAGGATTTCCCGATCCAGCGCTTCTGGCGTGATGCACGCATCGAAAGAATCTGGGAAGGCACCTCCGAAATTCATCGCGACATCATTGCGAAGGATATCCTGCGGGGGTATCGCCACTAGTCGAGCGGGTAAGCATAGGGGGACCGGATGAAGCGGGCGGAAAAGAAGATCCTGACGCTTGAAACACGGCGGCGCGAATTGACGATCGCCACCTTGGAGTCGATCCGCAAGCATGGCTACATGAATTCGACGATCAGCACGATCAGCGAAGAATCCGGCCTGTCACGCGGTTTGATCAGCCATTATTTCAAGAACAAGGACGATCTGATCCTGTTTGCCTTCCGGCATCTGACGGAGCTTCTGGAGGCCATTCACCGTCACGTCGTTCGTTCGTGGGGGCCGAGCCATTTCGACAAGCTGCTTGCTTCGGCGATGGCGACCTTCCTGCCCAACCAGCCGTATCGCGAGGTCTGGCTGCATTTCTACAGCGCCTCGCGCCTGCAGCCGGAAGTTGCCCAGATGCACCGTGCCCTGTGGGGACGGTTCAGGGCATCCGTCCAGCGGCGGATCACCGCGGCGGCCGAGGAACGGGGCATGACGATCGACATACAGAGCACGGCGTTGATGTATACGCAGTTGATCGACGGTCTTTGGCTCGGCCTGGTGGTGGAGGAAGCGTATGACGAGGCGACCTGTCGCCAGATCATGCGTGACTGGTTGTGCGATGTCTTCAAGGAAGACCGCGAAAAACACTCCATCGTACCGCCTTTCGACGTGACGGCGCTCCGCGAGGAATTGTCCCTCTGACCCCATGAATATGGCCCGGGCGCGAGGCGCCCGGCTTCTTCCGTCGGATCCGCATTGGGTCCGGTTTCGCATTTCCATGTGTTTTACGAGGCAGAGGCCATGTCACTTCCGTCACAGTCAGTTTCGACCGATTCCGCACTTCCGTCACGCCTGTCCGATGCGCGCCGGGAAAATTTCAGGCGTCTTCTTGCGCCGCGCCACATCGTGTTCATGGGCGGCACCTATGCCGAATACACACTGCGCAACATTCGCCGGCACGGCTTTTCCGGCGAGGTCTATGTCGTCAACGCCAAGCGCGACGAGATCGGCGGCTACAAATGCTATCGCAGCCTGTCCGATCTGCCGGTCTCGCCGGATGCGACCTATCTCGGCGTCAATGCGGATGTGACGGTCGAGGCGCTTGGCGAACTCGAGCGCATGAAGGCCGGCGGCGTCATTTGCTATGCATCCGGCTTTTCGGAAATCGGCGAGGCGGGCGCCGAGCGCAACCGCCGGCTGATCGCGGCGGCCGGCGAAATGGCCGTGGTCGGGCCGAACTGCTATGGCCTCGTCAATTATGTGAACCATGCCAGCATGTGGCCTTCGGGCTATCAGCCGCTGACCACGCGGCGCGGCGCGGCCGTCGTCGGCCAGAGCGGCAATGTCTGCATCCACCTGACCTCGAACCAGCGGTCCGTGCCGTTCAGCTATCTCATCAGCGCCGGAAACCAGGCCGTTCTCGGGTTCGAGGATTACATCGACTATCTGACGGATGATGAGAACGTGACCTGCATCGGTCTGTTCATGGAAGGCATTCGCGATGTGCCTGCCTTTTCGCAAGCCTGCCTGCGCGCGCGCGAAAAGGGCATGCCGATCATCGTTTGCCGTTCCGGTCGTTCCGAACTCGGCGCGACGATGGCGGCAAGCCACACCAGTTCTCTCGCCGGCCAGAACGAATATTACGACGCGCTCTTCGCCCGCCTCGGCGTCATCGCCACCGACACCGTGCCGCAATTTCTGGAAATGCTGAAGATCGCCTCGGTCACGCCGGTGCTTTCCGGCCCTCGGATCGCGGTGTTTTCCAGCTCCGGCGGCGATAACGGCCTGGCCGCCGATTATTGCTCTTTCGCAGGACTGGAACTGCCGCAGCCTTCGAAACAGCAGGTCGATGCCATCAAGCCGTTGCTGCCGGATTTCGGCCATGTCTCGAATCCGCTGGATTTCACGGCGGGCTATTGGGGCAATGAAGCGCTGCTGACGCCGATGTTCACGACGATGCTGGAGGGCGGCTATGACAGCGGCCTGATGGTGATGGATCATCCCTCGCCAAAGGTGGCCGAAGACGCCGGCGATCCGATCCTGGCGATGATCCGCGCACTTGCGGCCGCCGGCAAGGCGACGGGCAAGCCTGTTTTCATGGGTTCGGTCAATCCGGAATCGATCCCGGAGGCGGTGCGCATATGGATGCTGGAGCTTGGCGTCGTTCCGCTACAGGGTCTGCATGATGCTGCAAAGGTCGTCGGGCTCTGGGCGGAATATTCCGCAATCCTGCGGCAGGACCGCGCGGTTGGCCGGGCGCGCACCGATCTCGTCCTGTATCCGACAGTGCCTGCAAGCGATGAAACCCGAACGATCAACGAAGCCGAATCCAAGCGCCGGCTGGCCGCCTTCGGGCTGTCGGTGCCAAAGCGACAAGTTTTGTCGCGCGCCGAAATCGACGGCTTACCCGAAACGCTGGATAAGCCCGCCGTCCTCAAGGTGTTGCATGACGAATTGCCGCACAAGACCGAGGTCGGCGGGGTCGCGCTCAACCTGCGGCGCCGCGCCGATCTGCAGGCGGCGGCCGATCGGATGGTGGAGACCGTTCGCGATCATGCGCCCGACATCCGGCTCGATCGCTACCTGATGGAACCGATGCAGCCGGCGCCCCTTGCCGAACTGATCGTTGGCGTCAAACGCGATCCGCTGTTTGGCATGGTTCTGGTCGTCGGCGCCGGCGGTATCTTCGTCGAATTGCTGAAGGATGCCCGGCCGCTTTTGCTGCCAACCTCCAGAGACCAGGTCGAAGCGGCCTTGCGCAGCCTGAAAACCTTTCCGCTGCTCGATGGCTTTCGCGGCAAGCCACGCGCCGATCTCCAGCCCGTCATCGACGCGATCATGGCGATTGCCGCCTATGCCGGAGAGGCGCGCGAAACGCTCTCCGAACTCGATGTCAACCCGCTGATGGTCTACGAAAACGGCGCTGTCGCCGTCGATGCGCTGATCGTGGAAACGGCACAGCCGCCCCGTTGATCGGAGCCTGAAACGGGCTTCCTAAGCCCGTTTACGCCAGGATCGTCTTGGCCAATGTGGCTGCGGCGCCAACATGGGCGCGGCAGGCGGAAGCGGCGGCGTCCGGGTCGTTGGCCTCGATGGCCGAGAAGATCTCGCGGATCTGCGAGGGCCCTGACGACATGCGGTTTGCCGTCGACAGGGTCATGACGCGCAGTCTGGAGATGCGGCTGTTGAGCCGGCTGACGATTTCCCAGGCGATGCTGTGGCCACCGGCCTCGAAGACGACTTTATAAAAGTCGGTCGTGGCGTCGAGCACGCCGACCGGTGAATTCTGCTTCGACGTCCGCTCCAGTTCGGTCATCGCCTTGCGAAGTGCGGCTTTCACGTCAGGCCCGGCAACACGGGCGCAATCGGCAACGGCGGTTGCCTCGAGGGCGGCGCGGATCTCGTAAATCTGGCGCGCGTCGTCCCAATTCAGCGTCGCGACGATCGGTCCCTGCTTGGCCAGCATCTCGACCAGCCCCTCTGCTTCGAGATGGCGGATGACTTCGCGAATAACCGAGCGCGAAACGCCAAGCTGCTCGCATAATGTCCGCTCCACCAGTCTTTCGCCCGGCTCGAAAACGCCGCCGATAATGGCGCGACGCATTCGCTCCAGCGCGATCTCGCGGAGCGTGGCAGGGGGGGATTCGATGCGGAGAGCCGCAAGATTCTCGGCGTTTTTTGTCATGCCTCCTTCATAGCCGTAAAAAAAGTCTAACACAACGGCTTGACACTTCGTCTTATGGTATACCATGATACAGGAAGATTGAAAGACAGGAGGATGTCCGGTGGCGCTGATCCGCAAAACACTGCTGCATGTGGAAACGACGTTTGTTGAAGGCGGCAAGGAAGCGCAAAAGCCGCTGAAGCTGATCGCAGCCATGGCGGTGGTGAAGAACCCCTGGGCGGGCCGTGGCTTCGTCGAAAACCTGAAGCCGGAAATCCACGCCGTCGCGCCGATCCTCGGCGAAGTCTTGACCAAGATGATCCTGGATGAGGCCGGTTCCGGCGAAGCCGTCGAAGCCTATGGCAAGTCGGCAGTCGTCGGCCTCGACGGCGAAGTGGAGCACGGGTCGGCTCTCATCCACACGCTGCGTTTCGGCAATCACTATCGCACCGCCGTCGGCGCCAAGTCCTATCTCGCCTTCTGCAATACGCGCGGCGCAGCCAACGCGCCGATCATGATCCCGCTGATGGACAAGAACGACGAGGGCCGCCGCTCGCATTATCTGACTATCCAATGCGCCATTCCGGATGCGCCTGCTGCCGACGAAATCGTCGTGGCGCTCGGTGCCTCCATCGGCGGTCGTCCGCATCATCGCATCGGCGATCGCTACCAGGATCTCAAGGAGCTTGGCCACGATGTCGCAAACCCTGCCGCGGTCTGAGACAGCCTCCGGCACGGCCTATCTGGAGCGGGGCGAGGGCAATGAAACCCTGGTCCTGATCCATGGGGTGGGCATGCGCATCGAGGCATGGCAGCCGCAGATCGACCGCCTTGCTGAACGCTTCCGGATTATTGCCGTCGACCTTCCCGGTCATGGCTTTTCCGCTCCGCTGCAAGGGCCTCCGGCTCTTTCCGGCTTCGTCGCCTGGTTTGACGGCTTTCTGAAGGAGATCGGCGCCGGCGTGGTGAATGTCGCGGGTCATTCCATGGGGGCGCTGATTGCCTCGGGAATAGTCGCCACGGCTCCTGAAAGGATCAAACGCGTCGCCCTGCTGAATGGCGTCTATCGACGCAATCCGGCGGCGCGGGCGGCGGTGGAAGCGCGGGCGCGGGAGATCGGCTCCGGCAATTTCGATCGCGAGGCACCACTGGCGCGCTGGTTTGCGCCGGAAGAGCAGGGCGGCGAGGCCTATCGTCTCGTTCACGATCTGCTGCAGGCGGTCGATCCCGCCGGATATGCTGCGGCCTACACCGCCTTTGCCACCGGCGACTCGGTTTATTCTGACTGCTGGCCGCAGGTGACGTGCCCGGCGCTGTTTCTGACCAGCGACGGCGATCTGAACTCGACGGCTGAAATGGCGCGCGAGATGGCTGAGGCCGCGCCGCGCGGACGCGCGGTGGTCATCGAAGGCCATCGCCATATGGTGAACCTTACGGCGCCGGAGGATGTGACGGCGGCGCTGAGCGACTGGCTTGCCGAACGCTGAAACCACCGGAGGAGACTATGACATCAGACCCCAGAGCGTTGCGCGATGCCTTCGGTGCATTTCTGACCGGCGTGACCGTGGTCACAACGGTGGATGCGACTGGCGCGCCCATCGGCTTTACCGCCAATAGTTTCACGAGCGTTTCGCTCGACCCGCCGCTGCTGCTCGTCTGCCTGGCGAAGACCTCGCGCAATTACGTGACGCTGACCGGCGCGAAGGGTTTTGGCGTGAATATTCTCTCCGAAGCGCAGAAGGATGTGTCCAACACCTTCGCGCGGCCGGTCGAGGATCGGTTCGCCGCCGTGGAGTGGACCTCCGGCCCCTTCGGCGCGCCGGTGTTTGCCGATGTCGCCGCCTGGTTCGATTGCTCGACGCATGACGTAGTCGATGCCGGCGATCACGTCATTCTCGTCGGGCGCGTCGAAGCGTTCGAAAACAGCGGCAAGACTGGTCTTGGCTATGCGCGCGGCGGATATTTCACGCCGACGATGGCTGAACGCAGCCTTCTCGCCAATGCGGATGGCAGCCTCGTGCTCGGCGCGGTGGCGGAGCGCGACGGCAATATCCTGCTCGTCGAGGACGGCAAGGGCGGCTGGACGCTGCCTTTCGTCGAAAAGGCGGAAAGCGACGGCATGGATGCGCTGGAGGCATATGTCGCCGGAGCGGTCGGCCCTGCGCTCCAGCCGGGCCTTCTCTATTCCGTTTACGAAGACACCAAGACGGGTCGTCAGCATGTGGTCTATCGTGCGGCACTGGGCGAGGGCGCTCTGAAGAGCGGGCAGCTCTTCCCGTTGCAGGCGCTTCCCATTGATGCCATCGCCGATAGCGCCGTTCGCGATATTCTCAAGCGATATGCGCAGGAATGCACGCTCGGCAATTTCGGCGTCTATTTCGGCAATCAGGACAAGGGCCGCGTCCACGCCGTGGCCACGAAAGGGTGACATCCATGAAATTCTCGTTGTTCGTTCATATGGAAAGGCTGGATGCCAGCCAAGCGCACCGGGAACTCTATGACGAGTTCATCGCGCTTTGCGAGATCGCCGACAAGGGCGGGATGCATGCGATCTGGACCGGCGAACACCACGCCATGGATTTCACCATTGCGCCCAATCCCTTCGTCAACATCGCCGACCTCGCGCGCCGCACCAGCAATGTGCGCCTCGGCACCGGCACCGTGATCGCCCCCTTCTGGCACCCGATCAAGCTGGCTGGCGAAGCTGCAATGACCGACATCATCGCAGATGGCCGGCTCGATATCGGCATTGCCCGTGGCGCCTATAGTTTCGAATACGAGCGGCTTCTGCCGGGGCTCGATGCCTGGGGCGCCGGCCAGCGCATGCGCGAGTTGATCCCGGCGGTCAAAGGCCTCTGGGAGGGCGATTACGCCCATGACGGCGAATTCTGGAAATTTCCGAAAACCACCTCGGCGCCCAAGCCGCAGCAACAGCCGCACCCGCCGATCTGGGTGGCCGCGCGCGATCCCAACAGCCATGAATTCGCGGTGTCCAACGGCTGCAACGTGCAATGCACGCCGCTCGCCAACGGTGAGGCGGAGATCGCCAGCCTGATGGAGCGCTTCAACGCGGCCTGCGCGAAAGCGCCGAGTGTACCGCGGCCGAAGATCATGCTGCTCCAGCATACCTATGTCGGCTCTGACGAGGCCGATATCGCGCAGGCCGCGAAGGAAATCAGCACCTATTACAACTACTTCTTCGCATGGTTCAGGAACGAACGGCCGATCAGCCAGGGCCTGATCGAGCGCCTTTCCGACGAAGAGCTTGCCGCCAATCCCAACCTCACGCCGCAGAAGATGCGCGAGAACATGCCGATCGGCACGGCGGACGAGGTGATCGGGCGCGTCAAGGTCTACGAGGATCTAGGCTACGACGAATATTCCTTCTGGATCGACACCGGCATGAGTTTCGAGCGTAAGAAGGCGTCGCTCGAACGTTTCATCGCCGATGTCATGCCGGCTTTCCGCTGAGGTGACTATGCAGACGTTTCAGCAATATATCGACGGCGCTTTCGATGACGGCTCTGCCCGTTTCGATTCCATCGATCCGGCCACCGGTGCCGTCTGGGCGTCGATGCCCGAGGCGCGCGAGGCCGATGTCGACCGCGCCGTCACCGCTGCCGAACGGGCGCTCTGGAGCGGCCCGTGGCCGGCCATGACCGCAACGGCGCGGGGCAAGCTGCTCTATCGCCTTGCCGATCTGGTGCAGGCGAATGCCGGCCGGCTGGCCGAGCTGGAAACCCGCGACACCGGCAAGATCATTCGCGAGACCTCGGCGCAGATCGCCTATGTCGCTGAATACTACCGTTATTATGCCGGTCTCGCCGACAAGATCGAGGGCGCGACGCTTGCCATCGACAAGGCCGACATGGATGTCTGGACGCGGCGCGAGCCGGTCGGCGTGGTGGCGGCGGTCGTGCCGTGGAACAGCCAGCTTTTCCTGTCTGCCGTGAAGATCGGCCCCGCCCTTGCGGCCGGCTGCACGCTGGTCGTCAAGGCCTCCGAGGATGGCCCGGCCCCGATGCTGGAATTTGCCCGCCTCGTGCATGAGGCCGGTTTCCCGCCCGGCGTCGTCAATATTCTCACCGGCTTCGGACCGGCCTGCGGCAGTGCGCTGACGCGCCATCCGGGCGTCGCCCATATCGCCTTTACCGGCGGTCCGTCGACGGCGGCGCATGTGGTGCGCAATTCCGCCGAAAACCTGGCCAGCACCTCGCTGGAACTGGGCGGCAAATCGCCCTTCATCGTCTTTGCCGATGCCGACCTCGACAGCGCCGCCAATGCCCAGGTCGCCGGCATCTTCGCCGCGACCGGCCAGAGCTGCGTCGCCGGCTCGCGCCTCCTGGTCGAGGCCTCCGTCAAGGACAAGTTCCTTGCGCTGCTCAAGGCCAAAGCCGAGGCGATCCGGATCGGATCGCCGCTCGACATGGCGACCGAGGTCGGGCCGCTCTGCACCCGCCGCCAGCGCGACGGGATCGAAGAGGTGGTCGCACGCTCGATTGCGGCCGGCGCCAAAGCGGTCACCGGGGCAAGCGCCGTCGAAGGCGAAGGCTTCTATTATCGGCCGACGATCCTCGATTGCGACGGCGTGACCGCGCCATCCGTACAGACGGAGTTGTTCGGGCCGGTTCTGTCGGTCGTCTCCTTCGACAATGAAGACGAGGCAGTTCAGCTTGCCAATTCAACGCGCTACGGCCTCGCATCCGGTGTGTTCACGCAGAACCTGTCGCGCGCGCACCGCATGATCCGCCGCATCCGCGCCGGCATCGTCTGGGTCAACACCTATCGCGCCGTCTCGCCGATCGCGCCGTTCGGCGGCTATGGTCAGTCGGGACACGGCCGTGAGGGCGGAATTGCAGCCGCGCTCGATTACACCCGGACCAAAACGGTGTGGCTGAGAACATCGGACGATCCGATCCCCGACCCCTTCGTGATGCGGTGAACCGATGTTCTACGAGATCAGAACCTATCGGCTGAAGAACGGCGCCATTCCCGGCTATCTGAAAGTGGTCGGCGAAGAGGGGATCGCTATCCAGAAAAGCCATCTCGGCAATCTCGTCGGCTATTTCTCCTCCGAGATCGGCCCGATCAACGAAATCGTTCACATCTGGGGTTTCGAGAGCCTGGACGACCGGCAGGCCCGCCGCGCCCGCCTTGCAAGCGATCCCGCATGGCAGGCCTTTCTGCCGAAAATCCGCGACCTGATCGTGACGGCGGACAACAAGATCATGATCCCCGCCGCTTTTTCGCCGCTCGGCGGCAGCGCACCGATCTGACGACATAATCAACCGAACTGGGAGCATAAAAACATGAAGAACATTGCAGCAATCGCACTCCTGACCACGACGCTCGGCTTTGCCGGCATCGCCAAGGCCGAGGACATGGTGTTTACCAGCTGGGGCGGCACCACGCAGGATGCACAGAAGGCAAACTGGGCCGATAATTTCTCGGCGAAAAGCAACGTGACCGTCACCCAGGATGGCCCGACCGACTACGGCAAGATCAAAGCCATGGTCGAGGCCGGCAACGTCACCTGGGATGCCGTCGATGTCGAGGGTGATTACGCCGTGCAGGCCGGCAATGCCGGCCTTCTCGAAAAGCTCGACTTTTCGGTCATCGACAAGTCGAAGCTCGATCCGCGTTTCGTCACCGATTTCTCCGTCGGCAGCTTCTATTATTCCTTCGTGATCGGCTGCAACAAGGATGCGGTCAAGGCCTGCCCGAAGACCTGGGCCGATCTGTTCGACACCGCCAAATTTCCCGGCAAGCGCACCTTCTACAAGTGGTCGGCGCCGGGCGTGATCGAAGCGGCCTTGCTGGCTGACGGCGTTCCCGCAGACAAGCTTTATCCGCTCGATCTCGATCGCGCCTTCAAGAAGCTCGATACGATCAAGTCCGATATCGTCTGGTGGGATAGCGGCGCACAGTCGCAGCAGCTGCTGGCATCGGCCGAAGCGCCCTACGGCTCCTTCTGGAATGGCCGCCTGACGGCGCTTGCCCAGACGGGCGTTACGGTCGACGCGTCCTGGGATCACAACATCACCGCCGCAGACAGCCTCGTCGTGCCCAAGGGCGCGAAGAACAAGGATGCGGCCATGAAGTTCATCGCTTATGCGACGAGCGGCGAAGCGCAGGCGAAGTTCGCTGCCGCTACCGGCTATGCGCCGATCAATGTCGACTCCGCCGCGCAGATGGATCCCGCGCTTCGCAAGACCCTGCCCGACATGCAGGCCGATACCCAGGTCAATGCCGACATGTATTACTGGGCCGAGCACCGCGATGACATTGGTACCCGTTGGTACGCCTGGCAGGCAAAATGACAAGCATCTCCCCATACCAGGGCGGGCAAGACAAAGGCGGCCCGGCGTTTCGCCGGTCCGCTTCCCAATCCAAGGGATCATCGACCATGGCTGTTACGCTCGCGACGGGCGCCGTCAAGACCAAACGTGAGGGCAATTTCGGCTACCTCGTGCCGGCACTACTGCTCATCGCCCTCTTTTTCATCGTGCCTGTGTTCATGCTTCTGATGCGCAGCGTGCTGGAGCCGCAATTCGGCCTGCAGAACTATGCGACGCTTCTGGGCTCGACGACCTATCTGCGTGTCTTCCTCAATACCTTCATCGTCGCCGGCGTTGTGACCATCGTCTCCATCGTCATCGGATATCCCGTCGCCTGGCTGCTGGCGATCATGCCGGAGCGCTGGTCGCGACTGCTGCTCGCCATCATCATCCTGTCGATGTGGACGAACCTTCTGGCGCGCACCTATGCCTGGATGGTGCTTTTGCAGCGCACCGGGGTGATCAACAAGACGCTGATGGGGCTCGGCCTCATCGATCAGCCGCTGGCGCTGGTCAACAATCTCGTCGGCGTCACCATCGGCATGACCTATATCATGCTGCCCTTCGTGATCCTGCCGCTGATGGGCGTCATCCGCTCCATCGATCCGGCTATCCTGCGCGCAGCCGCCTTGTGCGGCGCGACGAAGATGCAGTGTCTCGTCCGTGTGCTGCTGCCGCTGTCTCTGCCGGGGATCGCCGCCGGCGCGCTGATGGTCTTCGTCATGTCGCTTGGCTATTTCGTCACGCCCGCCTTGCTTGGCGGCACCTCGAACATGATGCTTGCCGAACTCGTCGCGCAATTCGTCCAGTCGCTGGTCAATTGGGGCATGGGTGGCGCCGCCGCTCTGGTGCTTCTCGTCGTGACGCTGGCGATCTATGCGGTTCAGCTCAAATATTTCAAAACGGCCGGAGGGAGTTAGTCATGCTGCTCGATTTCGA
The DNA here is from genome assembly GCA_945952045.1 of uncultured Rhizobium sp. Taxonomy (GTDB): domain Bacteria; phylum Pseudomonadota; class Alphaproteobacteria; order Rhizobiales; family Rhizobiaceae; genus Metarhizobium. The sequence goes on from CAMFHE010000001.1 coordinate 100,172, forward strand.
CAAGCTCGGCGCGTGGCGCGGCGTCCTCATCGGCATCGCCGTCCTGGTCTGCCTGTTTCTGATCCTGCCCATCGTCTTCATCGCGGCGCTGTCCTTCGGCTCGTCGCAATGGCTGATCTTTCCGCCGCCGTCCTGGACGTTCAAATGGTATCAGGACCTGTTTGCCGATCCGCGCTGGCTCTATTCGGCGCTGACCAGCCTCAAGATCGCGGCAATCGTCACCGTGCTGTCGGTGGTCATCGGCTTTCTCGCCGCACTCGGCCTCGACCGCGGCCGTTTTGTCGGCCGGGATGCGATCCGCGCCCTTTTCCTGACACCGATGATCCTGCCGGTCGTGGTTCTCGCCGTTGCGCTCTATGCGCTTTTCCTCAAGCTCGGTCTGGCCGGCACGACGATTGCCTTCATTATTGCCCATCTGCTGATCGCGCTGCCGTTTTCGATCATCTCGATCGGCAATGCGCTCGAAGGGTTTGACCGTTCTATCGAGGATGCGGCCATTCTCTGCGGCGCAAGCCCCTGGGAGGCGCGTCTGCGCGTCACGGTGCCAGCCGTCAGTCACGGTATTTTCGGCGCCGCCGTCTTCTCCTTCCTTGCCTCCTGGGACGAGGTGGTGCTGGCGATCTTCATGGCAAGCCCGACATTGCAGACGCTTCCGGTCAAGATCTGGTCGACGCTGCGGCAGGACCTGACGCCGGTGATTGCCGCCGCCTCCACACTGCTCATTGCCTTTACGATCCTCCTGATGATCGTCGCGGCGCTCTTCCGCAAGGGACGAAAAGCATGACCCAACCCTTTCTCAGCATTCGCGGCATCCGCAAGACCTATGGCGCGGTGACGGCCGTAAAGAATGTCAGCATGGATATTGCCGAAGGCGAGTTCATGACCTTTCTCGGGCCGTCCGGTTCCGGCAAGTCGACGACCCTCTATATTCTCGCCGGCTTCCAGGATCCGAGCGGCGGCGATATCCAGCTCAAGGGCCAGAGCCTGTTGGCGACCCCGTCCCACAAGCGCAATATCGGCATGGTATTCCAGCGCTATACGCTGTTTCCGCATCTGACCGTCGGCGAGAACGTCGCCTTTCCGCTGCGCATCCGACGTCGCCCGCAGGCCGAAATCGCCGACCGCGTGAAGGCTGCCCTGAAACTCGTGCGCCTGGAAGGTTTCGAAGACCGTATGCCGGCGCTGATGTCCGGCGGCCAGCAGCAACGCGTCGCGCTTGCGCGCGCGCTGGTTTACAATCCCCCGGTCCTGCTGATGGACGAGCCGCTCTCGGCCCTCGACAAGAAGCTGCGCGAGGAGATCCAGTTCGAGATCCGCCGTATCCATCAAGAAACCGGCGTGACCATCCTGTATGTCACGCATGATCAGGAAGAGGCGCTGCGCCTCTCCGATCGCATCGCGGTGTTCAGCCAGGGCGAAATCGACCAGATCGGCACCGGGCCGGAACTTTATTCCAATCCGGCAACCCGCTTCGTCGCCGGCTTTATCGGCGACAGCAACTTCCTCGACGCGTCCGTTATCACCATGGATGCGGGCAAGGCGAAGCTTTCGCTGGGGGATGGCGCGGTCGTCGAGGGCGTGCCGCTGCATGGCGCGCCGGCCAAGGGCGCAAAGGCCTCCCTGATGCTGCGGCCGGAACGGCTTTCGCTCTCGAGGGCGGCCGTGCCGGCAGGGTTGGCGGTGACGGTGCGCGACATCACCTTCCTCGGAAACAATGTCGAGGTCAGCACGGCGACCAAGAGCGGCGCCGATCTTGCCGTGCGTCTGCCGTTCGGCCATGAGGCTATCTCCAGCCTGGCGCGCGGCGAGCAGGCTTGGCTCACCTTCGATACCGCCGCGGCCCACGCCTTCGCCTGACCTTGAACGATATCGGCCGGAGACGACTTTGGTCGCTCCGGCCGAATTTCCTGGAAGACCTTACGGGATCAGCGCAGGCTGGCCTTGCCGCTATAGATGCGGATGCCCTTGAGGACCGCAGTGGCTAGTGCCGATTTCAGCACGCCGCCGAGAATGAAGGGCGCGACGCCGAGCAGCCAGCTCTTTTCCGCGCCGATCATCGAAGCCAGGTAAAGACCGCCGAGCGCCAGGCACAGGATATTGGCGCCAAGATGCGCCACAAAGCTCATGACCACGCGATCGCCGGTCCAGCCGCGCTCGGCCAGCCAACCGACCATCAGCGCCATGATCGGGAAGGCGACGAGGTAGCCCGCCGTCGGGCCGGCAAAGGGCGCAAGCCCGCCGGAGGCGTTTGCAAGAACAGGCGCGCCGAGCATCGCTTCGCCAAGCCAGGCCAGCACCGTCAGCGTGCCGAGACGCCATCCATAGAGTGCTCCGATCATCGTGACCGCGAAGGTTTGCATGGTGATCGGCACCGGCACCATCGGCACCGAGATCTGCGATGCCGCAGCCAGCGCCAGTGTGCCGGCCAGGACAAACAGAAACTTGACCGCCACCGGCCGCGCGGCAAGCTGCCGGGGATCGAAGGCAAGCGAGCGGGCTTGGTCTGACATGGGCATGAAACTCTCCTCATAAAATTATAGATAATTTTGCACTGTCGTCTATTTTTATGAGATGACTCTGAAAATTGCGCAAGGGGAATTGACGTGAAACGGCAATAAGCGTCGCCATTTCGCGCTGATTCAACCTTTAAATATCGGAGAATATTGAGATATTTTTCTTCGAAAAATTATCTATAATTTTTAGCCAACGATGGCAAAAGCTTCCGGCCCACCCGGTTTGCGGGCATTGGGGAAGCGGCCGATCCACTGAACATGCTTCTGGAGGATGCTTGCGGCCTCCTCCACCTTGCCGTGGCGAAGGGCTGTCAGGATGGCGCGGTGATCCTGGTCGGTGCGTCTTTCCCAGCCGGAACGCCAGGCAGAAAACAGGAAGCGGGCGCTCGCGGCATGCAGGTCGTCGATTGAGCTCAGCAGCCGTTTCATGTTGCAAGGGGTGAGGATCAGCCGATGAAACCGTCGATTGGCTTCTTCCCAGGTATGAACGTCAGCCGCGTCGTCACCGTCCTTCGTCGCCTGTTCCGCAGCCTCGAGAATGGCCGGCGTCAGGTGTTTTGCCGCGTGGCGTAGCGCCAGAACCTCAAGCGCCGCACGCATTTCGGCAACCTCACGCACGTCCTCGAAGTTGAAGGAGGCGACTCGGACGCCACGCCGCGGTTCGCTGAAGGCAAGCCCTTGCGCCTCGAGCCGCCGAAAAGCTTCACGAACGGGAACATGGCTGGTGTTGAATTCCTCGGCAATATGGTCCTGCCGCAGCCGTTCGCCGGAAGTGAGTTCGCCACGTACGATGCGATCCGCAAGAATGCGGCTGATGCGGCTGGCAATCGTATCTTCGGGTTCCTTGGGCATTCGGTCCAGTTGCGTGCGGGAATCGGCGAGCCGACGCTAAAGCAATTCCCACGAAAGTGCGAAGCGGTTTTGCACCCGGACCGGCGCAAAAACAGAAAGTTAGAGTTGAAAAACCCTGTCGGCGCTATGCCGTCGCGACGATCACATGAGCCTGAATTTTACCGGAGACCGGGCCGTTGCCATGCCGGGCCGCGAGCGCCGCCTCTGCATGGTCCGTCGCGGCGGCGAGTTTTCCGGCGTCCCGCGCCTCGATTTCGGTGCGAAGAACCGTTCCCTGACAGAAGGCGAGCGCCGGTATGCGGGGCGAGGGCGCACGGCTTTGATCGGCCTTCGTATCGATTTCCACGTCAGAGAAACCTGCGTCTGCGAGATCGCGGCGGATCAGGTCAGTGTCATGGTAGCCATGCGGCGTGCGGGCGAGAAAGCGCGGCGGATCGTCCGGAAAGATCTGCGCCAGCGCATTGGTCACGTCATGAGCGAAGACATTTTCCTCGATGCGATCCCAAACGTTGAACAGAAACCGTCCCGTGGGTTTCAAAACGCGTTTCACTTCGCGATAGGCTGCCGTGCGGTCGGGAAAGAACATCGCTCCGAACTGGCAGATGACGATATCGAAGCTCGCATCGTCGAATGGCAACGACATCGCGTCGGCCTGCCGCCACTCGATGCGGCTGTCTGGCGGTTGTCGCGAGGCGGCGTAATCAAGCATCGGCTGGTTGAGGTCGGTGATCACATAGCGGGCATCGGCGGGCAATTGCGGCGCCAGGGTGCGGGTGACGGCGCCCGTGCCGGCCGCGGTTTCCAGGACGGCGCGGGGTGAGAAAGACGCCGCGCGCCGCGCCAGATCAACAGCATAGGGTTCGAAAATCAATGGCACCATGTAGCGGTCGTAATTCTCCGGGACCGAGCCCGCAAAAACCTTGTCGGCGTCCAGCATTGCGATCACCTTCCATCGGCGTGAGGATGCAGGAGAATACCACGGATCGTTGGCGACCGCCGACTTTTCCAGCGCTGGAGCATGAGGATCATTGCCGATACGGCGTTTCACGAGGCCTGCGTTTACGTTAGGAATCGATCATCCGGATCGGGACAGGAATACTGGAATGGATCAGCATTGACGACGTGGCTGCAAGGCATTCTCGAAGAGAGCCCGCTGAAGGCGGCGGGTTTCATCGTCACCATTTATGGCGACGTGGTCGAGCCGCGCGGCGGCGTCGTCTGGACCGGTAATCTCATCGAGACCTGCTCCGAGGTCGGGATCAGTGAAACGCTGGTGCGCACCGCCGTTTCGCGTCTTGTCGCCGCCGGTCAGCTTTCCGGAGAGCGGGAGGGGCGCCGCAGCTTCTATCGGCTCGCCGCGCCGGCGCGAGCGGATTTCGCCGCCGCCGCCCGGCTGCTGTTCGGTCCGCCCGAAACGGCGGAATGGCATTTCGTGCAGCTGACCGGCGATGCGCCGGAGGAGGCGATGCAGATGCTGGAGCGGGCAGGTCATGCCCGGCTCGGGCCGCGTCTGGCGGTCGGCGCCCGGGCGCTGCCGATGCTGAAACAGCCGGCCGTCGTCTTTCGGAGCGAGGTTGCGAGCGGCGAGGCAGAGCTCGGCGCTTTCGCCGCCGACCATTGGAACCTCGCGCGCCACGCCGAGGCCTATCTCCGATTTATCGCGCAATTCGACCGGCTGGCCGGAATGCTGGCGGGCGGCGCGCGGTTGAGCCCGGCAGATAGCCTTGTTGCCCGATTGCTGCTGGTGCATCATTTCCGTCTCGTCGTGCTGCGCGATCCGCGTTTGCCGCCGGCCGCCTTGCCGTCCAACTGGCCGGGAGAGGAAGCGCGCCGCCGTTTTGCCGATCTCTATCTGCGCCTGTCTCCCGAGGCGGATAGGCATGTCGCCCGTCATTTCGTGACGGCAGATGGGGGGCTGGCGGAGGTAAGCGACGCGACGTCGCGGCGGTTGGACCTGTTGCGGAGCGCGTCCTAGCGCGGTTTTCACACGAAAAATGCTGCCTTTATGCTATGCTGGGTGCGGCCAACTCAAAGCGTCACAGAAAAATCAGAAATGGCGATTGATTTGTGACGTATCGAGTGCTAAATAAGTGACCGATCGGTCGGTTAATTCTCATGTCAGGATACCGATCTTCGGTGCCAGGGAGGAAGCCGCGTGTCCGAAGCCTTTATCTGCGATGCCGTTCGTACACCGATTGGCCGTTATGGCGGGCTGTTGTCGTCGGTGCGCGCCGATGATCTGGCCGCCGTGCCGCTTTCCGGGCTGATGACGCGAAACCCTGGCGTTGATTGGTCAAAGGTGGACGATCTCATCTATGGCTGCGCCAATCAGGCGGGCGAGGACAACCGTAATGTCGGCCGCATGGCCGTCCTGCTCTCTGGCCTTCCCGTTTCCATTCCTGCAACCACCGTCAACCGCCTCTGCGGCTCCGGCATGGATGCCGTCGGCATGGCCGCCCGCGCCATCCGCGCCGGCGACTGCGATTTCGTCATCGCCGGCGGGGTCGAGAGCATGAGCCGCGCGCCCTTCGTCATGCCCAAGGCCGAAAGTGCCTTTTCCCGTTCGAATGCGGTCTACGATACGACCATTGGCTGGCGCTTCGTCAACCCGAAGATGAAAAAAGCCTTCGGCGTCGATTCCATGCCGCAGACGGCCGACAATGTCGCCGCAGATTTTGCCGTCAGCCGCGAGGACCAGGACGCCTTTGCCGCCCGCAGCCAGGCCCGCTGGGCCGCCGCGCACGAGGCCGGGTTTTTCGCCGATGAGATCGTGCCGGTGCATGTGCCGCAGAAGAAGGGCGATCCGCTGGTTGTCGATACCGACGAGCATCCCCGTCCCGGCACGACAGCCGAACAGCTTGCAAAGCTGAAGGGCGTCAACGGACCAGACCTCTCGGTGACCGCCGGCAACGCCTCTGGTGTCAATGACGGCGCGGCCGCGTTGCTCATCGCCAATGAGGCGACCGCCAAGGCGCAAGGCTTGACGCCGAAGGCGCGCATCGTCGCCATGGCGGCGGCGGGGCTTGAGCCACGCATCATGGGTTTCGGTCCGGCACCAGCGACGCGCCGGGTGCTGGAGCGCGCCGGCCTCACGCTCGGCCAGATGGACGTCATCGAACTCAACGAGGCCTTTGCCTCGCAGGCGCTCGCCGTTCTGCGCGATCTCGGCCTGCCGGATGATGCGCCGCATGTGAACCCGAACGGCGGCGCCATCGCGCTTGGCCATCCACTCGGCATGAGCGGCGCGCGGCTTGTCACGACGGCCGCCTATCAGCTCCACCGCCAAGGCGGGCGTTATGCACTGTGTACCATGTGCATCGGCGTCGGCCAGGGCATCGCCATCATTCTCGAACGCGTCTGACGCGGAAAGCCAAGGGGAAAGACCATGTACGCACAGATGGTAAAGACTGACGCCGCCCGCGTCCGGTCCCTCGACGAGATGGACCCCGTGGAGCGCGCCTTTCAGGAGCGGATCGACGCCGGCCAGAAGATCGAGCCGAAGGAATGGATGCCGGAAGGCTACCGCAAGACGCTGATCCGCCAGATCAGCCAGCACGCCCATTCGGAAATCGTCGGCCAGCTGCCGGAAGGCAACTGGATCACCCGTGCCCCGACTTTGGAGCGCAAGGCGATCCTGCTCGCCAAGGTGCAGGACGAGGCGGGCCACGGCCTCTATCTCTACTGCGCCGCCGAAACGCTCGGCATCAGCCGCGACGAGATGTATGAGCAGCTCCATTCCGGCAAGGCGAAGTATTCCTCGATCTTCAACTATCCGACGCTGACCTGGGCCGATATTGGCGCAATCGGCTGGCTGGTCGATGGCGCCGCCATAATGAACCAAGTGCCGCTGCAGCGCTGTTCCTACGGCCCCTATGCGCGGGCCATGGTGCGAATTTGCAAAGAAGAGAGCTTTCACCAGCGCCAGGGTTACGACGTGCTGATGAAGATGGTGAAGGGCACGCCGGCCCAGAAGGCCATGGTGCAGGATGCGCTGAACCGCTGGTGGTGGCCGTCGCTGATGATGTTCGGCCCCTCGGACGACGCCTCCGTGCATTCGGCCCAGTCGATGGCCTGGAAGATCAAGCAGAACTCCAACGACGAGCTGCGCCAGAAATTCGTCGACCAGACGGTGCCGCAGGCAAAATATCTCGGCCTCACCGTGCCGGACCCGGACCTCAAGTGGAACGAGGAAAAGGGCGGCCACGATTTCGGCGAGCCGGACTGGGAAGAATTCTTCAACGTGATCGCCGGCAACGGCCCCTGCAATGCGGAGCGCCTCGACGCCCGCAAGAAGGCCTGGAATGACGGCGCCTGGTTCCGCGACGGCCTGACGGCTCATGCCGAAAAGGCGGCCGACCGCCGCGCCGCCGCCAAGATCGCCGCTGAGTAAGGGAGAGAGCACGATGTCCAGCGAATGGCCGCTTTGGGAAGTTTTCATCCGGGGCCAGCACGGCCTCAACCATCGCCATGTCGGCAGCCTGCATGCGCCCGACGCCGAAATGGCGATCAACAACGCCCGCGACGTCTATACGCGCCGCAACGAGGGCGTCAGCATCTGGGTGGTGAAATCCTCCGAGATCACCGCCAGCGCGCCCTCGGAAAAGGGCCCGCTGTTCGATCCGTCGAACTCCAAGGTCTATCGTCACCCGACCTTCTTCGACATTCCGGACGAAGTGGGGCACATGTGATGGCAAGCGCGGCGCTTCTCGAATTCCTGCTGCGCATCGGCGACAACACGCTGATCCTCGGCCATCGCGTTTCCGAATGGTGCGGTCATTCGCCCGCGCTGGAGGAGGATATCGCGCTCGCCAACACCGCTCTCGACCTGATCGGCCAGACGCAACTCTGGCTCGGCCTTGCCGGCGAGGTGGAGGGCAAGGGCCGCTCGGCCGACGACCTCGCCTATCTCCGCGACGGCTACGACTTTCGCAACATCCTGCTCGTCGAGCGCCCGAACGGCGATTTCGGCAAGACGCTGATGCGGCAGTTCCTGTTCGACGCCTGGCATTATCTGCTCCTGAAGGCGCTGAAGGGGTCTTCCGACACCCGTATCGCCGAGATCGCGGAAAAGGCGTTCAAGGAAGTCTCCTACCATCTCGACCGCAGCCGCGACCTCGTCATCCGCCTCGGCGACGGCACGGCGGAAAGCCACCGCCGCATGCAGGAGGCGCTGGATGAACTCTGGCCCTTCACCGGCGAGATGTTCATGAGCGATGCGCTGGATGCGGAACTGGTCGAAGCCGGCATCACCCCGGCCCCCGCAAGCCTCAAGGCCGGCTGGGACGAGATCGTCGCCGAGACGCTCTCCGAAGGCACGCTGAAGAAGCCGGCCGACGGCTACATGCACAAGGGCGGCCGGCGCGGCGTTCATACCGAGCATCTCGGCTTCATCCTCACCGAGATGCAGTTCCTGCAGCGCGCCTATCCGGGCGCGACCTGGTAGGAGGCGGCGATGGACCCGGCGCTTCGTCCCTCGGTCAAGGAGGTCTGGCACTGGTTATCCGAAGTGCCGGACCCGGAAATCCCGGTTATTTCGCTGACGGACCTCGGCATCATCCGCGATGTCGAGTGGCGGGAGGATACGCTGGTGGTGACGGTGACGCCGACCTATTCGGGCTGTCCCGCCACGACGATCATCAATCTCGATATCGAGACGGCGCTCACCGGAAAGGGCCTCGACAAGGTGAAGCTGGAGCGCCGTCTCTCGCCCGCCTGGACGACGGACTGGATTAGCGCCGAGGGCCGCGAAAAACTGCGCGACTACGGCATCGCCCCGCCGATCGACGGCACGGCCGCCGATGGCATCTTGATGAAACGCATCGACCGTCTCTCCGGCCGCTCCAATTTGACCATCGCCTGTCCGCGCTGCGGCTCGGCGAATACGGAAAAGATCAGCCAGTTCGGCTCGACGCCCTGCAAGGCGAGTTATCGCTGCACCGACTGCCTGGAACCGTTCGACTATTTCAAGTGCATCTGACCCCATAGAAAGAGGGCCCGCGCATGGCACGTTTTCACCCCCTGACCGTCACCGACGTTCGCCGCGAGACGCGCGATGCGGTCGTGGTCACGCTTGCGCCCTCCGACGAGGACCGCGCTGCCTTCGATTTCACCCAAGGCCAGTACCTGACCTTTCGCCGCAAATTCGAGGACGAGGAGCTGCGCCGCTCCTATTCGATCTGCGCCGGCAAGGACGAGGGCGTGCTGAAAGTCGGCATCAAGCGCGTCGACGGCGGCTGCTTCTCCACATGGGTCAACGAAAGCCTGAAACCCGGCGATACGCTGGAGGCCATGCCGCCGATGGGCGCCTTCTTCACGGCGCTGGAGCCGGAGGTGTCAAAACACTATCTCGGCTTTGCCGGCGGCAGCGGCATCACGCCGGTTCTCTCGATCATCAAGACGGTGCTGTCACGCGAGCCGCGCGCCCGCTTCACGCTTGTTTACGCCAATCGCCAGATCAGCTCGATCATGTTCCGCGAGGAGCTGGAGGACCTCAAGAACCTCTATCTCGGCCGCTTCTCCGTGCTGCACATCCTCGAAAGCGAGGCGCAGGACATCGATCTCTTCACCGGCCGCATCGACGGCGAGAAATGCGCGGCGCTGTTCAAGAGCTGGATCGACATCAAGTCGATCGCCACCGCCTTCATCTGCGGCCCGGAGCCGATGATGCTGGCCATCGCCGCCGCCCTTCGTGAACACGGCCTGCGCGACGAGCAGATCAAGTTCGAACTCTTCGCCTCCTCGCAGCCCGGCCGTGCGCGCCGGAAGGTCGAGCAGGCCAGTGGCGCCGATCATGCCGGTACATGCGAGGCGACCGTGACGCTTGACGGCGCGGCGCGCACCTTCAAGTTTCCCAAGCAGGGTCAGAGCCTGCTCGAGGCAGCGCTCGAAAATGCGATGGACGCCCCCTATGCATGCAAGGCGGGTGTCTGCTCCACCTGCCGCGCCAAGGTGCTCGAAGGTGAAGTCGAGATGGAAACCAACCATGCGCTCGAGGATTACGAGGTGCGCCAGGGTTATGTGCTGACCTGCCAGTGCTACCCGCTCACCGACCGTATCGTCGTCAGCTACGACCAGTAGGAGAAGGCGTCATGTCCGATACGATGCCGATCGAGGATTATCTGGCGCAGGGCGGTGTCCTGACCTCGCCCGCCAACGTGCCGCCGCGCTATCGTGGCGAGTTGCTGCGGCTGATGGCGAGTTTCGTCGATAGCGAATTAGCCGGTTCCGCCGGTTTCGCCGATACGATCAACGATGCGCCGGGCATTCAGGAGCGTATTTCCGCTGCCCGCATCGTGCTGGAAAAAGCCGATCATGCCGGCAAGATTCTGAAAATCATGGAAACCTTCGGTGCCGATGGCGGCCGCTATGCCGTGCATCACCCCTGGGCGGAACGGCTCGCGCGCGACGCCGATATCGGTGCTGTCAGGCGGGAGGGCGATATGCGCCTCTCCGTCTTCCATTATCCGCTGCAGGGCTGGGTTGATGCCGTCGTCATGAACGTGCTGATGGGCCGCGCCAGCGTCTTGCAGCTGAAGGAGCTGTCGCGCGTCTCCTACCAGCCGCTTGCAGAAACTTTTCGAACCATCCTGCCACGCGAGACGCGTCATGCCGAGCTCGGTCTCGCCGGCCTTGTCCGCATCATCGATGATACGGACGGCCGGGCAAAGGCCAATGCGGCGGTTGCCTATTGGTATCCGCGCGTTGCCGCAAGCTTCGGCCACTCCGGGTCGGCCCGCTTCGAAACCCTGTCGCGCTTCGGCCTGCGACACACTCCCAACGAGACGCTGCTTGCCGAATGGCGGGCGGATGTGGATGTGCAGCTTTCTGCACTGAACCTGAACTGAAAGGACGAGGCGATGAACGTCATGGCAAACCGGCCGCGCCGGCTTGAAAGCTATGTTGGCGGCCAGTGGGTTGCGGGTGCGAAAGAAGGTGTGCCGCTGCTCGACGCCTCCACGGGCGCACCGGTCGCCTTCATCGATTCCTCCGGCATCGATTTCAAGGCGATCCTCGCCCACGGCCGCGACAAGGGCGGCCCTGCGCTGCGCCGCATGTCCTTCCATGAGCGCGCCGCCATGCTGAAGGCGCTTGGCCAGGCGCTGATGGAGCGCAAGGAGGAGTTTTACGCGCTCTCAACCGCCACGGGCGCCACCCGCGCCGATAGCTGGGTCGATATCGAGGGCGGCATCGGCACGCTGCTCTCCTATGCCTCCAAGGGCCGGCGCGAATTGCCGAACACCCGCGTGCTGCTTGATGGCGACGTGGAGCCGCTCTCCAAGGACAACACCTTCGCCGCGCAGCATATCCTGACCCCGTTGCAGGGCGTCGCGGTGCACATCAACGCCTTCAACTTCCCCTGCTGGGGCATGCTGGAAAAGCTGGCGCCGACGCTTCTGGCCGGCGTTCCCGCCATCGTCAAGCCGGCGAGCCAGACGGCCTATCTCACCGAACTGATGGTCCGTCGCATTATCGAGACCGGCATTTTGCCGGAAGGTGCCTTGCAACTCGTCTGCGGCTCGGTCGGTGACCTGCTCGATCATGTCGAAGGGCAGGATGCCGTCACCTTCACCGGCTCGGCCGCCACCGGCGAGCGCCTCAAGACCCACAAGGCGATTATCGAAAACTCGGTGCGCTTCACCATGGAGGCTGACAGTCTTAACGCCGCCGTGCTCGGCCTGGATGCAGCACCCGGCACCGAGGAATTCGACCTCTTCGTCAAGGAAGTCGCCCGCGAGATGACGGTGAAAGCCGGCCAGAAATGCACGGCCATCCGCCGCGTCATCGCTCCGCGCGCCTATAGCGAGGCCCTCATCGAAAGCCTTGGCGCGCGTCTTGCCAAGACGGCAGTCGGCAACCCCACCGACGAGGCCGTGCGCATGGGCCCGCTCGCCAGCCTCGACCAGCGCGAGGAGGTTCGCGCCCGTATCCGCGATCTCTCGGCCGACGCCGAAATCGTCGCCGGCGATCCTGACAATCCGAGCGTCCAGTCCGGCGACGCCGTAGCCGGCGCCTTCCTCAATCCGGTGCTGCTCTATTGCGACAAGCCGGGCTCGGCCCGCGCCATCCACGACGTCGAAGCCTTCGGCCCGGTCAGCACCGTCATGCCCTATGACACGGCGGAAGACGCAGTCGATCTTGCCCGGCGTGGCAAGGGCAGCCTTGTCGCCTCGGTTTTCACCAACGATCCGGCCTTCGCCGAAGAGGTGGTGCTGGGCCTTGCGCCCTTCCATGGTCGCGTGATGATCGGCAACCGCGTCAGCGCCAAGACGTCCACCGGTCACGGTTCGCCGCTGCCGGGCCTCGTCCATGGCGGCCCCGGCCGCGCCGGCGGCGGCGAGGAACTGGGCGGCATGCGCGGGGTCAAGCACTACATGCAGCGCACCGCCATCCAAGGCGCGCCGACCATGCTCTCCGCCGTCACCGACCGCTGGCTGCCGGGTGCGGAAGCACGGGCGGGCGGCGAGCATCCGTTCCGCAAATCGCTGGCGGAACTCAGGATCGGCGACCAGCTCATCACCGCGACGCGCACAGTGACGCTCGACGATATCGAGCATTTCGCCCATTTCACCGGCGATACGTTCTACGCCCATATGGACGAGGAAGCCGCCAAGGCGAACCCGTTCTTCGAAGGCCGCGTGGCGCATGGCTACCTCATCGTCTCCTTCGCCGCCGGCTTGTTCGTCGATCCCGCACCCGGTCCGGTGCTGGCCAATTACGGCGTCGACAATCTTCGCTTCCTGACACCGGTCAATCCGGGTGATACGTTGCAGGTGCAGCTCACCTGCAAGGAGATCAACCCGCGCGCCAATGCCGAACACGGCGAGGTGCGCTGGGATTGCAAGGTGACCAATCAAACCGGCGCCACCGTCGCGCAATACGACGTCCTGACGATGGTGGCCAAAACGAGAGAGTGACCGAATGGATCCGCGCCGCCTGGAGATGACCGTATTGATGACGCCCGACATGGCGAATTTTTCCGGAAAGGTCCATGGTGGCGCGCTTCTGAACCTGCTCGATCGCGTCGCTTTCTCCTGCGCCTCGCGCTATTCGCAGCAATATGCGGTGACGCTTTCCGTCGATCAGGTGATGTTCAAGGAGCCAATCCATGTCGGCGAACTCGTCACCTTCCGCGCTTCGGTCAATCACACTGGCCGAACCTCGATGGAGATCGGCATTCGCGTCGAAGCGGAAAACATTCGCTCCGGCCACCGCCGGCATACGAATTCCTGTTATTTTACAATGGTCGCCGTCGATGATGCGGGAAAGCCGGTGCGCGTTCCCGAACTCGTTGCCACCGATCCCGTCGATATCAGGCGCTACAAGGCCGCCGAGTTGCGCCGAACGCTGCGGCGCGAATTTGCCGAGCGACTGGAATCGGTGGCGGCGACCGGCAGGGATGTCGTGAGTTGAGGCCTACTTGACGGCCTTGACGCCTTCGAGGATCAGCGTCGTCGCGATATCGGCATATTCGTCGCGTGTGATCGGCCCATTGGGACGGAACCACATATAGACCCAGTTCATCATGCCGAACAGCGACATGGTGACGGGCATCAGCAGCGGCCGGTCCTTGGCGAGATCGGGATTGATGTCGCGGATGACGCCTGAGAAACGCTTGACGATCTGCCGCTCGATTGCCTGCAATTCGGTCAGTTGTTCGGGGGAAAGTGCGCTGGTGCCGTTGAGCTGCACCTTGTGTTCGTTGTCGCGGCCTTCGTAATTGCTCAGCACGGCTTTGACCAGCTGCCGCAGCCGCTCCTGCGGCGGCGCATCCGGCCGGTCAGCGGCTTCGATGGCGCTTTGCAGTTCCGAAAGATGCGTGCGCACGATGTCGAAGATCAGCGCATCCTTGCTCGGATAATAATGGTAGAGCAGCGCCTTGGAGACATTGCTGTGCGTGGCGATCATCGACATGGACGCCTTTTCCATGCCCATCTCGGCAAACACCGCCGCGGCACTCGAGAGAATGCCGCGCTGTTTTTCCTCGAAATCGACTGCGCGTGTGCGTGCCATGTGCCTGCTCTGTTTTTCCTGATGTTCGGGGAGGGCGGTCGCCCTCCCTATACACAGTCAACCCGACCTTGGGCTATCCTGTCGTTCATTCTTTCGGACGGTTGTCGACCACCCGTTTCGCCTTGCCTTCGGAACGGGCGACGCCGCCTGGTTCGTGCACAAGGATCTTGGTGGAGACGCCGACCACGCTCTTGATGTGATGGGCAAGCTCCCTGGCCGAGCCGGTCCGCGCACCCTCGTCTGTCGCATCGAGCGTACATTCGACATGGACGGTCATATTGTCCATGCGGCCTGCGCGGGTCAGTTCGATCTGGAAATGCGGGGCGAGGCCGCGACATTTGAGGATCTGCTCCTCGATCTGCGTCGGGAAGATGTTGACGCCACGCAGGATCATCATGTCGTCGGAGCGACCGGTGATCTTTTCCATGCGGCGCATGGAACGCGCCGTGCCGGGCAGCAGCCGTGTCAGATCGCGGGTGCGGTAGCGGATGATCGGCAGGCCTTCCTTGGTCAGCGTGGTAAACACCAGTTCGCCTATCTCGCCATCCGGCAAGACTTCGCCGGTCACCGGATCGATGATCTCGGGATAAAAATGGTCTTCCCAGATATGCAGCCCGTCCTTTGTCTCGACGCATTCATTGGCGACGCCGGGACCCATGACCTCCGACAGACCGTAAATATCGACGGCATGCATGTCGAAGGCCTGCTCGATTTCCTCGCGCATCGCATTCGTCCACGGTTCCGCCCCGAAAATGCCGACGGCAAGCGAGCTTTCGCGCGGATCGATGCCGTGCTTGCGGAATTCGTCGAGGATGGAGAGCATGTAGGAGGGCGTGACCATGATGATGCGCGGCTTGAAATCCTGCATCAGCGTCACCTGCCGCTCCGTCATGCCGCCGGAGATCGGAACGACCGTACAGCCGAGCCTTTCCGCGCCGTAATGGGCACCGAGACCGCCGGTGAACAGGCCATAGCCATAGGCGACATGCACGATATCGCCGGCCCGGCCACCGGAGGCGCGGATCGAACGGGCGACGACATCGGACCAGGTCTCGATATCCTTCTTCGTATAGCCGACGACGGTCGGCTTGCCGGTCGTGCCGGAGGAGGCATGGATGCGCGCCAGTTTTTCCCGCGGCACGGCGAACATGCCGAAGGGATAGGTGTCGCGCAGATCCTTCTTGGTGGTGAAGGGAAATTTCGCAAGGTCGGACAGCGTCTTCAGGTCCGAGGGGTGGATACCGGCCTCATCGAAGCGCTTGCGGTAAAAGGGGGAATTGTCGTAGGCATGGCCCAGCGACCATTTCATGCGGTCGAGCTGCAGCGCGGAAATCTCGTCGCGGGAGGCCGTCTCGATCGCATCGAGGTCTCCGGGGCGGGGCGAAAGGTCTTCCATGAATATGTCTCCTCCGGGAATGCGGGATGGGCTGGCGTCCGCCTATTCCGGCAGATGCGTGCCCTTGATCGTTCGCGAGTGGCCGCGGAATTCCGCGATCTGCTCGCCCTCCTGATTGCGAATGTGGATATCGTAGATGCCGCCGCGTCCCCGGCGTGATACCTCCCGCGCCGTTGCCGTCAGCCGGTCGCCTTTGAAGGCGGGCGCGATGAAGGTGACCGAACAGTGCTGCGCGACGGCATGCTGGTTGTGGCTGTTGCAGGCAAAGGCAAAGGCCGAATCCGCCAGCGTGAAGATATAGCCGCCATGGCAGGTGCCGTGTCCATTGGTCATGATCCCGGTGATCTCCATGGCAATCGCGGCTTCGCCGGGGCCGATGGAAAGGAGTTCCATGCCGAGATGGCGGGTGGCGTTGTCCTCGTTCCACATTGCCTCGGCGCAGGCTTCGGCAAGGGATTGCGGGGAAAGATCGGCGGCGCTCATTTGCCGGAAAATTCCGGTTTGCGCTTTTCGAGGAAGGCGGAAACGCCTTCGGCATAATCGGCGCTGCGGCCGGCCTCGCGCTGCAGATCGCGTTCGAGATCGAGTTGTTCGTCGAGCGAATTGGTCGCGGCGGCCTGAATGGCGCGCTTGGTCATGCCAAGACCTCTGGTCGGGCCGGCTGCGAGCCGGGTGGCAAGCGCCGTTGCTTCTTCCATCAGCGTGTCGTCATCGACGGCGCGCCAGATCAGGCCCCAGTCGGCGGCGGTTTCCGCACCCAGCGGCTCGGCGGTCAGCGCCAGCGCCTTGGCGCGGGCCTCTCCGATCAGGCGGGGCAGGCTCCAGGTGCCGCCGGAATCCGGAACAAGGCCGATCTTGGCAAAGGCCTGAATGAAGCGGGCGGAGCGGGCGGCAAGGGTGATATCGCAGGCAAAGGCGATATTTGCGCCGGCACCCGCCGCGACGCCGTTCACGGCGCAGATAACCGGCTTTTCAAGGCTTCGGATCAGGCGCAGCAAGGGGTTATAGAAGGTTTCGATGGTACGGCCGAGGTCCGGCACGCCTTTCTTGGGGTCGCGGTCACCAAGATCCTGACCGGCGCAAAAACCACGTCCGGCGCCGGTGAGCAACACGGCGCGCACGGCGCTGTCGGCATGGGCGCGCTCGAAGCCGGCGCGCAACGCCAGATGCATCTCGTCATTGAAAGCGTTCAGCTTTTCCGGCCGGTTCAGCGTAAGGCCGAGAACGCCATCGGCGAGCGTTGAGAGTATGGTGTCGGATTCGGACATGGCTCCTCCTGTCGCCCATCCCAGCGGCGACCATGAAAAAATGGTTGCATAAACCGACCGGTCAGTCAATTATAAAAGCGCAAAATGGCAGGAGGACGAAATTGACCGGAATTTTCCAGAGCCATCGAATGGCCGCTGCTGTGACGATGACACCATGACCGTCAGCATCGTCAGAGAAAATGCCATCGCCATCGTCGCGATCGACAATCCGCCCGTCAATGCCCTGTCTCAGGCGGTGCGCCAAGGCCTCGTCGATGCTGTGGCGGAGCTGGATGCCGATGCGGCGGTGAAGGCAGTCGTGCTGATCTGCGCCGGGCGAACCTTCATCGCCGGCGCTGATGTCAACGAGTTCGGCAAGCCGCCGCAGCGCCCACATCTGCCGGATGTGGTGGCGACCGTTGAGGGTGCGAAAAAGCCCTGGGTCGCGGCGATCCATGGCAGCGCGCTTGGTGGCGGGCTGGAAGTGGCGCTCGGCTGCGCCTATCGCGTGGCGGTCGCTTCCGCCAGCCTCGGCCTGCCGGAAGTCAAGCTCGGCATCATCCCCGGCGCGGGTGGCACGGTGCGCCTGCCGCGTCTGATCGGCCCCGCCGCCGCCGTTGATATGATAACGGGTGGCAGCCCGGTCGGTGCGAGGAAGGCCGAGGCGCTTGGCCTTGTCGATACCATCATCGATGGCGATCTGCGCGCCGGCGCGATTGCCTTCGCCGAGGGCGCTGCGGAAAAAGCCTTGCCGCAGCCGATCTCCGGCCGTGCGGTGCCGGTGGTCGAAGCCGGTTTTTGGGAAGGCGCGGAAAAGGCCATCGCCGCCAAAGCGAAGCGCGAAATCGCGCCATTGCGGGCGCTGGCCTCGGTGCGCAAGGCCAGCGAAGCGGATTTTGCCGAGGCCATGGCCTTCGAGCGCGAGACGTTTCTGGAGCTTCGCGGCTCCGAACAGGCGGCGGCGCTACGCCATGTCTTCTTCGCCGAACGCGCCGCGCCGCGTCCGCCTGAGCTTGCCGGGGTCACGCCGCGCGCTATCCGCTCGGCCGCCGTCATCGGCGGCGGCACGATGGGCGCGGGGATTGCCGCAGCGTTGCGCGACGCCTGCCTGCCGGTCGTTCTCATCGAGCGCGATGCGGCGGCGGTCGCGCGGGGGCTTGCCAATATCAAGGCCATCTATGATGGCTCGGTGAAGCGCGGGCGCATGACACAGGCCCTTGCCGATGAACGCATGGCCGGCGTCACCGGCGGCGATGACTACGGCCTGCTGGCCGATACCGATCTCGTCATCGAGGCGGTGTTCGAGGATCTTTCCGTCAAGCGCGCCGTCTTCGACAAACTGTCGGCGGTCTGCCGGCCGGATGCGGTGCTGGCCACCAACACCTCCTATCTCGATCCCGATGCGATCAGCCAGGGGGTGAGCCACCCGGAACGCTTCCTCGGCCTGCATTTCTTCAGCCCGGCGCATGTCATGAAGCTGCTGGAGATCGTGCCCACGGAAACGACCGCGCCGGAGGTGCTGGCAACCGGATTTTCGCTCGCTCGCATGCTCGGGAAGATCCCCGTGCGCGCAGGCATCTGCGACGGTTTCATCGGCAATCGCATCCTGAAGGTGACGCGCGCGCAAGCGGAACGGCTGTTGCTCTCCGGTGCGACGCCCTCTGCGGTCGATGCCGCCATGCGCGCCTTCGGCCTGCCGATGGGGCCTTTCGAGGCGCAGGATCTCGGCGGCCTCGACATCGCCGCCTTCCAGCGCAAGGCCGCGCGCGAACGCGGCGAAACGCCTTTCGCGCCCATCGCCGAACGTCTTTGCGCCATTGAGCGCTACGGCCAGAAAACCGGCGGCGGCTGGTACGACTACCAGCCGGGCGACCGTGCGCCAAAACCCTCCGAAACCGTGGCGGCGATCATCGTGGAAGAGGCGTCGGGCCGGCCGCAGTGGGTCTGGGAGGAGGCGGATATTGCCGATGCCATTATCCTGCCGATGGTGAACGAGGCGACGCGTATTCTGGAGGAAGGCGTGGCGCTGCGTTCCGCCGATATCGATCTCGTGAAAATCCATGGTTACGGTTTTCCGCGCTGGCGGGGCGGGCCGATGCAGTATGCGCAGGCGCGCGGGCTGGCGGCGGTCGTGGCTGTGCTGGATGGGTTGGCGGCGGCAGGTCTTGCCGCGCCGCCCTGCGAAGGCTTGCGCCGGGCGGCGCAGGCAGGTGGTTTTCAGGGCTTGTCCGGTAGAGGATGATGGCTAAGCGCTGCCGACTGTGATGAGATAGGTTTGGGAGAGCCGGGGAGGGCGCGATGCAGTCGCTGATGACGCCGGGGCACAAGTCGGTGCCGGTGGAAATTCTCGAAGCGGAGATCAGGAGGGTCTGCGGTTCCTTCGATCTGGAGCCGATGCGGCGGACGGGGGTCGTCAATGGCGATGTCACCACGCGGCGCATCGGCCCGTTCGATACGGCGATCGTGGCGCTCGATGCCTCCGAGGTCGCCCGCAACAGCCGCTCCATCAAACAGGATCCCGGCGAATATTTCTTCCTGCTGATGCAGGATGCCGGCCAGTGTCGTGTCGAGCAGGGCGACCAGGTGGCGGAGCTTTCGCCCGGCGACATGTTCCTGGTCGATTCCGTAAAACCCTCCACCTTCCTCTATCGCGGCGAGCGCTCAAACCAGGTGTCGCTGCATATTCCGCGTGAAGAGATGCTGCACCGTTTCGGCAATGCCTGCACCGGCGGCCTGTCGATTTCGCGCGACGATCCGCTGTGGATCGCTATGCGCGCGGTCATTGCGAAGATGCTGCTGGAGGAGGGCGCGCAGGCGCAGCTTGGCGAGGCCTTTCTCTGCCTGATGGGCGCCTACCTGCATTCGGCCCGTGTCAACGGCGCAGCTGCCGAAACCCTGCTGTCTCGTGCCTTGGCGATGATCGACCGGCATCGCGCCGACCCGACATTCGGCCCGCGCGAGCTGGCGACCCGTCTCAATGTCTCGGAGCGCATGTTGCAGCGGCATTTCCGCCCGCTTGGCGAAACGCCCGGCCACCGGCTGCTGAGCCGCCGGCTGGAACTCGCCCATGCGCGGCTTTCCGGCCGCAAGGACCAGCCGGCCGAGGGCGTCACCGCCGTCGCCTTCGATTGCGGTTTCAACGACCTTTCTTATTTCTACCGCGAGTTCCGCAAAAAATATGGCGCGACGCCGGGTTCGGTCGCGCGCTGCCATTGACGCTTTTGTCCAAAAGGCGGGACGGCGCCGTCCAAGTCTGACGCATCGCCCGCCTCTATTCTCTGCCACCAGATAGGACCGCTAGAGGAGGCGGGCCATGCATGGAGGAGGCGGAAATGATGAAATTCAAGGCAACCATCGGCGGCAAGCCGGCGAGCACCGGCTCGGACTTTGCCGTCCTCAACCCGGCGACCGGCGAAGAAGTCGGCCGCGCCCCGAACATGGGCGGGGCGGAGCTGGATGCGGCCGTCGCCGTCGCCAAGGCGGCGTTCGTTTCCTGGTCGGCGCAGAGCGACGAGGCCCTGCAGGCCGCTTGCGCCGCCGTGACGGCGAAGATCGAGGAACATGCCGGCGAACTCGCCGAAATCATCACACTGGAGCAGGGCAAGCCGTTGAACGGTCTCGGCTCGCGCTGGGAAGTCGGCGGCGCCGTCGCCTGGGCCGGTTATACGACCGGGCTGTCGCTGCCGATAAAAGTCTTGCAGGACAATGAGCAGGGCCGCGTCGAACTGCATCGCAAGCCGCTCGGTGTCGTCGGCTCGATCACGCCGTGGAATTTTCCGCTGATGATTGCCGTCTGGCATATCCTGCCGGCGCTGCGCACCGGCAATACGGTCATCGTCAAGCCCTCGCCCTATACGCCGCTGTCGACGCTGCGGCTGGTCGAGATCATGAACGAGGTGCTGCCGCCGGGCGTCGTCAATGTGGTGACGGGCGACGACAAGGCGTTCAATCTCGGCGGCGCCATGTCGGCGCATCCGGATATCCGCAAGATCGTTTTCACCGGCTCCTGCGCCACCGGCCAGAAGGTCATGCAATCCGCCGCCGCGACCATGAAGCGCCTGACGCTGGAAATGGGCGGCAACGATGCCGGCATCGTGTTGCCGGATGCCGATCCGGCAAAGATTGCCGAAGGCCTGTTCTGGGGCGCCTTCATCAACAACGGCCAGACCTGCGCGGCGATGAAGCGGCTCTATGTGCATGACTCCATTCACGATGCCGTCTGCGAGGCGCTCGTCGCCTATGCGAAGGCGATCCCGGTCGGCAACGGCATGGACGAGGCCAGCATTCTCGGCCCGATCCAGAACCGCATGCAGTTCGACAAGGTTTCGCGGCTGGTGGCCGATGCGAAGGAGCGCGGCAATGTGTTGCTCGGCGGCGCGCCGGGCGAGGGCCTGTTCTTCCCGCCGACCCTCGTTTCAGGCCTTCGCAACGGCGATGCACTTGTTGATGAGGAGCAGTTCGGTCCGGCCTTGCCGATCATCCGTTATTCCGACGTCGACGAGGCGATCCGGCTTGCCAATGACAGCCCGAACGGGCTCGGCGGCTCGGTCTGGTCGTCCGATATCGAGGCGGCGAAGAAGGTCGCGAGCCGCATGGCCTGCGGCTCCGTCTGGATCAACAAGCATGGCGCCATCCAGCCGAATGCGCCCTTCGGCGGCGTGAAGTCCTCCGGCATCGGCGTCGAGTTCGCGGAAGAGGGATTGGCCGAATACACCGATATCCAGGTGGTCTTCGCCTGATAAGAAGAAAGGGAACGATCATGAAACTGACAAGACATCTCGCCGCCACGGCGCTTGCCCTCGGTTTGGCCGGTGGTGCCGCCGCCGCCCATCCGCTCGACGGGCTGACGGCCGAGGAATACCAGAAGATCAATCAGATCCTGCGCGCCCAGAAGGTCGCCGACGACAAGACGCTCTATCCGCTGATCGAGTTGAAGGAGCCGCCGAAAGCCGAGGTTCTCGCCTGGAAGAAGGGCAACGATCCCGACCGCAAAGCGACCGTTTATCTGACCAGCAAGGACGGTTTCAGCGAAGCCGTGGTCAACATCACCAAGGGCACCGTCGAAAGCAATGAGAAGACCAAGGGACAGCCGATGGTGCTGTTCACCGAGTTCATGAACGCGCTGGAAGGCGTGCTTGGCGATCCCGCCATGGTGGCGGGGCTGGCCAAGCGCGGGCTGAAGCCGGAACAGGCCTTCTGCCTGCCGCTGACCGCCGGCAATTTCTTCACCGACGAATATACCAATTCCCGCCTGATGAAGGTGCCGTGCTACAAGGTGCCGGACGGCTCCAACTTCTATGCCAAGCCGATCGAAGGCCTCTTCGCCCTTTACGATATCGGCAAGAAGCAGGTGCTGCGGGTTGTCGATACCGGCGCCGTCGAGGTTCCCAAGGATAGCTGGGGTTATACCGAGGAAGAGGTTGCCAAGCGCACGCCGCTGCGGCCGGAAACGCATCCCGTCAAGCTGGTGCAGGATGGCGGCCCGAACTACAAGATCGACGGCAGCCATCTGGAATGGGATATCTGGCGTTTCAATTTCCGCGTCGACAAGCGGCCGGGCATGGTGCTTTCCAATCTCGACGTCAACGATGACGGCACCTGGCGGTCGATCATCTATCAGGCGCATCTCTCTGAAGTCTTCGTGCCCTATATGGATCCGTCCGAGGGATGGTACTGGCGCACCTATATGGATAGCGGGGAATACGGTTTCGGCCTGTTCCTGACGCCGCTGCGCGCCGGCATCGATTGCCCGGCGCACGCCACCTTCCTGCCGGCGACGATTGCCGACGACAAGGGCCAGCCGCTGGTGATCCCGGATGCGATCTGCGTTTTCGAGCGCAGCATCGGCGATCCGGCCTGGCGCCACTTCGAGGTCTTTGCCCAGACGCCCGAAAAGCCGCTGCCGGCCGAGGGACGCCCGGCGACGGAACTGGTGGTGCGCACGGCGTCGGAAGTCGGCAATTACGACTATCTCATCGACTATCGCCTGCAGCAGAACGGCCAGGTCAACATATATGTCGGCGCGACCGGCCTCGATGCGGTCAAGGGCGTCGCCTCGACCTCGATGAAGGACAAGACCGCCAAGGCGGATACCGAGCACGGCACGCTGATCGCGCCGAACCTCGTTGCCGCCAATCACGACCACTATTTCAACTTCCGCATCGATTTCGACATCGACCAGCCGATCAACCACTTCTCGACCATGGACATCGTTCCGGCCAAGCTCGACCCGTCGAGCCCGCGCAAGTCGATGTGGACGGTCGAGCACAAGATGCCGATGACCGAAATGGAGGCACGCTACAAGCTCTCGGCCATGCAGCCGCGCTACTTCCACATTTCGGACCCCTCGCGCGAGGGCTATCTCGGCCATGAGCCGGGCTACATGATCCACCATGGCGACGTGTCCTACGGCCCGTTCGATTTCGTCAACGACCCGCCGATGAAGCGCAACGCCTATATCGAATATTCGGTCTGGAACACGGTCTACGACCCGGAACAGCGTTATGCCGGCGGCAAGTTCGCCATGCAGAGCGACGGCTCGGATACGCTCGCCGAATGGGTCAAGAAGGACCAGAGCCTGATGGGCAAGGACATCGTCACCTGGTTCTCCGCCGGCTTCCACCATATTCCGCGCATGGAGGACTGGCCGGTCATGTCGACGGAATGGAAGACCATACACATCATGCCGCACAACTTCTTCGCCCATAACCCGGCGCTGACGATCAGGAAGCAGTAAGCATCTGTCGTGGCGAACATCACGAGGCCCGGGTCGTTCCCGGGCCTTATTCACGACATCATTGTCCCTTGGCGATCGCCATGATCTGGTCTGGCCGGATGGAGACGTCGAGCACGTCGTCGGGCAGGATTTCCGTGTCTTCGCGCGCCGTCAGATCGACGGTGAGGCCGTCGACCTTTCGATGGATGATCAGTTCCGGGCCGCCGCCGCTGCCGCGCAGTTGCGCCTTGACCGCGCCGGTATAGAGCAGTTTCTCGCTTGAAGCCTGAATGCGGGCCGCGAGCTTTTCCAGTTCGATGGTCGCCTCGCGCAGGCTGTTGTTCAGTTGGGTCCGGCGCTGCTCGTCCTGCTGCTCGATAGTACGCGACACTTCCTCTTTCTGCCGACGAGCCTGATCGACCCGCGATTCCGTATCGGTGGAGCGGCTGCGCAGTTCAGAAAGCGAGCGGCGCTCGTCATCGACGCGTGTGGTGGCGACCAGGCCTTTGGAGGCCGATTTCAACGCGCGGTCCAGGGCATCCTGTTGCAGGCGCAAGCTTTCCGCATTGCTCGTCTGGATGGTTTGGAGCGCGGCAAGCGTCTGCTCGGCATCCTGCAGCATCGTTTGCAGATGGGTGCGCTGCTTGCCGTAATTTTCCAGGCGCATCTTGAGATCGTTGCGCTCGAAATCGGCGATCTCGTCGAGCGTCTTGCGTTCCAGCGGCGCGGAATAGATCGGCATCAGGTCGATTTCGGCGGTTCCAGATATCTCGCCCTTGAGGCTGGCGACCAGCGCCTGCTGGCGGGCGAAATCGATCCAAAGCCCCTGGTTTTCGCTTTGGAGGTCGGGCGCGGTCATCAGCGGGTTTTCGGTGCGGAAACGCAGCGCATCGTATCCGCCGGCAAGAGCAATGGCATGGCGCACGGTTACGCCCGGGCGATAGGGAATCGCGCCCGGCCGCGAGACATCGCCTGTGATATAAAAAGGCCGATGCTCGACCATTTCGACGGTGACATCCGCGGACTGGATGCGGCCGTCCTTGGTCAGGGCCTCGGAAAGAGCAATGCGCAAATCGTGGATCGTCAGGCCTTCCGCCCGGACTTCGCCAAGAAACGGCACCGAAATATCGCCATCGACATTGACCGTGACGCGCCGTGCGAAATCGGCGACGCCGAAGACGCCGAGCTGCAGAATGTCTCCCGGCGCAAGACGATAGCGTTGCCGCTCCTGTGCGGTTGCGAATTGCGGCAGCATGGCGAATGCCAGAAACAGGCTGAGGGCAATGCTGGCGACAGCGCGAAACGTCCAGCCATTCGACATGGGTTTCGGGAAGGAAAGGGTTTTGGGGCGGGGGATAAGGCGGAGATTTCCTGACGCAGCAAGTCCGGTCGTCTTCATTGAATTGCCTCTTTCGATACGCGGCTACTGTCACCCGCGGGTTGGCGCACGCGGATCCAATCGATGAGGAAGGTGGCGGGAAATCTGGTTTCGGCATCGGGCGCGCCCGGCCAGTCGCCGCCGACGGCGAGGTTGACGACGAGGAACATCGGCTTGTTGAGATCGGCGGGCGTCGCGGCCTCGAAAACGACGCGTCCGTCGAGAGACCAGACGAGCTTTTCCTTCGTCCAGGTCAGCCCATAGGTATGAAAATCTTCAGAAAGGTCTTCGGTCTGAATGTGCTTTCCGGTCTGCACCGACTTTTTGCCCGGCGGAAGGTCGATGCCGCTATGGGCGGTGACATGCAGAGTGCTTGTGTCGTCGCCGAGGACTTCGAGAACATCGAGTTCCGGCGGCCAGGTCCGGTCTTCCGGCAACAGCCAGAAGGCCGGCCAAAGCCCGCGCCCCTTCGGCACCTTGGCGCGGATCTGCACCGAGCCGTAGAGGAAATGGACGCGGCCGGCGCTGTTGAGCAGGCCCGACGCATACTCATATCCGCCGCTGCGCCCGCGCAGGCCCTCCGGTATTTTACTGGCGCGGATCGCCAGCGTGCCATCCTGAATGTGATAGGGTTGAAGCGCTTGAATGCCCGGCGCATCGCCTCCCTGCCGGGGATCGACATAGTATTGCAGTTCATTGTTGCCGACATTGCTGCGCCCGCCCCAGGGATAGAAGGGTTGCCAGACGCCGCCGGAGGCTGCTTGCAGGTTCAGTCTCGAAAAGTCGTCCTCGAATGTCGTTTTCCAATTCGGCGGATCGATCAGATCCTGTGTGGAGGTGGTTTCGGCGCGGGCGGCGTGACTGAAGGCAAGCACCGCGGTGAGGGTTATGGCGAAGGCCTGAAAGCCGACGATCCGGATCCAGCCGCGCGATGTCGTCATGCCGAGGCTATGCATGAGCTTGGCCATGGCGGCGAACATCACGAGAGCGGCGATCGCGTTGCCCCAGGCCTGTCCTGAAATGCCCGCCAGCGCGTTGCCGCAGGTCATCGCAGCGGCCAGGGCCAGAAGCCCGGCAATGGTGAGCAGAAGCGCATCCGCAACGGGACGGACCGAGCGGATGATCAGCATCGGTGTCACCCAGGTCATGGCGCCAAGCGGAATGCATGCGGCCGCCAGCGCTATCGTCGGAACCCTGGAGTCTTCGTAGCCGGGAAAGACGATGGCGGTGACCGGTCCTGCGGCGTAGACGGCGGCGACCGCGACGATTGCCAGAAAGCCGGTGACCGCCAGAAGCTCCCGCTCGATATCGGCCGACAGGGAGCCGGCGCCCGTTTCGATGCGGGCGAGAAAGCGGGGATACCGCGTCTGCGCCACTGTCGATATCAGGCCGAGGCCGATCATCGCCAGGCTTGCCGAGAGTGAAAACAGGCCGAGGTCGTGGGGCGAGGAGAGGGTTGCCGATACCCAGCGATTGGCCCCGAGATAGAGGATCCACGAGAGATTGAAAGCAAAAAGCGGCAGCGCGATGCGCGCCATGCCGAGCAGGGGCATGGGCCGGCGCACCCGGATCGGCGAAGGGCGGGCAAACAGGAAGGCGCAGAGCGCATAATAGACGGCAAGGGCGGCGAATGAGCCGGTAATGCCGCCGGCCAGCAGGCCGACCAGCCGGGGAACGGTCATGCCGAGTTGCAAGATCAGCGCGACGACGGTGAATTCCCAGATGCGCGACGAGGCGCGAAACAGCGTGACGGGGCCGTTGGCGATCATCGCCATGATGCCGCCGGCGATTGCCAGCGTCGTGTCGAATTTCGGCAGGACGTTTTCGCCGAAGAGGGCGACGAGCGGCAGGATCATGGCCAGAAGGCAGAAACCCACAAGCCAGAGGGCGTTGAGGATATCGAGGCCGGCCTTCAGCGCCTCTCCGTTGGCGCGGCCGGGAATTTGCTTGTCGGCCAATTGCGACAAACCGAAATCCGCACGCCCGGCATAGGTGAAAAGGCTCGTCAGCAGCGCGAAGGTTCCAAACGCCGCCGGCTCCAGCAGGCGTGGCGCCAGCAAGGTCGCGCCGCTGCCGAGTATCGTCAGCACGAGCGCGCCGAGCGCATAGGCCATCGGTCGGCCAAGCCATTGCAGGCCTGGCGCATGCCGCATCCGGTCGAATGTCTTCGGCAGGCGATTGGCCGTGATCGGGCGGATGGCGAGCGTTTCCGCACCTGTGGCGATGCTCATGAGGCCACCGCCCTTTCCGGAACGGGATCGGCCTGGATGGTTTCGGCCAAAGCATCGAAAGCGGTCGAGGACCGGATGATGCCATGGGTCTTCAGGTCGGCGCTCGATCGATAGCGGGCGCTGTTTTCATACATGAAACCCGCGCCGGGATGCTTTTTGGCATGGGCGACATAGCGCCGATATTCGACGCCGGCATCCCAGTGTTCGCCACGGTTGACCTCGCTATGGGCGCGCTGGTCGAAATTGGCGAAGAGTTTGAAATGCAAAAGCGCCGCCGTCACCTCGGCGACCGGCAGAGGAACGGTGCGATGGTTGGTGGCCCATCTTTGGCCGTCGCGGCAATGCATCAGCGGCACTTTGGTGATGTCAGGCGGCAATGAGCCGATATCGGTCTTCTGCAGACCGATCACCTTGCCGAGCGAATGGTGGCGCAGATTGCGGGCGGCGCGCGCGACCGCCATCGGCCATATGCCGAGATTGCGATAATGCGGATAGAACACCCGAAGGCGAGGCCCGCCAACGGCCTCGACGTCGAGAAAATTCCTCGAGAACGGCAGGGCCGCCTTGGCGCGCACCTTGTAGTCCGTGTCGAAGAAGGGGCAGGTGTCGATGAACGAGGTGCCCCTGACATAGATGGCATCGGAGACCGGGCCGGCGGCATACATATCGACCATGATGGCGAAGACGGCCTCGTGCCCTGACGCTTCGAGGAAGCGGCAAAAGGCCCGCAGGCCAATCTTTTCGCAATGGGGATAGACGAACAATTCGTCGGCATCGATGAACAGGCACCAGTTGCCCGCGCCATGCCGCGCGACCATGGCATTGATCCAGTTCATGCCGCAACCGGCTTCACCGAAGGAATCGGCGGTGTGGTAGACGGCGCAATCGCTCTGCGACAGCAGAAATTCTGTCGAACCGTCGCGGGAATCATTGTCGCAGACGAAGAAGCGGTTCACGCCCAGACGGCGATGATGCTCCAGCAGGAAGGGCAGCCGGTCGGCTTCGTTACGGATGACCATATAGGCGTCGATGCTGCCTTTCCCGCTGCCGAGGGAATGATGGTCTATACGGTTGAGCGCGGCGTTCATGATGTTCCGGCCTCCACGATATGCAAGCGGCGGTCTGCTGCGGAAATCCGATCGGCGGCGTCGGTTGCCACGGCCAGAAAGAAAGCCAGCGTCAGGAGAACCGGGGTGGCGAAGATGCTGACCTCGGCAAAACCGGTAATCATCGCCAGCAGAACGATCTGGTCGCGCATGGCGTCGGGGCGGGTGAACATGCGGGTTACGAGCAAGCCGAGCAGCGCAAAGCCCGGTAGCGAGCCGATGAAGCCGAGGCAGAGAATGGACTGAATATACATGTTGTGGGTGTTGACCGGGTCGCCTTCGAAGGCGCGTCCGACGCTGCCCACCATCAGCGCTTCCGTGCCGTTGAACCCCCAGCCGAAAAGCGGCTTTTGTGCGATCAGATCGGCGGCCACGGCCCAGAGATCGGTCCGGCCCGTCAACGTCATGATTTCACTGGACGAACCCGTGCGCGACAGCGGCCCCAGCAAGGGCTCGATATTCGGAAACCAGCCGAATGCGACGACCACAATTCCTACAAGTGCAGTCGCAAAGGTAAACCCGATGGCCGGCAGCAGAAGCCCGCGCCCGCGCAATGCCACGACAAGCCACGCAACCACGGTAGCCGCCATCATCGTGCGGCTGCCCGATGCCGCCAGTGTCGCAATGCCCAAAAGAAGAGACAGCGCCAAAACGGGCGTTCCCGAAACGCCACGGCGATGGGCGATCGCCGCAAACGTCATCAGCAGCGCCGCCTGCTCGCCGAGCACGTTGGGATGTCCGGAAAGGCCGCGCAGGCGATAGGAGGTTTCGGTGACGGAAGGCGGTAGCCAAGCCATGTCGGGCAGCAGAACGCCGGCAATCAGGGCCAATGCGATATAGACCAGCAACGTATCGGTCACGAGCTTGAGCGTCGCATCGACGCCCAGCGATGACACCGTCATGCAGGCCAGAGCCAGATAGGCGATCATGCCGATCGCATTTGCCGCCGTATAGGCCGGTGTCAGCGACCAGGCCGACGACAGCACAGCCATAATTCCGAACGCGGCGGCAAGCGCGATCGTCGTCTGGCGAAAATACGCAGCCAGCCGCCCGGCATGCAGAACGGCGAGTCCCACGATGAACGCCCAGGCAGCAAGCTTCATGCCGTTCTGCCAGTCCAGGCCGGTCTCGCCATACGCGCGCGTCCGCAGGCTGAGGCTGAGCCCGAAGATGACGAAGACGAAAATCGCAGCGACGGCCCATCGTTTTCCCAACGCCGCCGCGCACAAGGTGACGATACAGAAAAGCGCCAGCGCCAAGCCGAAGGGCAATGTCGCGGCCAGCGAGGGCCGCGCCTGCATTGTCGTCAGGATGAACCAGAAATAGAGAGCGGACAGCGGAAACACGAAGACCGAAGCGACGATCGTGCCGGAAAACAGGTTTCCTGTCCGCACCGCGTTCATGACTTCATGAGCCTCGTAACGTCACGCCGGATTGCAGACGCATTCATCGCGGCACCCACCAGCAGCGCCGCCCCGAAAGCGCCGGCGAGATAGAGCGGCAGGATCGGGAAAACCGGCTTGTCGGGCACGGTCGCCTGAGACAGAACCTCGGCATCCGGCTTCAAGGCCTCCGTGGACGGGCCGCGGGTCTTCATCCGCGTCAATGCATCGGCCAGCACCTGGGTGTCGTTGTCGGCCCTCAGGCGCAACTCGTCGAGGCGCAGGCCGGCCTTGCGGCGTTCCACCATCGTTTGCCGGATTTTCTGGATTTCGTCGGTCAGGCGCTGTTCGCGCTCAGCCCAATTGTTGGCTTCGACGCTGACGCTGGTGACGATGCGGTCGCGCTCAATGTCGGCCTGCTTGGAGATGCTGCGGGCCTCCGTCGGCATCACGGCGAGCCGGGACATGCTTTCCGTCAGGCTCTGGTTCAATTGGCGTATGGTCGGCGAGGCTATGACCTCGGGCGCGCTGTCCAGCGTGCCGGCGGCTTTCATCGCTGCAAGCGTATCGGCGCGAGTGCGGAAATCGATGAGTTGGGCCCGCGCATTGGCCAGCTCGTTGCTGAGCGTCGACAGCTGGGCTTCGAGCGATATCTGGACACCCTGGTCGATCAGGCCGGATGTGTTGAGAAAATCTTCCATTTCGCCGCGCGAGGCCTCGGCGCGCCGCCGTGCTTCGTCGACGCGCTCGGAGAGCAGCTTGTTCATCGCGTCGGCATCGTCGACCTTGCGCAATACCTGGGCCTTCAGATAGGCGCCGACCAGCGTCTTGGTCATTTCGGTCGCCTTTTCCGGGTCGTTCGAGCGGAAGCCGACCCTGACGGTGTAGGATTGCCGGTCACGGTCGATCACCATGCGCCGCCACAGGTTTTCGCGCAGCTGCGTTTCGTCGCGCGATGCGATGTTGGCAAGTGTGTTGTCATCCGAGGTCTCGTCGGTTGATTGCGAGGTCAGGCCGTGGGCAGAGCTTTTCTCCAGCACCGCGTCGACCAGGCTCATGACGAAGGCCTGCGCCTTTTCCGGCGTGCCGGGCTTTGCCCGGAATTCATCGTCCTGCGCAAGGTGATGAACGCCGATGACTTCGTCGGCCAGCGCGACGGAGCGCAGCCGGTCGAGGTCCGACAGGATGAAGCTCTCGTCCAGCGGCTGGCGCGCCGCTTCGGAGACATCGTTCTGCCCTTCCATGTTGGTGGGCCTGAGAACGAGCGTCGCGGTCGATTCATAAAGGCGGGGGATCGATGGCCAGGCGATTGCCGCCGCCGCCATCACCGTCATCCCGCCCACGACGAACCGTCGAACCGAATAGGCCGGTTGCGGCTTTTGCGGCGGCTCTCCCACCGGCGGCAAAACGATCGCTTCTTCTTCCGTCGCCGCGTGCAGCGGGATCGGCTTCGGGTGGTACGTCTTCACCATATCCATTGTCTCCCTTGCGCCTCAGCTACGGACGAATGCATACAGCCTTCCCCGCATCGGGCCTGAAATGATGCGGAAACCGACATAAAGCGTTGTCACCATCAGGAATTGTCTCAGGGTCAGGAAACCTTCCCTGAGATAGTGGTAACGAAACCGGATTTCGTTGACGGCATAGGTCAGGCCGCCACGGCGCTCGTTGAGGCCGGCGCCCGTACGCGACTTGACGAGAACCTTTGGAATTATGTGGAAGCGGACGCCGGCGAGCACCATGCGAATCCACAGGTCGTAATCTTCCAGCAGGCCGAACTTCATCCGGTATCCGCCGGCCGCGCGCAGCACTTCCGCCCTGCAGGCAACGGAGGGATGGACCAGGATGTTGCGCCAGTGCAGCGCTTGCACAATCGCCTCATGCGTCGTCGGGGCTGTCCGCAGTCGCGTTGCGGGATGTTCGTCGTAGAACTCCTCGGCCCAGGAGGCGACGAGCCCGATGTCGGGATGGCTTTCGAGATAATCCATTTCGAGGGCGATCCGATCCGGCAGACAGATGTCGTCGCTGTCCATGCGCAGGATGAATGGCTGGACGCATCGGGCAAGCCCGGCGTTCAGCGCCTCCGCAAGCCCGCTGTTCCTCTCAAGCCGGACGACCAGAAATGCCCATGACGCATCCAGCGCCGCAAATTCGGCGATGACTTTTTCCTGATCCTCCCCGACCGGGCCATCAAGCACGAGCACGATCTGGTCGGCGGACCTTGTCTGGATGCGGAGGCTTTCTAGGCTTGCCGCAAGGTTCGATGCCTTCTCTCGCGCATAGGTCGCCATCAGGACAGATATGCCCATTGGGAAAACCGGAGCGGTATCGGCGGCAGTTTCCGGGCCGGCCCCTCGTCGATCCATCATGTCACCTCGCTCCCGTGGGGTTGAGGATGACGCGCGGCGTCTTCGCCAGAATGACGAGATCGCGCAGGAGATTATGGTTGCGGACGTATTCGACGTCGAGCTCGACGCGGCGCTCGTAGCTGACATCGTTGCGGCCGCTGACCTGCCATAGGCCGGTTATGCCGGGCAGCACGCTGGCATATTCGCCGACATGCTCCTTGTAGCGGGCAAGCTCGGCGCCCGTTACCGGGCGAGGGCCGACAAGGCTCATCTCGCCGCGCAGCACGTTGAAGATCTGCGGCAGTTCGTCGAAGCTGGTCTTGCGCAGAAACTTGCCGATCGGCGTAATGCGCGGGTCGAACATCAGTTTCTGGTCGCGCGCCCATTCATCGCTCGCCTGGGGATGATGCCCGAGATACTCGTCGAGGCAGTGGTCGGCATCGAGGATCATCGTTCTGAACTTCAGGCAATCGAATGGGGTGATGCCTTTTCCAACGCGTGAATGCCGATAAAGAACGGGGCCGCCGTCGAGGGCGACGAGAATAGCGATGATCAGCAGCAGGGGGGCGCTGGCGATCAACAGGAGGATGCCAAGCGTCAGGTCGAAGACCCGCTTGGCCGTCACGCCGAGAGATGACTGGCGCACGGGCCATGCTGCGACGGGCAAGGCCCGTGACGACAGCGACGCCTCGCCGAGCTTTTGAATCTGGTTCACGGCAAATCCTCCGAAGCCGAATACCTATTCAGCTTTTCGAGGATCAAGCACACCATTGGTGGGATACATATTGCAAGGAAACTGAGGGAGTACCTCCAAGGT
Organism: uncultured Rhizobium sp.; assembly: GCA_945952045.1. Classification (GTDB taxonomy): domain Bacteria; phylum Pseudomonadota; class Alphaproteobacteria; order Rhizobiales; family Rhizobiaceae; genus Metarhizobium. The sequence continues at coordinate 133,167 of CAMFHE010000001.1, forward strand.
GATGCAATCGAAATAGCTATCATGGAAAAATTCTATAACTATATATGACTATATATAGTAATTTATGAATAGTAAGCTTTTTGAAGTTGAAATAAATATGACCGTATTACATTATGGTTGTTTGAGTGCGTGATTCGCGGCGAAGATTCTGTGTGAGTTCGGTACAACGGAGTTACCATAATATTGTTTGCTGCCGGGAAAGACAAAATAGTATGTGATGAAGTTTTGAGTGCCCGCGCGCCGGGAAAATGGGAAGACGTGTTATGCTTATCCCGACATATATATTCGACTCTTGCCGGTTGTTTCGCGAAGGCGCGAGGTTGATCCTCAATGCGGCCTCGTTTGACGTCCTCGGAATGGGGGAGACGTTGAAGGATGTCCACACCCTGCCGCCGTCTGAGTCCGCCACCCTTTTCGTCATCGGCAACCCGGCCAGCGGTACCGTTCTCGAATTTATCGAATGCATTCTGGCCTGTAACCGGCTGGCGCGCATCGCCGTGGTCGTCGATAGCTATGACGACAGGGCGTCGACCGCGATCCTGGAACGCGGCGCCAAGGGGTATCTGCACAAGAATCTATCGGCCGAAAGCTTCGTGAAGGCCTTGCAACTGATCGCCGAGGAATGCTCCGTCGTTGCCGGCTGGCCGGCGGCGAACAAGGATCGCGAGGCGAGTTCGCAAAACCTGCCGCTCTCGATCCGCCCGTCGCCGCTTCCGAGCGGCCCGATTCTGCGCACGGCGACGCTTTCCGAGCCCGAGGTGGTCGACCGGGACGAGCCGGCGGGCAGCGCGGACGACAATGTCGCCAGTCTCGAACTGCACAATGCCCGTGCCGGATTGCGGCTGCGCAATCTTTCGCCGCGTGAGACGGCCATTCTCAAGCTGGTCATGAGCGGCGAGTCCAACAAGCAGATCGCCCGCGATCTCTCCATAACGGAAAGCACGGTCAAGGTTCACATCAAGACCATTCTTCGCAAGATCGATGTCAAGAACCGCACGCAGGCGGCGATCTGGGCATTGGCCGACCCGGATTTCACGCCATCATCGCATTAGAGTATAATCCGGCGGGAGTGAAACGAGGATCGACAAGGTTATGCTTCAAAATAAAGAACTTGGAGTGCCGATGTAATTCAATCGGCTCGAAAAGCTCTATCGTTTTGTTTTTGCCGCATTGTCTGACGCAAAAGCGATACCGCTTTGGCTTGAAATACTCTAGCGTCAAAACTCCACTCAGCATATTCGCGTAGGCGAGTGCTTCTGTACCCTATCCATTCTGTTGGGAAGGCTGGCCGGCACGGAGCGCATGGTGATGGCGCACCGGCCAGCCGGGAAGAGAGGCGGTCATTCCGCCGCGGGAAGCTTCGTGGTGATCGCCACGCGTGGTATGCCGTTGGGGTCAAGAACGAAGAGAACTTCGCTATAGGCCTTGGTCCGGGCGATCATTGCGGCTGCCTGGCGCTCCTGTCCCTGACCGAATTCGAAAGCCAGCCAGCCACCCGGTTTCAGAAAATCAAGCGCATCCCGAACCAGCCGTTGCTGGATCGAAATGCCGTAGGGGCCGCCGTCGAAGGCTTCGCGCGGTTCGGAGTCCAAGAGATGGGCGCGATCGCCGTTCAGGCGGCCGGTGGAAATATAGGGTGGGTTGCACATCACCAGATCGATCTGGCCCTCCAGTCCGATATTTCTGAGTTTCTCGAACATATCGCCCTGCATCACCGTGACGCGGTGCTGCAGCTCGAAGCGCAGGACATTGTTCCAGGCCACCGCGACGGTGTCTGCCGTCAGATCGCAAGCCCAGACGTCGGCCTGCGGAATTTGATGGGCGATGGAGATCGCCAGATTGCCGCAGCCGCAACACATATCGATGACACGGGGATTTGCCGGCCCGCTGGACAGTCTTTCTATACACACCGTCGCCAGCAGTTCGGTCTCCTTGCGCGGCGCAAGGACATTGGGCCCCAGCTTGAAGCCAAGGCCCATGAACATCGCCAACTTGTCCTTGAAGGTATTCATTTCGGGTTGAAAGAGCATCACCTCCCGGGGAAGATAAATATCCTCCGCCGTATCGGAGGGCGCTGCTTGCCGATAATTGCGTGACATTGATTTTCCTCCGCGCCGCCGGGGCTGCTTTACACGCGATGCAAACAGATCTGCCGAAACCGGTGGCCCCACGGTAGCGATGGTCCCACCAGAATACAGGGGCGTAAAGGTCGTGTGGCGGGAGCAAGAGAGTTACCTCCTTCGCGTCTGCGCCGTGGCGGCTAATCCTGCCAGCGGGGGTAGCCCCTCTGCGCCGTTGCTTCGCCCGTGAAGCGCCGACAAGCTGACCTTTGCGGAAATTGCGCCATGAGTCTCTTTGCAATTCCGCCCTGCGAGGCGCGTATGTGTGGAATTGTCGGATATTTTGGCCAAGGGATGGCTTCGGACGAGGCGGTGATCGTCCTGCAGCGCATGAGCCATGCGCTGCGCCATCGCGGTCCCGACGAGTCCGGTATCTATACCGATGTCCGCGCCGGCTTTGGCCATCGCCGGCTTTCCATCGTCGGTCTTGCCGATGGGCAGCAACCGATGCGCAATGGCGATGGCTCGCTGTGGATCAGCTTCAATGGCGAGATCTTCAACCACGTCGAAATCCGCCGGTCACTCGAGGCAAAAGGGCATCGTTTTCGCACCGCCTCTGACACAGAGGTGATCCTGCATCTCTATCAGGAGAAAGGCGACGCCTGCCTCGACGCGTTGAACGGAGATTTCGCCTTCGCGATCTGGGACGGCCGCAGAGAGCGGATGCTGATTGCACGCGACCGGATGGGCGTCCGACCGCTGTTTTACGCGCAGCGGCGCGGAATGGTGTTTTTCGCTTCTGAAATCAAGGCCTTGCTGCAAGTGCCCGGCATCGATGCCGCGATCGATCCCTTCGCGCTCGACCAGGTTTTCACCTGCTGGGCGCCTGTGCCTCCGCGCACCATGTTCAAGGGCGTTTCCGAATTGCCGGCCGGCCATTTCATGGTGCTGGACGGCTCAGGTCTTTCGGTGCGCCAATACTGGGATCTTTCATTCCCGCCAGACGGTGAAGACTTTGGACGACAGGACGAATCGGAGATCGCGGACGAGTTGCTGGCGCTTCTCGACGACGCGACCGCGATCCGCATGCGCGCCGATGTGCCTGTCGGCGCTTATCTCTCGGGCGGGCTGGATTCCTCCATCACCTGCGCGCTGGCGAAACCTTATGCCGCCGCAGGGCTGCGTACATTTTCGGTGACGTTCGATACGGCCGAGCATGACGAAAGTCCGTTTCAAGAACAGATGGTATCGGCGCTCGGCACCTGGCATTCGGCCGTTGCCTGCGGCGCGGAAGACATCGCCGGTGCTTTCCCGTCCGTGATTTCCCATACGGAAAAGCCCGTTATCCGCACGGCGCCGGCTCCGCTCCACACTCTGTCGCGGCATGTGCACGACGCGGGCATGAAGGTCGTGCTGACGGGCGAGGGCGCAGATGAAGTCTTCGCGGGCTACGATATTTTCAAGGAGGCCGGCGTCCGCCGCTTCTGCGCGCGGCAGCCGGCGTCGCGTCGGCGGCCGCTGCTTTTCAGCCGTCTCTATCCCTATTTGCCGGGATTGACGCAGCAGACGCCGGAATCGCTTGCCGCCTTCTTCGGGGGCAGGGGTGAAGATGTTGCCGATCCGCTTTTTTCGCATCGGCCCCGCTTTCGCAGCACGGCAGCGGCGAAGATCTTCTTCTCGGGCGACTTGCGCAAGACGCTTGCAGGCTACGACGCGACCGATGAAATTGTGGCGCGTCTGCCGGGCGATTTCGCCCGCTGGCACCCGCAACATCAGGCGCAATATCTCGAAACGAAATTTCTGCTGCCGGATTACATCCTGTCGAGCCAGGGAGACCGCATGGCCATGGCGCATGGCGTCGAGGGGCGTTTCCCCTTCCTCGACCACCGGGTCGTCGAATATGCGGCGCGGCTCGCGCCCTCTCTGAAACTGAAAGGTTTCGTCGAAAAACACATCCTGCGCAGAGCGGTCGCCGGTTTGTTGCCGCCATCCATCGCCAGACGCACGAAACAGCCTTATCGCGCGCCGGATAGCCGTTCCTTCCTCTCGGCGCGGGAGCCGGATTACGTTCGCCGCTCCTTTTCGCCGCAGGCGCTCGACGAGACGGGCCTTTTCAACCCGGCCGCCGCCGCGAAGCTGCTGGAAAAATGCCGTCGCCAGACCGATGGCTTCCGCGACAACGCTGCCTTTGTCGGCATCCTGTCCACCCAGCTTTGGCATCGGACATTCACGCAAGGATCCATTTTCAACGACGACGGCCGCATTTTGACGGCGGTGAATTAAGGAGAGGCATCATGATGTTGGTAAAAGAGCAGATACGGTCCTTTATCGTCGAAAGCTTTCTGTTCGGCGATAGCTCGCGCACCCTGTCCGACGACGACTCGTTGATCGAAAACGACGTCGTGGATTCCACAGGCATTCTCGAACTCGTCAGCTTCGTCGAAGACAATTTCGCCATCACCGTCGCCGATGCCGAGATCCTGCCGTCCAATTTCGATTCCATCGCCAGGGTAGCGGCATACGTGGCCAGCAAGACGCCGGTTCCGCTCGCAGTGGCAAGCTGACCGGGAGAGGCCGATGCGTGTCGAGGATTTCCTGCGCGAGAGCACCCAACGATTTGGCGACAAGACGGCGGTCATCGCCGGAACGACGCGGTTGAGTTATGCCGCGCTCAATGTCGCTTCCGATCGCCTGGCGGCGCGCCTGCAGGAAAATGGTATCGCCGCCGGCGATCGCGTCGCCATCTTCATGGACAATCGGTGGGAGGCGGTCGTCGCGATCTTTGCGGTGCTGAAAGCCGGCGCCGTCTTCAGCCCGATCAATCCGTCGACCAAGGCGGCGAAGCTTGCCTATGTGCTTCGCAATTGCCGGGCGCGGGCGGTCATCGCGCAGTCCAGCCTCTGGCGGGTTCTGGACGAGGCCCTGGCCGATGCGCCCGATGTCGTCCTCACCGTTATCTCGGGCGAGGACCAGGCGATTCCGGCGGGGGCGGTCAGCTTTTTGAAAAGTATTTCCGAAGAGGTTAAGCCGAAGCCGAACGGCGGCATCGACATCGATCTCGCCATGCTGATCTATACCTCGGGTTCGACCGGAAGGCCCAAGGGCGTGATGATGACGCATCGCAATATCGAGGCGGCGTCGCGTTCGATCACCACCTATCTCGAAAACACTGCCGACGACATCATCCTCAACGTCCTGCCGATCGCTTTCGACTATGGCCTCTACCAGGTGCTGATGGCCATCCGCATGGGCGCGACCATCGTGCTTGAGAAATCCTTTGCCTTTCCGCAGGCGGTCTTCGAGACCATGCGACGCGTGAAGGTGACCGGTTTCCCGCTGGTGCCGACGATGGCGGCGATGATCCTCGGCATGCGCGATCTGCAGCCGGATTTCCTGCCCGGCCTGCGTTACATCACCAACACCGCCGCAGCCCTGCCGCCGGAACATATCGCCCGTCTTCGGATGTTGTTTCCCGGCGTGACGCTCTATTCGATGTATGGCCTGACGGAGTGCAAGCGCTGCACCTACCTGCCGCCGGATCAGCTCGATACACGCCCCGGTTCGGTCGGCATCGCCATCCCCAACACGCAAGCCTATGTGGTCGATGATGATGGTCGCAAGGTTGCCCCCGGCGTGACCGGCGAACTCGTCATTCGCGGCCCGCATGTGATGCAGGGTTATTGGGAGGACGATGCCGCAACCGCTCGCGTTCTCCGCCTCGGCATCAACCCCTGGGAAAAGGTGTTGCACACCGGCGACCTCTTTCGAACAGACGAGGAGGGATTTCTCTATTTCGTCGGCCGCAAGGACGACATTATAAAGACACGCGGCGAGAAAGTCGCGCCGAAAGAGGTCGAGGCCGTCATCCACGCCATGCCCGGCATCGTCGAGGCCGTCGTCTTCGGCAGGCAAGATGCCGTCCTTGGTCAGGCCGTTCATGCGGTCGTCGTCTCGTCCAGCCCCGATGTCACCGCGCAGGCGGTGATCCGCCACTGCCAGCGGCATCTGGAGGATTTCATGGTGCCGCGCGGGGTGTCCCTGCGCACCGCGCTTCCCAAGACCGATACCGGCAAGGTCAGCCGCCGGCTGGCCGCCGAAGAATATGAGCAAGCGATGGAGACCGCCGAATGAACGCGATAATCCGCACCATCCGACCACCGCTTTCGCCGGAGAGCCTGCGGATCGACTGTGCGACCGAAGTTGGCCGCATCGCCTCGCATCTGCGTGAGCAGGTGCATTTCGACCTTCGCAGGCGGGGGCTGGTTCTCGGTCTTTCCGGGGGTATCGATTCCAGCGTCTCGGCGGCGCTCGGCGTTCGCGCGCTCGGATCGAACGCGGTTTTTGCGCTGTTCATGCCGGAAAACGATTCCGATCCGGAAAGCCTGGAGCTTGGCCGCAAGGTCGCCGATACCTTCGGGATCAAAAGCGTCGTCGAGGATATCGGTCCGACCCTGGCGGCCATGGGCTGTTATGAGCGGCGCGATGCCGCAATCCGGCTTGTCGAGCCTGCGTATGGCCGAGGCTGGTCCTGCAAGGTTTCGATCAACAACCCGCTAGATGGCGAGAGCTACGCAATCTCCATGCTGGTGCTGCAGGCGCCCGACGGCACGATGAGCCGGCACCGTCTGACGGCTGCGGTCTATCTCGCCATCATCGCCGCCACGAACATGAAGCAGCGCACGCGAAAACAGATGGAATATTACCATGCCGACCGGCTGAACTATGCCGTTCTCGGCACGCCCAACCGGCTGGAATACGATCAGGGCTTCTTCGTCAAGAACGGCGACGGCGCGGCCGATGTGAAGCCGATTGCCCATCTCTACAAATCCCAGGTCTATCAGCTCGCCGAGCATCTCGGCATACCCGAGGACATCTGTCGGCGTCCTCCGACGACCGATACCTGGTCGCTGGCGCAGACACAGGAGGAGTTCTACTTCTCCGTTCCCTATGACCGCATGGACCTTTGCCTCTATGCGATGAACGAGCAGCTTCCTATCGAGGAAACGGCCGATGCGACCGGGCTTTCGACGGCGCAGGTCGAGCGCGTCTGGCAGGATATCCGTTCGAAGCGAAAGGCCACACGGCCGCTTCATCTTGCGCCGCTGCTGGTCGAAGACGTGTTTTGAAGCATCTGCGGGAGGGGGCGATGACCCAGGCAGACGACGATACGAGAAACCGCCGGCTCGAGAAGCTGCGGTTCTGGCGGCGTGCATGTGCGGATCAGAGCGCCAAATGGAAGTGCTACAACAGCAACGATGTCGATAATCCGCTGATCTTCTTTCATGGGGATACCGACATGGGCGGGCTTTACATGCGCCGTCTTGCGGCCGAGTGCGGCTATCCCATCGCAGCCCTTGCGCCACGCAGCATCGATGAGCCTGATCTTCGGCCCTCGATCGAAATGCTTGGAAAGGATATGGTAGAGGATATCCTCGCCTTCCGACCGAACGGCCCCTACCGGATCGGGGGGTATTGCAACGGGGCGGTCGTTGCCTACGAATGTGCCCGCCTCCTTCAGGAAAAGGGTCATGAGGTCGAAATCATCGTGATGATCGAGCCGGCATCGCTGAATACGCGGCCGGCATTTCGGGCTGTGCAGCGGATGATCGCCGCAATGCTGCCGCCGCCGGAAGGCCGCTCGAAGAAGACGCAGCAGCGTTTCGGCGACGTCATGCATGTCGTCTGGAACATCGGCCGTCTGCTCCACCTGTCTCCGGGTGAGCTTCTGGGCCTCGCCCGCTATCTTGGCCGCCGGCGCCTGATGTGGCGCAGCCACCTCGTGGAAGGCGAGCAGCAGGCTCTCGAGCAGGAACGCCAGGTTCGGGAAACAGATGCGGCGTTCAAGACCTTTCATTGGCGATCCGTCTCGACCTACTTGCCAGCGCCGACGCAGACGCCCTTGGTAACGCTGTCGACCGGGATGGACGGCGGTGGGCGGCGCTGCGGCATGTATGACGGTGCGCAATGGGTGAGGGTGGCAACCAATTTTCGCCACATACGCCTGCGCGGCCATCATGCCACCTGCCTGTCCACCCATGTCGGCGAGCTTGCATCAGACCTGAAATCGGTGCTGCACAGCCTGCCGCCCGGCAAGGCCGAAGCCTCGCCGACGAAACCTGCCCGGCAGCAATCCGATTTCTCGCTGTTGACCTTCGGCAAGACGCCGCGGACCTGATCGCGCAACGGCGGTCCATCACCTGCCTTTGGGCAAACGAGATGAGGTCCGCCCCTTGATCCACCTCGCAATCCATGCCTCTATTCAGCGTTGAATCGGGTGAGGATTTGCCGTGACTGCTTCGGGTACGAAGACGAAAGCCGCCTCGCGAAAGCGCAAGGCTTCCATGGTTGCGGTCCCGTCCCACACGCAGGCTGCAACTGAAGATCTCGGGACGGGTAAATTGCTGAAAAATTCCACACGGGTCGGCCCCGGCTTTCCACAGGTCGTCGTGCTTGTCGGCGCGACGGGCGATCTCTCCCGGCGCAAGCTGCTGCCGGGACTATTCCATCTCATCAAGGCAGGCTTCATTCCCGGCTGCCGCATCGTCGGCGTTTCGCTCGACGATATCGATGTCGATGGATTCCGAACCATTGCACGTGAGTCGCTGGAAAAATTCCTGACCCGCAAATTCACGCAGGCCGAGTGGGAATCCTTCTCCGATTCTCTGGATTACGTGCCCTTGTCGGCTGGCGCAAAGGCGCTGAAAGAGGCGGTCAACAAGGCCGAGGAGGCGTTGGGACCTGAAACACGGCGTGTGCATTATCTGTCGGTGCCACCGAAGGCGGCGCTTCCGGCGGTGCAGCTTCTCGCCGAGGCCGATCTCGTCGAGCGCTGCCGCATCATCATGGAAAAGCCCTTCGGCACCGATCTTGCCAGCGCTGTCGAGCTGAACCGCAAGCTGCACGAAGTCTTCGACGAAAAGCAGATTTTTCGCATCGACCACTTTCTCGGCAAGGAGCCGGCGCAGAACATTCTCGCCTTCCGCTTCGCCAATGGCCTGTTCGAGCCGATCTGGAACCGCAATTTCATCGATCACGTCCAGATCGACGTGCCGGAAACGCTCGGTCTTTCCACACGCGCCGCCTTTTATGAAACGACCGGCGCCTATCGCGATATGGTCGTAACCCATCTTTTCCAGATCCTCGCTTTCATGGCGATGGAGCCGCCGACAGCGCTTGAGCCGGCTTCGATCTCGGAGGAGAAGAACAAGGTGTTCCGCTCCATGTTGCCGATCGAGCCGCGCGATGTGGTGCGCGGCCAGTATATCGGCTACCGCAAGGAGCCTGGCGTCGATCCTGAAAGCGATACGGATACGTTCATCGCCCTGAAATGCGCCATCGACAACTGGCGCTGGGCCGGTGTGCCCTTCTTCCTGCGCACGGGAAAACGCCTGGCAGAAGGCCAGCGCATCATCTCCATTGCCTTCCGCGAGCCGCCGAAATCGATGTTCCCCGCCGGCTCCGGCGTCGGCGCGCAAGGGCCGGACCATCTGACATTCGATCTGGCGGATGCCTCCAAGGTGTCGCTGTCCTTCTACGGCAAGCGGCCGGGACCGGGCTTCCGGCTCGACAAGCTGTCATTGCAATTCGCGATGAGCGAAACCGGCCTGATCGGCGAGGTGCTGGAAGCCTATGAACGTCTGATCCTCGACGCCATGCGTGGCGATCACACGCTGTTCACCACGGCCGAGGGCATCGAGCGCCTTTGGGAGGTTTCACAGCCGCTCCTCGACAATCCGCCGCCGGTGCGTCTCTACGATCAGGGTGGCTGGGGGCCGAAATCGATCCATCAGCTGATCGCCCCGCACGCCTGGCGCCTGCCGTTTGAGCGGGCCTGGCGCGATCCGGCCAAGGGCGAATAAGGCTTCGAATATTCTCAAAGAATGTTCACTTTTTGTTCGTATCTGATACTCTTCCCGATAAACCATTCGGGGAGAGGAAGGCATGTCGGATCAGCAACGCAGATATGAGCGGTTCAAGTCGCTGCACGAGGCCGGGCGCGCCTTTGTCATCCCCAATCCCTGGGATGCCGGTTCAGCGCGCATATTGGCGAGCCTCGGTTTCGACGCGCTGGCAACGACCAGCGCGGGCTATGCTTTTTCGAAAGGCAAGCGAGACTCCTTTGCCAGCCTGACGCGCGATGAGCTTCTGGAGAACGCCGCCGAAATTGTCGGCGCGACCGACTTGCCGGTCTCGGCGGACCTTGAAGACGGGTTTGGGCCAGCGCCGGAGACCTGCGCCGAAACTATCCGTCTGGCCTGCGGCATCGGCCTCGTCGGCGGTTCTATCGAAGACGCAACGGGTGACCCGGATGCGCCCATCTACGATCTATCCCGGTCCGTCGAGCGCATTCAGGCCGCAGCTGAAGCGTCGCGCAATCTGCCGTTCCTGTTGACGGCGCGGGCTGAAAACTTCCTGTGGGGCAGGCCGGACCTTGACGATACGATTCGGCGATTGCAGGCATTTTCCGCAGCTGGCGCGGACGTCCTTTACGCTCCCGGCTTGCCAAGCCTGGACGCGATCCGGACGGTCTGCGCCAATGTAGACAAGCCCGTCAATGTCGTCATGGGCCTGAAAGGACCGACCTTCACCGTCGCCGAACTGTCGGATGCCGGGGCGCGTCGCATCAGCGTCGGCGGTTCCTTCGCCCGCGCAGCACTCGGGGCATTGATGCGTGCCGCTGAAGAAGTGCGAAACCGCGGCACCTTCACCTATGCCGCCGACGCCATTGCCGCTGGTGACATCGTGAAATTGATGTCGGGAGAAAAATGCAGCGACAGGGAATGATGTCACAGTCTCGTGGCTAGACGGTGCTCAGCAGAATACTGGTTTCGGTGTTGGAAACGCCTTCGACATCGCGGACTTCGCGGAGGATGCGGTCGAAGTCGCTTAAGCTGTTGGCGCGGATTTCCGCGACCAGATCCCAGCCGCCATTGGTCGTGTGCAAAGCATAAAGCTCCGGCAATCCGCGCAGATATTTGATGACTTTCGTGGTGTTGCGTCCGCTGACCTCGATCATCATGATCGCCCGTATCGAGCGATCGTCATAATCCTGACGCACGCGCAGCGTGAAGCCGAGCACGGCGCCGCTTTCCAGCAACCGGTCGATTCGCGTCTGCACCGTCGCCCGGGAAATGCCGAGCACGGTCGCGATCTTGGAGTAAGGCGCGCGCCCGTCTTCTCGCAGTAGCGAGATGAGCTGGTGATCGAGTTCATCGAAGATGTGCATGAAATCTGCTTAAGATGATTGTGCAATTTGCGCAATAAGGCTTTCAAAATTGCGCATGTTTCAAATTTCAACTCACGTCTTGCCTGCCTAGGCTGAATTCATCGAATTTCTGGGGGAGTGGGAATCGTGGTTCAGTCTGTGGAGGTTACCGGCCTTTCGCTGCCGGCCTTGCGGGTTGTGTCGAGCACGATGTCTGCCCTTGCCGAATGGAGCCTTGCCTGAGATGAAAAGACTATCCATACAGGCGCCGAAGGGCGTCGTGATGATCCGCCCGCATTACTTCGGCCCGAACCCGATGACGGCCAAGGACAATGCCTTCCAGGCAACCGACGCCGCGCGCCAGCCTTCGGCAATCGCCAAGGCCGCCTTCGATGAAGTCAGCCGCATGGCCGAAGGGTTGGAGCAGGCCGGCATCGCCGTACATCTGTTCGAGGACGAGACGGCAACGCGCCCCGACTCGGTTTTCCCTAACAACTGGTTCTCGACCCATTCCGGCGGCCATGTGGCGATCTATCCAATGTATTCGCAAAGCCGCCAGAGCGAACGCCGCTCCGACATCATCGAGATGTTGAAGAGTGAATACCGGGTGCAGGATGTCATCGATTATTCCGGCCTCGAAAAGGACGGCGTCTATCTTGAAGGCACCGGCGCCATGGTGCTCGATCATATCGGCCGTGTCGCCTATGCGGCTCGCTCCAACCGCACCAACGAGGTGGCGCTGGAGCGATTCTGCACCCATTTCAATTTCGAGCCGATGATTTTTGGCGCGGTCGACCGCAACGGCAATTCGATCTACCATACCAATGTGTTGATGTGTATCGGCACGGATTTCGCCCTGATCGGCACGAGCATGATCCCGGATGCGGCCCGCCGCGTCGAGATCTGCGCGCGCCTTGAGGAGACCGGTCGTCAGGTCATCGACCTGACGCTGGAGCAGATCGAGAATTTCGCCGGCAACGCCATCGAGCTCGACGGCGTCGATGGCCGCGTCGTGGTGATGTCGGCCCGGGCGCGCGCCTCGCTGCGCCCAGACCAGATCGCGGCGCTCGAAACCTCGGCCCGCGTGCTCGCCTTCGACGTGCCGACCATCGAGCTTGCCGGCGGCTCCGTGCGCTGCATGCTTGCGGGCGTCCATTTGTCACGAAGAGAACCCACCGGTACGCAAACGCTTTACGCCGCCCCGTCCGCTCGATAGAAGCACCCCATCAAGGATAAAGGTACTGCACATGTCGCAATCTCGCCCCGTCTACCAGTTCAACAACATCATCGTGCGCACGCCGTCCCAGTCCGTCGTCAACGGCCTGCGCGCCGACGACCGCGGCAACCCGACTTTCGAAGGCGTCAAGGCCGAGCATGATGCCTATATCGCCGCGATGAAGGATGCGGGCGTCAAGGTGACGGTGCTGCCGGCGCTGGAAGCCTTCCCCGATTCGATCTTCGTCGAGGATCCGGCGCTTGTGTTCGGCGAAGGCGCGATCCTGCTGCGTCCGGGCGCTGAGACCCGCATCAAGGAAACGCTCGAGATCGAGCCGACGCTGCGCGCCATGTTCGACACCGTACTCGAACTGCCGGCCGAAGGTTTCACCGATGGCGGCGACGTGCTCACCACCCGCGAAAGCGTCATGATCGGCCTTTCCGCTCGCACCACGAAGGTCGGGGCTGAAGCGCTGCAGGTTGCCCTCGCCAAGCTCGGCCGCAAGAGCGAGATCGTCGCGACGCCGGAAGGCGTGTTGCACTTCAAGACCGATTGCTCGTTGCTCGATGACGAGACCGTGCTGTCGACCGCGCGTCTGGCCAAGTCCGGCGTCTTCGAACGCTTCAAGCAGGTGATCATTCCCGAAGGCGAAGAGCCGGCGGCCAATGCGCTTCGCGTCAACGATGTCGTCATGGTCGGTTCCGACTTCCCGCGCACCATCGAGATGCTCGACAAGCTCGGCTACAAGGTCGTGCCGCTGCAGACCACTGAGATCGGCAAGATTGACGCGGGTCTTTCCTGCATGTCGTTGCGCTGGTTCAGCAACACGCTGTAATCCGCACCCTTCGAGGAAGAAAAATGAAGACGTTCAAGTCAGCCCTGTTCGCAGGGATCGCCCTTTCCATGTCTATCGGCAGCGCGATGGCCGAAGATACACTGCGCCTCGGCATGACGCCCGAGCCCTACATGCCCTTCACCCAGATCGACTCCAGCGGCAAATGGGATGGGCTCGAGGCCGATCTTTCCCGCGCGCTGTGCGACAAGATGGCCGTGAAGTGCGAGATCAGCCAGATGGCCTGGGACGGGCTCATCCCGTCGCTGAAGGAAAACAAGATCGATTTCATCATCGGCGCCTTCTCGATCACCGACGAGCGCCGCAAGTCGGTCGATTTCTCGACGCCCTATTACACCGAAGGCACGTCCTTCGTCGGCGCCAAGTCGGATAGCAGCGAGATCAAGACGATCGATGCGGCCGACGGTTCCGGCAAGATCATCGATCCCGCCAGTGTCGAAGGCAAGATCGTCGGCGTCCAGACGTCGAGCGTACAGTCGGCCTATGTCGCCAAGTATCTGCCGGGCGCCGAAGCCAAGAGCTACGACACCGCCGACAATTCCGTCGCCGACTTGGTCGCCGGCCGCGTCGATTACGTGCTGATCCCCGACCTTTACATCCAGACCTTCCTCAAGACGCCGGAAGGCGCCGATTATGAGGTGAAGCTGGAAGTGCCGAAAAACGCCGTTCTTGGCGAAGGCGTCGCCTATGCCGTGCGCAAGGGCGATACCGCGACGCTCGAAAAGGTCAATGCCGGCCTCGCCGCGCTGGAAAAGGACGGGGAGTTGAAGAAGCTCGTCGACACCTGGATCTTCGGCAAGAAGTAATCCGCTCCTCGAAGGCGGCGGGGGGTTTGTCACCACCGCCTTCGATTGCTGGCCTACGGCATCGGGCATCATCACAAGCGGTCTACGTCCCGTCATTGCATATGGCGGTGCTTCAGCGCTGACAAAAATCGAAAACAGGTAACGACGGATGGACTATTACTGGCAGCTGCTTGCCTTTGGCGGCGAAGGCTGGGGCGACGATTTCGCCTGGGGCCTGGTGATGACCTTGCAGGTCTCCGTGCTCGCCTATGCGCTTTCCGTTCTCTTCGGTTTTCTGGGTGCGGCCGGCAAGCTGTCGCGGCATCGCATCCTGCGTCTCGCCGCCGAGCTTTACACGACCGTCGTGCGCTCGCTGCCCGAGCTTCTGGTCATCCTGCTTCTCTATTTTTCCGTCGCCAGCGGCGCCGAGCGGCTCCTGAAGCATCTTGGCCTCGTCGCTGAGACCTTCCAGTTCAGCTCGTTCTGGGCGGCGATCATCGCACTGGCTTTCGTCTCCGGCGCTTTCATGACCGAGGTGCTGCGCTCCGCCTTCCTGTCGGTACCGCCGGGCCAGGTCGAGGCGGCGGTCTCGATCGGCATGCGGCGCGGCAAGATCTTCACCCGTATCGTTCTGCCGCAGATGATGCGTCATGCGGTGCCCGGCATGGGCAATCTCTGGCTGTCGATCACCAAGGAAAGCGCCATCATCAGCGTGCTCGGCTCGTTCAGCGAGCTGCTGTACACCGGCTACCGCGCGGCGGCCGGCACCAAGCAATACATCTTCTTCTACGGGCTGACGGCCATCCTGTTCCTGAGCATCACGCTGGTTTCGGTGCTGGCAATTGCGAAGATCGAGCGCCACCTGAACCGGGGTCATCATTGATGGAAACGCTCTCCAATGTCATCGGCTTCCTGCCGGCGCTGATCAAGGCGACGCCCCTGACACTGCTGCTGACGGCTGTTGCCGGTGCTTTCGGGCTGGTGATCGGCACGCTGGTGGCGCTCGCCCGCCTCTCCAGCCACCGCGCACTTTCCATGCCGGCCTATGTCTTCACCTTTGCGTTTCGTGGCACGCCGTTGCTGGTGCAGATCTATCTTGTCTATTACGGCCTCGGCCAGATCCTGCCCGGCACATGGGTGCGCCATAGCTTCCTCTGGCCCTACCTGCGCGACGGGTTGTGGTATGCGATCTTTGCGCTCAGCCTCAACCAGGCCTCCTACAATGCCGAGGTCATCCGCGGCGCGATCAAGGCGGTGCCGCGCGGTCAGATCGAGGCGGCGAAATCGATCGGCATGCGCTCGTCGATGATCCTGCGACGCATCACCCTGCCGCTGGCCTTCCGCTCCTGCCTGCCGGTGCTGACCGGCGATCTGATCATCCTGCTGAAGACCACCTCGCTCGCCTCGACGATCACCATTCTCGAAGTGATGGGAACGGCCCGCATGCTGCAGCGCCAGTCGCTGCAGATCTTCGAACCGCTGATCGCCGCCGGCATTATCTATTTCACCGTCGTCTTCATCCTGACGCGCATTATGGGCGTCGTCGAGACGCGGCTCACCCGCTACCGCACGGCACGAGCATAAGAGAGGCGCGCCCGGGCGCGACGAGAGGAACGAACATGGCCGCAACCGCGCTTTCGGTTTCGAATATCCACAAGAGCTTCGGCTCCGTCGAGGTGCTCAAGGGTATCTCCTTCGAGGCGAAATCCGGCGATGTCATCTCGCTGATCGGCTCCAGCGGCTCCGGAAAGAGCACGCTCCTGCGCTGCATCAACTATCTGGAAACCCCTGACGAGGGCGAGATTTCCGTCTCCGGCGAGACGATCCGCACCGTCAAGGGCAAGGACGGCAAGTTCCACGCCGCTGACAAGCGGCAACTCGAACATATCCGCACCCGCCTCGGCATGGTGTTCCAGAGTTTCAATCTCTGGGCGCATAAGACCATCCTCGAAAACATCATCGAAGGCCCGATCCATGTGCTCGGCGTTTCGCGCAAGGATGCCATCGGCGAGGCTGAACTGCTGATGGAAAAGGTCGGCATCACCCCGAAGCGCGACCATTATCCCAACCAGCTTTCCGGCGGCCAGCAGCAGCGCGCGGCGATTGCCCGCGCCTTGGCGATGAAGCCCGAAGTGATGCTGTTCGACGAGCCGACCTCGGCGCTCGACCCGGAACTCGTCAACGAAGTGCTGCTGGTCATCAAAAAACTGGCGGAGGAGGGACGCACCATGGTGATGGTCACCCACGAAATGGCGCTGGCCCGCGACATCTCCAGCGAGGTCATCTTCCTGCACAAGGGGCAAGTGGAGGAGCGCGGCGCGCCTTCCAAGGTGATGCGCGACCCGGAATCGGCGCGCCTTCGCCAGTTTCTGCAGCTCGCCTGATCGGGCGTAGAGCGGCCTTCGGCGCGGGGTGCGCGCCGAAGGCTTTCCCTGATCATCAGGACATGATCAGGCCGCCATCGACGTTGATGGTCTGGCCGGTGATGTAGGCGGCATCCGGGGATGCGAGGAAGGCGACGAGTGCGGCGACTTCGGCCGGCGTGCCGGCGCGGCCCATCGGGATGCCTTCGACCCATTCGGCCATCAGTTCGCCGGGGGCGTATTCGCCGAGCATCTGGCCCCAGACGCGGTCGTTATAATCCCACATCTCGGTGTGAATGATGCCGGGGCAGATGGCGTTGGCGGTGATGCCTTCGCGGGCCAGTTCCTTGGCGAGGCTCTGCGTCAGGCCGACGACGCCGAATTTCGAGGCGGCGTAATGCGGGGTGTAGATGAAGCCCTGCCGGGCCTGGCCGGAAGCGGTGTTGATCAGCCGGCCCTTGGTGCCGCTGGCGCGGAAGCGGCGGATCGCCTCTTGGCAGCAGAGGAAGACGCCCTTGGTGTTGACGTCGAGATTGAGATCCCATTCACGCTCGGTGAGGTTCTCGACCTTGGCGATGGTGATGACGCCGGCATTCTGGACGGAAACGGAGAGCGCGCCGAGCTTCGCTTCGGCCTCGCCATAGGCTTCCTGAACGGCCTTGGCATCAGTTACGTCGAGCGTGAGGCCGATGACCTCGGCGCCGGTTGCCTGTGCCAGCGCTTGCGCCGCATCCGGCGTGTCTTTCTCGATAGCGGCGATCGCGACCTTTGCGCCCTCTTCGGCAAAACGCTTGGCGATGCCGCCGCCGATGCCCTTGTTGCCCCCGGTGACGAATACCGTCTGGCCTGCAAACCGTCTCATGGTCTTTTCTCCATAATGCGCAGCAGGCCGATGGCCGGGTTCAGGCCGTGAGCCGTGCTGCTGTGAACTTGTCGGTGACGAGCACATCGATGACGCCCAGTCTGAGGGCGCCGGCGATGGCCTGGGTTTTCGATTCTCCGCCGGCAACCGCCATGACGCGATCCGCCTTGCGCAGATCTTCGAGCGAAATGCCGATGACGCGGTCGTTGAGCGGCGTTTCGACCTGCTTTCCGTCCTTGTCGTAGAATCGGTAGGAAATTTCGCCGACGGCTCCGGCATCGTGCAGCATCGTCATTTCCTGGCGGGAAAAGGTGTTGCCGGAGCGGGCGAGCAGTTCCGACGGCTCGACCGCGCCAATGCCGACGATGGCGAGGCTGAGGCGGCCAAACAGGTCGATCGTCTCGCGAACCACGGGGTCGGCGAGCATGACGAGTTTCGCCTCGCGCGAAGAGGTAATGCCTTGAACGAGAAGCAGGCGCGGCTCGCCGCCGGTCAGCCGGGCAAGGCGCGCAGTCAGTTGCGTCGCATGGGTTTGCACGGAGGCATCGCCCATTCCGCCGAGGATCTGGACGATGTACTTCGCCTTGGCGTTCTTGAGCGGATGGATATTGTCGACCATGCGCAGGATCGTCTGGCTCCAGCTGGAGACGCCGACGATTTCATCCTGCTGCAACGTCACTTCAAGGAAATGGGCCGCGGCTTCGCCGATGCGCGCCATGATCGCGCCGTCGCGGTCCTCGGAACAGTCGATGACGATCGCTTCGGTCAGGCGATAGCGCTCGCGCAGCGCGGTTTCCAGTTCGGCAAAGGTGCCGGCCGGTGGAATGACCGTGGTGCGCACGATGTCTTCCTGCTCGGCCCGCTTCAGCATGCGCGAAACGGTTGCCTGCGACATATGCATGATCTCGGCGATCTCGGCCTGCCGCTTGCCCTCGATGTGATACATCTGGGCGATGCGGGCGATCAGTCGCAGTTCGTTGAGCCTTCCCATGGGTCCTCCAACCGTGAATTTTTATTCACCAATAGTCGAAGGAGGGGAAACGGTCGAGCGGTAGATTGCATCCTGCCAGACGAGCAGGCGGTCCGCTGCATCGCCGGCGCGCGGGGTGATGGGATTGCCGGCGCGCGGCAGGGCGGCGATGGCCGCGAGATCGGGCCAGACCCCGAGCGACAGGCCTGCGAGATAGGCGGCGCCAAGCGCCGAAGCCTCCGGCGCATCGCACTGGGTGATGACGTGGTTCAACGTATCGGCGACGCATTGCATCAGGAAGGTATTCTTGCTCGGTCCACCATCGGCATAGAGCCGGCCGAGCGGTGTCGGCGATTGGGCGGACATCGCCTTGAAGACGTCGTGGACCTGGAAGGCCATGCTGTCGGTGACCGTGCGGGCCATCTGGGCGCGGGTGGTATTGAAGGTGATACCGGAAAACAGCGCGCGCGCATCGGACTGCCAATAGGGCGCGCCAAGGCCGACGAAGGCCGGCACGAAGCCGGGGCCATGGGGCTCTGCGGTTGCCGCCAGGTCGGTCAGCGCCTGAACGTCCGGCAGGCCGAGCATATCCGCCATCCAGGGCAGCGCCGCGGCCGAAACGAGAATATTTCCTTCGAAAGCATAGGTCGGCTTCCCGGCGATCGACCACGCAATGGTGGTGGTGATGCCGCGCTCCGGAGCGATGAAGCCCGGCAGCGTCGTCATGATCGACGAGCCGGTTCCGAAGGTGACCTTGCCATCGCCGGGATTGAAGGCGCCGTGGCCGAAGAGCGCCGCGTGGCTGTCGCCGATGGCGGCGGCAATGGGAATGCCGTCTTTCAGGCCCGGCACGTTCTTCGTGGTGCCGAAATGGGCGGCGCTGTCGCGCACTTCAGGAAGGGTGGATTTCGGAACGCCGAACAGCGCGCAGAGTTCGTCGCTCCAGACCTGCCTGTTGAGATCGTAGAGCTGGCTGCGGGCGGCATTGGCCGCATCGCAGGCATGAACGGCGCCACCGGTAAAGCAATGGATCAGCCAGGCGTCGATGGTGCCGAGCAGGACTTTGCGACCGGCCGGAACGCGGTCGAGAAGCCATTTCATCTTCGGGCCGGGAAACATCGGATCGATGGGCAGGCCGGTCAGGGCCTGGACGCGCGGCGCATGACCGGCGGCAACGAGGTCGGCACAGGCCGGCGCGCTGCGGCGGCATTGCCAGCTGACCACGGGGCCGAGCGGTTCGCCGGTTTCGGCATCCCACACGGTCACGGATTCGCGCTGGTTGGAGATGGCGACGCCAAGGATATCGACAGGGGGGCCGGCCGCGAGGCAGGTTGCGATGGCTTCCTGCACCGATTGCCACAGACGCTGCGGGCTCTGTTCCACCCAGCCGGGTTGCGGATGCTCGATACCAACGGGAGACGCGCCGCGCGCCAGAATGTCGCCGGCCGTGGAAATCAGCACGGCCTTGGAATTCGTGGTGCCCTGGTCGATTGCAAGGATAGCGGTCGTCATGATGGCTCCGGCGGGCTGTAATATGAGAGGCGCGGCAATGGGAGGATTTGCCGCGCCCGGCACGGGATCTCGACGTGTCCTATCAGACGCGCGAAGATTTGCGTGCAATCAATGCGACGGCCGCTTCCGCAATGCCGGCGGGCGACATGCCGAATTCGTCCAGCAGGAATTCTGCCGAGCCGGTCGGTGCGAAGATGCCGGGAACGCCGAGGATCTTCATCGGCACCGGCGCTTCCGCGACGATGACCTCGGCGATGGCCGAACCCAGACCGCCGATGACGGAGTGTTCTTCCGCCGTGACGATGGCGCCGGTGTCGCGGGCAGCGGCCACGATGGCGTCGACGTCGATCGGGCGGACCGTCGCCATGTTCAACACGCGGGCTTCGATGCCCTGCGCGGCCAGAAGTTCGGCGGCTTTCACCATGCGGTGCGTGAGCGTGCCGTTGGCGATCAGGGTGACGGCGTCGCCATCGCGCAGCAGGTGCGCCTTGCCGAGTTCGAACGTGTGGCCTTGCGGCAGCAGATCGGGAACGCCGACGCGCGACAGCCGCAGGAACACCGGACCGTCATAATGCGCGGCCCATTCGACGGCAGCGGCGGTCTCGATCGAATCGCAGGGCGCGATGACCGGCAGGTTCGGCAGGACGCGGGTCCAGGCGAAATCCTCGATCGAGTGATGCGTCGGACCGAGCTCGCCATAGGCCATGCCGGAGGAAATGCCGATCAGCTTCACATTCGCATTGGAATAGGCGATGTCGGCCTTGATCTGTTCCAGCGAGCGGCCAGTCAGGAAGCAGGCGGCGCCGCAGACGAAAGGCAGCATTCCGCCATTGGCGAGACCTGCGCCGACGCCGACGAGGGCCTGTTCGGCGATGCCGACATTGACCAGACGTTCCGGCCACTTGGACTTGAAGCCGCCGAGCTTGGAGGAGCCCACGGAATCATTGCAGACGGCGACGATCTTGGGATTGTCTGCGCCCAGGCGTTCCAGCGTGGCGACGAAGGCGTCGCGGCAATCGTGCAGCTTTGCAGAAGGGGTCACGGCAGTCATCACAGGGTCTCCGAAAGCTCAGCGACGGCAATCTTGTATTGTTCGGCATTCGGCACCTTGTGGTGCCAATCGACCTTGTCCTGCATGAAGGAAATGCCGTGGCCCTTGTTGGTATGGGCAACGATGCAATGCGGGCGGCTACCACGCTTTTCCAGGGCCGGAACGATCTCGTCCATGACGTTGCCGTTGATCTCGGTGACATCCCAGCCGAAAGCTTCGAGCTTGGCGGGGAAGGGGGCGAGATTGTTGGTCTCGGCCAGCGTCGCGCCCTGCTGGAAGCGATTGTGGTCGATGATCAGCGTCAGATTGTCGAGGCCGAACTGCGCGGCGGAAGCGATTGCCTCCCAGTTCGAGCCTTCCTGCATCTCGCCGTCGCCGGTCAGGACGTAGGTGCGATAGTTCGCGCCGGTCAGCTTGGCGGCCTTCGCCATGCCGACGGCAACCGGCAGGCCATGGCCGAGCGGGCCGGTATTGGTCTCGACGCCGGGAACCTTGTTGCAGTTCGGGTGGCCGTTGAGGCGCGAATGCGGCTTGAGGAAGGTCGAAACTTCCTCTTCCGGAATGAAGCCGCGCTTGGCGAGCGTCACATAGAGCGCCAGCGCCACATGGCCCTTGGAGAGCACGAAGCGGTCACGCTCGGGGTGCTTGGGCTGGTCCGGCCAGATGCGCAGCACGCGGAAATAAAGCGCCGTCAGAATGTCGATGGCGGACATTTCCCCGCCGATATGGCCGGCGCCGGCTTCGAAAACCGCTTGCAGATCGCGAAGGCGAATCTGTCGAGCGATGCGGTCGAGATCGTTCGGCTGCATGAAATCCTCATAGTGAATAAATATACAGTTGCACATATAATTGCACGGACGCAAAGCAAGTCAAGCAGAAATGCGTGCTATTTAGGCAAAAATTCCGCGCATCTGCCGTATTGACAGGCTGCGGCCTGATCAGTTACGAATTTACACACGTTGATGAATATTTATGCGTTGCGCCACGCAGCGGACGGATCGGGAGGAACGCATGACGGATGCGGTGAAGGAAAGACAGGGGATCGCGAGCGGAATGCTTCCGTCGCTTCGCGGAGCCACGGGGCCGCTGATCGGTCTTATCGTTCTGTGTCTCTTTCTGACATTCGCGACTGACAAGTTCCTGTCAGTGCGCAATTTCCTCAATGTTCTCGACCAGATCACGGTGCTCGGCGTCATGGCCGTGGGCATGACGCTGGTCATTCTGATCGGCGGCATCGATCTCGCGGTCGGCTCGGTCATGGCGCTGGCGATGATGACGCTGGGCTACCTCAATGTCGTCGCCGGTGTGCCGATGTGGCTCGCCATACCGCTGGCTCTGCTCGTCGCGTCGCTGAACGGCCTGATCGCCGGCCTTTTGATCACCCGCTTCAATGTGCCGGCCTTCATTGCAACGCTGGCGATGATGTCGATTGCGCGCGGTCTGGCGAACATGATCACCGACGGCCAGCAGATCATTGGGTTTCCGGCCTGGTTCAACACGATGGCGATCGTCCGGTTCGGTGGCTTCCTGACGCTGACGGTCGCGGTGATGTTTCTGGTCTTCGTGATCGGCCTTCTCTACCAGCGCTATCGTCACGGCGGGCGCGTGCTTTATGCGATCGGCGGCAATGCCGAAGTGGCCCGCCTTGCCGGTATCGACGTCAAGCGCGCGACGGTGCTCGTCTATATCGTCTGCAGCTTCCTGGCCGGCCTTTCCGGCATGGTGCTGGCGGCCCGCCTCGACTCGGTCCAGCCGTCCTCGGGCGTTTCCTATGAACTGGATGCCATCGCGGCCGTGGTTATCGGCGGCACGTCGCTCTCGGGCGGCACCGGCGGCATCGGCGGCACCATCATCGGCGTGCTGATCATCGGCGTGTTGCGCAACGGTCTGAACCTGCTCAGCGTCTCGCCTTTCATGCAGCAGGTGATCATCGGCGCGGTCATCGTTCTCGCCGTGACGGCAGAAACCTACCGCAAGCGGAAATAACGGATTTCATCCCGCTGCGGATGCGGCGGGATGCTGAAAACGGTCGGCAATGGTGCGGACCGGCAATAGGGAGGTGGCTGCCTGCAAAGACAGGTCGCGCACCGGGCAACTCGGAGGAGAAACCATGAAATTGTCCAAACTGCTGATGGCCGCGACGGCTGCTGCGATCCTTGCATCTCCTGCGGCTGCGGCCGAGGTCAAGAAGATCGGTCTGGCCGTGCCGAACCTGCAGGCCGACTTCTTCAATCAGATCAAGCTCGGTGTTGAAAAGCACGCCAAGGAAAAGGGCATCCAGGTCGTTGTCGTCGACGCCAAGAACGACACGAACACCCAGGTCAGCCAGGTTCAGGACCTGATGACGCAGGACATCAACGCCTTCATCTACATCCCCGCCGGTGCTGCCGCCGCCGCCGTTCCGACCCGCCTGGCCCGCGAAGCCGGCATCCCCGTCATCAACGTCGACCGCGTGCCGGAAGGCGCTCCGGGTGACACCTTCATCGCCGGCGAAAGCGTCGAATCCGCCTATCAGGTGTGCAAGCACATCATCGAAAAGGCTGGCGGCAAGGGCAAGATGGCGATCATCCACGGCCAGAAGGGCACCACGCCGGAAGTCGACCGCTTCACCGGTTGCAAGCGCGCCATCGACGAGAACAAGGGCGTCGAGCTGGTCGATCAGCAGTGGAGCAACATGTGGTCGGCCGACGAAGGCTTCTCCATCGCCCAGAACATGCTGCAGGCAAACCCTGACATCACCATCATCTTCGGTCAGGCCGATGGTCTCGCCATGGGCGCCGCCAAGGCCGTCGACGTTGCCAACCTCTCCGACAAGGTGATTATCGGCGGTTACGACGGTGACGTTTCGGCTCTCGAATACCTTGCCAAGTGCAAGGGTCCGTTCATCGCAACGGCAACGCAGAGCACGCAGAAGATGGGCGTTCTCGCCGTCGAATCCGCGCTTGCCGTCGCCGCCGGCCAGAAGGTCGAGGCACGCCAGACGCCGAACGCCGTTCTGACGACCTGCGAAAACGCGCCGGAATTCGTCAAGAGCCATCCGTAATCCGGAATCGAAAGGCAGCAGCGCCATGACGACACGCTCTCCCATCCTGTCGCTCCGCGGGGTTCAGAAATCCTACGGTCCGATCAAGGTCCTCCACGGTGTCGATCTCGACATCTATCCGGGAGAGGTCGTGGCGCTGCTTGGTGAAAACGGTGCCGGGAAATCGACCCTGTCGAACATCATTTCCGGCACCGTGCAGCCCTCCGCGGGCGACATGACCTGGTCTGGCAAGCCTTATGCGCCGTCCAGCCCCCGCGCCGCCATGGATGACGGCGTCGGCATGATCCACCAGGAGCTGAAGCTTCTGCCGAAGCTGTCGATTGCCGAAAACGTCTTCGTCGGCCGCTACCCGATGAAAAACGGCCGCATCGACCGCAAGGGCATGGAAGAACGCGCGCAGAGCGGCCTCAAGCGCCTCGGTCTCGACGTGCCGCCGGATCGCCTGGTCGAGGGCCTTTCGACCGGCAAGCAGCAGCTTATCGAAATCGCCAAGGCGTTGACGCTCAATGCGCGCCTGCTGATCCTCGACGAGCCGACGGCTGCACTTGGCGGCGAGGAAACCCAGCTGCTCTTCCAGCAGATCCGCCGGCTGACGTCGGAAGGCGTCGGCATCATCTACATCTCGCATCGCCTTGAAGAAATCCGTCAGATTGCCGACCGCATCGTGGTCATGCGCGACGGCGCCAAGGTGCATGAATTCGACAGCGGCGACGTGCCGATCCGCAGCATTGTCGAGGCGATGGTCGGGCGTTCGCTGGAGCGCATGTTCCCGACGCTGCCCGTGCCTTCCGAGGAAGTGACGCTGGAGGTGCGCGGCTTGTCCTCGCCATCCAACACTTTCCGCGACATCAGTTTTTCCGTCCGCAAGGGCGAGGTCTTCGGCATTGCCGGCCTGATGGGCGCAGGGCGCACGGAATTGGTGCGCGCCATCACCGGCGCCGATCCGATCTCGACCGGCGAGGTGCTGTTGCACGGCAAGCCGGTAACGCCGCGCTCACCAATCGAGGCGATCCGCAACGGCATCGTGCTGGTGCCGGAGGATCGCAAGCTGCAGGGCGTCGTTCTCGATCATTCGATTGCGGAAAATATCGGCTATGCCAATCTCGGCGAGATCGCCAGCAATGGCTGGATTTCATCGCGCCGCATCCGGGAATTTGCCGAGGACTATATCCGGAAATTTGGCGTCAAAGGCCGTGGCGGCCAGAATGCCGGCGAATTGTCCGGCGGCAACCAGCAGAAGGTTGTGCTGGCCAAATGGCTGGCGCGCAAGCCGCAGGTTGTCGTTCTCGATGAACCGACGCGTGGTATCGACGTCGGCGCGCGTTCGTCGATCTACGATCTGATCATGGATCTGGCGCGCGAAGGCGTGGCCGTGATCGTGGTCAGCTCCGACCTTGAGGAGGTGCTTGGCGTCTCCGGTCGCATCATGGTCATGGCGCAAGGCAAGCAGGCCGGCATCCTGAACCGCGAAGACGCAAACGACGTCTCGGTGATGGAACTGGCAACGATTTGAACGAGGAAGACATTATGACTGACATCACGCTCAACGCGCCGAAATTGTTCGATCTTTCCGGAAACATCGCCCTGGTGACCGGTGCCGGCAGCGGCATTGGCCAGCGCATCGCCATGGGCCTTGCGCAGAGCGGCGCCGATGTCGCGCTTCTCGACCGTCGCACCGATGACGGCCTTGCCCAGACAGCCGAATTCATCGCCCGCGCTGGCCGCCGCAGCATCCAGATCGCCGCCGATGTCACCAGCGGCGCGGCACTGGCCGACGCGGTCGCGCGCACGGAAGCCGAACTTGGCGCCCTGACGCTTGCCGTCAACGCTGCCGGCATCGCCAACGCCAATCCGGCGGAGGAGATGGAGGAAAGCCAGTTCCAGACGATGATGGACATCAATCTGAAGGGCGTCTTCCTCTCCTGCCAGGCGGAAGCGCGCGCCATGCTGAAGAACGGCCGCGGCTCGATCGTCAATATCGCCTCCATGTCCGGCGTCATTGTCAATCGCGGTCTCAACCAGTGCCACTACAATGCCTCGAAGGCCGGCGTCATCCACATGACCAAGTCGATGGCGATGGAATGGGTCGGGCGCGGCATTCGCGTCAACACGATCAGCCCCGGCTATACCGCCACGCCGATGAACACGCGGCCCGAAATGGTGCACCAGACGAAGCTCTTTGAAGAGCAGACGCCGATGCAGCGCATGGCCAATGTCGACGAAATGGTCGGCCCCGCCGTCTTCCTTCTGTCGAATGCGGCAAGCTTCGTGACCGGTGTGGATCTTCTTGTCGATGGCGGCTTCTGCTGCTGGTAAGCTCCGCTCTTCACGCAAATGAAATGATGCGCGGTACCCTTAAGTTCGGGGTGCCGCGCTTTTTGTTCAGGGACAGTCTATTTCTTGAGCAACTTTAGCGGTGATGTGTCGCATATTCTGCGCTCGCCGTCGGGCAGCGCGGAATTATCGCGGTTAGCTGGCTTCAACGACACGAACTTGCCAGCGCCGCTGTCGGCATCGTCAACCTTATAGCGCTCGTTGGGAAAACGTCCCTTGGCGACATCAGCGCGTCCCAAAGCGTGCGGCAACCCGTCTTCCACTTTTCCCTGACAGTCGATCAAAACGCCATGCGGCTTTTCTTTTCAAGTCCGGTATCGCGCACGATCTCGGCGATATCGGAAAAGCGTGCGGCCAGCGGGTTGGTCTTGCGCCAGACCATGCCGATCGTTCGGCTGGGACGAGGCTCGGCCAGCCGCGAGACGCAGACGGTGGAGGAGCGCATTTCGGTATCGACGGCCATTTGCGGGATGAGGGTCACGCCGATACCCGCGCCGACCATCTGCACCAGCGTCGACAGGGAGCTGCCCTCCATCAGGTCGCGTGTCGAAGCGGCCGTGATATTGCAGACCGAAAGCGCCTGGTCGCGGAAACAATGGCCTTCTTCCAGCAACAGCAGCCGCATCTCGTGCAGCCGTTCCGAAGCCGGAACCGGCTTGCCCATATCCTCCAGCGGCCGCACCAGCACGAATTCCTCTTCGAAAAGCGGAACCTCTTCCAGGGCCGGCTCCGAAATCGGCAGGGCGACGATAGCGGCGTCGAGCTTGGCTTCGGCCAGATCTTCGATCAGCCTTTGGGTGATCGCCTCGCGCGGGCGGGGATCGAGACCGGGATAAAGCCGCGCCAGCGCCTTTATAATGTCCGGCAACAGATAGGGCGCGACTGTCGGGATAATGCCGAGACGCAGGCGACCGGCGAGCGGACCGTGTGCTGCCCGTCCAAGATCCTCCAGTTCGTCCACGGCGCTGAGGATCGTGCGGGTGCGCGCGGCAAATTCCTCGCCGAGCCCCGTCAACCGGATGCGGCGTCCGCCGCGCTCGACCAGCGGAGCGCCGACCAGATCCTCCAGTTCCTTGATCTGCACGGACAATGCCGGCTGGGAGATGGAGCAGGCTTCCGCAGCGCGGCCGAAATGGCCGAGCCTGGCAAGCGCATCGAAATAGCGAAGATGTTTCATTGAGAGGCCGTTCATAAGATAATCCTATCGCAGCCTTTAGAATTTACAATTGGAACTTATCGGGTGGCTTTGATACTCCTTGGCCCGCACGGAAGATGCCTGCCGGCGCCGCGCCCGAAGAGGTGTGCCCGCAAAAGCCTTTCGGTGCACCGGAGAATCTAGAAAATCCGTTGGAGGACCAAATGGATACGAAGACGAACCCCGCCGGCAAGTGTCCCGTGATGCACGGCGGCGCGACTGCTCTCGCCAATTCCGTCACGGAGTGGTGGCCCAACGCGCTGAACCTCGACATCCTGCATCAGCACGACACCAAGACCAATCCGCTGGGCGCTGGTTTTGACTATCGCGCGGAACTCAAGAAGCTTGACGTCGCGGCATTGAAGGCTGATCTTCGCGCGCTGATGACGGACAGCCAGGACTGGTGGCCGGCCGACTGGGGCAGCTATGTCGGCATGATGGCCCGCGTCACCTGGCATGCCGCCGGTTCCTACCGCGCCGCAGACGGTCGCGGTGGCGCCAACACCGGCAACCAGCGTTTTGCGCCGCTCAACTCCTGGCCGGATAACGTCAACACCGACAAGGGTCGTCGCCTGCTCTGGCCGATCAAGAAGAAGTACGGCAACAAGATCTCCTGGGCCGACCTGATCGCGCTCGCCGGCACCATCGCCTATGACGTCGCCGGCCTGAAGACCTTCGGTTTCGCCTTCGGCCGCGAAGACATCTGGGCCCCGGAAAAGGACGTCTATTGGGGCAATGAAAAGCAGTGGCTGGCGCCGAGTGACGGTCGCTACGGCGACGTGACCAAGCCAGAAACGCTCGAAAACCCGCTTGCCGCCGTGCAGATGGGCCTCATCTACGTCAACCCGGAAGGCGTCAACGGCAAGTCCGATCCGCTGGCAACGGCGGCCCAGATGCGCGAAACCTTTGCGCGCATGGGCATGGACGACGAGGAAACCGTTGCCCTGACGGCCGGCGGTCACACCATCGGCAAGTCGCATGGCAACGGCAGCGCCGGCAATCTCAGCCCCGATCCCGAGGCGGCAGGCCCGGAATTCCAGGGTCTTGGCTGGATGAACACCAAGGGGCGCGGCATCGGTCGCGACACGGTCGTGTCGGGCATCGAAGGCGCGTGGACGGCTGAGCCGACCAAGTGGGACAACGGCTTCTTCGAGATGCTGTTCAAGCATGAATGGACGCTGACGCGCAGCCCGGCAGGCGCTTCGCAGTGGGCGCCGATCACCATCGCCGAGGAAGACAAGCCCGTCGACGTCGAGGACGCCTCGATCCGCACCATCCCGATGATGACCGATGCCGACATGGCGCTGAAGGTCGATCCGATCTACCGCGAGATCTCGCTGCGTTTCAGCAAGGACTTCGCCGCTTTCTCGGATGCCTTCGCCCGCGCCTGGTTCAAGCTGACGCATCGCGACATGGGTCCGAAGTCGCGCTATTTCGGTCCTGACATTCCGGCCGAGGATCTCGTCTGGCAGGATCCGATTCCGGCCGGCGCTAAGGACTATGACGTCGCCGCCGTCAAGGCTAAGATCGCCGCATCGGGCCTTTCGGTTGCCGATCTCGTCGCAACCGCCTGGGACAGCGCCCGCACCTTCCGCAGCTCGGACTTCCGCGGCGGCGCCAACGGCGCACGCATTCGCCTTGCTCCGCAGAAGGATTGGGAAGGCAACGAGCCGGCGCGTCTGGCCCGCGTGCTCGCCGTTCTGGAGCCGATTGCCAACGCCTCCGGCGCAAGCATCGCCGATGTCATCGTGCTCGCCGGTAATTACGGCGTCGAGCAGGCGGCAAAGGCAGCAGGTATCGAGATCGCCGTGCCGTTCACGCCCGGCCGCGGCGATGCCGCCGCCGATCAGACCGATGCGGATGGTTTCGCACCGCTTGAGCCACTCGCCGATGGTTTCCGCAACTGGCAGAAGAAGGACTATGTGGTGAGCCCGGAAGAGCTGCTGCTCGACCGCGCCCAGCTCATGGGCCTGACCGCGCCGGAAATGACGGCGCTCGTCGGCGGCCTGCGCGTCATCGGCACGAACCATGCCGGCACCACGCATGGCGTCTTCACGAACCGTCCCGGTGCGCTGACGACGGATTTCTTCGTCACGCTGACCGATATGGCCAATTCGTGGATCCCGACCGGCGCCAATCAGTATGACATCCGCGATCGCAAGAGCGGCGCGGTCAAGTACACCGCCACGCGCGTCGATCTCGTCTTCGGCTCGAATTCCATTCTTCGCGCCTATGCCGAGGTCTACGCCCAGGACGACAACAAGGAGAAGTTCGTCAAGGACTTCGTTGCCGCCTGGACCAAGGTCATGAATGCCGACCGTTTCGACGTCGCCGGCTGAACTTTCCTGATTGAAAAGAAAGCCGTCCCCTGCGGGGGACGGCTGCTCGCATGCATCTAAGGTCAATGGCCTTTGGCCGGCTTTCTCGCCGGTTCGCTCTTTGTCTGGACGCTCCGTTTTCCCGGAGACTGTCCGGCGCCCTCATGGGAATGGGCCTCCGGGCCTGCGACAATCGTTCCCGGTTTGGTGCTGTCCTTGTGGCCACTCTTCTTTGGGTCACGAACTTCCGTCTGCTTGTCCATGATGTCTCACCTTTTTCGCTACAGAAGCATAACGGCGCGTCGCCGATCTGGTTCCTGCGCGTGAAAGTCGCCGCCCTATGCGCGGCGACGATGGACGGAATCGGCGATCTCTGGCACGACGCTTCGACAATAAACGGTTGGGAGAACGACAAATGACATCCATCACGATCCTCGATGGCGGCATGAGCCGCGAACTGGTGCGCCTCGGGGCAGAGCTTCGGCAACCTGAATGGTCGGCACTGGCTCTGATGGAAAGCCCTGACACCGTGCGGCGGGTGCATGAGGAATTCATCGCCGCCGGCGCTGATGTCGTCACCACCAACAGCTATGCGCTGGTGCCTTTTCATATCGGCGAAGAGCGGTTTCGCGCGGACGGTCGTCGCCTGATCGCGCTATCCGGACGACTGGCGCGAGAGGCCGCCGATACCGCGCAGGACCGCGCCGTTCGTGTCGCCGGTTCACTGCCGCCGATTTTCGGTTCCTACGAACCACAACTGTTCCAGCCGGATCGCGTCCAGGATTATCTCCGCGTGCTCGTGGACGAATTGACCCCTTTCGTCGATGTCTTCCTCGGTGAAACGCTGAGCCTTATCGCGGAGGCCGAAGCGGTTCAGCAGGCGGTCGCGGGCACGGGAAAACCCTTCTGGATTTCCTTCACGCTTCAGGACGAGCCCGGCGCGGAAACACAGGTCCCGGCGCTACGCTCCGGAGAAAGCGTGGCCGAGGCCGCGCGCTGGATCGCAAGCTCGAAGGCCGAAGCACTGCTGTTCAATTGCAGCCGCCCGGAGGTCATGCGCCAGGCAGTCGATATCGCATCCGCCATTCTTGCCGAGAGCGGTCGTGACGTCCCGATCGGCGTCTATGCCAATGCATTCACATCCGATGATGAAGGTGCTGCCAACGAGGCTTTGCATCATATCCGTGACGATTTGTCGGGCGAGCGCTACGCCGGTTTTGCCTGCGATTGGGCGGAAAGCGGGGCAACGATGATCGGCGGTTGCTGCGGCGTCGGCGCGGCGCATATCCATAGCCTTGCCCGGTGTCTGCGATCCTAGGCCGATCCCGCCCTTCATGATGCAATAGGCGACGCGGCAGCGAAAATGCTGGCGTGGCCGGATATCGCCCGGTAGCATCGCCTTGGAGATGGCAGAATGGGCCGGATAGGAAAGCCGGCTCGTGACAGGGAGGAAGACATGGCCGATGCAAGAATGATGGCGCAGATGTCCGGCAAGGAGGGCTTCATCGCAGCCCTCGACCAGAGCGGAGGCTCCACCCCCGGCGCATTGCGCCTCTATGGTATCGCCGATTCCGACTATGACGGCGACGAGGCGATGTTCCGCCTGATGCATGACATGCGGGTGCGCATCATGACCGCGCCCGCCTTTTCCGGCGACAAGGTCATCGGCGCCATCCTCTTCGAAAAGACCATGGATGGCGAGGCCGGTGGCAAACCGGTTCCAACCTACCTCTGGGAGGATCGGGGCGTCATCCCCTTCCTCAAAGTCGACAAGGGTCTCGCGGCGGAAGAAAACGGCGTTCAGGTGATGAAGCCGATGCCCGATCTCGATGCCTTGCTGGAGCGCGGTGTAAAGAAGGGCATTTTCGGCACCAAGATGCGTTCGGTTATCGCGCAAGCCGACAAGGCCGGCATTGCAGCCGTCGTCAGGCAGCAGTTCGAAATCGGCCGGCAGATTCTCGGCCATGGCCTCGTGCCGATCATCGAGCCGGAAGTTTCCATCAAAAGTCCGACAAAGCAGGAGGCGGAAGCCATATTGCGCGACGAGATCGCGCGTGAGCTCGATGCCTTGCCGGCCGACGCGAAGGTCATGCTCAAGCTGACCATTCCGACGGTCGCCGATATCTATCAGCCGCTGATCGCTCACAAGTCGGTTGTCCGCGTCGTTGCCCTCTCGGGCGGCTACAGCCGGGCGGATGCCTGCGAGAAACTCAGCCGCAATCACGGCATCATCGCCAGCTTCTCGCGCGCGTTGACCGAAGATCTGCGCGTGACGATGAGCGATGCAGAGTTCGACGCCAGCCTGGCCAGGACGATCGGGGAAATCTATGCGGCGAGTGTCGTGAAGGCTTAATCGACTATCGAAACAGGCGGTGGGGGCTGCGCGCAACGGTCCTTTCCGCTATTTTATGCGGCCGCAGAACCAGAAGGCGAGATCTTTACGGTTATTCTACTTATAAGAGATATTTTCGGAAACACTCTCATTGAGGGAATTCCAATGACTGTAAGAAGCCGGCCGTGAAACTCGCTTATCTGACAAATATTCCGTCGCCCTATCGCATCACGATGATGGAGGCTTGGGCGGCCCATCTTCAGACGACGATGGGTATCAGCCTGCAGGTGTATTACACCGACGAGGGCGATCAGGGGCGAGGCTGGGCGCTGCGAAAAGCCCTGGGCGTCGATGAAAGGCGGCTTTCGACCTTGTTGTCGATCCCCGGCTATGGACGGCTTAATCGCGGGCTGGTCGATATGGTTCGCCAGAACGATATCGTGATGATCGGCGGATTCGAGCAGGTCAGCTATCTCGTAACGGCGTTGCTGGCGCGCCTTATGCGGCGCAAGGTTATCTTGTTGTTCGATGGTTTCAGCCCGCGACGGATCGGTAAGGAGCGCGCGTCGGTGCGTTTCGTCAAATGGCTGACGGCCAGGCTTTGCCATGCCTATTTCGCAAACGGCAAGGTAGGAGCCGAGGTGCTCAAGCGGCTCGGTGTCGATGAGGCCAGGATTTTCAACCAGTATCTAAGCGTTTCGACCCGCGATATCGAAACGCAGCGGTGTCGCAACGCGGATAAGCGGCAATTGCGTGCCGATTTGGAAATGCCGGTAGGCCGGAAAATCATTGCCTTTTGCGGTTATCTCATTCCTCGAAAGCGACCGGAATTGATCATCGACGCGATTTCAGCCCTGCGACTGGAAGAGAGGCCAGCGGTGCTTTTCATTGGTCGTGGGCCGTTGGAGGAGACGTTGCGGCGGCAGGCTGCCGCGCTCGGCGTCGAAGCGCTGTTTGCCGGATTTCGGGAGGGGGAGGATCTTGCGCGGCATTATCTTTGCGCCGACTTCCTCATTCTGCCTTCGGACGACGACCCATGGGGCCTCGTTGTCAACGAGGCGATGGCGGCCGGATTGCCGGTTATCGGCAGCGATGCCTGCGGCGCGACCCTCGATCTCGTCATCAATGGCGTCACCGGTTTCGCTTTCAGGGCTGGGGACGCTGCCGACCTCCGGCGCGCCATCGAAGGCATGTTGGCACGCGATATTGCCGCAATGGGTGACGTTGCCCGTGACCACATAGCAGGATGGACACCGCTTCATTCCGCACATTCCCTGCAGGCCTGCCTTCGAGCGGTCCTCGAAAGCCGATCCGACAAGTCGAAATTTCAACCATAAATAGATTTATCATCCTTATCCAAGGACGCCGATGACAACACGGCCTCACGCGACCGTGAGTCACGGTCTGTCGAACCGTAATCGACGAAATCAACCATTATTGCCCTATTTCACCGAGGTAGAGCGTGATTTCCGATATTAATAATTTGAATCAATTTTTAGCAGTTAACCGACTTTTAAGAGCATATTTGCCTATACTCAATCATAAGAGGTATAACATATATATGTTAAACCCTGGGTTAGGACTCGTTATGCGCGTAGCAATTGTTCATGACTGGCTCTATGTGATCGGCGGCGCCGAACTGGTTCTGAAGGAAATTCTGAGCTGCTATCCGCAGGCGGACGTCTTCACGCTCTTCGATTTCCTCAGTCCCGATGATCGCGCGCGGGTCGGCATTCGCGAGACCAAGACCAGCTTTCTGCAATCTATCCCGTTCATGAAGACGCATCACCGCTCCTTTCTGCCATTGATGCCCATCGCCATCGAGCAGCTGGATCTTTCCGGATATGATCTGATCATCTCCAGCAGCTATG
The DNA here is from genome assembly GCA_945952045.1 of uncultured Rhizobium sp. GTDB lineage: Bacteria > Pseudomonadota > Alphaproteobacteria > Rhizobiales > Rhizobiaceae > Metarhizobium. The sequence continues at coordinate 167,137 of CAMFHE010000001.1, forward strand.
CTGTTGCCAAGGGCGTTCTGACCGGCCCTGATCAGATGCATGTTTCCTATGTCCATTCGCCCATGCGTTATGCCTGGGATCTTCAGCACAGCTATCTCAGCACCAGCGGATACAAGGGTTTGAAGGCGGCTGTCGTTCGCTACCTTTTGCATCGCATCCGGATTTGGGATTCGCGTACGGCAAGCGGGCCGAATGTGATGCTGGCGAACTCGGCCTTCATCGCGCGCCGCATCCGTAAGGTCTATTCCCGCAAGGCAACGGTCGTCTGTCCGCCGGTAAGGCTTTCCACGCGCACCGAGACAGGGCCACGCGAAACCCATTTCCTGGCGGCAAGCCGGATGGTGCCTTACAAGAATATTGAGCAGATCGTACGGGCCTTCGAATTGTTGCCCGATCAGAAACTGGTCGTTGCCGGTGATGGGCCGGAAGCGACGCGTCTGCGCGCCATTGCCGGTCCCAATGTGTCATTCGCGGGTTATGTCCCGGATGCCGAGCTGCGTCGCCTCATGGCGACCGCTCGCGCTTTCATCTTCGCGGCGGAGGAAGATTTCGGCATTATCAGCGTCGAAGCGCAATCCGAAGGTGCGCCGGTTCTGGCGCTCGGGCGCGGCGGCTCGCGGGAGACGGTCGTCGATGGCAAGACTGGCCTGTTCTTCGAAGAGCCGACGCCCCGGGCGATCGCGGCTTGCGTATTACGGTTCATCGCCATGGAAGGGCGCTTCTCGCCGGAGGCATGCCGAAACCAGGCCGCACGCTTTTCCGCCGAGCGGTTTCGCAAGGAGTTCACCGACGCAGTCGAAAAAGCCTTGAAAAGCGGCGCATTGGCGCGGGGCGCGCCTATTCCGTTGCCCGTCGATGTCGAACACCGCGGCTTCGCCGAGGCGAGGGGTACATGAACGGCATGGACGATGCGCCGGCCGGCAATCCCCTGGCGGCAATCTGGCGGCAACGCATTGTGTTTGCAGCCGTCTTCTGCGGCGTGCTTGGCTTTGTCGTGATTTTGCTGCTCGTGCTCCCGTCGCGATTTATCGCTACCGGCTCCGTCATCGTGGCAGAGCCGGAGACCGGCCTGTCGCTGCCACCGGCCGGCTGGGCGCAGAAGGTCGGCGATCCCGCCGATCTGGAAAGCCAGCTTCTTGTGGTGCGCTCGCCGCGCATCCTTCGCCTTGTCATGCAAGCGCCCGGCGTCGTCGATTTCGCACAGGCGGAATGCCGTCAGTCCCTTCGCATTCCCCTGTTGACGACGGGCTCCTGCGATGACCTGACAGCGGGCGCCCCCGAACTGCTCGACTATCTCCAGTCGCATTACTCCTTCGGCGGCGCCGGCCGCTCGCGGGTGATTTCGATTTCCTACACCTCGGCGAGCCCCGATACGGCGCAGAACATGGCCAATGCACTGATCACCACATTCCTTGAGGATCACCGGCGGTCGCTGGCCGGCAGCCGGGCGGTTGCCGCGCAAGGCATTGCCGAAGAAATGGCCCGCCTTGACGCCGATATCCGCAAAACCGACGGCGCCGTGCGCGCGTATCGCAGCACCAAGGGTCTGACGAGCGGCGCCACGGCGCCGCTGACGGCGGAGCGGCTGAGTGGCATCGGCCAGCAGCTTTCCAATGCCGAAGCCTTGCGCGATTCCGCCGCCGCCATCCTCCTGACGGCAAAGGCTGGCGGAAATGTCGCGGCTTTGCCTGCGGTTTTGGAAAGCCGGGCGGTCGCCGATATCAAGCAACGCCTCGCCAGCGTCAACGAACAGGCAAATGCCGCTGCCATAGTTCTGGGACCGCGCCATCCGCGCCTTCGGGTCTTGCAGGAACAGGTGCGCAGCCTGCAGCATCGGCTTGATGTTGAGATCGGCAATGTCGTCATCAGCGCGCAAAAACAGCTCGATGCGGCCACAGCAACAGCTGCCTCGCTGCGCGCGCAAATGGAAACCGCGAAGACGGACGTATCCGTCGCGACGACTGACGAGGGCGCTATCGAACAATTGGTGCGCGACGCCGGTATCAAGCGGCAGCAGTATGCCGAGCTTTACGAGAAGCGCAAAACGCTGGAATCGGAAGAGCGCGCCGTGCTTGGCAGCACCCGTCTGGTGAACCTTGCGGAAAAGCCGCTGAAGCGCTTCTTCCCGAAAACGCTGCCTTTTGCCGCTGGCGGCACGATGCTTGGCTTGATGGCGGCGACCGGCATCGCCTTGCTGCGCGATCGCCGTGTCGTCCTGCCGCCGCCGGCGCAAACGCCGGAACCGACGCCACCTGCTGAAATCCCCTTGCTTGCCCGCCTGCCGATTGCCGCTGGCGAAACGGATTTTGCATTTGCGCTCGCCGCGGTCGAACAGAATGCGCAGGCCATATCCGCCTTGCAGTCCCTCCACGCCGCCATTCTGGCCATCGAAGCGCCGGGCAGGCAACGGAGCGTCCTGATGCTTTCGGCTTTCCCGGGCGAGGGCAAGACATTCGCGGTCATGGCATTGGCGCGGTTCGCGGCACGCGAAGGGTCGCGTGTGTTGGTGGTCGAATGCAATATGCGTGCGCCTTTCCTGCAGGCGGCGCTCGGCCTTCGCGCACCGGCCGATCTACAGGGGGTTCTCTCAAGACAGGCGCGCCCCCGCTTTGCGCTGGCGCGCAGCGGTGTCTCGCGTCTCGACATCATATTCGCCGGCAAGGCGTTGACCGATCCGACGGATCTGCTGCTGGGACAGGGCTTTAAGGACCTGCTGGAGTGGGCGAAATCCTACGATCTCGTGCTGTTCGATAGCCCGGCGCTGAATGCCGCCATGGATGCCGGGCTTCTGGCGCGGCAAATGGACGGCGTGGTGATCGGTGCCCGAGACGCGAAAAACAACGAAGCTGTCGCCATGGTTTCGCGCAGCCTTGCCAATCTCGGTGCCCGGACGATCGGCGTCGTCCATATGGAGCATCAGCCAGCCAGCTTTCTCGAAGGACATATCCAGGCGGCAAGCAGGGGAGCGCGCTGATGGCGTCGCCGCGCGTTCTGTTCACCAGCCATGCCCCGGTCATTTCAGGGGCCGAGGTCGTGCTGTTGGAGGTGCTGGCCCATGGGACCGGAAAATCCGCCTTCCTGTTTGCCAAGGGGGCGCTGGCCGAGGCATTGCGCGCCCGCGGCGTCGATGTTCGGACCTCTCGCAAGGGTGGCGATCTTGCCGCCGTCAAGCGCGACCGTTCGCTGGCGCACGCACTGCCGCTGGCTTTGCCGATCGCCGGCCTGATTGCCGAAATCGCCGCCCAGGCCCGCCGTCACGACATGGTTTATGCCAATTCGCAGAAGGCTTTCATACTCTCGGCCTTGGCAACGAGTTTCGTCCGCCGGCCGCTGATCTGGCATTTGCACGATATCCCGGACGCCACGCATTTTGGCAAGGCGCAACTCAAGTTGCAGGTCGGGCTCGCAAATCGTCGCGCATCGCGTGTGATCGTGCCGTCCAAGGCCGTTTTCAATGGGTTTGTTGCAGCGGGCGGACGGGCGGATCGTGTCAGGATCGTTCCGAACGGCGTAAAACCACCGTCATTGGAGGCGCGTGACAAAACAACGCTGCGGCGCGACCTGGCTCTGCCATCCGGTCCGCTGGTCGGAGTCTTCAGCCGCCTCGCGCCCTGGAAAGGGCAGGACGTCCTGTTGCGCGCGGTTGCTCAATTACCCGGCGTTTCCTGCATTGTTGCCGGAGGCGCGCTGTTCGGCGAGGAAGCCTATGCTGCAAACCTGCGGGCACTGGCGCGGGAGCTCGGCATTGTCGAACGCGTTCATTTCCTTGGCTCCCGCAACGACGTCGTCTCGCTGATGCGCGCTGTGGATATCGTGATCCATCCATCGACGTCACCTGAACCCTTTGGTTTGACACTGATCGAGGCGATGTTCGCCGGTACGCCGATCATCGCGACCGATATCGGCGCGGTTCCGGAAATTTTGGACGGCGACCGGTTCGGGACACCGGTCGCAGCTGATGATCCCGAGGCATTGGCAAAAGCCATCGAAGCGACATTGCGTGTCGATCAGGCGCAGCGGGTTGCTCTGGCGCGTGCGCATGCCGAAGGCCTTTATACCGCCGAGCGCATGCGTTCGCAGATATGGGAGCTGATCCGCGGCGTTGCCGCAGGCGAGATAGCATGACGACCGCGCTGCTTTTGCCTGATCGGCGCATGCCGGTTTCTTGGCTGCCGGGATGGGCTATGGCTCTGCTGCTGCTGGCGATCGTGCCTGCCATTGCGCCGGTCTCCGGGCCATTGGCGCGCATCGTCTTCGTGTTCGGCTGCGTCGTCGTCGGCTGCTATGCGTGGAGGCAGGGGCCGGCGGCGCATCTTCAGGCCATGTTGGTCCTGTTTTCCTTCGCGCCGTTTGCCCGGCGGGTCGTCGATCTCTCCGCTGGCTTCGATGCCGGCGGCATCATGCTGGTCGGGCCGCTGCTGGCGCTTCTCGTCGCCATCCCCCGCCTGCTGCCTTTGCTCGCGGGCAACGCGAACCCGCTGCAGGGGCGTCTGGCGCCGCTGACGCTCGCTTTCGGCTGTATCGTCTATGCGGCGCTGCTGTCTGTTTTTCAGGGGGCGTGGATGGATGCCTCGGCGGGCGCGCTGAAATGGATCGCTCCGCTGCTGTATGCCGCTGCATTGGTCGAGACCGACGAGCGCGAGCGACTGATTCAGGCCGCCGCATCCGCATTCCTCGTCATCTTGCCGGTCACGGGGCTGTACGGAGCGTTTCAATACGTCGATCCGCCCATCTGGGATCGCTACTGGATGCAGTTCGCCACCGCTGTCACCGCTGGCCTGCCATTGCCTTACGAGATCCGCGTTTACGCTACGATGAATGGGCCGGCAAGCTTCGCAACATTTACGGCGGCCGGCTTGCTGCTGGTTTGCTTCCTGCGGCCACTATGGATCGTCTGTGTTGCTTCCGGGCCGGCGCTGCTGGCTTTGATGCTGTCGCAATATCGCACAGCCTGGATTTCACTGTTCGTCGGCCTTGTTTTCTGCCTCTTGTTTTCGCCGACACGCTGGCGCGCCGGCCTCATCCTCGCGGCCATGGCCGGGGCCGGCATGGTGGCGGCGACGATGCCGCCCTTCAGCGATGTGCTGGAAGAGCGCCTTGCGACGCTGGGGCAAGGCAGTCAGGACGGCAGTTTTCAGGAACGGCTTGCGCAATTCGCTACCCTCTGGAACCAGCCGGACAGTTCCCTGTTCGGCGTCGGCTTTACAACCTCGGATGCCGGGGTCGCCGGCACCATGCCTGTCGACGGCATGTTCATCGCCTCCTGGGTGATGATGGGCATCGTTTTCGGCCTGCCATGCCTCGCCGCCTTCATCTGGGCGGCCGGGCGGATGATTGCCAGTGCCTTCCGCAGTCCTCGTGCCGAGACGATCGTGCTTGGCGGGCTCGGTTGTGGCGCGCTGATGCAGATGCCGCTTGCAAGCCTTGCCTCCGGCGAACTTGGTTTCCTTTTCTGGACCTTCGCCGCGCTTGCCTGCCCGACCCGGACCCGGCGCGGATGACGACGCCCCATTCCATGGGTCGTCTGATCCTCCGGTTGATGACCGGCGCACTGTTCAGCAAGGGTCTTGGTCTCGCCCGCGAAATCCTGATGGCGCTCATCGTCGGGACGGCGCTGGCGGCGGATTCCTTCCGTACCGCGATTACTGCCGTGCTGCTGCCGATCTCCTTCTTTCAAGCGGAAACCGTTCCGGCCGTGCTCATTCCCATGCAGAAGGAGGCAATGGCGCAAGGCAGGGCGGCGATCACGCTTGCGGCGATGACGAGCGGGCTGGTCATCGTCACCGTGCCGATCATGCTTCTGACCCAGCTTGGCGCGCCGCTTCTCGTCGATCTGCTGGTCGGCGGTTTTTCAGAAGAGGGGCGGCGGCTGACGGTGGACTTCGTCCGGATCATGGCGCTCGCGATGCCGGCGTCGGTCATGCTCAATTGCCTGTCCGCCGGCGAAATTGCGCTCGGGCGGGCACGCATTTCCAATGCCCGGTCCGCGATACAAAATCTGGGAATATTGCTTGGCCTCGGCTGCATCGCCTTCGGCGCGCCTGTCATCCTGCTGGCGACTGCTTTCGCCTTGTCCTTCAATGGGTTGGCCCTATTTTCGCTCCGCGCCCTGCAACGCGAAGGCGCGCTCGATTTCACGGGCCTGACACCGGCCATCATCCTGAAGACAATCAAGATCTTTTTCCGCCGACTTGGTCCGTTTCTGGCGCTTCCATTGGGTGAGCAGGCCAATATCTGGCTGGAGCGGCTGTTTACATCGCGCCTGCAGGCCGGCGCCATCGCCTCGCTCGATTATGCGCGCACGTTGACGGAAAGTTTTCTGCTGCTGGTCAGCCAACCCGTTGGCCTTGCGGTGCTCTCGGGCGCGTCGCACTCTCAGGAAGGGCAAGCGCGGATGATCATGCGTGCCGTCCTTGCCTTTGCACTGCCGGCCTGCGCGTTCCTGTTCGTGTTCTCCGCCGATATCGTCACGCTCGTCTTTCGGCGCGGCGCTTTCGGTGAAACGGGCGTAATGTTGACGAGCGCTGCGCTGCGCGGCATCTCGGTCGGCCTCTGGGCCTCGACATTGGGCTGGATAATGCTGCGATTGCTTAACAGCGCCGGTCGAAACGGACGCGCGGTGGTGATCCTGCTTTTGTCCTACGGCGCAAACATGGGCTTCAACATCCTGATTGCGATGTTCCCGCAAACCGCTTTTCCCGGCATAACCCTTATCGGGCTCGGCGAAAGTCTTCGCTCGCTGGTGTTGCTGGCCGGCGTGCTGATCGCTCTGCGTCAGGGAAAAGCCTTCATCGGCGCCTTCCTTCTGGCGCTCGTTCCCGCCGTATTCGTTGTTGTCGGCGGTGATATCCTCGAAGAGACGATTCCCTTTCTGCTTCCACGCCTTTTTGCCTGCGGTTCACTGCTGCTGGCGGGTTGGCTTCTGTCAGTCATGCTGTTGCTGCCCGGCTTGCTTACTACCCTGTGTAGACGATTGAGCGCCTGCTTTTCCAGCGGGGGAGATGCTCGTTGAGATATCTGTCTGCTCCATAGGAAAGCAGGAGCAGCACCATCGACATGGCCGCCAGCCCGATACCGGACGCTGCCAGCGACGATTGGATCAACAGCGGAAAATGCAGCACATAAAGCCCGTAGGAAACAGAGGCGACGGCACTCGCCGGGGCCTTGAACGGCAGGCAAAGTGTCGCCAACCATGATCCGAACGGCCCGAAGCCGAAGAGCACGATGAAAAGCGCCACGAGAAAATGGCGAAACTGCAGAAAGGGATAGACCCCTAATCCGGTATATCCCTTTAGCAGGACGACCGTCGCCCCCACGCCGCAAAGCATGACGAGCCATGCTACAGGTGCGGCGAGGGCCGACGCAGTGCGCTGACCATTGAGATAGGCCTCCGCCGCCATCGCCCCTGCCCACCATACGCTGTAATAGGATAGGACCAGCATCCAATGGCCTGGCGCCCAGGCAAAGAGCAGATAGGCAAGGCAGCTTGCTGCACCGATGGCATGCGTGGTCAAATCCGGCCAGCGTCGCCAGGCAGCCATGGTTGCCGGGAATAGCAAATAAAACACGATCTCATAGGAGAGCGTCCACAGCGCCGCATTTCCGAGGAACGGATCGACGATCACCCCCGGTTTCAGCGCGGCGATATCCTGCGCCGCAAAAAGCGTCCCGATAAGCTCCGAGAGCCGGAAATCTTCCGCCAACCGGCCGTCAACCAGGGCGACAGCCGTTGAGACGAGCAGGGCGACGATCAGCGCGGGATAGATGCGCCGCAGCCGCCGCATAAGGTAGCCGAATTCGGAGCAACGGTTCTTCTCGTTGAGAAAGATGACGAAGCCGCTGAGCAGGAAAAAGAGCATGACCGCTTCCTGCCCAAAACGCAGCAACACACCGGGGCCACCGGTCCAGCCGCGCTCGACCCCGACATGATACAGCACGACATAGACGGCTGCCGCGCCGCGCGCCGCGTCGATCAACGCAATCGTTCGTTCGCTTGGTTTCGCTCGTCTCACATTGTTCTCCAACCGTTTGCGGGACATCGGAAGCCTGAGACTTGAATGCACCCTTCGATTGTATTTTGGCGTAACAGCGATCTGCGCGGTGCGAGATAAAAATCTCGCACGGCTCTCGATCTGCAAACATAAATTGCAAATGACCTATATTCACCAATAAAACAACCAGTAGATGTAAATTTTAAGGCTTTGGTAAACGCGCAATGGTTGAATTTACTCCTCGCAGTTCTGGAGGGACGGGCGCATGCAGGTTCAGGGGAAACGCCAGAATATCGTCGGTCTTCACTATCTCAGGGCAATCGCGACACTGCTTGTCGTCGTAAACCATGCGGTCGATACCGCCTCTTTCGAGAAGTATTTCGGTCCAGGCCTGTTGACCTCGTTTTTCCATGGCGGTGCCGGCGAGATCGATTTCTTCTTCATGATGAGCGGTCTGATCATGGTGACATCCGCGACCGACGCCGTGACCGGCCGGCCGCGGCTGAGCGCAGGGGAATTCCTCAAGCGCCGGGCGCAGCGCATCGTTCCGATGCTCTGGGTGGCGGTGATCCTGTTCAATCTCGCGTTTTTCTGCGCTTACGGCTGGATCGATATCGCGGCCTCGCTTCGCACGCTGACCTTCTGGCCGGTCGGCGATGTCGTTCCCTTCGTTGCCTGGACGATCCGTTATGAGGTGATGTTCTACCTCGTCTTCAGCCTGTGCTTCCTGGGGCAACACTGGCTTCGACCGCTGTTCTTCCTATGGTGCGCAGGGTCATTGCTGCGCGCCCTGGCAGGAGATGGCGTCACCGTCGATGACGGTACGCTCGTCGGCTTTCTCTTCAGCCCCTATAATATCGAATTCGGCATCGGCATCGCGCTCGGTCTGCTGATGCGCCGTTGGAACTGGAGCATGCATCTGCCGTTCCAGCTTGCGATCATGATCGCCTTTGCCATCCTGCTTCGGATGTTCGTGCGCTATTTCGATCTGCATCCCGGCAGTCTCGAAATGATCCTGTCGATCGCGCCATTCTGCATCGCCATGATGCTGATTGCCGTGCACACCACGCCGCGCTCCGTCTCGCGCGTGACGATGCTGCTCGGCGATGCCTCCTACTCGATCTTTCTGCTGCATCCGGTGTTTATGTCACCGGTCCTTATCGCTCTGACCAAGGTGACGCCGGAGATATCCTCGGCGATAGCCGCCGCCATCGCCACGATCATCGCTGTTGCCTTGAGCTGCGTCGCCCATATCTGGATCGAGCGGCCGCTGGCGGCCTTGGACTGGTCGAAGCTCGCGCGATTTCCGCAAAGGCGCTCGGCGTAAGGCGCGCCTTTGCGGACAATCCGCTGCTATCGTTCGATGACAAGATCGCTCAGTGGCTTCGAACAGCACGGCAGGAACATGCCGGCGTCGATCTCACGCTGGCGGATGCCGCCATTGTGATTCATGTCGACGGTGCCGGAGACAAGCTTCGACTTGCAGGTGCCGCAAACGCCGTTCGAACAGGAGGATGGCAGTTTCACGCCCGATTTCTTGGCGCAGGACAGCACGGTCTGCTCGCCAGAAACGTCGATGGTGCGCTTCTGCTTGGAGAATTCCACCTGGAACATCCGCACAGCCGCTTCCGCAACGACGGGAATATCGACATCGTCGATAACGGCGGCGTCGAAGCTTTCCTCGATGTAATGCGCGGCGGGAACGCCAAGCTCGGCGGTAATCGTGCGCGCGGCGGCCATGAAGGGCGCCGGACCGCAGCACATGACGATGCGCTCGGCCAGATCAGGCACGGCGAGCTTCATGTAATCGGTCGAAATGCGCCCGGTCAGCCCGGGCCACTGGCTTTCGCCCAACACGGTCTCCGGCAGGAACTGCAGCCGCAATCCCTTCACGCGTGATGCCAGACAGGCCAGTTCCTCGCGAAAGATCAGATCCTTCGGGCTGCGTCCGGCATGCATGAAGACGACGTCTACCGGCTCGCAGGTGTCGGCAAGTTCCCGCACCATCGACATGACGGGCGTGATGCCGGAGCCGCCGGAGAGAAACAGGTATTTCTTCGCCGCCGGGCGGATGAAATGACCGAGCGGGCCGTTTGCCTTGATCTTGGCATCGACCGCAAGATTGTCGTGCAGCCAATTCGAGATCAGGCCGCCGGCAACGCGCTTGACGGTGATCGAGAAGGCATTGGTGCGACGCGGCGACGAGGAGATGCTGTAGCAACGGCTTTCGGCATCGCCGCCGACTTCGAGATCGAACAGGAAATACTGGCCGGCCTCGAAGGCGAAGCGTTTTCCTTGTGGAGACGCGAAGGTGAATGTCTTCACGTCATGGGTTTCCTGGTGGACGTCGATGCAGACGAGTTCCTCATCTGCATCGCGGTTCCAGAGCGCGGCAAGATGCGGGCGCTCGGCCGCCGAAAGGGGGCTCTTAATATCCATGGGCGCGCATCCGGTCGATGTACCACGTTGCGAACTTGTCGAGGTTCGTTTCGGTGAACGGCGAATAGGGGCCGGGAATGTAGGCCGGGTCTTCGACGCCGGCATGCGAACGCGAAACCAGCTCGGAATCCTGATCGGTGGTGGCGATCCAGACGTCGGTCAGCTTGTCCAGTTCATAATCCACGCCTTCGACGGCATCCTTGTGAACCAGCCACTTGGTGCGCACCAGCGTGCGGTCCGCCGACAGCGGAATGATGAAGGACACGACCGCATGGTCGCCCATGAAGTGCTTCCAGCTGTTGTGGCCCCACAGATGCGTGTCGCCGAGATCCTTGCGGGTCATGCTGCCGAGCAGCTTCGAAACGGCGGCCGTCGCATCCGGCGTCTGCGATTCGCCGGCGCCGGCAATGATCAGGCGCTGGGTGCGGAAATTGGTGCTGCAATCCACCAGCTGTTCGACAGCGGTCGAGGGATAGCCATCGGCTTCCCATTGCTGCGTACGCTCCGCATAGAGCTTGAAATGCTCCTCTGCCTGCGCCTTGTCTTCCGGGCTCAGGGTTTCCGGATCGAAGCCGAAGTCGAGATCGACGAAGGAGACGCACAGTTCGGGATGGTTTGCCGAGCAGTGGTAGCATTCACGATTGTTCTCGATGGTGAGCTTCCAGTTGCCCTTCTCGATCACGTCCACTTCATGCGCCACCTTGGCGTTGCGAATGTCGTAAGGCGCAAGCCGCTCGGCCATCACCTGCTCGAGATTGTCGATATCCTCGGGCGGATTGTCGGAAAGACAGATATAGATCAGGCCGCCGATCGACTTGAAGGTCACCGGCTTCAGGCTGCGGCACTCCTTCTTGAAGCCGGCGCCCATATGCGGCGCATAGCTCAGCTCGCCGGAGAGTTCATAAGTCCATGTGTGGTAGGGGCAGACGAGCTTCGAGACGATCGTCTTGCCCGCATCCAGCAGGCGCGAGCCGCGATGGCGACAGACATTGTGCATGACGCGGATTTCGCCGTCGTCGTCGCGAAGCAGAATCAGGCTTGTCTTGCCGATATCGACAACCGTGGCATCGCCCGGCTCAGGCACGTCGCATTCGACGCCGATGCAAATCCAGTGCTGACGGAAGAAAACGTCCAGGTCCGCCTCGAAAACGTCCTCGCGCGTGTAAAGTCCAGCCGGGAGCGAATGTCCCTCGGCTCTGGCATCCAGCAGCGCCGATATGGGAGAAGCGAATGACTGCAGCATAATTCCACCTCATGTTTCCGCCGGCGCACCGGCATGGTAGAATGAGGATTAGTCAATCCATGCAAAAGCTCAACGGCACAAATATGTGCTTTTGGCATTACTCAATGTAATGGGAATGCGGACCCGTGACCAACCTCAGAAAGAAGCTTCCACCGCTGACTGCATTGACCGCCTTCGAGGCGGCGGCGCGGTTGTCGAGTTTTACGCGGGCGGCGGTGGAACTCGGGGTGACGCAGGCGGCGATCAGCCGGCAGATCCATCTGCTCGAGGACGATTTCGGCTTTCCGCTGTTCCGGCGCCTGCATCGCAAGATCGAATTGACCGAGAAAGGCAGGCTGCTCGCCAACGCCACCGGCGATGCCTTCGGCCTGATCGCCGATACGGTCGGCGAGCTGAAGGCGGAGCGGCGCGACGACGAGCTGGCAATCTCGGCGACGATTTCGTTTTCGCATTTCTGGCTGCTGCCGAGGATCGCGACATTTTCGCGTTCGTTCCCGGATGTGAAGCTGCGTATCATCACCCAGGATGCGATGGCGAGCATCGATGGAGACGAGGTCGATCTCGCCATCCGCTACGGCACCGGTACCTGGCCGGACGGGCAGGCCGAATTGCTGTTCGAAGACGATATATTCCCGATCTGCAGCCCCGAATATGCGCTCAACCATGGCCCGATCCGCACACCGGAAGAGTTGACCACCCATCCGCTGATTGCCAGCGATATCGGCGATCCCACCTGGACGGGCTGGGACGAATGGCTCGCGGCCTTTTCGGTCAAGGCGCCGAAGAAGGGACGCGGTTTTCGCTGCAGTTTCTACAGCGAGGCCATCTATGCCGCGATGAACGGCCAGGGAATCGCCCTGGGATGGAATCGTCTCGTCGCCGACCTGTTGCAGCAAAACCGGCTCGTGCGGCTCACCGATGCCTCGATCCGGACGCGCGCGGCCTATTTTGTCGTCGTTCCCGTAAGAAAGCAGCCGAAGGACAGCGTGCAGCACTTCATCGAATGGCTGCGCGCCGCTGCCGTGTGATCTTCCAGCGACCGCAATTCCATGGCGCCAAATACGCCTGCTGGCAAAAAAGGTTGCGAGGCTTCGGAAAACGATTATCTCCAATGCGGGGTGGATAGCAGAGGAAGGTTTTGGCGATGCTGGAGACATTGAGGGCGAGAGCGGAAGCGCTGGAAAGCGGGCGCGAAAATGCGGTGCAGATGGTGCGCCGCGCGCTGGATCGCATTCGCGACCCGCAAGGCGAGGGCGAACGCGTTTTCGTGAAGGTGCATGCCGAGCAGGCGCTTGCAGCCGCGGCCGCCTATGACGGGCTTCGCGCCGCCGGCAGCGCGCCCTCGCGCTATGCCGGCATCCCGATTTCGGTGAAGGATCTCTTCAATCTCAAGGGCGAGCCGACGCCGGCCGGCTCGACGGCATACGCCGATTCCGCGCCCGCCATTCAGGATGCGCAGGCCATCGCCAGGCTGAAAGCGGCGGGTTTCGTGGTCGTCGGCCGCACCAATATGACCGAATTCGCCTTTTCCGGCCTCGGCCTGAACCCGCATTACGGCACGCCCTCCAGCCCCTGGGATCGGGCGGCACGGCGCATTCCCGGCGGGTCTTCATCCGGCGCCGGCGTTTCCGTGGCCGACGGCATGGCCGCTGTCGGCATCGGCTCGGATACCGGCGGTTCCTGCCGTATTCCGGCGGCGCTGTGCGGCACGGTCGGTTACAAGCCAACCGCCAATTCGGTTTCCCGCGATGGCGTCGTTCCTCTGTCCCAATCGCTGGATTCGATCGGCTCAATGGCGCCAAGCGTCGATTGCTGCCGCATCGTCCACGAAATCATGAGCGGCGCGCCGCTGCCGGCAGCGCCGGCGCGCGGCATCGAGGGCCTGCGCCTGCTTGTGCCGCAGACGGTCGCCTTCGACGATATCGAGCCCTATATCGCCGAGGTTTTCGAACGGCGCATGAAGCAGCTTGAAGCGGCAGGCGCGCGCATCACGGTGCTGCCGCTCAAGGAATTTGCCGAGGTTGCCTCGATCAATGCCAAGGGTGGCCTGGCGCCACCGGAAGCGCTCGCATGGCATCGCAAGCTGATCGTCGAGCGTGGCAGCGAATATGACGGTCGCGTGCTGAAGCGCATCATGCGCGGGCAGGAGCAAAGTGCCGCCGATTATGTCGAGCTGGTCGGTCGGCGCGCCGATTTCATTCGCCGTATCGAGGCGGTCATCGCGCCGTTCGACGCTATCGCCATGCCGACCGTGCCGATGATCGCGCCGCGCATTGCCGAGCTGGAAGCCGACGAGGATCTGTTCACCCGCGTTAACATGACGATGCTGCGCAACCCCTCGCTGATCAATGTCATGGATGGCTGCTCGATCTCGCTGCCGATGCATGAGGTCGGCGAAGCACCGGCAGGGTTGATGCTATCGGCGGCGCATGGTCAGGATGCCGCCCTGTTCGCCACGGCGGAAGCTGTCGAGGCGGCGCTCGCCGCCGCCTGAGGCAGTTACGGCTTGACGCGGTCGGGATGCGCCGCCTGAAAGGCGGGCAGCCCGGCGCAGCGCGCGTCGATATCGATGATCCGGTCTAGGCCGGTAAGATCGGCGCCCCAGCGGCGGGCATTGTAGACCTGCGGCACAAGGCAGAGATCGGCCATGCCCGGCCGCTCTCCATGGCAGAAGGCGCTGTCCGAGGATATCAGCATGCCTTCTAGCTTGCGCAGACCATCGGTGATGAAATGCTTCATCCAGTCTTCGCGCGCTTCCGGCTTACCGGAGATATCGACGACATGGGCGGCGACATGCAGATTGCAGATCGGATGGACTTCCATGGCGATGGCATAGCTCAGCGATCTCACATGCTGCCGCCCTTTGGGATCGGCTGGCAACAAGCCCGACTCGGGATGACGCTCGGCCAGATATTCGACGATCGCCAGCGATTGCGTCATCACCATGCCGTCGATCACAAGCGTCGGCACCAGCCCTTGCGGGTTTATTGCCAGATAATCCGGCCGGCGATGCTCGCCGGCCAGCAAGTCGATGGCCTTGCGATCATGGTCGATGCCGGCAAGACCGAGCGCGATACGCACGCGGTAGCTCGCCGAGGACCGCCAGTAATCGTAAAGCAGCGGCCGGTCCATCATCCCTCCATGCCGGGCGGAGCGACATTCTGCTCGATAGCGCCGAAGATCGTATGGCCGGTGCGGTCCTTCATTTCGATACGCACCTGATCGCCGAATTTTAGGAATGGGGTTTTTGCAGCACCGGTCTCGATGGTCTCGACGGTGCGGATCTCGGCAATGCAGGAATAGCCGTCGCCGCCGTCCGAAACCGGCTTGCCGGGGCCGCCGTCGCGCTTGTTGGAAACCGTGCCGGAGCCGATGATCGTGCCGGCGGCAAGCGCCCGGGTTTTCGCCGCATGGGCGACGAGCTGGCCGAAATCGAAGGTCATGTCCACGCCGGCATTGGCCTTGCCGAAAGCCTTGCCGTTGATCGAGACCAACAGCGGCAGATGCAGCTTGCCGCCGTCCCAGGCATCGCCCAGTTCGTCCGGTGTCACCGCAACGGGCGAGAAGGCGGAGGCCGGTTTCGACTGGAAGAAGCCAAAGCCCTTGGCGAGCTCGTCGGGGATAAGGCCGCGCAGTGACACGTCGTTGACCAGCATCACAAGTCGGATCGACTGCCGCGCCGTTTCGACGTCGCAGCCCATCGGCACATCGCCGGTGATGACGGCGATTTCCCCTTCAAGATCGATGCCATAGGCTTCGTCGGCAACGGTGATCGCATCGCGCGGACCGAGGAAGGAATCGGAGCCGCCCTGATACATCAGCGGATCGGTCCAGAAGCTCTGCGGCATCTCGGCATTGCGCGCCTTGCGCACCAGTTCGACGTGGTTCACATAGGCCGAACCGTCTGCCCATTGATAGGCGCGCGGCAGCGGCGAGGCGGCATCATGCTCGTGGAAGCGCCGCGTCGGCTGGCCGCCGGTCTCGATGCCTTCGGCGATCAGAGCCAGGCGCGGGCCGACATGGTCCCAGTCGTCGAGCGCGGCCTGTAACGTTCGGGCGATGTGGCCGACTTCGGAATAGAGCGTCAGATCACGGGAGACGACGACAAGGCGACCGTCCCGTGTGGAATCCTTCAGTGTTGCAAGCTTCATGAATTTCGATTCCGCCTCGGAGATTTTTCTATTTTCGCATTTCCGGACGGAAAACCGCTTCACCCTTTTCCGGGAAATGCTTCCGGTCATTTCATACCGGGCGTGCCGTCGAAACGACGTTCGAGACCCTCCCAGCAGTCGAGATAATTATCCTGCAGAGTCTCCAGCTCGGCAGCATATCTCGTCAATTGCTGAGGATAGCGAGTCTCGAACATGAACGCCATGGTTTGATCGAGCTTGATGGGTTTCAACTCCGCATTTGCTGCTTTTTCGAAACCGGAGGCATCCGGCCCATGCGGCAGCATCATGTTGTGCAGGCTCATGCCGCCGGGAACGAAACCCTGTTCCTTGGCGTCGTACTGGCCGTGGATCAGGCCCATGAATTCGCTCATGATGTTGCGGTGATACCAGGGCGGGCGGAAGGTATGCTCGGCCACCATCCAGCGCGGCGGGAAGATGACGAAATCGACATTGGCCGTACCCGCCTCCTCGGTCGGCGCGGTCAGGACGGTGAAGATCGACGGGTCGGGGTGGTCGAACAGAATGGCGCCGACCGGCGAGAAGGTGCGCAGATCATATTTGAACGGCGCGTAATTGCCGTGCCAGGCGACGACATCGAGCGGCGAATGGCCGATCTCGGTGACATAGAACTTGCCGCACCATTTGACATGGACGCGGCAGGGCGTTTCCTTGTCCTCGAAGGCTGCGACCGGCGTCTTGAAATCGCGCGGGTTGGCAAGGCAATTGGCGCCGATCGGCCCGCGATCCGGCATGGTGAACTTGGCGCCGTAATTCTCGCAGATATAGCCGCGCCAGCCGTCCGCTTCGCCGAGCCGCATCACCTTGAACATCATGCCGCGCGGGATGAGGCAGATCTCGTTCGGCTCGACATCCATCTTACCCATTTCGGTGAACACCCTGATCGCGCCGACTTGCGGCACGACCAGAAGCTCACCATCGGCATCGAAAAAATAGTCGTCGATCATGTCGGCATTGAAGACATAGGCGTGCGCCGCCATGCCGACCTGGGTCATGACGTCGCCGGCTGCCGTCATGGTGCGGATGCCCTCGATGAAATTCAACGGCGTCTGCGGCATCGGGATCGGATCCCAGCGCAATTGCCCGAGCGGCAGAGAATGCTCGTCGAGGCAGGGCGCTGATTTCCAGAAGGGATAGGCCGCATGGGCGAAGCGGCGGGTATGGCGCACGCTCGGGCGGATACGATAGAGCCAGGAGCGCTCGTTTGTGCCGCGCGGGGCGGTGAAGGGCGAGCCGGAAAGCTGCTCGGCATAAAGCCCGTAATTGCATTTCTGCGGGCTGTTCTGCCCCTGCGGCAGGGCGCCGGGCAAGGCCTCCGTCTCGAAATCATTGCCGAAGCCCGGCATATAGGCAAGGTTGCCGCCCACGGCGGCAAGGCCTTGCGGTTCCGAAACGGTCTGGTCCATGTCCATTCTCCTCCCGTCGTCGCTCAGTCTTGCTCAGATCATTCCGCCGCCGTGCTGATGACGCCGCGCTTGATCTGGTCGGCCTCGATCGACTCGAACAAGGCGCGGAAATTGCCCTCGCCAAAGCCCTCGTCGCCCTTGCGCTGGATGAACTCGAAGAAGATCGGGCCGATCACCGTCTTCGAGAAGATCTGCAAGAGGATCTTGGTCATGCCGCCATTCACCACACCTTCGCCATCGATGAGGATGCCATGCTTTTTCATCCTGTCGATGGGTTCGTCATGGCCGTTCACGCGCGCAAACGACATGTCGTAATAAGTTTCCGGCGGGCCGGGCATGAATTTCAGGCCGTTATCGGCCAGGCGGTCGGTGGCCTCATAGATACCATCGGTGCCGACGGCGATGTGCTGGATGCCTTCGCCCTTGTATTTCTTCAGGAATTCCTCGATCTGGCTGGTGTCGTCCTTGGACTCGTTCAGCGGAATGCGAATCTTGCCGCAGGGCGAGGTGATCGCCCGGCTGACCAAGCCGGTGATGCGCCCGTCAATGTCGAAGAAATGGATCTGCTTGAAGTTGAACAGGTTGCGGTAGAAATCCCACCACTTGTCCATGTTGCCGCGATAGACATTGTGGGTGAGGTGGTCGAGATAATAGAAGCCGACGCCTTCCGGCTTCGGGTCGCGCACGCCGAGCCAGTCGAATTCGGCATCATAGGCCGAACCTCGCGCGCCGTAGCGCTCGACGAAATAGAGCAGCGAACCGCCGATGCCGACGATGGCCGGCACATCCAGCGTCTTGTCCGCGCCCTCATAGGGCACCGCGCCTTGCGCGACTGCGTGGCTGAAGGCATGGGCGGCATCGACGACGCGCCAGGCCATCGACGGGGCGCATGGGCCGTGCTCGCCGACGAAGCGGGTGGCGTGGCTGCCGGGTTCGGCATTCAGGATGTAGTTGATATCGCCCTGCCGCCAGACGGTGATGTCTTTCGTCTTGTGCTGTGCGACCGGCGTATAACCCATGCGCGCAAAGAGTTCGCGCAGCTTTTCCGGTTCGGGATGGGCGAATTCGACGAATTCGAAGCCATCGGTGCCGGCCGGGTTGTCTGAGGTGATCTCGGACACCGGAGCGTCGTGCGGAAACGGACCCATATTCTCCTCCATGCGTTTGATGGCGCATAGTATCGCTCCACATGGCCGCAATGTGCTTGCATTCGGGAAGTGTATTGATGAATTATTGCATGGATCGTGCGCCTTATTGGAAAATCATGCAATGAATGATCCACTCGACAATTTCGACCGACGGCTGCTGCAGGAATTGCAGAAGGACGGACGGCTGACCAATAACGAACTTGGCGAACGCATTGCGCTATCCCCGTCGCAATGTTCGCGGCGGCGCATGCGGCTGGAGGCGGAGGGCTATATTCGCGGCTATCAGGCCAATCTGGACCGCGAAAAACTCGGGCTGGACATGCTGGTGGTGATCTCGGTGACGCTGGCCACCCACAACCGCGACAATGCGCGGCGCTTCTCGCAGCTCATCAACGGCCTGCCGGAAGTGCTGGAAGCCTATGCGCTGACCGGCGAGATGGACTATCACCTGAAGGTGGCGACGCGGGGTCTGGCCGGCCTGTCGCGCTTCGTCAACGATGTCCTTCTGCCGCACGAATCCGTGCAGCATGTAAAGACGTCCATCGTTCTGGACACGCTGAAGAATTTCGAAGGACTTCCCGTGTCCTGAGGTTCAGGCCGCCTTCTTGCGCAGTGCCGAAATCAGCGTCTTGCTCAGAATGACGACCATGACGAGGACGATCAGCAGCACCGAGATCGCGGCAATGGCCGGATCGATATTGTCGCGCAGGCCCATCCACATCATGCGCGGCAGCGTCACCGCATTGACCGAGGTGATGAACAGCGTCACGCCGATTTCTTCCCAGGACAGCACGAAGGCAAGGAAGGCGGCGGTCATTACGCCGAAGCGGATATTGGGTAGAATGACGCGGAAGATGCGCGTGCCGATGCCGGCGCCGAAGCCACGCGCCGCAAGATCGATGCGGCGGTCCACCTGCGACAGCGACACCAGCACCAGAACCACCGCATAGGGCGCGATCATGACGGCGTGGGCGAGCGCGACGCCGAGCACGGTGTCGTAGCCGATCCAGTCGTTGACCTTCGACAGCGAGGTCAGGAAGAAATACAGCGTGATCGCCGAGACCACGGGCGGCGCGACCATCGGCGCCAGCACGAAACCGATCAGGATGCTGGCGAACCACGGCCGGAACATCCAGATGCCGAGGGCAAAAGCCAGCGACAGAGCCGTGGCGATGAAGGAGCTGAGCACGGCGATGCGGATGCTGAGCCAGGCGGCCTGCCACCATGCGGGATCGTTGATCAGCGTTTCGTAATGCCTGAGCGACCAGTTGCCGTTCGGCATCGACAGGAAACGGGCCGACGTGAACGAGACCGGGATCACCGCGAGCAGCGGCATCAGCAGGAAGATGGCGATGAAGGCGCCGAGGATGATGGCGAGCGCGCCGGGCTTATACATGGCTTCCCCTCACTTCAGCATGGCGCCCGGCCTGGCGAAGCGCATCAGCAGCGCCAGCAACAGGCCGACAATGACCATCATGATGACGCTGATGGCAGCGCCCAGGCCCCAGTCCGGCGACTGGAAAATTCTCAGATAAATCAGTTCCGCTGCCATCACCGAACGGCCGCCGCCAAGGATTGCGGGCGTGATGAAGAAGCCGAGCGAAAACACGAAGGTCAGGATCGCTGCGCCCAAGACGCCCGGCATCGTCATAGGCAGGTAGATCTGCCAGAAGGTGCGGGCCGGCGTCGCGCCCATGCCGCGCGCGGCCAGAAGCACGCGTTCGTCGATGTTGCGCATTGCAGAGGCGATCGGGAAGACGGCGAAGGGGATGAGGAAGTGCACCATGCCGAGCACGACGCCGAATTCGTTGCGCACCAGCGTCAGAGGCTCGGCGATGATGCCGGCCTGCGTCAGCCACGTGTTGATGACGCCGCGATTGGAGAGCAGCGCCACCCAGCCGAAAGCGCGGGTCAGCACCGAAATCCAGAACGGGATCAGGATGCAGACTTCGGCGAACAGTCGCACCGGCGCCGATCCACGAATCCAGAGATAGGTGATGAGATAGGCGGCCGCGACCGCAAGCGCGGTGACGATCAGGCAGATGCGGAAGGTGCGCAGGAAGACCGAGACGACGAGCGGGTCGGTCGCCGCATTGACGTAGTTCTGCACCCCGGGTTCCGGAAGGGTGAAGCTCCATTGCATGACGCCAAGGAACGGCGCCACATAGGCCGCCGCCAGAAAGAGCATCAGCGGGCCGATGAGCAAAGCGGGTCTGAAGGCCTTGGGCATGGCGCGCTCCGGGCGGTGTCATGAACTGTTCCGTTTCCTCCCGCTGACGCGGGAGGAAACCAGGTGGAAAGGGATCAGGCCGAGATGATCTTGGTATAGGCGTCGAGCGCCGCGCCGTAATTCGTCTCGTACCAGGCCATGTCGAGCGCGACCTGCTTTTTCATGTTTTCCGGATCGACCGGGTTGAGGCGCTTCTTGTCGGCCGGAACCAGCGCATCCGCTGCCGGGTTTGCCGGCCCCTGGCCCAGCATGTCGAACATGACGAGCTGCTTTTGCGGGTCCTGGGCGGAAGCGATGAACTTCATCGCATTGTCCTTGCCGCCGGGATTTCCTTTGAGCACGGCCATTGCGCCCGGCGAAATCAGGCCCTGATCCCAGATGAACTTGATTTGGCCGCCGGAATCCTGCTCGATCAGGCTGGCGCGGGTCGACCAGATGAGGGCCATCGAGGCTTCGCCGTTGAGAAGAACGGACTGGCTTTCCGAACCGCCGCCCCAATAGGAAACGACATTGTCCTTGAAGGCGGCGATCTTCTTGTGAGCGCGGTCGAGATCGAGCGGATAGAGCTTGTCGGGTGCGACGCCATCGGCGAGCAGCGCGGCTTCCCACATGCCCGAACCCCACTTGTAGAGCGAGCGTTTGCCGGGGAATTTTTCGACGTCGAAGAAATCGGCCATGCCGGTCGGCACCTTGTCACCGAACTTCGAGGCGTCGTAGGCGATGATGTAGGAGAAGAAATAAGTGGATGCCGAATACTCCCAGCCGAAGCCCGGGCGCATCTTGTTCTTGTCGACGATCTTGTAGTCGATCGGCTCGATCAGTCCCTTCTTGCCAAGCGCTTCGGCGGAGAAGGGATCGGCATCGACGATATCCCAGCTCGGCTTGCCGCTCTTGACCTGGGCTTCGATGGCGCCCTCGGTCGGGCCGGAACCGTCCTGTTTGACGGTGATGCTGGCTTCCTTCTGGAAGGCCTGACCGTAGGCGGCATCATAGGCCTTGCCGGCATCGCCGCCCCAGTTGACGAAAACGAGTTCATTGGCAGCGGCCATCGCGCCCTTGGCCTTCAGCGCCAGCGGCGCGCCCGCCAGCAGGAAAGCGGCGATCTGGGTGAAGCGACGACGCGAAATCTCGCCGCGCGTCACCTTGCCGGACAAAATTTCAAGGCATTCCTTTTCGAACTTGTCACTCATGCTGTTCACCTCCGTTTATGTTTTTTAAGGAGCAGTCGTCCCGGCCGCTTCTTCGCGGCCGGAAATCTCAAAGGAAATAGCCGTGCTCGACGGCGAAGCCGGCATAGGCGGTCGCGCCTTCGGCAAAAGCGGCAGGGACGGTATGTGTGGGCAGTTCCGAAACCATGCGTTCGCCCTTGGCGGTCGTCGCCTCGATGCGGGTCACCTTGCCGAGATAGGTCATGGAGCGGATGGTGACCGGCAGGCAGTTACCGTTGGCCGTCCGCTCGCAACCGAGCGCCACATATTCCGGGCGGACGGCGACGGTGGCGCTTTTCGCACCGGCCTCGCGCCCTAGCCGCAACGTCTGATCGCCATAACGCGCGAGAAAGCCGTCGCTTTCCTGCGAGGCGCCCTCGACGGAGAGAAGGTTGATTTCACCGAGGAACTCGGCGACGAAACGGTTTGAGGGCTTGTCGTAGATGTCGCGCGGGCTTGCCACCTGCTGCAGCCGCCCCTGATTGAAGATGGCGATGCGGGTCGACAGCGCCAGCGCTTCTTCCTGATCGTGGGTGACGAAGACGAAGGTGGTGCCGGTTTCCTTGTGCAGGCGGCGCATTTCATCCTGCATCGAGCCGCGCAGGTTCTTGTCGAGCGCCGAGAAGGGTTCGTCGAGCAGCAGCACCGAGGGTTCGAAGGCCAGCGCGCGTGCCAGCGCCACGCGCTGCTGCTGGCCGCCGGAAAGACCGGAAGGATGCTTCTTCTCGTGGCCGCGCAGGCCGACCGTATCGATCATCTGGTTGACGCGGGTCTTGATTTCGGCGGCGCTGCGACCCTGAACCTGCAAGGGGAAAGCGATGTTTTTCTCGACCGTCATATGTGGAAACAGGGCGTAGCCCTGAAACACCATGCCGAAGCCGCGCTTTTCGGCTGGCAGGCGGGTAATGTCCTCGCCATCGCGCGACAGCGTTCCCGAGGTCGCGCCGGTGAAACCGGAAAGGATCATCAGAAACGTCGTCTTGCCCGAACCGGAAGGGCCGAGCAGCGTCAGGAATTCGCCACGTCCGATGGTCAGATCGACATTGTCGAGTGCTTTGAAGTCGCCATAGGTCTTGCCAATGCCACGAGCGACGAGTTCCGCCGCGTGTCTGTCCTTACCCATTAACTGTTCCCTTTTTTTTAAAAAGGTAGAGACGCCGGCCAAGCCGCGCAATCGAAAAATTTTCGCGGCTTCGACAAATATGATTCACCGAATACGGCCAAACATCATAGGATTTGTGTCTTTGAGGCCTCTGCATCGCCAGTTCGGCGATTGTCGCACTTTTCAGTCATCGGTTTTGCCGACCTCCTGCTTCAGCCATGTGCAGAATGCCGCGACGGCTTCGTTGCGCGCCCGTCCCTCCGAGACGACGAGATAATAGGTGTTGGCCGGGCGAATGCCGACATCGAAGAGGCGCACGAGATGGCCCATCTCCATGGCCTGCCGGCTGATGAACTCGTCGCCCATCGCCACGCCCTGGGCCGCCACCGAGGCGGCGTAAACAAGATTCATGTCCGACAATACGACGCCAGTCTGGGCCAGCTTCGGATCGAGGCCGGCATTGCGAAACCAGGTTTCCCAATCCGTGTAGTCGACAAGATGCAAGAGGCGAAGTTTCAGGACGTCAGCCGGTTCCAGCATGGCCGCGCCCTTGTTGACGAGGACCGGGCTACACAGCGGCGTGAACTCGACATCGACGAGTTGCTCCACCTGCATATCCGGCCAATGGCCGTTGCCAAAGGCAATGAAGACATCGACATCCGGGTTCGAGACGTCGTCCAGTCGCCCCGGCGTGGTGATCGACAGGCGCACATCCGGATGGGCATCCTGAAACAGGCCGATCTGCGGACAGAGCCAGCTTGCGGCAAAGCCGGGCGAACTGGAAACATTGACGCGGCCAGCGATGCCGCGCGTGCTGTGCCGGGCGGCGGAGCCGGCGATGGTCGAGAGCGCGCGACGCACATCCAGCGCATAACCCAGGCCCTGTTCGGTCAATTCGACGCGCGTGCCGATGCGATTGAGAAGCTGGAAACCGAGATCCCGCTCCAGAAGGCGCAACTGATGGCTGACGGCCGAACGGGTCAGGTTCAACTCGTCCGCGGCCTTCCAGACGGAGCCGTGACGGGCGAAGCTTTCGAGCGCGCGCAGCGCCTGCGTCGAGGGTATGCGGGTCATGCAGTTTTCTCCGAAAGATGCCCGACCCTATCCAAAGCAATGATGATGGTGAACAAAATTTGCGATTGCTCCGAAAATATTTCACTTTTTCAAATCGGGAAGTTGCGGTCTAGTACGGTGGCATAACAGACGGAACGCCCGTCAACGCGTCGCCATAGCATGCAATATCAAAGGCTTGTGACCTTCAACTCACGAGCCGGCGCGTTTCGCCCTCGCCGGGGCAGGGCCGTATCCGCCCGGAGGAATCATGACTGAAACAGCCGCACAAGCGCACGCCATTGCTCATATCGATACCCACGCACAGGATTTGTCCGCCTGGACGTCGACCATATTCGATTTCGGCGAGACCGCCTGGCGCGAATATCGCTCGGCCGAATGGTATGTGAAGACGCTGCGCGACAACGGCTTTTCCGTCGAGGAAGGCTCGGCCGGCATGCCGACCGCTTTTGCGGCAAACTGGTCGAACGGGGTCGGCCCGTCGCTCGGCCTCTATGCGGAATATGACGCCGTGCCCGGCAATTGCCAGGCCGCAACCACCATACAAAAACCGCGCGATGGCCTCAGCGTCCATGCCGGCGGCCATACCGATCCGCATTCCGGCCTCGGCACCGCTGGCCTTGGCGCGTTGCTGGCGATCAAGTCGGCGATGGAGCGCCACAACCTTCCCGGCACGCTGCGCTTCACCGGCGAACCTGCCGAAAAGGTCCGCGGCTCCAAGCCGATCCATGCCGCCAAGGGCTATTACGACGGGCTGGACGCCATCCTCTCCTTCCATCCCTTCTACATGCTGCCGATGTGCAATACCGTGCGTTGGGAGACCCATTGCGGCGCGGCTTATTCGATGATCTACCGCTTCGTCTGCGACGAGCCGGAAAGCTGGGGTCGTTCGGATGGCGCGCCGATCCCGCAGGCGCATTCGGCCGTGCGCGCACCCGGCGCCAATGACGCGCTGATGATGATGTACATGTCGTCGAAATCGCTGCGCGATTCCATGCTGCCACACCAAGGCGGCTGGTCGATCAGCGAGGCGATCCTGACAGCCGGCCAGGCGACCGCCGACAATCTCCCGGCCGGCCTTGCCGAAATCCAGTACATGATGCGCATGCCGACCATCGAGATGGCCGAGCAGGTGACCGCCGTTCTCGACCGCAATGCCGAGGCCGCCGCGCGCATGACCGGCTGCCGTTTCGAGCGCCATTGGGTGTGCAAGTCTCGCCCCGGTCTGGCCAACCATGCATTGGCGAAAACCGTGTGGCAGTCGATCCAGACCGTCGGCGCGCCGCGCTGGCCGGAAGAGGCGCGCGCCATCGCTCGCGAAATCCAGAAGAATTGCGGGCTGGAGCCGATGGACAATCCGTTCCTGGCCGAATGCGAAACGTTGATGGATCCGGAAGAGGCGGAAGCGATCCTGCGCCGTGATCTCGCGCCGTCGCAGACCCATTCGACCTCGGACGACTATACCGACATGAGCTGGCAGGCGCCGCTTGCCCGTTTCTATATCGCCCGCCCGACGCTGACCGGTCCGGCCGGCTTCCGCTATCCCGCCTGGGTGATGAATGCGCTTGGCGGCATTCCCGAAACCATCGATCCGATGGTGACCACCGCTGCCAAAGTGCTGGCGCATGCTGGCCTGCGCATCCTGCAGGATGCCGATGCCCGCAAGGCGGCGCGCGCCGAATTCGATCAGCGCACCGGCGGCGGCATCGGCGGCTCGCGCTGGATCCCGCCGCTTTGCGACTACGACCCGCCCATCCACTTCCGCTGGCCGGAATATGTCGAAACGGCCCGTGGCCGCGACTGGTGGATCCCTTCTTCCCAACCGTGAGGATACAGAGACAATGAGCGCCTTTGACGAACCTTTCTCCCTGCAGCGCCGCAATCTTTCCGGCAATACGCCGAAGCTGGCGAAATGGGGCTTTGCCAACGAAACCGACAAGCTGACCGACGTGCTGCTCGGCTCGCCAGCCTTCCTGATGCACCGTGCGACGAGTTCGCTGTCGCGCAAGCATCTGCGCGAGAACCCGTGCAATATTCAGGTCGCGCAGGCCCAGCACAAGGAACTGGTTTCAGCTTACGAGCATTTCGGCGTGCGCATTCATTGGCATGAGCCGTCGCCGGAACTGACCATGCAGGTCTATTCGCGCGACTCCTCGGTCATGACGCCTTATGGCGCGATCATCACCGCCATGGCGCAGTGGTGGCGTCGCGGCGAAAACTATGCCGCGATCCGGACCTATGAAAAGCTCGGTATCCCGATCTACGACATGATCACGGCCGGCACCTTCGAAGGCGGCGATTTCAACGTCATCGAGGATGGCGTCGTACTGATCGGCTGCGGTGGCGCCCGGACCCAGGAAGAGGGTGCGCGCCAGGTGCAGGAATGGTTCGACAAGGAAGGCTGGGAAACCCGGCTTGCCTTCATCGACGAATATTACGTGCATATCGACCTGATGGTCGTGCCGATTGCCGAAAAGCTGACGGCCGTCTGCCTCGATTGCACCGATCCGGGCATCGTCACCTGGCTGAAGGACAAGGGCCACGAAATCGTCGACGTTCCCTTCCAGGATACGATGGCGCTCGGTTGCAACTTCATGTCGCTCGGCAATGACCGCATCATCGCGCCGACCGCCAGCAAGACGCTGATCGAAAAGCTGAAGGCCCGCGGCTTCGAAGTTGCGGCCGTCGATACGAGCGAGATCTCCAAGACCGGCGGCGGCATCCACTGCATGGCGCAGGCCCTGCGTCGCGAAGCAGCCTGATCCATCAACCGGAATGGGGCGGGCCAAACCCGCCCCTTCTCCGTTCAGGTCAGGCAATGCCGCTCCCATTCGGTGAGCATCCAGAGAATTTCCAGCGAATCGGACAGGCGTGGCGCCGGGCGTAGCGGTTGAGTGAGGCCCTTGACGAGGCAGGCTTCGAACGTGCGAAGCTGGTAGTCGAAGGCATCGCCATCCGCCTCGACGACGCTCTCCTCGACCGTGCCGTCATGGTCGCGGATTTCGAGGACCGAACGCCCCGCCTGCGGCAGCCAGGGGTTGATTGGGAAGCGTAGGGTCGCCCGTTCGCCATGCACGGCAAAATCATGGGTCAGGCCATAACCATCACTGCATTGCAGGCTGGCGAGCACGCCGTTCGAGAAACGAACGGTCAGCGCCGCATCGATGAGATTACCGGTCTCGGGTTGGACATTGCCGAGGCCCGTGAGATGCCGGAAGGCGAAGGCCTGCGGCCCGCAACCGGCCTGCATGACGAAATGCAGCAGCGACACTGGATAGCAGCCGAGATTGTAGAGCGTGCCGCGCCCGGCCGGATTGGCGACGCGCCAGATATCGGCGGCATAAAAGCCGGTGACGGCGCGCAAGGGGCCGAGCCGGCCGGAGGCGAGGATTTCGCCCAGCCGTGCGATCAGCGGATGGTTGAGATACATCAGCCCTTCCATGAAGAAGATGCCGCTCTCTTCCACCGCGCTCGCCAAGGCCTGCGCATCGCCCATGCCGGTGGTCAGCGATTTTTCGCAGAGCACCGGCTTGCCGGCTTTGGCGGCGGCGATCACCGCCTCATGATGGACATGGTTCGGCAGGCCGACATAGATCGCATCCACGTCACCATCGGCCAGCAGCGCCTCGATATCGCGATAGGTCTTGCCGATGCCGTGGCGGGTGGCGAAGGCGGCAAGCCGGCCCTCGTCGCGGCCACTGACGGCCTCGATGCGTGAGGCCGGGCTTTTGGCGATTGCGGCGGCCATGGTGTCGGAAATGAAGCTCGTGCCCAGAATGCCCCAGCGCAGCATGGTGGCTCCTTAACGGTTGAGATCGAGGAAGGCGCTGGCGATCCCGCGGTCGATATCGGCCGGCACGGGAATCAGGCAGGCCTGGGGTCCAAGCGCGCGGCTCGCCACCCGTTCCAGGCAGCGGGCCTGCATGGCAAAGCCGAGATCCATCGCCTCGATGGTGTTGCCGAGCGGGCGCGGGCCGGCAAGATTGGCCATGTGTCCGGCCGCCAGCAGATGGATGCGGCGGCCATCGGCGAGCGTCAGCGTCTCGATCATGTCTTCCGGCGAGGTCGCCACCGAGACGACGGCGGGATCGGAAAGCATACCGTCGCGGTCGATCTCATGCGGAAAATGGCCGCCATTCATAAGGATGACGCCATCTTTCAACAGCGGCAGGTCGGCGGCGGTGACGATGCCGGGATAACCGGTGACGGTGATAATCACATCGGCGGCGCGGATTGCCTCGTCGCGATGCGGCGTCGAAAACCCGTCGAGATGCGCTTCCAGCGTCGTCACCGGATCGATATCGACGACGCTGACGGCGCTGTAGCCGTGGCGGAAGCAGGCCGCCGTTCCCTTGCCGCAGGCGCCATACCCGAAGACGAGAACGCGCTTGCCGTTGGTGGAGCGGTTGGTGAAGCGGAGATAGCTCTCGAACAGGCTCTGGCCGACGCCATGGCGGTTTTCGGCGAATTGCTTGATCGGGCTGTCGTTGATGACCAGGATCGGTCGCGCCAATTTTTCGCGCAGCGGCGTCAGCCGGGTGCGGCCGGAAGTGGTCTCCTCGGTGCCGCCGATCAGGGTGTCATAGGGGCGTTCGAGGAAGCGGGCGAAGAGATCGCCGCCGTTGTCGAGCAGCAGGTCGGGCCTTTCATCCAGCAGCGCATCGATGAAGCCGTGATGGGCGCCGGCATCGCGGGTCTGCTCGCCGATGATGGCAATCTCGTTTTCGGCAAGAAAGGCGGCGGTCGCCGGCTGGGTGCTGTTGAGATTGCCGGTGGCGACGACGCGCGCGCCGCCGGCCTTCAGGGTCAGGAGCAACGCGGCGGTCTTCGGTTCGAGATGGATCGCCGTGCCGATGGTCATTCCGGCAAAGGGCTGCGTGCGGGAAAATTCCGCCGCGATGCCCTGCAGCAGGCGGCAGCCCGAGGCCACCCAGTCGATACGTGAAAAGTGCCGTTCCTGTTGCATGGGTCTTGCCTCCGGTCTTGTGGTCGATGCCAGATAGACCGTTTCGCGTGAGGCGCGACAGGGACATTATTCTGCGCCTGCGGGCAGTTTTCCTGCGCCCTCCCGCGCCAGCCATGTCCGTAGCGAGACGATTGCCTTACCCTCGGCATCCATGCTGCGGCAGCACAGGCGATACCCCACGGGGCGGGCGACGAACCCGAGCGGCGCGACAAGCGCGCCTTCCGCCAGCTCGCGCTCGATGGAGGCGCGGGGGGCGGCGACGATGCCGAGCGCGGCCTTGGCGGCGGCAATGGCGAGTTCTAGCGTCTCGGTTTCGAAACGCTTGTGGAACCGTAAGGGCAGGGTGCCGCTTTCGCGGAACCAGTCGTCGAGCAGATAGGCGACGTCGCGGGCGATGATCGCGGTGGTGGCCGCCACCTCGCCGGCATCGACCGCCGCTTGCAGCTTTTCCGCCTCGGCCGGCGTGCCGACCAGGCCGAATTCGTCTTCCATGAAGCTGAAGGCGGCGATATCCGGCAACGGCCGATATTCGCCGCCGGCGATCAGCGCGTCGAGATCGGGCCGGTCGGCGAGCGTAAAGGCGACGTCGACGGGGACGATATCGATCTCCAGCGTCGGCAGGTCGGCCATCAGTTTCGGCAGGCGCGGCATCAGCCAGTTGGCGGCCAGCGGCATCGGCGCGCCGAGTCGGATACGCTGGCGCCGCCCCGCATCGGCGATCTCGTCCGCCGCGCGGGTCAGAATATCGAGCGCGACCGCGACCGCGTCGGCAAACCGCCGGCCGGCATCGGTGAGCGCCACCCGCCCGCCTTCGCGCGCCAGCAGCGCGACGCCGAGATTGTCTTCGAGGCTCGCCATCTGCTGGCGCACGGCGCCGGGCACGACCCGCAATTCCTCGGCGGCGGCGCGCAGGCTGCCGCGCCGGGCCACCGCATCGAAGACGCGCAGCGCATTGAGCGGCAGCGAGGCGGCCGAGCGTGGCCGGCCGGCCGGCAGGGGCGGTGCGTCCTTCGTCGCCATGGGCATCTCCTTCGCAAAGGCTTCCGGTTAGCCTTTGCCATGACCGGCAAGCAGGGAAAAGCGGTTTTGCAACCAGCCGCGCCGGATGACCTATCCCTTGGGCGTATTTTCGAAATTCCGCCGACAGGGCAAAGATGCAGGCGTTCGCAATCCGGCCGATCAGGCGCTGAAAAAACCGTGCGAACAGCCGGCCGCAAGGCCCGAACCGTTTACAAACTCAAATCAGGATCAGTCATGTCGAAAGTTACGAAAATCAGCCGCGATGGCGTCGGTCTGCGCGCGTTGGAAGAATGCAGTGTCGTGCCGGTCGAGGCCATCCTCAGCGGCTTCGCCAAGGAACAGGGCGACGTCCATTTCGAAAGCGCCGATGGCTCGCTGATCATCGGCACCTGGGAATGCACCCCCTATGCCGAAATGCTCTCCTACCCGGACGGCACCGAATATGCCGTGATCCTCTCCGGCAAGGTCGCACTGACCAATCCTGACGGCTCGGTCGAGACTTTTACCGCCGGCGAAAGCTATGTCCTGCCGGCCAATACGGAAGTGCGTTTCGAAGTGCTCGAAACCATGCGGAAGATCTACGTTCTGCACACCGCAAAGTAAGAACCGTGCACAGACGTTGAGGGACGCCGAATGCAGACGATTACGAAGAAGGCGCTGGCCGATGTGAAGATGGGGTCGTTCTGGCTGGACAACCCCGCCAAGCCCGGAGCCCATCCTCCCCTGACCTCGCGACGGACCGCCGATCTCCTGATCGTGGGCGGGGGCTTTACGGGATTGTGGGCAGCGATCCAGGCACGCCAGGCCAACCCCGATCTTGCCGTCATTCTGATCGAGAAGGACACGGTGGCCAATGGCGCCTCCGGCCGTCCCGGCGGCGTCGTCTCGACGTCTGTCATGCACGGACTGCACAATGCCGTGCGCATTTTCCCGAACGATATCGCTGAACTGGAGCGGCTCGGTCAGGACAATATGCATGGCTTCATGAAGACCATCGAAGACCACAATATCGACTGCCATGCCGAATGGGGCGGCGAGCTGACCGTCGCCATCGAGGAGTCGCATGTCGAGGGACTGCACGAGGAGCACCAGCTGCATCTGAAATACGGCCATAACGCCGTGTTCCTCGACGAGGCGACAATCCAGAAGGAAATCCGATCGCCGCGCTACAAGGCCGCCGTCTGGTCGAAGGACAGCGCTGGCACCGTCCACCCGGCGCTGCTCGCTTGGGGGCTGAAGCGGGTCGCAATCGAACTCGGCGTCGAGATTTTCGAGGAAACCCCGCTTGTCTCCGTCGAGGATAACGGCGCCAAGGTGACGGTGACCACGCCGCATGGCGCGGTGACGGCGCCCAAGGTGCTGCTGGCGACCAATGCCTTTGCCGCCGGCAACGACCGGATCAAGAAACGCATCATCGCGGTGCGTGACCGCATCATCGCCACCGAGCCGCTCTCGGCGGCGCAGATGGAGGCGGTCGGCTGGAGCCATCGCCAGGGCGTCTACGACACCCGCACCCAGTTGAACTATATGAGGCTGACCAAGGACAATCGCATCATCTTCGGCGGCCGTCTCGCCTATGCCTATGGCGGCGAGGCTTTCCCGCAGGTCGACCGGTTGCACGACACCTATGACTCGCTGGCCGGCGCCTTCTTCGAAACCTTCCCGCAACTCGAAGGCGTGCGCTTCACCCATGCCTGGAGCGGCCCGATCGACCTTTCCACCCGCATGGCGGTGCATTTCCAGCGCTATCACGGCGGCAAGGTGGTTTATGCTGGCGGTTATTCCGGCTTCGGCGTCTCCGCCGCCCGTTTCGGCGCCCGCATCGCACTCGATATCCTCGACGGCTCGAAACTGCCGGAAAGCAAGCTGGAATTCGCTACCGTCCTGCCGAAGACCATCCCGCCGGAACCCTTTCGCTGGCTCGGCGCGCAGATCACCATGTATGCGCTGGATACGGCCGACAAGAAGGGCGGTTGGCGCAAGCCTTGGCTGAAACTCGTCTCCGCGATGGGGTTTCCTATCAGCTGATTTGCCGGGAGGTGGTTCCGCTCGACACTGAGCCGAGGCATAGTCTGCGCACAATCGCAGAAATGGCGGAGCGGGGCTTATGACAGACACGACAAACCGCAATGCGGCGATGCTGGCCGATGTCGCGCTGGCGTTGCTCGATATTGTCGGCCGGGAAGATTTCCCGGATCGCCTGATGCAGATATTGAAATGTCACGCGGATTTCGATGCCGGCCTGATCCTGCTCTACAAGGAAGGCGCCCCGCCGCGCATTCTCTACAACGACTGGAAGAACGATGTCGGCGTATCCGATCTCGAGCATTATCTGCGCGGGCCCTACCGCATCGACCCTTTCTATCGGCTGGCGGTGACGGACGGAAAGGACGGCCTGTATCGGCTGAGTCAGATCGACCCTGCCTTGAGCGGATCGCGCTATTATCGCGAATATTATCAACATTCCGGGCTTCAGGACGAATTCAATATCTTCGTCACGCTGGAGACCGACAGCAAGCTGGCGATTTCGCTGGCGCGCAGCGATATGCTCGGTCTTTTCAGCGATGGCGAGGCGGATCAGCTCGAAGCCATGACGGCCTTGCTCAAGGTTGCCATCTATCGCCATTTCCGCGAATTGCGGCCGCAAAGTCTCGATGACGACGCCACGGTTCTGCAAAACGCGCTTTCGCAGGCGGTCAAGAATTTCGGCAGGTCGGTGCTGACAGATCGCGAATGCCAGGTGGCGCAGCTGATCCTGTACGGCTATTCGGTCAAGGGTGCCGCAACCAAGCTGGGCATCTCGCCGGCAACCGTCAAACTGCATCGGCGAAACCTCTATTCCAAGCTCGACATTTCCTCGCAGACCGCCCTGTTTTCGCTGTTCATCGATTCCGTTTCGTCAACGAAAACCGCTTTTGAGGATCCCTTGGCCGGCTATCTGACGCGAAAGCCGCCCGTGACAGCGGCTACTGGATGAGTTTGCGCTTGCGTCTGAGGATCGTACGCAGTTATCCCTCGTTCCGCATTCGATAATGCCGTTGGAAAGTCTCTTGCAGTGCTTGATATCGATAGGCCTGCGATGGCTGTATAAAGCAGCCTCTTGCGTTGTCGTATGATCGCGTTATCAGGGTACAATTCACCCGATTTTTATCGGACGGGATTGGCACCAAACGACGAGCGGAACACGACCTCCATGATACGCGACAAGAAGGTGACGGCCGAGGAGCGCCCCATGACCCGGACCGAGCGGGTTCATCAGATGCTGCGCCTGGCCATTCTCGATCAGCAATTGGCCCCCGGCGTTCGCCTTCCGGAAGATACGATCGGCGAAGCCTTCGGCTCGTCGCGCACCATTGCGCGCGAAGCGCTTGGCCGTCTCGCCGTCGAAGGGCTGGTGGAGCTGAAGCCGAACCGCGGCGCTTTCGTCGCCAATCCCTCGCTGGATGAAGGTCGGGGCATGTTCGTCATTCGCGCCGCGCTGGAGCGGGCGATGATCAAGGAATTGGCGGGGCGCATCGACGAAGAAACCGCCGAAAACCTTCGCGAAATGGTGGAAAAGGAAGCGGCGTTGGAGGGGCGCAGCGATGTGGAGGCGATCCGGCTGTCCGGCGAATTCCATATGCATCTGGCGGCACTCTGCGGCAATGCCCTGCTGCAACGCTACATCAACGAGATTGTGTCGCGCTGCTCGCTGGTCATGGCCATGTATGGCCGGCCGCATTCCGCCGATTGCGGTGCGCGCGAGCATCGCGATATCGTCGAGGCCCTGATTGCCGGCGACATCGATCGTGCCGCCGATCTGATGGAACATCATGTCGAAGAAGTCGCCACGCGCGCCCAACTCGGCGTCAAAAAGGATTGCGATGTGCGTTCGGTGCTGGCCGATTATGCAGCGCGATCCGACAAGGGATAGGCCACAAAATTAACGCCGAAAATCGCATACAATTATATCGCAATAATCGTATGCAATATTGACAAGATGCAATCCATGTAGGACTTTTGGTGGAAATACCAAAGGGAACAGCATGGAACAGATAACCGCATCTCTGGCGGCTTCGATCCGCAATATCGCCAAGAGCGTCGGCAAGGGCATTTTTGCCCGTTGCTTGCTCGGCGGAATCAGGGTCGATAGCGCGGGCCGGAACTTCGTCATCTCCCTCGGCCCTCTCGTTCGCAGCAAGATGACGCGCCTGCATCTGATAGAGCGCGACGCCATCTTCCCTAGCAATGCCCCTTGCCGCCAGCCCGGCCGCCGGTCTTGGCGCCGTTGCGTTGCGATTTCCGGCTGAACGGGAGGATTTCACTTGGATATCGACTTCACCACGCTTCCCGCGCCCGATCGTTACAGGTTGCTGACCAATTTCGTCGGCCCACGCCCGATCGCGCTCGTTGGCACCCGCTCGTCCGCAGGGCATGACAATGCCGCGCCGATGAGTTTCTTCAACGTCTTTGCCCATGAGCCGCCGCTGGTGGTGCTCGGCATCCAGAACCGGGGAAACGGCGAGGAGAAGGATACCGTCGCCAATATCCGTCGCACCGGAGAATTCGTCGTCAACATGGTGGATATGAAGCTTGCCGATGCGATGATCGTCTGCAGCGTCAATTTCTCGTCCGATATAGACGAGATCGCCTTTGCCGGCCTGACGCCGATCCCCTGCAACCAGATCGATGCCGCGCGCATTGCCGAAAGCCCCTGCAGCTTCGAATGCCGGGTAGAGCGCATTCTCGAATATCCCAAGCGTGTGCTCGTGATTGGCGAGGTGGTGCATATGCATGTGCAGGATCAATGCCTCGATCCGCAAGGCCGCTACGTCAACCCTGAAACCTACCAGCCGATCGCCCGGCTGCATGCCGACAACTACATCACCTCCGACCGCCAGTTCGAGCTGAAGAAGCCGGATGCGCTTTTGCCCTTTGAGGCGGAGCAGGTGGCCCCGTCAACCGAAAGAGCCTCCCGATGATCCGTATTCATGTGATCAACCCCAATTCAACTGCCTCGATGACCGCCCAGGTGGCCCGAGCCGCCGAAGCCGTGCGTGCTGAAGGCACGATCATCGATGCCGCCACCGGGATCGGTTCGCCAGCTTCCATCGAAGGCTATGCGGACGAAGCCATGTCGGTCCCGTCTATGCTGTCGGCGATCCGCGCGGCGGAAGCGCGGGGCGCGACGGCGCATGTCATCGCCTGCTTCGACGATCCCGGCCTTGCCGCTGCCCGGGAGGTTGCTGCCGGTCCGGTGGTCGGTATTTGCCAGGCCGCGGTGCAGGTGGCGGTCACGATTGCCTCCCGCTTCTCGGTGATCACGACGCTGCCGCGTTCCGTTCCGGTCATCGAGGATCTCGTCGCGCATTACGGGGCGAGTGGGCGTTGCCGCAAGGTGCGGGCCGTCGATCTGCCGGTGCTGTCGCTGGAGGCAGATCCGGCCATTGCCCGCGAGCGGCTGCTTTCCGAAGCTCGCGCCGCGATCCGCGAGGATGGGGTGGATGCCATCGTGCTCGGCTGCGCCGGCATGGCCGAACTCTGCGACTGGCTGACCAAGGAAGCCGGCGTGCCGGTCATCGATGGCGTGACGGCGGCGGTCAAGCTTGCCGAAGCTTTGGCCGGTGGCGGTTTCCGCACCTCGAAGGCCGGCGCCTATGCCTTTCCGCGCGATAAATCCGCCGATCTCTCGCCAAGTCACTGCGCGGCGTAATCTTGCGCTTTACGCGCCTGGCTTTGCCGGCAGCGGCAACCCGTGCTCCTCGCGAAAGGCGCGGGGAGCACTGCCGACCGTGCGCGAGAAATCGCGGCTGAAATGATAGGGATCGGCGTAGCCGCAGGCGGCTGCCACTTCGGAAACTCTGTCTCCCGTCCCGGTCAGCAGGCCTTTGGCATGGTTCATCCGCTCATGGCGCAACCAGTCCATCGGCGTCGTTCCGGTCATTCCGCGGAAGCGACGATGCAGTTGCGAGGGGCTGAGACCAGCAATGGCTGCCAGCGCCTCGACGCTCCACGGGCGGGCAAGCTCGCGCCGCATGGCGCGGATCGCCATGCCGATACGATCGTGGTCATCCTCGCCATCTTCACCGCGCACGTCCACCAGCAAGGCGACGATCTGCGCCAGCAACGCATTCGCCAGCGCCTCGGCTGCAAATGGCCGGTCACGCAGGATATCGATCCCCTGTTCGAAAAACGGTTGCGCATTCGCTGACCCGGCCAGCGAAAATACCGGCGCATGCGCCACGCGCAGCATATGGAAAGCGTTTTCCAGCGCTACGCCTTCGCAGCCGAGCCAGGCATAATGCCAGTAATCGGCCTCCGGGTGGCAGCCGTGACCATAGGCCATCGCCGTATCCAGCCAGGCGATGCTACCGGGCGGGGCAGGCGAGGCGACGTCGCCGAGGCGGATTTCCCCAAGGCCCGAAAGGGTGCAGATGAGCGTCTGGTGGTGAAAGCGGCGGGTGACGGGCCTGTCCGCCGGCGTGAAATAGGTATGGCCGCCGACCCGGATTCGATAGGGATAGACCCCGGCATGGCGGCCGGGAGTCTGGAAGAAGATATGGTTGTCCTGTTTCGCCACCATGCACGCCGCCTTCGCAAGATTGCCGGCGCAGAACTAGCATGCGATGCGATTTTTATCCATCAATCTGCGTCTGCGGTGCATTTTCATGCGCAGGGAATCGGCTAGTCTTGGCGCATCCCCGCCGGGAGGGCGGTGTTTCGGAGACCTTGATGGACATGATCGCGCCGCCCCAGGCTGAACCGGCTTTCGCGCCGCTTTCCCGCTCTTTCGCACAGGATCCCTATCCGTCCTATGCGCGTCTACGTGACCGCGGCGAGCCGCTCTATTTTGCCGATTTCGATATCTGGCTGGTTGCACGGTTCGAGGATGTCGCCGGCATCGCCCGCGACAATTCCATGGTGCGCTCGGCGGAATTCTTCATGTGCGCTGAGGAGATCGAAGCCCAGAAGCGGGCGCTGAACTGGCATGATATGCCGCATCATTCCCGTTTCGTGCAGTTCTCCATGCTCGACAGCGACGGGCCGGTGCATGACCGGCTGCGCAAGCAGGTGTTTCGCGAGTTTACCCCCGCCTTCATCGCCCGCCAGCGCGGCATGATTCAGGATTTCGTCGACAAGCTGATCGACGGGCTTCTCGACAAGGGTGAGATCGATTTTGTCGAGGATCTGGCGGCGCATGTGCCGGGCCATATTATCGGCCGCGTGCTTGGCGTGCCGGATGAGGACTGTCCGCAATTGCGCGTCTGGTCGGAAAACGTCGTGCGCTTTTTCGACATCGACCGCAGCGACGAACGCAAGGCGGCGGCTGAACAGGCGACCACCGAATTCTACGAATACCTTCTGACACTGATGGCCGCCCGCCGCGCAGCACCCCAGGAGGATCTGATCACCCGACTGATGGCGGCGCAGGATGCCGGCCATCTCAACGAGGATGAATTGATCTCCACCTGCATGCTGATCCTGATGGCCGGCCACGGTTCGACCATCGATGTGCTCGGTTCCGGCATGCATGCGCTGCTGCGCTTTCCCGACCAGATGCAGCGCCTGCGTAACGAACCCGGCCTGATCCAGACCGCGATCCAGGAAATGTTCCGCTTTGAATCGCCGCTGCCCTTCTTTCATCGCTATGCGACGGCCGACTGTCTCATCGGCGGCAGGGATTTTGCGCGTGGCACGAAATTCGGCCTGCTCTATGGCGCCGCCAATCGCGATCCGGCCGCTTTCGGGGCCAATGCCGACACTTTCGACATCGCCCGCAATCCAAACCGGCATCTGGCTTTCGGCGGCGGCGCGCATTTCTGTCTTGGTAACCATCTGGCGCGGCTGGACATGGAGATCATCTTCACCACGCTCCTGCAGCGTATGGCCTCGATTTCGCTGGCCGAGGACGAGCCGCAATACAAGACCGGCCTCTCGGTGCGGGGCCCCAAGGCGCTGAAGATCGCCTTTACCCGCGCCTGACCTTTCCCCCAAGACATTTACGGAAACACCCATGTTCAAGATCAGCTTCATCGGCCAGGACGGCAGCACCATCGATGCCAGCGCCGAGGACGGCCAGAGCGTCATGTCGGCCGCTGTTAACAGCGGCGTCGATGCCATCATCGCCGAATGCGGCGGCGCCTGCGCCTGCGGCACCTGTCATTGCTATATCGATGAGGGCTGGCTCGACCGCCTGTCGCCGCCCGATGATTTCGAGGAGGCCATGATCGAATGCGTCTCCAACCCGACGCCGCAAAGCCGGCTGAGCTGTCAGATCAGAATGTCGCCGGCCCTGGACGGCCTCGTCGTCCACTTGCCGCCCTCGCAATATTGAGGGTGGTATCGCGCGGCTCAAGGCGCGTCCACTGGCGCGCCTCGGTTTCGGCCTGCGAAAGTCCTAAACGCCGAAGGTGACGATCGGCGTCCTACAAAAAGGCGCCGGGGCAGGTGTGCGTGCGTCACCTGCTGCCCGGCGTCGAATTGGCGAATTGCTGAACTGTTCGCCCGTGCTTTTTCTTTTGCAACGGGATGGTCATGGGCTCCGGCGTCCACTGACCGTTTTCGTTCGCGCCGCAGCAGGATTGGCCCTCGCCCGACGGACTTTGCCCGGCATTCGTCACGCCATTGCCTGTGGCGCCATTGCCGTTTCCGTCGCTTCGATAGCCGTTTCCATTGCCGTTGCCGGTATTGTTGTTACCGTTATCGTTGCCGACGTTTCCGTTGCCGTTGTTATTGCCGGTGTTTCCGTTGCCGTTCCCGTTGCCCACATTGCCGTTTCCATTGCCGTTACCCGTCCCGGCGAGCGTGGGACCCGCCAGGCCGAGAGCGACGATGAGTGACGCGACGATAACGAAGGCGCGCATCATGACACCCTTGTTGTGTGGATCGTCGGTCAATTGCGATTCCCCACGCCGTTATAGTTGCCG
This sequence comes from uncultured Rhizobium sp., assembly GCA_945952045.1. GTDB lineage: Bacteria > Pseudomonadota > Alphaproteobacteria > Rhizobiales > Rhizobiaceae > Metarhizobium. The sequence goes on from CAMFHE010000001.1 coordinate 206,057, forward strand.
TTGAAGGCGCCGATATTGCCGTTGCCGTCAAAGAGGCCGCCATTAAAGTTGCCATTGAAGGCGCCAATGTTGTGATTGCCGCTGGTGGAAGATGTGTTGCCGTTCCCATTGAAGGCTCCGACATTTCCAGTGCCGCTGTTGAAGGCGCCGACGTTTCCGGTTCCCGTATTGAATGCGCCAAGATTACCACCGGTGGCGTGAACGCCATTGCCGTTACCGTTTCCATTGCCGTTTCCGGTGCCGATATTTGAATTGCCGTTCAAGTTGCCGTTACCGATGCCAACGTTACCGTTTCCATTGCCGTTGCCGTTGCCAAGACCTGCTGCAAAAGCCGTAGTCACCAGTGCGCTCTCGAGTGACGCGGAGAGAAGCGAGCAAAGAAGCGCGGCGGTGAATATTCGTGCGAACATGAATCCCATTGCGGTTTCCTCCGGTGAAGAGGGACCATCCATACGCTGTGCTGGAAAAGATGGTCCCCAGGTCGTCATCCATTCAGTGGTTGGCGTTGCCGTTGAAATTACCGTTGCCAAGGCCCCAGTTGCCGTTGCCGTTCAGGTTGCCGTTGCCGATTCCGTAATTTCCATTGCCGTTCACGTTGCCGTTGCCGAGGCCCCAGTTGCCATTGCCATTGAGGTTGCCGTTACCGAAACCGTAATTGCCATTGCCGTTCAGGTTGCCGTTGCCGACACCCCGGTTGTTGTTGCCGTTCCCATTGCCGTTCAGGCCGCCGATATTGCTGTTGCCGTTCCCATTTCCGTTACCGACGCCAATATTGCCGTTGCCGTTGCCGTTGCCGCTTCCGAAGGATGCGGCTTCGGCATAGCCGGAGAGAGCGAGAACTGCGACAGAGACCAGGATCCACTTTTTCATGACGTTCTCCTTTGCTTGGTTATCGACTTGGAGCCAGCGACTTGCGCTTGACGGTTGAATGATCGCAATTTCCCGGCGCGGTACAATTCTGCGTGCTTGCCTGACGGTGTCGGTTTGCTTGCCCGGTCCGTGTCAGGCATTTCCCTACATACCGTGCTCCATTATTCTGCTAGTAGTTTGAACCATAGGCAGTGCATCAGATGTATCCGAGTCGCTTTCATCGTTTTGTGAGCAGTTTTCATGCAGCACGCCCAAGAACAGGATGATGCTTTCCGTAAGAATGCTAGAGCATATCTGGTAACCGGAATTGTATCTCTGGTATTAACGACAGTATTTCTTACGGGCTACGTTCTTTGGGAGATGGATTTCGGAACCCCCAAGGATGCGGACGACTTCCTCCTTTGTGCAATTCTCATCCTCAATCCGGTCACGGCTTTCTGCCTCATGCTGGCCGGACAAGAAATGTCGAGGGCGGCTGCAAGTCGATTGAAGGCGCAGCGGGAAGCCGAACGTGAGAGGCTGCGGCTTGAAGCCATCATGGAGCAGATGCCGGTAGGCGTTGCTGTCCACGCCAGCACCGTCCACGATATCGTCCTTGCCAATAGCAGCTACTACGACCTGTTCCAGATCGAACACAAACCGGCGGTGGCGGCGAAATCCCATGGTCATCTGAAAGTGTTTACGTTGCACGGCGATCTTTACCCGCCGGAACGATGGCCGAGTTGGCGCGCGCTTGCGACAGGCAAGCCCGTTCTCAACGAAGAGCTGCTCATTGAAAGGATGGACGGCAAGCGCATTTATCTTCTTGTCAATGCCGTGCCGATCGTCGATCTGACGGACGAGGCAAGCGTGGTGGTCACCTGCTGCGATATTACCGATCGCAAAATTGCCGAGGAAAACAACAACAAATTGCTACGCCGCGTCCTCAGCGCCCAGGAAGAAGAGCGCCTCAGGATCGCGCGCGAACTGCACGATCAGATCGGACAGGACCTTACCGCGCTGTCCATCGGCTTGAAGACGCTTGAATCTTCGACCGACGCGGTTCAAGCTGATAGAATAAAGGGGCTGCGCCAGACCGTAGGCATGATGAACGATGACGTTCGCCATCTCACCGCATCCCTGAGGCCGCTGACACTGAGCGATCTGGGGCTCGGCCACGCACTGGAGGACCTCGTCAACGATTGGGGCAAGCGGTTGGGAATTCGGGTCGGGACCGATCTGCGGGCGCTCGATATCGAGCTTTCGGAAATGGCAAGGATCGTCATCTACAGGGTTGTTCAGGAGGCTATCACCAACATCGCCAAGCATGCCCATGCATCTACCTTGAGAGTGGCCGCTCGAAGCTTCAATTCCATGCTGCGGATCGTCGTCATCGACGATGGTGCAGGCTTCGATGCCGGCCCATTGCAAAACGCGCCCGGAAAATGCTTCGGCCTCGCCGGAATGACGGAGCGGTTGTCGATGATCGGGGGACACCTGCGCATCGAAAGCCATATTGGAAAAGGAACCCAAGTCGTCGCTTCGGTTCCGCTGAAAATGGTGTTGAACGATGACAAGACAAACGACGTATCGGTTGTTGATTGTTGACGACCATCCTCTCATCCTCTCGGGCATTCGGGCGCTTCTGGAAGGTCAGGCCGACCTTGAGGTGATCGGCGCCGTGCAGACCGCGCAAGCGGCGCTCGATGCGGCGAAACTGTACCGGCCGGACCTGATTATCGCCGACGGCACCTTGCCGGATCTAAGCGGCATCACGCTGATCCGACGGATCCGGGAAGCATGTCCGGGCATTCTGACGCTGGCATTGACCCTTCACGACGAGGGCCCCTACGTTCGGGAGTTCGTGAAGGCAGGCGTCAATGGTTTTGTTTTGAAGCGCTCCGCTGCCGAGGACCTGTTGCATGCGGTCAGGGCGGTGCTGCATGGCGGCACCTATATCGATCCTGCCGTGATCTCGAAGGTTTGCTCCATTCTTCCGGACAACGAAATCCGGATGGATATTCTGAGCGAACGTGAGGAATGCGTCGTCCGGCTGGTTGCCGAAGGGTTCAGCAACAAGGAGATTTCAAGACGTCTGGCCGTCAGCGTCAAGACGATTGAAACATACCGGGCCCGCGCCTGCGAGAAGCTGGACATCCATAATCGCGCCGCTTTAGTGCGTCATGCCCTGAAGGAGGGCTGGCTGGCGCAGAACATCCTGCCTTCCGACTACACCGTCGCCACCGTGACCGGTGGAGAAGGCTTTCATTCCTTCCGCGTTCGTCCGGGCCCAGGCGCGGTTTGATCGGGGGCCGGCGCGGTGTCGACGACTTATACCATAAGCTGGAGTTGATCGGGCTCGGCAACGACATCGTCTGCAAAAGACGAAACGGTCACGCCGAGCAGGCGAATGCCTTTTTCCGTTGGAAATAGCGGGCCGAGGAGCGTGTTGAGGGTTGTTTCCATGTCGTCGGCGGTGTCGATCGGCATGGCGAATGTCTTGCTGCGGGTAATGATCTGGAAGTCGGCATATTTGACTTTCAAAGTGGCTGTGCGCCCCCGAAGACGCTTGCTTTCACAATAGCGCCACACCTTTTCGACGAGCGGCCTGATTTCGGCGCGTGCCGCGTTGACGTCGAAGATATCGTTCACGAACGTATCTTCGGCGCCGACCGATTTGCGCTGTCGATCCGGTCTGACGGCACGTTCGTCAATGCCGCGCGATATTGCGTAATACCAGTGTCCGGATTTCCCGAAATGCTCCTGAAGGAAGGCAAGCGGTCTTGACTTGAGGTCTGCGCCGGTGCGAATGCCCAATCGCTCCATCTTGGCGGCCGTCGCCGGTCCCACGCCATGGAATTTCTTGACCGCCAGCGCCTCCACAAAGGCTGGGCCATGCCGGGGCGTGATGACGGCCTGGCCGTTGGGCTTGTTGAGGTCGCTGGCCATCTTGGCAAGAAACTTACAATAGGAGATTCCGGCCGACGCGTTCAGGCCGGTGATCTCCTTGATGCGCGCGCGAATTATGGCGGCAATTTCGGTCGCGATCGGAATATTCTGCTTGTTGACGGTGACGTCGAGATAGGCTTCATCGAGTGAAAGCGGTTCGATGAGATCGGTGTGTTCTGCAAAAATGTCGCGGATTTGCGCGCTGACGGTGCGATAGACCTCGAAACGCGGTGGCACGAAAATCAGATCGGGGCATCTTCTCTTTGCGGTGATCGAGGCAAGGGCGGACCGAACGCCAAACGCGCGCGCCTCATAACTCGCTGCCGCCACGACGCCGCGTGCCGACGGACTGCCGACGGCAACCGGCTTGCCCCGAAGCTCGGGATTGTCGCGCTGCTCGACCGAGGCATAGAACGCGTCCATGTCGACATGAATGATTTTCCTCGTCAGCGGATCGCGATCATCGGTCATGCCGCTTCCACATCGCGCGCGCCGGCGTCTGTTAGGTTCCGTCGTATGCTTCGCGACGTGGCGACGGCAAGGGCCAGGCGGTTATGCGCCACATCGAAGAAAGGCACCGGGCAGCCAGTCTGCATCCGCGCCCAACCGATGACATGCTCGAGCGCGTTGCGCTTGTTGACGCCGAGGGTTTCCATTGTTCTTCGCATACAGCGGAAAAATTCCAGTTTGAGTCATTTATGCCGACGCGCGGCAAACTGACTTATACGCCCTCCGGAACAAAAATGGAACATGTGGCGACCACGCCTGGGCCGAGACGACAAATGGATAATCTCTTGCATTCGATTTTGCGCGAGAAGGCTTAGCGCGCAAAGGGCGCGTCGAGGCCTGTTTCCCGGATCAGGTTCGAAAGGCGGTTTGCGGCGACCACCATGTCGCGGCCGTGCTCAAGCAGATGCGCAGCGCGTTTTTCCGGCGTATCGGCTGCTGAAAGAATTCTCCAGAAGCGCGCAAAACATTCGCCGTCCTCGACAAGCTGGGACAGAGCGGCGCGATCATCGGCGATTGCCGAGATCCGCGTGGCATTTACCGATCCGATGCCGGGTGGGATGCGCGCGCCGCCATTCTCATAGCCATCCGGGACCGTGCCTTTCACATTGTAGACGCGTTTGTTTTCGACGAGTTCGAAAATCTGGTCGATGGCCTGTCTGGCGCCGGTAACGCGGGAAGGATGGTCGGTATCCGCTGCGGCATGGGGCAGGAGCTCCAGCCGGTCGCCATACTCTTCGACAAGCGCGAGATAGGGCAGCATCGGACCGGAAAGGGCGCCGGTGGCCGGGTCCTTGAACAGATCGGCATCGATTGCGGCATGGGCTACGCGGCCGGAAGACAGGGCATCCGCCAAGGCATCGACATCGACAAGTTCGCCGCGATCGTAGTTGATGAGCACAGCGCCGGGATTGAGATGCTGCAATACGTCCCCGCCGATCAGTCCGGCATTGGCGTAGCGATTGCTCGCTTCATCGAAAGCGCCGAGTCCGACATGCACGGACAGGGCGTCAGCGCCCTTTGCCGCCGCGACGATGGTGGCTGCGTATTCGAAGCCTTCGGCTTCGATCCATTCCCGATGATGCGCGCGCGCATGTATCGCCACTTTCATGCCGAAAGCACGGCCAAGCTTGGCAAGTTCGCGACCGATATTGCCATAGCCGATCACCGCTAGGCGCTTGCCCTCGAGCTTTTCGGTTGGAAAGTCGCGCAATTGCTTGCCGGTGTCGAAATCGCCCGCCGCAACAAGGGCGTTGAGTTTTTCCACCGGCAGGTCCGGTCGCACCTTGAGAAGCGCTTTCATCGCCATTTGCGCCGTCGCCCGGCTGTTGATGCCAGGCGTATTCATCAGCGCGGCGCCGCCGGCGCCGCTTCCGCCGCCCCAGGATGCGGAACCCATATTGCCGGTGCCGGCGCCGATGCGGACACCGCCGAGCCTGAACACCGTTTCCGCCGGCAGGAAGGTCGCCGCAGCGATGACGGCGTCGTAGCGGCCACCTGCGGTCGCGGCGAGCAGTTCATCGCGCGTGCTGAGGTCGGGCTGATAGAAGAAGTGAAGCCGATCCGGCGCAAGTGCAGCCGTGTCATCGAGAGGCGCATCGTGGAAGACGCCGCCACGCGCTTCGACATGGCTTTTCGCCTCGCTGAAATCCGGTCGTCCGCTTTGGTCGAACCGCAGGCCGATGAGATCGCAAATCAGGATTTTTGTGGCTGTCATGGCGATGTATCGCTTCAATATTCTAAAGTTGGAACCGGCTGGCGCGGAAGGGCGTCAGGTCGATCGAAGTCGGTCGATTGGCGGCGAGCTCGGCGACGATCTTGCCGGTCACGGAGCCGGCGATCAGCCCCTGGTGCCCATGGCCGAAAGCGTAGATCACATTGCTCGCCTTCTTCGCCCGGTCGATCACCGGAATGCTGTCCGGCGTTCCGGGGCGGTGGCCCATCCAGCGGGAAACCTCGCCCTCGAGCGGGCGGTTGAACATCGGGCGCGCCTGCTTGAGCAGCGCATCGGCCCTGTGCATGTTCGGCGGCATCGTCAGGCCGGAGAACTCGACATTGCCCGCGATCCTGAGGCCGGCCTCCATCGGGGAGGCGACAAACTTGCGGTCGGCGGAGATCGTCTGTACACGCAAGCCCGTATCGGTTTTGACCATCACATGATAGCCGCGCTCGGTTTCGAAGGGGATGCGGTCGCCGAGCGTGCGGGCGAGATCGGCCGACCAGGCGCCGGTGGAGAGCACCAGTTGATCCACCTCACGGCGTTCACCGCCGTCGAGCCAAACCCCCGTTACCCCGGAAGCGCCCTTGTCGAAACCGGTTACGCGGCCCCGGGTGAACCGCACGCCGAGGCGGGCCGCGTTTTCCGCGAGCTTGGCGACAAGGCGGCCGGGATTGGGGCATTGACCCTGTTCGGGAAGATAGACCGCGCTCTTGAAAATAGGGGCAAGCGCCGGTTCGAGCTGGCGGATCTCGTCTGCATCGAGGATCTCGACCTTGACGCCATGGCGACGACGAAGATCGAGGCTGTAGGCGCTGCCGGCGGGGCCATTTTCGCTTTCATAGACGAAGAGTTGGCCACGCTTCTGCAGCAGTTCCTCGCAACCGGCCTCCTTCATCAGCGGCTCGTAGCATTCGAAGGTCATTCGATGCAGCGAGCGCATCGCCGCGGAAATTTCTTCGACACGCGGCTTGCGACTTGCGGCCAGAAAGCGGATCAGCCAGGGGAGTGCGTGCGGCAGGTAGGCCAGCCGCACGTAAAGGGGACCTTCCGGGTCCATCAGCCATTTCGGCACATTTTTCAGCACGCCGGGCATGGAGTTCGGAATGCAGGAGCCCGGGCAGATGCCACCGGCATTGCCGAACGAGCACTGGTCTTGCGAACCGGGCAGGGCCGGATCGATGACCTCCACCGAAAAACCGTTCCGAACGAGATAGTTCGCAGAGCAGACACCGATGATGCCGCCGCCGACGATAGTGACCTTGCGTCCGTGAGCGGACGGCTCGTTCCCATACGAGGACATGCTGAAGGTTGCCTTTCCGATATGTCAGGGCGTGATGTCGGACACGTCGCCCGAACGGAATGCCTTCAGGCCGCGCGCAACGGTCTGCTGCAGCATGCGGAAGTCGGAGAGATAGGCCATGAAGCGATAGCCCATCTTGCGCATGTCGACGCCATAGGCGACCGAGCCGCAATGGATGCCCGGGATGACGCCGGCTTCCTTGCATTTGGCGGCGATATATTCGATCGCCTCGTAAACGGCGGGGTAGCGCGGATCGAAGCCGGGTGCTTCGCCCATGGTGACGGCGAGGTCGGACGGGCCGACGAAGATGGCGTCGAGATAGGGGGTCTTGAGGATCTCCTCGAGGTTGTTGACGGCCTGCTCGCTCTCGATCATCGCCATGGTGACGACTGTTTCGTTTGCGTGCTGGAAGTAATCCGAACCGGCATAAAGCGAAGCGCGCAGCGGACCGACCGAGCGGCCGCCCTGCGGGAAGTAGCGGCAGGCCTTGACGAAGGCTGCGGCTTCTTCGGCAGTGTTGACCATCGGGCAGATCACGCCATAGGCGCCGGCATCGAGCACCTTGCCGATGATCGACGGGTCGTTCCAAGGGACGCGCACGAAGGGCGCGGTGTCGGTCGTCGAGATCGCCTGCAGCATCGGCAGCATATCCGTGTAGTCGGACGCACCGTGCTGAAGGTCGACTGTGAGCGCGTCCCAGCCCTGCTGGGCCATCAGTTCGGCAGAAACGGAAGAGGGAATGCCGAGCCAACCGGTGATCACTTCGCCGCCAGCGGCCCAGATTTCCTTTGCCTTGTTCTTACGCATGTCACGTGTCCTTTCAATGCGGGGTTTTGAGAATGAGATCGGCGGCCTTTTCGGCCATGGCGATCGTCGTGATGTTGGTGTTGGCTGCAATGATGGTCGGCATGATCGAGGCATCCACGACACGCAGGCCTTCGACGCCACGCACGCGGCATTCGCTGTCGAGGACCGCCATCGGATCGCCATCGACGCCCATCTTGCAGGTGCCGGAAACATGCCAGCCGGACCAGACCGATTGCTTGACCCAATCGACGATCAGCTCCTCGTCGCGCATCATCGCGTGCATGCGGTCGGTGGTGCCGAATTTCCGCTTGAGCAGCGCTTCGCGGAAGAAGGGCAGGTAGTCGAACGCATAAGCGGCGCTCGCCGTCTTGATCCAGTTCGATGGCTTGCGGATGCTGAGCGCCCGCGCCTCGTCGCTGTAACCGGCGAGGAACCAGGTGTTGACGTGTTGCTGCACGTCAGGCGTCATCATGATGCGGTAGATGCGTTTGAAGCCATCGACGAGGCGCATCAGGTCGCGACCGTCCGAGGCGAGATTGAGATCGACGATCGGTTCCTCGCGCTGGTCCGCCGACTTCAGCGTCACCGTGCCGCGTGAATAGGATTTGTTGACGCAGACGTTGAGCGCGCCCATCGCCTTGCCGAGCGGATGCCAGCCGGCGCGATTGACCGGCATGAGCAGCATGTCGCCGGTGTGGCAATCCGCATGGTTGGACGAATAGCGCACGCCGAGAAAGATGTGGCGGCGCTGTCCGGGACGCAGGCGCGCCGATTTCTTGAAATGCGCGGCGACCGCGAGATGCGGGTGATCCGTCAGGTTTTCGCCGACGCCGGGCAAGTCGGCAACCACGTCGATACCCAGGCGCCTGAGTTGCGCCGCAGGGCCGATGCCTGCGCGCATGAGGATTGCAGGCGAATGCAGGGCGCCGGAGCAGACGATGACTTCGCGCGCATGATACTCTTTCGTCTGCCCCGCAACCGTCACCTTCGCGCCCGTCGCACGCTTGCCGTCGAACAGGATCTTCTCCACGAAGGCTTCGGCGATGATGTGCAGGTTCTTGCGGGACCGGGCTTCCTTGTGGAGATAGCCGACAGCCGTCGAAACGCGGCGCTCGTTCTCGTTTGACAACGGCAGGGGAAAGGAGCCGTCGGCAAAGCTACCGTTATAGTCCGGCTGGTAGGGATAATCCTGTTCCGTCGCCTTGAGCACGGATTTGGTAAAGCCGGCCCAATCCTGCGGGAAGACGCGGCGGATCGGGATATTTCCCGTTTTGCCATGCATCTCGCCATCGAAATCGAGATCGCGCTCCAGCTTCTTGAAATAGGGAAGCATGTTGTCCCAACTCCAGCCCTTGAGGCCAAGCTCTTCCCATTCGTCGTAATCGTGCGGCAGGCCGCGTACGGCGAACTGGCCGTTGATGCTCGATCCGCCACCCATGACCCTGGCCTGTTCGAGCTTTGCGGTCTTCGGCGTGCCGGAATTCAGCTTGGGCGAGCGGTTATAGACCCTGAGCTTCGTCCAGTGATATCGCGGATCGAAATAGGAAAGACCCGGATAACTGTCGGATATGATGTCTGGAACAGCGTCCGGCGGCGTGTCTGGACCGGCCTCGAAGAGGGCAACCTGCTTGCTGCCGTTTTCCGAAAGCCGGCTGGCCAGGACACAACCCGCCGAGCCTCCGCCGATGATGATATAATCGAATTGCATGGTGCGGCTCTACTTCAGGCGTAGTTGACCCAGATGGATTTCTCGCGCAGGAATTCCTGATAACCTTGGCGACCCATGTCCTTGCCGAAACCGGAACCCTTGAAGCCGCCGGCGGTGTAGGTGAATTCCGGGCTGCGGCCGTGCTGGTTCACGAATACCATGCCGGCGTCGATATTGTCGGCAGCCTTCAAGGCTTTGGCTATGTTCGTCGTGTGAACGCTGGCGGCGAGGCCATAGGTCGGGTGTGCGGCAAGGGCGATGCCCTCTTCCAGATCGGCGAATGTGCGGATTGTGGCAACCGGACCGAAGAACTCTTCGCGGAAACCGATGTTTTCATCGGAGACGTTCCCGAGCAGGGTCGGGGCGTAGAAGCTGCCGGCATTGCGCGTTTCGAGCGGGCCACCGCCGGTGATGACCGAGCCGCCTTGGGCGACGGTCTCGCGCAGCATGCCGTCGATCCGCTCCATCTGCTTCTTGCTGATGATCGGGGCGAAGGTCGTGGTTTCGTCCCAGGTCGCGCCAGCCTGAATGGCCTTGGTCTTGTCAATCAGGCGCGCCGTAAACTCGTCGGCGATCCTGCTCTCGATCAGGATGCGCGAGCCGGCGGTGCAGACCTGACCGGCATTGCCCATGAAGGCCATGGCGACGCGGCCGGCGACGACGTCGAGGTCGCCGGCATCGGCGAGAACGAGCTGCGGGCTCTTGCCGCCGAGTTCGAGCGTGACCGGCTTGATACCGGACTGGGCGGCAAGCGACATGATCGCGGCGCCCGTCTGCGTCGAGCCGGTGAACGAAATCATCATGATGTCGGGATGGCGGACGATGGCCGCCCCCGTGGTGTGCCCGTAACCGTTGACGACATTGAACAGGCCGGCCGGCACACCCGCCTGTGCGGCGAGTTCGGCCAGCGCCAGCAGGCTATGAGGCGTCAGTTCCGAGGTCTTCATGACGATCGCATTGCCGGCCGCAAGCGCCGGCGCGAATTTCCACGCCGCGGTGATCATCGGGAAGTTCCACGGAACGATGGCGCCGACAATGCCATAGGGTTCGCGCCGCGTGATGCTCAGCGTGTCGGCTTCCGTCGCGGTGACCGTTCCTTCGACCTTGTCGCAGAATTCGGCGAAGTAGCGGATGACGCCAGCGGTGCGGACGGCGTCACCGGTGATTGTGCCGGAGATCAGACGGCTGGAGCCCATGGCTTCCAGCTTGCCGAGATAGGCATTGTTCTCCTCGACCAGTTGCGCGAAACGCATCAATACCTTGGCGCGCTCGCGGGGAGCGATCTTGCCCCAGCGGCTGATCTTGAGCGCCGCTTTCGCAGCCGTGACGGCTGCTTCGACGGCTGCATCGCCACCATCGGTGATGATACCCATCTGTTCGTGGTCCGAGGGGCGCAGGACCGCGATTTCGGCGCCGGGAAGCTCGATATAACGGCCGCCGATGTGATGGCCTGCCGGCACTGCGACGGTTGCGGGATCGAAACTCAAAGTCATGACGGATTCCTTTCGCAGCAAAGCAATCTCTGCCCGCTGCCAGATCGATACGGGCGTCATCGGGACGCCGGGAGACAAGGCCGGGCCGACCGGCCTTTGAAAATTCAGCCGTTTTCCTTCATGCGGGCCTCGAGGAAAGGCCGCAGCAGGTCGGCGGATTCGTGGAAACGGCCGACGAAGCTTTTCAGACGCGGATGCTCGGGATGCAACAGGACCTGCTCGGGCGGACCCTGCTCGACAATGACGCCCTGGTCGAGGAAGACGACACGATCGGCCACTTCGAAGGCGAAGCCGAGTTCATGCGTCACGATCACCATCGTCATGCCCGTGGCGGCAAGATCGACGATCGCCTTCATCACTTCGCCGACGAGTTCCGGATCGAGCGCCGATGTCGGTTCGTCGAACAACATGACCTTCGGCTGCATCGCCATGCCGCGCGCGATGGCCACACGCTGCTGCTGGCCGCCGGAAAGCTGGCGCGGATATTTGTCGACATGCTGCTCCAGCCCCATCAGGGTCAGAAGCTGCATGGCCTTCTGGCGGACCGCAGCCGGATTTTCCTTCTTGACGACGACAGGACCTTCCATGACGTTCTGCAACGCCGTCATATGCGGGAAAAGGTTGAACTGCTGGAAGACCATGCCGGTCTTGGAGCGGATGCGGTTGACATCCTGCTTGCTAATCTTGCTGCCACCCTTGCCGCCAGCATCCGCGTGGAAGATCAGGTCGTTGTCGATCGAGATCTTGCCGCTGGTTGGCGTATTGAGCAGGTTGATGCAGCGCAGGAGCGTTGTCTTGCCGGAGCCGCTGGCGCCGATGAGAACGACGACCTCGCCTTCCTTGACGGAAAGATCGACGCCCTTGAGAACCTGGCGCTCTCCGAACTGGAGGCAGATGCGGTCGAGCTTGAGAAGCTCGGACTTCTTGGCTTCATTGGTCATTTCGCGGGCACTCCACCCTTTTCGAGCTTCCGGGCGAGATAGGTCAGAGGCACGAGAATGATCAGGAAGATGGCGCCGACCGCCGTGTAGACTTCCATCGGGCGATAGGTGAACGAGGAGATATAGCTTGCCTGGTAAAGCAGGTCGGGAACCGTGATCATCGACAGGAGCGTCGTGTTCTTCATCTGGATGATCGATTGGCCGGCAAGCGGGGGGATCATGCGGCGGAAGGCCTGCGGCAGAATGATGCGGCGCATGCGCTGGCCGTAGGACATGCCGATCGCGGTTGCGGCGTCGGTCTGGCCGGGGTCGACCGACTGCACCCCGGCGCGCAGGATTTCGGCATAGAACGAGCCGATATAGCAGCTGAGGCCAATGAAGCCGGCCCAGAATTTCGTTACGTTGATGCCGGCAAAGATCGGGAATGCGTAATACACCCAGAGCAACGTCACGAGCAGCGGGATATTCCGGAAGAATTCGACGTAGATCTGGCCGAAGAGAACAAGCGGCCGGAACGTGGTGAGCTGGATCAGGCCAATGACAAGGCCGATGACAAGACCGGCGGCGATCGTGATGACCGTGAAGTAGAGGGTCATCAACAGGCCTTGCCAGAGCAGGCCGATATTGTTGGTGATGACGGTGTAATCGAACATAACTGTCCTCACGCGTTCGAAGCGAGGGAAACACCGGGTCAGGCCGGTGGCGGGCCCGACCGCGCGTAAGCGGCCGGGCTTTGTCTCGGGAGATGCTTAGAAGCTGAAGTTCGGCGGCAGGATCGAAAGGTCGATGCCGCGATCTTCCCAGGCGCGCTGCAGCTTGCCCTGGGCCTTGCCGAGCGAGCGCTGCTGAAGGACCCAGTTGGTCAGGAAGTTGATGTAGCCTTCATTGCCGGCCTTGCGGGCGACGGCGAGCGTTGCCGGATTGCGCAGCAGCGGCTCAGGTACGGAAACATTGCCGATCTTCTGGTTGGAGATCTGCAGGGCGTCGAACACGGCGAAGACGACGGCATCGGCGCGGTTGGACTGCAGTTCCATCAGAGCAAGGCCACGATCTTCGACCGGAGTGATCTTTGCCTTCGGCAGCAGGGCTTCAGCCACGATCTGCATGGTCGAACCCTTCTGGACGACGACGGTCTTTGCCGGATCGTTGAGCTCGGCCCAGGTCTTCACCGGCTTGCCGGGAGGCGTCAGCACGGCCCAGGCGTCGGTGAACAGCGGCTCCCAGAGATAATCGACGACAAGGCCGCGCTTCGGGTTCGGGTTCACGCCAATGGCGATGTCGATCTTGTTCGACTGGAAGTCTGCGGCAAGGTTGCCCCAGGTGGTTTCGACCGGCTCGAGCTTGACGCCGAGTTCGGTGGCGATGTCGCCGAGGAATTCGTAATAGAAGCCGCTCCACTGGCCGGTCGCGGGATCCTTGATGTAGCCGGGCTCTTCACCGGTCATGACCGGAACCTTGAGCACGCCGGAAGCGCGGATTTCGTCGATGACCTTCGACGGGTTTTCCTGCGCCGACGCGGCAATCGGCGCCGCGACGAGAGACAGTGCGATAGCTGCTGCTGAAATTATCTTGCTAAACGAAAACATGATGTTCCCCTTTTTTTGGAGCGTTAGCGGCTAAGAAACCCCTTCGAAAGCGGATCATCCGCTTCGAAGAAGATGGTCTGCGTGGAGGTGACGAAGGCGTTGCCTTCGATTTCCACGATTGCGGCAGCCCGGCCGGCGACGTCTGTCGTCCCTGCGAGACCGGCCTCGAACGGAATGCCGAAGATGTTGCGGGCGTGATAGGCTTCGCCGGGCGTAAGCTCACCCTTGTGCAGCAGGTGCGTCATGCGCGCCGAGGTGCCGGTGCCGCAGGGCGAGCGGTCGAACTTGTTGGATTCCAGCACGAGGAAATGGACGGCGCTGTCTGGACTATCCGCCACATAGAAAAGAACGCTCGGCGCGGGCGAACCTTCGAAAAGCGGCATGCCGGCGATTGCGTCCTTGATGGCCTGCTTGATCGCCGCGCCCTTCAACATCAGGCTCGAGGCGCGCTCCGGTTCGAGCGCAAGTCCGAGCGACGTCGCATCGACCAGCGCGTACCACATGCCGCCGTAGACGATATCGGTCGTCACGGGACCGACGCCGTCGACATCGACGACGAGGCCTTCAAGCCCGACATAGCTTGGAACGTTCTGAATACGCGCGGCCGAAAGTGCGCCGTTGCCATCCCAGATCAGGCCGACCGTCACGACACCCGCAGGGGTTTCCAAGGTAAAGCTGTCACCGGTCTGCGGGCTGATCTGGCCGGTAAAGGCCAATGTTTTCGCAAAGCCGATCGTCCCGTGACCGCACATGTCGAGATAGACATAGGACGAGATGAAGAACGCGCCGTAATCGGCGACATCCGAATGCACGGGGACCAGCCCGACCATTGCCGCATGGCCGCGCGGTTCGTGCAAAAGGGCGGGGCGCAAGTGATCGAAGCGGGCGCGGAAATCGTCGCGCCGTTCCAGCACGCTCTTGCCTGCAAGTTTGGGGATGCCGCTCAGGATGACGCGCGTCGGATGCCCCGCCGTATGGCTGTCTATGACGCTGAAGGCGGCGCTGAGGGGTACCATGACGGCCTACTTTCCAAAGGAGCGCGCGACTTCGTCGCGCATGCTCTGCCAGATCTCGCGGATCAGGTTTTCCGTCACCGCCTGGGCGGTGGCGCCATCGCCGGCGAGGATTGCGTCGAAGATGCGCGTCGTGTCGTCGAGCGAGAGCTTGATCATGTCCGGGTTCTGCTCATAGGCGTGAAAGCGGTAGCGCAACGCCTGTTTTTCCAACCCTTGCAGCAGGCGCCGCAGCGTCCGGTTGTCGGCAAGATCGTAGATGAGGAAGGAGCCGCGAACGTCGGCGGTGAAGAAGCGCCGGACATCGCCGCTTGCCTGCGTTTCCTCCAGAGCGCGCTGGACGTCGCGCAGTTCCCGTTTGAGGGCGTCATTATCGGACTCCGCAGCCTGACGCGCCACCAGCCCTTCGAGAGGATTGCGGGCGGTGTAGACTTCGTCGAAATCCTTCTGCGACATCGGCGCAACCCAGATGCCCCGCCGCGCCTCACGGATCACCAGGCCATCGCGCTCCAGCAATCGCAGCGCTTCGCGCACCGGCGAGCGGCTGACCCCATAGCGATCCGCCACGGTTTCTTCCGTCAGCCGCTCTTCCGATTTCAGTCGGCCAACGATGATCTCCTCCTCCAGGCGTTGGGCAACGCTTTCGGGAATGGAGATCGACAAATTCTGGGTTCGTTGAATAAGCATGTGGACACCATACTGTATACAATGTACATGTCAATCATGACGGCCCAAAAATTTCGGCGCGACGGACTTTGCTGCAAATGCGCAACCGGTCTTCGCCCTCGGATGACGGCAGCCAAAAGGATGTTCCGGATCGACCGGGAGAAAGGACTGAGAATGTATAGCGAGCGACTTGAACTCTTGATCGACGGCACCTTCCGGGCTGGAAGCGACGGCGCAGGCGAGGACGTGATCGACCCGGCGACGGGCGAGGCCCTGGCGCATCTTCCGCATGCCTCGCGCGCCGATCTTGACGAAGCCTTGGCGGCGTCTGCCCGCGGTTTCAAGGTCTGGAAGGCCATGACAGCGATCCAGCGCTATGCGATCATGGATAAGGCTGCGGACCTGATCGAGGCGCGCAAGGCCGAGATTGCCCGTACGCTGACGCTGGAAAACGGCAAGCCGCTTGCCGAGGCAATCGGTGAAGTCCAGTTTTCGGCGGATGTGGTGCGCTGGTATGCGGAGGAAGGAAAGCGCGCTTACGGCCGGATCGTGCCTGCGCGCATTCCCGGTGTTCGCCAGATGGTCTTCAAGGAGCCCGTCGGTCCTGTCGCGGCGTTCGCGGCATGGAATTTCCCGGCAAGCAATGTCATCCGCAAGATCGCAGGCGCGCTCGGCGCTGGCTGCTCGATCATCATCAAGCCGGCGGAGGAAACGCCCGGCACTGCAGTCGCCTTCGGCCGCTGCTTTCAGGAGGCGGGCCTGCCGGCCGGCGTGCTCAATATCGTGTTCGGCAAGCCGGCGGAGGTCTCGGCCTACCTGCTTGCCTCGCCGATCCCCAGGAAGGTGTCGCTGACCGGCTCGACCGCCGTCGGCAAACTTCTCCAGAAACTCGCGGCCGATACGCTGAAGCGCTGCACGATGGAGTTGGGCGGTCATTCGCCTGTTATCGTTTACGAGGATGCCGATCTGGAGAAGACGCTCGACACGGTCGTCACCTTCAAGTTCCGCAACGCCGGACAGGTCTGCACGTCGCCGACGCGGTTTTACGTGCATGAAAGCCTGTATGACGGCTTTGTCACCGGTTTTGCAGAACGTACCCGTCGCCTGAAAATCGGCCACGGCCTGGATGAAGGTACCCAGATGGGCCCGATGATCGCCGCACGTCGCCTCGACGTCATGGACGGTTTCGTCGCCGATGCCAAGGCAAATGGCGCTGAGGTCGTTACCGGCGGCGAGCGGATCGGTAACAAGGGGTACTTCTATGCGCCGACGCTGCTGAAGAACGTTCCGGACGGCGCCCGGATCATGAGCGAGGAACCCTTTGGGCCGATCGCACCCACGACCTCGTTCTCGACGTTCGACGACGTAATCGAACGTGCGAATTCCTTGCCTTACGGTTTGGCTTCGTTCGTCTTTACCCGCAACGGCGCATTGGCGCAGAAGACCGAAGCGGCCCTCGAAGCCGGTATGGTCGGCGTCAATCACATGGTGGTCTCGACGGCGGAAACGCCGTTCGGCGGCGTCAACGAGAGCGGCTATGGCTCGGAATCCGGCATCGAAGGTCTCGACGCCTATATGCGAACCAAATTCGTCACCGAAGTCTGATACACGGGAAGGCCTGCGGCGCGCTCTTCGCTCGCCGCAGGCAGAAGGTCGCCATTGGCAAAGAGACGCGCGGCCTTAGACTTGAGCGCGAAGAATTTTGCCGGCTTGTCGGTGAATATGCGATTGCCTTGTCGCGACGGGTTTGAGTTTCAAATTCTATCGCCCTATTGCCGGATGAAAGTCTGCAATAAGATTTCCGAGATATGCCGTCCCCGGTCGGCGATAGCGGAGATCACTATGGCGAATTCGATCCTGAGCAGAACGGTCGAGATCGTGCGCGCGCGTCTTGGCCGTGCACTTGACGACATCACGATCGAACGCATTGCAACCGGCGCCTTCTTTACCGGCGTCAAGCTGTCGACTGGCCATGCCGGGGCCTGCGCCTCGCCGGTCGGAGATGTTGCAAATGCCGCCTTGGGCCCGGTTTCGGCAGCTGCGTTGCGCGGCTGCCGCGCCACCGATCTTCTGGATGCCGTGGTGGATGAGGTGGGCATACGGCGAACACTGGGCATCGCCACGTTGAACGCGCTGGCGCAACTGTCTAATGAAACCCAGGCGGCGGCGGGCTATGAGGTTGTGGAAGGTCTGGACGCCTTCGCGGCTGCGCAGGTAAGGGTCGAGGAAACCGTCGTCGTGGTCGGGGCCTTCGTGCCGTTCCTGCGTGCCTTGCGGCAGATGGGCGCAAGGCACTGGGTGCTAGAGAAAGACCCATCCACGTTGCAGCCTTGTGAAATGCCCCATTTTTTGCCGGCGGAAAGAGCGGCCGAGGTCGTGCCTACCGCCGATTTGCTGATCATCACCGGCACGACGCTGGCAAACGACACCTTCGGCCCACTGATTGGGTTGGCGAAGGCATCGGCGCGCATCGTGGTCGTCGGCCCGAGCGTAACCATGATCCCCGATGCGTTTTTCGAGCGTGGCTGCCATATCCTCGGCGGCATCCGGGTGAGGGAAGCCGATGCGTTCCTCGATATTCTCGGCGACGGCGGCGCGGGGCATCATGTCTTCGGCAAATCGGCGACCAAGATCATCCTTAGGAAGCGGGATATAGGGGGCCGTTAACCCCGCCTATGCCTTGCCGTCAGCGCCGCCGCCGCTGATGGCGGCGAGGAAGCTCGCAAGGCCGGCGGAGCGCAGGGGCGTATAGGGTTTGTCCTGTTCGCGGCAGAGCCGTTTAAGGATGCCGGCAGCCGTATGGCTGATATGATCGACGGGGAAAAGGACCGTCGCCGCCTGACCGATCAGCGCGGGAAGCAAGGTGGTGCTGTCTTCCATGCCGCCGTCATGCAGCAGAAGATCGACATTGCGGCTTTCGGCGCAGGTCCGCAGGTGGTCGAAAAGGTTGCGACGTCCGCCGACATAGAGGATCGGGCCGGGCGGGCTCGGGCGGGCGCTATGCTCTCGCGGATTTGTAGCGATGGCCGCCTCCAGCGCCTCGTTTTCGCGCAACAAGGCGTGGTTCAGTGCCTGCAGCCGGTCGGCGGCGTTGCGGAGGGCCTCGTGCTTTTCCTCCATCTCCGCAATTTTCTGCGACAGGCCGGCTGTGCGGGCGTCATCGGGATGGAGAAGCGCAGCGGCATTCTCGCGGCTGGCCATCGGCCGCACGATGGAGGCGGCGATCGCTTCGGCCTGGATCAGCCTTTCCTCGAGTTGCCGGATGCGCTGTTGCTGGTCGGTTCGTTCGTCGGCGGCGACTTTCAGGCGCTGTTCCTGGCGGGCGGCCTTCTGGCGCGCCTGTTCCAGATCCTTTTCAAGTTGCGTCAACCGGGCGATATCGAGGCGGCTGGCGCTTCCGACGAGATGGGAGAGCATATGCACCTCGCCGAAGATCTCGCGGATCAGGGTCTGTGTGCTGCCCGGATGGGTCATCAGCGCCCAATAGGGACCGGCAATGTCGCCGCGGTCGAAGGAGGCGCGCCAGATTTGTCGCAGCTCCGCCTCGTCCGCCTGACGCGGAATACGCTTGATGCTTGCCTCGTGGCGCTTGTCGAGCGCCTTGTTCAGCAGTTTGGCCGCCTGGTCACGCTGGCCGGCAAGGCGCACGCCGCAGCCATGCAGCGCGTGGTCCGTCGCCGTACGGGCATCGTCCTGCCCGGTCTTGATGAGCACCTGGCGCAGTTCCCCCGCCGTCAGGCATGTGCCGATGATCGAGCAGTGGAAGGTTGAAGGGATCTCCCAGCTGCGCAGCCGTTGAGCGCCGCTTTTCATTTCGCCGTCATTCGGCAAGGCCGAAAGCGGGAGGCTTATGCCGGTCATGGGGACGCCGTGGGATTTGAGGCGGGGCAGGGTGGGCATAGGTATTCCAATCCGAAAAAGTAGCGGCAAAACAGCTTGTTAGGCAGCTTCTGTCCCTGCTGCGAACCGGTCTTCACAAAACCGCATCTGCCAATAGAGCGTCAGAATGTGATCGCGGGTCAGCGGCGCGAGAGGCAAAGCGGCCGCATCGCGGATCGGTACCCAGATCGCTTCTTCGATCTCGGGCGCCGGCGTGATGATTTCATCGTGAAGCTGCACCCGGAAGACATGGGTGACGACCATATGGTCGGGTATGTTCGCCGCGGCCGTCTCGAAGCAGCCGAAAGGCGTCATGCGCGAAAGCGGGATTTTCAAGCCAAGAGCGGCATGCATTTCGCGGGCAAGCGTCGCCCTTGGCGTCTCCGCGCCCTCGATCTTGCCGCCGCTCTGCAAATAGACCGCAACGCCCCGTTTTCGCAAAAGGAGCGTGTCTGCGTTGTCCCGGACGATGAGCGCGATGGCGATCCGGATTTCTGCCTGCATGTCATTCTCCGACAGGACCGCCTTGCCAATGCGGTTAAACCCACTCTTCGTTATATTTCACGAAATATAACGTTAAGGGAAGAGCATGTACTGGTCACACACTTCGGATTTTTCCCGTGCTGACGGACATGCGGCTTTGTTTGACAACACCTCTGGTCCAGCATCTGCGCCGCGCCGATATCAAGGGGGGCGGTTGGCGTGCGCCTGATCGGGGCTGCCACGCGCTGGCGTCGCCGTTCCGCCAAAGATCTCCATCGCGACATGAGCCTGAACTGACGGGCCTGGCAAAGTAGCCTTGACCGCGTCACTCGCCTCGACATTTCTTCGGTACCTGCTATAGATCAATCGATTGATTGAAGGTGTATCGATCATGCAGGATAGTGATCACCCTACCCGAACGGCCCTGATCCGCGCCGCCTTGCGCCAATTCGGCAGTGAAGGGTTCGAGGCGGCATCGACGCGGGCGATTGCGGCGGAGGCAGAGACGAACATCTCCTCCATCGCCTACCATTTCGGCGGCAAGGAAGGACTGCGGCTGGCCTGCGCCGATTTCGTCGCGGCGCGCATCGGCAAGGTGGCGAAGCTCGGGCCGGGCGATCCGGCCATGCTCGACCGCAATGCGGCGCGATCCGTCCTGCGGCGGCTGTTGCGCCGGATCGTGCTGTTCACCACCAGCCCCGCATCCGAGTTATTCGTCTCCTTTCTGCTGCGCGAGCTTGCCCAGCCCGGCAGCCCTGTCACCGAACGGATATTCGCAACGTTGATCGAAAGTCGCCACCGGGCGCTTTGCCGCATCTGGCAGGCCGCTACCGGCCGGCCCGCAGAGTCCGATGACGTGCGGTTGGCGGTGTTCTCCGTCGTCGGCCAAGCCGTTTATTTCCGGCTCGCCGCGCCTGTGGTGCAGCGGCGGATGAGATGGGGCGGCTATCCGCCTTTTGCGGTGCGCGCGGTCGTCAAGCGGTTGGTCTTCAACCTCGATGCCATTCTGGAGGCCGAGCATGGCTGATTTTCTGTGTACCCTGCCGCTGGTCGCCGGCCTGTTCGCTGCCTGCGCCCCGCCCGCACCGTTGGCGACGGGTTATGCCGAGGGGGATTACGTGCTCGTCTCGCCGGCAGTCTCCGCTCGCATCGTTACCATCCCGGTGCGTGAAGGCGAGCATGTTTCGGCCGGAACGATGCTGGCGAGCGTTGAGGACCAGGATGCCCGTCTCGCCCTGGCTGCGGCCGAGGCCGCGTTGCGGCAGGCCGAAAGCCAGCTCGCCAACCTGTTGAAGGGCAGTCGCCCGGAAGAACTCGCCGTGATCGACGCCAATGCCGCTTCTGCTCGTGCCAATGCTGAGCGGACCGCCACCGAGGAGACGCGACAAGAACGGCTGCTGACGCAGCATATCTCGTCTCAAGCCGAATTGGACGCCGCCCGCGCAGCGGCCACCGTCGCGGCCGCTGCGGTTGCAGAGGCGGAGGCGCGTCTTGCAGTTGCCCGGCTTCCGGCGCGATCCGAAGAGGTCGAGGCGGCGCGGGCTGCCGTTGCCCAGGCGCAGGCCAATCGCGATGCCGCACAATGGCAACTCGACCAGCGCCGTCTCATCGCCGCCAAAGCCGGCACCGTCTCCGAACTCGTCCGCCATTCCGGCGACATGGCCGGCCCGGCGGCGCCCGTGCTGTCCTTCCTGCCGGATGACGCGTTGCATCTGCGCTTCTATATCGCCGAGGCCGATCTGGCGGCGATGAAGCTCGGCGCTCGCGTCAAGGTCGAATGCGACGGCTGCCCGGCGATTTCGGCCACCGTCACCCGCATCGCCGATCAGGCCGAGTTTACGCCGCCGGTGATCTATTCCCGCGATGCGCGTCAAAAGCTCGTCTATCGCATCGAGGCCGCGCCCGAGCCGGTGGATGCGCTGAAACCCGGCCAGATCGTCGAAATCAGGACCTTGCCATGAACGAACCGGCAGGAAATCCGGCAATTGCGGTGCATGGGCTCACCAAATCCTTTGGCGGACGCAAGGTCGTCGACGATGTGGCGCTGACGGTAGCGGAAGGCGAGATCGCCGGCTTTCTCGGTCCGAACGGCTCCGGCAAGACCACCTGCATCCGTATGATCTGCGGCCTGCTGACCCCGGATGCCGGGGAGGGGCAGGTGCTCGGCCTCGATGTGCGCCGCGACCAGCGCCCCATCCGCCGCGAGGTCGGCTACATGACCCAGCGCTTTTCCTTCTATGAGGATCTGAGCATCGAGGAAAACCTCGTCTTCGTCGCCGGGCTCTATGGCCTGCCGCGGCAGGCAGTGGCCGATACGCTTGCCGATCTCGGCCTGACCTCGCGCAAGAGGCAGCTTGCCGCCAGCCTTTCCGGCGGCTGGAAGCAGCGGCTGGCGCTCGCCGCCTGCATCATGCACAAGCCGCGCCTGCTGCTGCTCGACGAGCCCACTGCCGGCGTCGATCCCAAGGCGCGCCGCCAGTTCTGGGACGAGATCCACGCCCGCGCCGCCGACGGCATGACCGTGCTGGTCTCCACCCATTACATGGATGAGGCCGAGCGCTGCCACCGCATCAACTACATCGCCTATGGCCGGCTGGTGGCCTCGGGAACCGTGGCCGAGGTGATCGCCGGCGCGCATCTGGTGACGCTGGTGGTCGAGACCGACAGGCCGGGGGCGCTCGCTGCCCGCCTGCGTGAACGGCCGGGCGTTGAGCAGGTCGAGCCCTTCGGCGCCACGCTGCATGTCACCGGCAGCGACAAGGCGGCCCTGATGGCGGCGCTGGAGGCCGAAAACGTCACCGCCCGCCCGGCTGAGACCAGTCTTGAGGACGTGTTCATCCGCCTCATGGACCAGTCCGAGGACAATATGCGATGAGCCCCTCCCGCCTCTATGCGCTGCTGCGCAAGGAATTCATCCAGATGCGCCGCGACCGCGTCACCTTCGCGATGATGCTGGTCGTGCCGATCATGCAACTCCTGCTGTTCGGCTTCGCCATCAACGACGATCCCCGCCACCTGCCGGCGGCGTTAGTGGCGCCGGTGCAAGGGCGGTTCACCCAAGGCATGGTGGTAGCGCTGGAAAACACCGGCTATTTCGACATTACCCATGCGAATGCGACCGAGGACGAGGCCGAACGGCTGATCACCAGCGGCGCGGTCTCCTTCATCATCACCATCCCGCCGGATTTCGAGCGCAAGGCGCTGGGCGGCGGCCGGCCGCAAATTCTTGTCGAGGCGGATGCGACCGATCCGGCGGCGTCTTCCGGCGCGGTCTCGGCGCTTTCGACCGTCGCCGCCAATTTCGCGCAGCGGGAGATGGCCGCGGCCCCGGCCGCCGGTCCCGATATCGTCGTCCACCGGCGCTACAATCCCGAAGCCATCATGCAATATAACATCGTGCCGGCGCTGCTCGGCGTCATCCTGCAGATGACGCTGGTCATGATGGCGGCGATGGCGCTGACCCGCGAAATCGAGCGCGGCACGATGGAAAACCTGCTGGCCATGCCGGCGACGCCGATGGAGATCATGATCGGCAAGATCACGCCGTTCATCGGCATCGGCGCGGTGCAGGCGCTGGTCATCCTCGCCGCCGCGAAGGTCATTTTCGACGTGCCGTTCGTGGGCTCGGCCGGGCTGCTGTTCGCCTGCCTGCTTCTCTTCGTGCTGGCGCTGGTGCTGCTCGGCTATCTGATCTCGACGGTGGCGCGCACGCAGATGCAGGCGATGCAGCTTTCCATCTTCATCTTCCTGCCTTCGATCCTGCTCTCCGGTTTCATGTTTCCGTTTCGTGGCATGCCGGATTGGGCGCAGGCGCTGGGCGAGATCCTGCCTGTCACCCATCTGCTGCGCATGGTGCGCGCCGTGATGCTGAAGGGCGCCGGTTCCGCCGATATCGCAGCAGATTTCGCCGCCTTGCTGGTGACGGTCGCGGTGCTCGGCGCATTGGCGCTGCTGCGCTTTCGTCGCACGCTCGACTGATTTTTCTTCCAGCCTGTCGGATTGGCGCTCTGCCGTTCGTCATCCCGTAAACGGGGCTTGAGGAAAACCTCCGCCCCGTCGAAGATGAGGATGGGAGCCGGCGCGGCCGGGAGGAGACGACAATGGGCAACCTGCATTATCGTTGGGTGATTGTGGCGGCGGGCGGGCTTCTCGGCTGCATCGCCATTGGCGCGATGTTTTCGCTGCCGGTATTTCTGTTGCCGATCTCGCGTGACACCGGCTGGTCGGTGACCGGCGTTTCCACGGCCATGACCATCGGCTTTCTCGCCATGGCCTTCGCCAGCATGATCTGGGGTAGTCTCTCGGATCGTTGGGGGCCGCGGCCGGTGGTGCTGACCGGCTCCGTGCTTCTGGCGCTCAGCCTGCTTGCGGCCAGCCATGCGCCGTCGCTGATCGTCTTCCAGCTCGTTTTCGGCCTGATGATCGGTGTCGCTGCGGCCGCCGTCTTCGCGCCCATGATGGCCTGCGTCACCGGCTGGTTCGATACCCATCGCAGCCTTGCCGTGTCGCTTGTTTCGGCCGGCATGGGCATGGCGCCGATGACCATGTCGCCCTTCGCCGCCTGGCTGGTCTCCTCGCATGACTGGCGGTTTTCGATGCAGATCATCGCGCTGGTCGTCGCCGTGGTGATGATCCCGGCTTCCCTGCTGGTGCGCCGCGCACCTGTGTTGGAAGCGCATGCCGATGCGCCGGCGGGCGAAGCGCAACAGGCCTCCGTCGGCGAAGTCCTGCGCTCGCCGCGCTTCATCATCCTGTGCCTGACGAATTTCTTCTGCTGCGCCACCCATTCCGGCCCGATCTTCCACACCGTCAGCTATGCCATCACCTGCGGCATTCCGATGATTGCGGCGGTGACGATCTACAGTTTCGAGGGGTTGGCCGGCATGGGCGGCCGCGTCGTCCTCGGCCTGCTGGGGGATCGGCTTGGTGCGCGGCCGGTGCTCGTTGGCGGGTTGCTTGCACAGGCCTTCGGGGCGCTTGCCTATGTGCTCGCCAGCGGCCTCGGCTCGTTTTATGCCGTGGCCGGCCTGTTCGGCTTCATCTATGCCGGCGTCATGCCGCTCTACGCGGTCATTGCGCGCGAAAACTTTCCGCTCAGGATGATGGGCACGGTGATCGGCGGCACGGCCATGGCGGGCAGTCTCGGCATGGCGACCGGGCCGATTGCCGGCGGGCTGATCTACGATACGTTTGCCACCTATATCTGGCTTTATGTCGGCTCCTGGGCGATCGGCATCGGCGCTTTCATGATTGCCATGATGTTCCGGCCAGTTCCGCAATCGCCGGCACCTGCCGTCGCCTGAGCCTTCAGCGCGCCAGACGCCGCCCGAGCGCAATGCCCGGCTTCTCCACCAGCCTGTGCAATAGGTCGGAGGCAAGCAGCACCGCCGGCGGCGTCAGGATTGCGGTGAAGGCGACCGTCAGCGCATAGTCGAAACCGATGACGGCGCAGAGGCAGATCAGGCTCTGGATGATCGGTACATGCACCAGATAGGTGCTATAGGCGCGCGCGCCGAACCAGAGGGCGACCTTGCCATTCAGCAACCGGCCGAGGCCGTCCGGCTTGCCCTCCGGGCCGCCCGACCAGACCGATGCGATAATGACTGCCCACAGGACATAATGGATCTGGCCGGCATCGGCGATCAGCACCAATGCGCCGAAGAAAAGCAACGGCGCGGCCGGAAAGGGAATTTCGCCGAACAGATACGGCGTCGCCAGGCGGCTGACGATCCCGGTGGCAAACAGCGCCACCGCGCCCGGCAGGAAGCTCGGCAATTGGAATGTGCCGAAAACTCGCTGATCATAGGCATATTGGGCGGCGATTGCGACGACGATCAGCAGCAGACGCGGCCAGGGCTTGGCCATCATCAGGATGACCAGCGGCGCGATCAGATAGAACTGCCATTCCAGCGACAGGCTCCAGGCTGCCGACAGAAAAAAGAACTGCGATTCGTAGAGGATATTGGTCGGGATCATGCCGTGCAGCATTGTCAGGTGCGCGATCAGATGCGCATAGAAACCGCCGCCCTCCATGCTGGCGATCTGTGCACGCATATGCGGCCCCGCCGCCAGCGAGGTTCCCCATGGCGCCGCGGTCAGCACTTCCATATACCATAAGGTGGCGAAGATACCGAGGACGAGGCAGACCAGATAGACCGGATAGATGCGTAGAAAACGCCGGGTGATATAAACCCGATAGGTCTCACGTTTTTCAAGGATCAAGTGACAGATCACGAAGCCGCTGAGGATGATGAAAACCTGGACGGCGGTATCGCCGAGATCGCGCAGCAGGTTCAGGCTCGGATATTCGGTGGTGATCTGGGTCAACTGCAGGATATGCGTGACGACGACCGTCCAAGCCAGCCAGCCACGGGCGCCTTCCAAACCATCAAATCTCTGCATGGACCTTCCTAAGCGGTACTCGGGACGAGCCGAAGCAGCGCCTCGACCTACTGCATCATGTGCGGCAGGTCGGGGCGCTGGCAATGCAAATCTTTCTGATTTGAGCGGATCGGCTTTGCGATATTTATCCAGTGATGCGCGCAAGCACCCGGTCGAGCGCCTTGTGCAGCGCCGCCGTGCCGCCATTGGATTCGAAGTCGTTGAAGACCTGTTCGTTCAGGCCGCCCTTGGTGGCGTATTCGTGGCTGAGGTCGATGAAGGAGGTCGAGGGGGCGCTGGAAAGCGCCGTTCTGGAAAGTTCCGCAAACAGTGGCGCTATATAGGCGCGGCCTTTCTCTTCGGGAAGTCCTTGCGCCGCCAGCCATTCCGTCGTGCGGTGCATGATGCCGAAATAGCTGGCCATGACGGCGCTTGCCGCAGCCAGCAGGTCGTATTCATGCCGGGTTTCGCATTCGACCGCAGTGCCCATTGACGTGAACAGCGCCGCCGTCAGGGGATCCGGCGGGAAGGTGGCGGTGACGCCGGCGCGGCGGGCGACGAAAGGCAGGGGCACGGCCTGCGTCAGCGTGACATCGGCGCCGATCCAAGACAGCAGCCGTTCGCGATCGATCGCGGCGATGACGCTGATGACCCGCTGCCCATCGCGAAAGTTCAGCGGCCGGATCACCTCTTCGGCAATCTGTGGTCTCACCGCTAAAACCAGCGTCTGGCACGTATCGACGATCTCCTGATTGGCGGCAACGCGCACGCTCGGGAATGACGCCGCCAATTTTGTCGCAATACCCGCATTGCGCGGCGAGACGAGCACGGTTTGCACGACCGGCGTCGGCGCAAGCAGGCCTTGAACCATCGCCTCCGTTATCGTTCCAGTGCCGATGAAGCCGATAGGTCCTGTTGCAAGCATGAGAATTCCACCATGAGATCGAAAAGACAGTTGGCGCGCATGCTAACCAAGATCGCCGCGCACTGAAACCGGCAGCGGCAAGGAAACCGTGGACAGCCTCGTTACACCAGGCCGCGCCGGTTCGCCTCCAGCGCCGCTTCCGCCCGCGTCGAAATGCCGAGCTTGCGGTAGATCGCCCGGATATGGGTGGAGCATGTATTGCGGCTGATGCCGAGCGCGACGCCGATATCCACTGCCGTCAGGCCTTTTCCCAGCAGCCGCAGGATTTCCACTTCTCGCTTGGTCAAGCGGTCGGCGCGCTCGTCGTCGTCCGCAACGGGCGTGTTCGGCAGCTTGCCGCGGAAATAGGCGAGGATGCGATGGGCGATCTGCGGGGAGATCGGCGGCTCGTCGCGCTGGATACGGCGCAGCTGTTCTACGAGGTTTTCGGTGCGAACGCCTTTCAGCACGTAGCCGCGCGCGCCGGCCGCCAATGCCTTGAACAATGTCTGGTCGTCATCGAAGATGGTGACGACGACCGGCATCGTCGCTGGAAAATTGCGGGCGATGGTCTGGATGATGCCGATGCCGCTGCCATCGGGAAGGTTGATGTCGATCAGTGCAAGATCGATGGT
Organism: uncultured Rhizobium sp.; assembly: GCA_945952045.1. Lineage (GTDB taxonomy): Bacteria > Pseudomonadota > Alphaproteobacteria > Rhizobiales > Rhizobiaceae > Metarhizobium. The sequence continues at coordinate 233,878 of CAMFHE010000001.1, forward strand.
CTGCCCGCTCTCCTGCGCTTGCGCCAGGAGCTCTTCCGCTTCGGCGCAGCTGGCCGCCGCCAAAGCCTTGGCGCCCTGGAAATGCAGGCGTAATGCCTCGCAGATCCACTGGCGTGTTTCGCGATTGTCTTCCAGCACGAGAACGGTGCGCATCGGGGTGGCGTCCATATCAGCCTCCCGCCGTCTGCGGTTCGAGCGGCAGGGTGATCCGCAATGCATAGACACCCTCGGACCAGCGCACGGCGGCATCTCCTTCCAGTTGCGCCATACGCATGCGTATATTGCCGGAACCAAGGCGATTTCCGGCGCGATGGGGATCGGCATCGTCGGGTTTGCCAGCCGCGTTGACGATCTCATGCACGAGTTGGCCGTCATGCTCTGCTGTGCTGATACGGATTTCCCCCGGATTTCCATGCTTCAGCGCGTTTGACAAGGCTTCGCGATGGACTGCGTTTAGATTGCGATGGGTGTGATAGGGGAGGACGCGTTCGGAATCGTCGGCATTTCCAAGCGGCCAATGGAGCGTAAATCCCTGTTGTTCCGCGCGGTTGCGGCTCTCATGGCGCAAATGGCCTATGAATTCCGATAAAACGACCTGCCGGCCGGAGAGGCCGCTGGCAATCTGGCGGATATCGGAAAGCGCATCCATGATCGCTTCCTGCCGATGCGCTTCGTTGCGCGCATGCAAGCCGGAAAGAAGATGCGCACCGACATCGTCATGCAGGTCCATCGCGATGCGCCGACGTTCCTCGGTTACGCCTTGCTCATAGGAGAGACGATCCCGCTCGGCCGACTCCACCAGGCTGGCAAGCTGCTCGACGAGCGCAAGATCGCGATTGTCGAACAATCGTCCGCCGCCCCCGGCCAGCCGCAGGCGCAGACCTGCCGACCAGGGGTAAGGCGGAACCTCGAGGCCAAGACCTTCATCGAGAAGTTGCGGTCTGCCGCTTTCGGTACCCGCCAGCAACTCGCGGTGGGACGGCTCGAAATGCTCGTCGATGACCGCGATCCAGCTATCCTGCTTGGCGGCGCTCGTCGCCTGAAATGCGACGGCATTGGTCTGGCGATAGAGCTTTGCGAGTTCCGGCTGGCGCTCCCGGAGCACGCGGCGCAATGCCATATCGCGGCCGGCGATATAGAGAACGCCGGCAGCCAGAACGGCCAACCCCAGCGAACTCGTCGGGGAAAGGCTGAGCAGATAGGCGATCGCCAGATCGGCGATCAAGACGGCGATGATGATGACGACATAGAACATCAGCCGGTAGGCCCAACGGCCAAGGTCAAAAAGTCTGTATCGCATGATGCCGACCGCGGTCGCGGCATAGATTGCGGCAAGCGGAACGAAGGCCGCGCTTTGCGACATGACCACATCGACCCCGAGCACGACAGGCACAGTGACGAACAGCACGAAGGAACCGGCGCCCAGCAAGACCGAAACACCAAGCCACAGCATGACGGCGCGGTCGGCGGGATTGGAGCGCGTGGCGCGATATTGGCAGACGACCAGCGCGACGATGCCGATCAGCAGCAAGACGACGCCGTTATGCGGCGAAGCGATCTCATGTGGTAGAAATTCGAGCCGATATGCTGCCATGTGAACGTAGCAAAGCAGGGGAACCGGCCAGAGATATTTCCAGGAGATAAGCCGAACCGGATAAACGGCGAAGAGGTATATGGCGCCGATGCCGAACAGGAACGTGCTGGCCTGGTTTGCCAGCGACAGGAGACGAAACAGATCCGCTGCCAGCGCAATGTCGCGCGTGCTGTAAACCGCTGCGGTCAACGCCGCGACGGCTGCACCGAGGCCGGATACGGCAAAGGCAACCGCAGGCCCGTTTCCGGGTCGCAGCGTCACCAGAAAAGCCGCAACCAGCAAGATGCAGAAGGCAGCGCCGATCTGCAGCCAGAAATCCGCATCGAGGTCGGCCGGCTTGCGCTGCGCTGCGGTCATCAGGGCCTTTACCAGAGTGCCAACCTCGCCGGGCACGGCATAGGCGATGCCGAATTGTTCCTCGGCAAGGATAGCCGCCATCGCCCCCTGGCGCGAGAAGAAGCGGTCACCGGCGCCATAGGATGGCAACATATCCGGCTCTTCGATGAAATCCTCGTCCTCGAAAGCGATGGCCTTGTCCGGTTGCGCTTGGCTAAAAGCCTTGAAATCACCTGCCATTTTTATCGTCGAAAGGTCGGTTCCTGTCCGGTAAAGGCCAAAGATCGAAACGGGGGCGCCGTTCACCTTGCCGGCATAGCCTCCAGCGGCGTCGCGTTGGGCATCGATCGCGATATCGAGGCCTGTGTTCTTTTGCTGGGTGGCAATGGCGAAAACGAGAAAGATCGACAGCGCGATCGAGACGAGCCAGAAGAACAATCGCGATGCGGGAGATAGAGACCAGCCCACCATAAGCTAACGCCATCGCCCGGCATCGGACAGGGCAGAATGTCTCCAGCCCTTGTCAGGCGCATCGCGCCGGCCATGCCACGGTCCCATGCAATCCAAATTCAATTCCTCACCCGAAAGAGCGGCGTCGTTAACAACGCATGCCGGCCTGCATAGATTACTTTATTGACCTGTTTCGACTTGGCAATCGTTCTGGATCGAATTTGTCCCGCCGCAGCGGAGAATGTGGAAAGATTTACTCCGCCAAGTATTTTCATCACCTGTTCGGGTGAGGAAATGTCTTTTATATATCAGAATATTAACCACGAAATTGACAGTTCGGCGCTCGCCCTTTCTAGTCGCGCGAAACAGGAGGGTGTTACATGACGACTGGAATGACGATTGGCGATCTCTCGGGTCTTATTCAGCTGGCGAAGTCCGGCGTGGCCGGATTGACCATCACCGATTTCGATGCGCTTTTCGACAAGATCAAGGAGCTGATGCGGACTTTCAACCAGCTGACGCCTGAGATCGAGGCCAATCTCGATCTGGCCCGGCAGGAGTTGAAGGCCAATCCGGGGCTGTTTGACATCGGCAAGGCGGAATTCATCAATTCGGTCGATGCGCTGCTGGCAAAATATCCGGCTACGACGCTTCTGTCGGATATTCCCGAATTCCAGAACGGAACGACCACGCCGCCAACCGATCCGGGAACTGGAACGGGTGTGCCGGGCGAAATCGACTTCGCCAAGCTGGAAAAGCTGTTTTCCGATGTCAGCGTCAAATACGATCCGGTGACGCATAAGGTGAGCGTGGTCGGAGCAGGTTATTCATTCGAGCAGGTCGGCGTCGAACGCCTCGAATTCAAGGACGGCTTCCTTGCCTTCGACGTCGATGGTCATGCCGGCCAGGTCTATCGTCTCTACGAAGCCTTCGGTCGCGCGGGCGAAGCGGAGGGCCTCGGATACTGGATCAAGGCGCTCGATTCCAAATCGACCGACCTGTCGACCATCGTCAAGCACTTCATTGCCTCGAACGAGTTCACATCGATTTTCGGCAACGCGCAGACGCTGTCGAATTCGGACTTCGTGTCGGCGCTCTACACGAAAATATTCGATCGTGCGCCCGATGCCGCCGGCTTGAATTACTGGCTCAATGCTTTGGGGCAAGGCACGCAGCGCGATCAGGTCTTCACGGCCTTCACCGAAAGCGCGGAAATCCAGTCGCTGGTTGCTGCCGATGTCAAGGACGGTATCTGGTACGTCTGACGATGTATGCGCCAACGGGGCTGGGGCTTGTGTGTCTCCGGCCTTGTTTCGTTTCCGATGCACGCGCAGGCTGATCGAGCACGTGATCGGCCTTGACCTCAGCGATGACGCGGGCTGGCGCCGAGGCGCGCCAGCACCTTGCCGGGAATACCGTAACGCTGCACGACATCGCGGCCGTTGCGCAGGCCGCAGACCTCGCGGTGAATGAAAAACGCCCAGACAGCCTGAGCGGCCTTATCGACAAGCCGTTCCTGCTCGACGGTATCGAGGCCCTTGGCCTCGCCTGCCGCCAACGCGGCAAGCGCTGCCTCGACGGTTGTTCCATGACGACCGAGCGTGCTGGCCCGCTCCGACATCAGTTCGTATTCGAGGATGCCAAGTCCCGTTTCCACGAGGTTTGACGCGCTGAAATTTCGCGGCGGCCGAACCGTCATTCCCGATCTCCGCATTGCTGGTTTCAAGCTCAAGTCTATACGAGCGGCCGCGCCGTGCCAACGCGGTAGCAGTGCCTTTGGGTCGCTGCCACCTTCGAATGTTTCTAAAAGATAAAACTTGACTATAACAGTCATCAAATCCTATGTGCCGGGCGACTTCCATCGGAGATAAATTCATGCGTTTCTCGGGCAAATCGGCGATGTTCGCCTTCGGCCTTCTCGTTTCCACCGTGCTTCCCGCCATGGCGGAGCCTGTGACCGTCAAGGATGTGACGGGACGTGAGGTCAAGATCGAAGTGCCGGTCAAGCACGTCATTCTGGGCGAGGGGCGGCAGATCTACTTCCTGGCGGCACTCGACAAGGAAAACCCGTTCCAGCACGTCGTCGGCTGGCGCGATGACCTGCCGAAGGCCGATCCGGAATCTTATGCAGCTTATCTCGCGAAATATCCCGACATCGCCAAGCTGCCGACCTTTGGCGGCATGAAGGACGGTACGTTCGACATCGAGCAGGCCGTCTCGTTGAAGCCCGACGTCATCCTGATGAACGTCGATGCCAAGACCGCGACGGAAGAGGCCGGCTATATCGAAAAGCTCGGCAAGGTCGGAATTCCCCTGGTTTACGTCGACTTCCGCGAAAAGCCGATGGAAAACACCGAGCCGAGCATGCGCATCATGGGCACCCTGATGGGCAAGGAACAGGTTGCCGAGGACTTCATCACGTTCCGTGCCGATGCGATCCGCCAGGTGACTGATGTCCTCGAAAAGAACAAGCCGGCAAAGCCGGTGGTCTTCGTCGAGCGCGCCGGCGGCTATTCCGACGATTGCTGCATGTCCTTCGGCAACGAGAATTTCGGCAAGATGGTCGAACTGGCCGGCGGTACGAACATGGCCAAGGACATTATTCCCGGCACGTTCGGCACCGTGAACCCCGAGCAGATCATCGCTTCCAATCCCGATCAGGTGATTGTCACCGGCGGCATGTGGGAAGGTTATGTGCCGGGCGGCAACTGGGTTGGCGTCGGTTATGGCGCGGATCTCAAGGAGGCTCACCGCAAGCTGGAAAACCTGACCAAGCGCCCCGCCTTTACCGGCATCAAGGCGGTTGCAGACGGTAATGTCCATGCCATCTGGCACCAGTTCTACAATAACCCCTACCAGTTCGTCGCCATTCAGCAGATCGCAAAGTGGCTGCACCCCGATCTGTTCAAGGAACTTCAGCCGGAAGCGACGTTCAAGGAATTGCATACCCGCTTCCTGCCGCTCGACTACAAGCCGGGATACTTCGTCTCGCTGAAAGGCGAATAAGCGATGACCGCCATGGCCATCGAAACCAAAGCAACGGGGCGCGATCGATATCGCGCCCTTGCCTTTAAACGCATCCTCATTCTCTCTGGCCTCGCAATGGCGCTGGCCGCAACCATCGCCGTCGATATGGCGCTGGGGCCTGCGAATTACAGCCTGTCGCAAGTGCTCTCCGCGCTGTTTTCGCCTGAAACGGCCGGTCAGCAGCTGCGCGTCGTCATCTGGGATATCCGTATGCCGATCGCGCTGATGGCGGTCACCGTTGGGGCGTCGCTATCGGTCGCCGGGGCGCAGATGCAGACGATCCTGTCCAATCCGCTCGCCAGCCCTTTCACGCTCGGCATTTCCGCGGCCGCCAGCTTTGGCGCGGCTTTGGGCCTTGTCGGCGGTGTCGCGATCTTCCCGGGCGCTGTCCAATACATGGTGCCGGTCAATGCCTTCATCATGGCAATGGTCGCGGCGCTGTTCATCCATTTTGCATCGACGCTGCGCGGCGTGACGGTGGAAACCATCGTCCTGCTCGGCATCGCGCTGGTCTTCACCTTCAATGCGGCCTTGTCGCTGCTCGAATATCTGGCGTCCGAACAGGCGCTTGCCGCCGTCGTCTTCTGGACCATGGGCAGCCTGACCAAGGCGACGTGGGACAAAGTCTTCGTCACCGCAGCCATCCTGGTCGTGACGCTACCTTTGTTCATGCGCAATGCCTGGGCACTGACGGCGCTTCGGCTTGGCGACGACAAGGCGGCCAGCATGGGCGTGAACGTTCGTCGCCTGCGCCTTCAGACGATGTTGATCGTCAGCCTGCTTGCGGCAATTCCGGTCTCCTTCGTCGGTACGATCGGCTTCGTCGGTCTTGTCGGACCGCACATCGCCAGGATGGTGGTCGGTGAAGATCAACGCTTCTTCCTGCCCGGCGCCGTCATCTGCGGCGCTCTACTTCTTTCTGCGACGTCGGTCGTCAGCAAGGTGCTGATCCCCGGCGCGATCCTGCCGATTGGGGTAATCACGGCGCTGGTCGGCGTTCCCTTCTTCTTCGTTCTCATTTTCTCGAACAGGAGGCGCGCATGGTAAGCCTGGTCCTCAAGGATGTCGGCGCCTCCTATGGGCGCACGACCGTCCTGTCCAAGGTGGCGATCGAGCTTTTGTCGCCGGGCTCTACCACGGCTGTCATCGGCCCGAATGCGGCCGGCAAGTCGACGCTCTTCAAACGCATCGCCGGCCTGATCTCCGGTCCTGGAACGGTCGTGCTGTCCGATGCCACGCGGGGCGATCGGTCGATCTGCTACATGCCTCAGGATACCGGCGCCAACGCCGTGCTCACCGTGTATGAATCCTTGCTCCTGTCCGCCAAGCAGGGCGGCGGCTGGCGGGTCAAGGACGAGGAACTGTTCGAGATCGACGCTATCCTGAAGGCGTTGCGCATCGAAAATCTCGCCTTTCGCGGTCTCGATGCCCTGTCGGGCGGCCAGCGGCAGCTTGTTTCGCTCGGTCAGGCGCTGGTGCGCCAGCCGGAGGTGCTATTGATGGACGAGCCGACCTCGGCGCTCGATCTGCATCGTCAGATCGACGTGCTGGAATTCGTCGCGAACCTCGCAAGCCGCACCGGCATGATCGTGTTGATTGCCTTGCACGATCTCAATCATGCCCTGCGCTATTGCGCCAATACCATCGTCATCGCCAATGGTGAGATGGCGTCGAGTGGCCCGACGTCGGAAGTGATCACGTCTTCGATGCTGCGCGACATCTATCGCATCGATGCCCGCATCGAGGCATGTTCGCGCGGACGGCCGATGGTCATCGTCGACGGCGCGCTTTAACTATCCCAGAACGCATGATGCCGCGGCGATATTATCGGCGCGGCACTTTCAGTTCGACATCCAGGCGATTGTAGGCGGCCTGCATCATGTCGATGTCGTTTAGGTAGCTGGCGGCCGCCAGCTCGACCATCACATCGGCAACAGCCGATTCGACACGCATGCGTTCAGCCGAATTCCCCATTTTAACCAGAACATGCGCGGCCGCCTCATCGCCGCCGAGTGCGAAATAAAGCTTCAAGGCCTGCTTCAGGAAGAGAGCGCTGCGGTTGGTGGCAGATTGCCCCTCAAGCTCGCCCTCGGTCTGCTGTAGAAGAAGCACCGCCTTGTTCTGAATCTCGCTCATCTTGTTTTCCTGGCAATTCCTGGATCGTCAGCACCTTCGCTGTCGAAAATTGATCCTGGCTGACCAGATCATTCGCCTGGCGCCATCCTCTGTCCCTTCGACGAGTTTACCAACGTTTCCTTGCGTTTTGGTTGCGTTTCGGCTGCCGAGCCGATGACGCGGTTGCGTCCGGCCCGCTTTGCCCGATACAGATTGGCATCGGCTGCCTTCAGCATGGTGGACAAAGTGTCGGATGAGGCATCGGCCTCGTAGACGCCGAAACTTGCCGTCAGGCGCGTGCCGTTCGGGAGGACGGTTGCCGTTTCGAGATCGGCACGAATCCGGTTGGCGATCTCGGCGGCTGATGTTTTGTCGCAACCGGGCAGAAGAACCGCGAATTCCTCGCCGCCGATTCGTGCAGCGAGATCGTAAGGCCGCAGGCAGGCCTGCACGACGGCCCCGGTTGTCATCAATGCCCGGTCGCCGGCATCATGGCCGAAGCGATCGTTGATCGATTTGAAATGGTCGATATCCATCGAGATGACCGAGAGTTTCGTCTGCTCGCGCCGGGCGCGGGAAATGACCGCCGCCGCATTGTCGATCAGCCAGCGACGATTGCGCAAGCCTGTCACGACATCGGAGGTCGCCTGATGTTCAAGGGTGGTGATCGTCCGCGACAACTCCGTCGTCAGGCTCGTAAATGTATTGATGATCAAACCGATTTCATCCCTGCGCTTCGAGCGCAGTTCGCATACGATTCTCGATTCGCGAAAACGCGTCACCGCCAGCCGCAACTGCCGCAGCGGATGAAGAAGAAACCAAAGTGAACCCAGGCAAAGCACCGTTCCGGCGACCGTGGCGGCCAGAAGCAGGCCGACTGTCGTCAAGGGATCGAGATGCTGGTTGAAGCCGTAGTATGCGAGCGCCGCGAAGAGCGGCAGGTGGGTGCTGACGAAGGAGGCGAGGAACAATTTGAGCGTCAGCGAGGCGTGAAGTCTGGCAATCATTATTTCCCTTTCCAACGGTATCCCGCGAAGCAGTCCGTGGGGGCAAATAGACGACCGCCCTCTCCATGGACGTTAATCGAATCACTCAAACTTTACGGATCGGGAGCCGGGGCGGCCAAAGCGCCTTTTCGATCATTTCCTGCATCGCCTGAGAAATGGCCCGATGAAAGCAGAACGGCCGGGTTTCCCCGGCCGCACATCGCCATCTGATAAAGATGTGAATATTTTTAAGCGGCCCTTAGTATTGCGCGTTGACGTTGCGCAGGCTCGCTCTGTTGTGCAAGCGTGAAGCGTCCCACCAGCGTATTGAGGTGAGCGCCTTCCTGCGCAAGGCGATGGCTGGCGGCGCTATTTTCCTCGACCATCGCCGCGTTTTGCTGGGTCACCTGATCGAGCTGATTGACCGCCGTGTTGACTTCTCCAAGGCCGATCGACTGCTCGCGGGCGGAGGCGGCGATGGCGCCGACATGGTCGTTGATGGCGGCGATCTGGGTGCCGATCTCGCGCAATGCCGAACCGGTGGCGCTGACGAGGTGCACGCCGCTACCGACTTCCGCCGTGGAGTTGCGGATGAGGTCCTTGATTTCGCGAGCGGCCTTGGCGGAACGCTGTGCCAGTTCGCGGACTTCCTGGGCGACGACGGCAAAGCCCTTGCCCGCTTCGCCGGCCCGCGCTGCCTCCACACCGGCATTCAGCGCCAGAAGGTTCGTCTGGAAGGCGATCTCGTCAATGACGCCGATGATACCGGCGATCTGCTCGGAGGAGCTTTCGATGCGTTGCATCGCTGCTACTGCATCGGCGACGATCTGGCCGGATTTCGCAGCGCTTGTATTGGCGTCGGCCGCAATGCCCTGTGCTTCCACAGCGCGCTTTGCCGAATTCGAGACGTTGGCGGTGATCTGGTCGAGGGCGGCTGCGGTTTCTTCGAGCGACGCTGCCTGTTGTTCCGTGCGGCGCGAGAGATCGTTGGTGGCGCCGCTGATTTCCTGTGTGCCGCTTTCGATCGACTGGACGGCGCCGGAAACGGCCGTCAACGTACTGCCGAGTTCGGCGACGGCAGCGTTGAGGTCGGCGCGCAACTGCTCGAAATCGGGTGCGAAGGGTTCGTCGAGACGGAAGCTCAGATCGCCCGCGGCCAACCGGCGCAGGCCGGCGGCCAGACCGGCGGTCGCCTCGTCGAGGCGTGCCTGTGCCGCTGCTTCGGCCGCTGCCTGAATATGTTGACGCTCGCTCTCCGCCCTCTGGCGCGCTTCGAGCGCTTCCGCCTCCAGCCGTTCTTTTTCGACGGCTGCCTGACGGAAAATTTCAACCGCATCGGCCATTTGGCCGAGTTCGTTGCTGCGACCGGTGAAGGGAATGGACGATCCAGTGTCGCCTTCCGCGAGTTTGCGCATCGATGCGGTCAGGCTGCGAATCGGCCGCGCAATGTTGCTGAGGCCGTAGATTGCGGCCCCGACCGTCAGCAAGGCGGCGATGGCGAGAACCGTGAAGACGACGTTTGTTGCCGTTGTATAGCTATCCTCCGCCGCCTGTACGACAGTGGCCGCATCGTTCACATTTTCCTGAACCAGTTGTTCGATCGCCTGCATGACCGGCTCAATGACCTCGCGCTGCGCGGCGATTGCCGTCATCGTCGCATCGACATCACGGGCGCGCGATGCGGCAAGGGTCGCTGCTCCGAGCTTGTCATACGCTTCGAATTTTTCTCGCATCAGTCCCAAATGTCGGCGCTCGGCATCCGTCGTGACGAAGGGCTGGTATTTGTCGAGCGTGGCGAATGTCGAGCGTACCTGTGTGGCGATTGCCGCTTCGGCTGCGCTTTGCGCCTCGGCTGTTTTCGAGGTTACATGCGCAAGATAGGCAAGACGAAGCTTCAAGGCCTCGGATTCGACGGCACGGGCAATATTGACGCTCGGCAGGGATCCGTAGGCGATAAGATTGGAGGAGGAATAGAGTGTCTTCAGCGCCGTTTGCGTCGTTGCTGCAAACGTCGCGCAAATGATTGCGAAAAGACCAAAGATGATAATCAGGCTGGTTCTGATGGTCAGGCGGCGCATCCACTGGCTCCGGTGAGGATATTTATGCGATACGGCATAATTGCAGCAACCGCCTAAGCCTTGCCTTCCCACGTCCGCGAGGATGCAGATATTCTCTGGGCAGTTTTTGTTCTTTCTGGGCGTCGTGAGCGAAAACTGCTCAATGGCGTGAGATGAAGCAAGAAAAGGCGAACCAATTTTGCCCAGCCGACTTAAATAATAGGCAAAGTCATTGAAATCACAAGCTACTCCAATAGTAAGCTGCTGAAACGCAAGAATCACTGGAGCATCGGTCGCCTTTTATGACATCCTCTCGACGGCCTTTTCGCAATGCCGACTTGAAGCTCAAGATGCTCGAGGAACGGCTGAAGCTGGGCACATGGATTTTCGATTCCGAGGGTTCGGAAGCGATCTGGTCCGACGGTCTTTTTCGGCTTCTGGGTATGGATCCCGGGGCCGTCGTACCAACGATCGATCTGTTGATGTCGCTGATGCACCCCGATGATCGTCTCGGACATGCCACCACCGCAGAACTCGTCACCGATCCGCGCATCCGCAACCGCCGCTTTCGCCTGATCCGTCCGGATGGACGGTTGCTTCATATCCAGAACCATGCCGAACCGCATTTTGACCGCAATGGCCGGCTCAGCTTTCTTGTGGGGGTCGCAGTCGATGTCACCGACGAGGAAAATCTGCAGTTGCGACTGCGTGAACAGCAGCAGGTTGCCGAAATCATCGACGAGCTTGGCGCCGGCCATATCTGGCGCGCCGACCGGCACGGCAAGTTGAAGGATGTCAGGCACTGGGGCGAACTGACCGGCCAATCGCATGAGGATGCGCGCGACTGGTCCAAGCTCTCTGCCATTCATCCAGATGACCGCGCCACGTTCCGCGCCGCCTGGGAGAAAGCAATCAACACGCGGTCGGAGTACCGTTCCACGGTCCGCGTGCGCAACGCCGCCGGTCAATACCTGACCGTGGTCGGCCGAGGCATGCCGGCAAAACTCGTCGATGGCGAAATCACCGAATGGCTGGGCTTTTCGCAGATCATCGGTCCGTCGCTTTCGGATCGCAACGACCTGAAACCGGCCCAGATCCGCGCGGCCCGCGCCTTGCTGGACTGGAGCGCGCAGGAACTGGCGGATCGTGCCGGCGTCTCCTTCTCCACATTGAGACGAATGGAGAAATCGACCGATACCATCCAGGAGAACATGATCGCCAAGGTCCGCGCCGTTCTCATGGAAAACGGCATCCTGCTTTATGACGACGGTCGTGGCCGCATCGGTGCGACGTTGGCCTGACGCTGTCGCTCAGTCGGCGGCGATCAGGCCATCGAACACTTCCAGCAAGGAATCGACGATGGCTTGGCCGAGTGCATTGGCGGTTTCGGCAATCCGTTCGTCACTGGGATCGCGCGCAGCAACGGCAAAGTCGCCGCCCTGATTTGCAACGATTGCCCGGGCGCGTTCGATAGCCCATTGTGCGAAGTCGCTGCGGTTTGAAATCGTCGCGGTTTCTGTTGGTTCGTCCATCGTTTTCATCTCTCGTCGGGGGATATGGAGTTTGCCGGGTGGCTTGTAACCTGTTTGCGGATTTCAGGACAGCATATTGCGTTGGCTGTTCCCCGCGCTGTTTGCCTTGATTACAAGCCTGTGCGGCTCATCTTATCTTTCCACAGCCGCCTGACATGCCGATCGGCACTGTTGTCACCGAACCGGATGTCTATCGCAAACCATACTATTCCATGGCGACGCTGTGATCGACGGCAGGGGCTATGCGCGGCTTACGCAAAAGCAGCACCAACGGCATCACGCCCACCGACAACAACATCAACAGCTTGAAATCGTCCATATAGGCGATGATCGTCGCTTGCAGCGTAATCGTGCCGTCGAGCGCGGCGCGGCCGGCTGCGGTCAGCGGATTGAGGTGTTCCTGCACCGCCGGATTGTTGAAAGCATGGTTGAAGGGCGTCACGTAAGCCGCGATGCTCTCGTGATTGCTCTGGACGTTTTCGGTGATCAGCGCCGTGACCAGCGAAATGCCGACCGAGGAGCCGATATTGCGCGAGAGATTATAGAGGCCGGTGCCATCGCCGCGCATCTGGGGCGGCAGGGTGGAAAACGCCATCGTCGTCAGCGGCACGAACAGGAAGCCCAGACCGGCGCCCTGGATGAAACCGACGGAAACAATGGTCCATTGCGAGACCTCCGGCGTCCAGGCGGTCATGTCGTACATTGCCCAGGCCGTCAGGCCGAGACCAGCGAGCAGCAGCAGGCGCGTATCCACCTTGCCGATCAACTTGCCGACGATGAACATGCACACCATCGTCCCGACACCGCGCGGCCCCATGACGATGCCGGCGGTGATGACCGGATAGCCCATCAGCGTCTGCAGATAGGGCGTCATCAGCGCCAGCGAGGCGAGATAGGTGATGCCGATCACGAAGATGAACACCATGCTGACGGCAAAATTCTGGTCGAGGAACAGCCTCGGATTGACGAAGGGTTTGTCCGCCGTCAGCGTATGCACGAACAGTAGATAGAAGGCGGAGGCGCAGACGATGGCCTCGATCATGATTTCGCCCGAGGAAAACCAGTCGAGTTGTTCGCCACGGTCGAGGAAAAGCTGCAGCGAGGCGATGAACAGGCTCATCATACTGAAGCCGAACCAGTCAAGCTTGGCCAGCGCATCCCGTTTCGTCTCGGAAACAAAGATGACGATACCGGCAAAGGCCAGCGCCCCAATGGGAACGTTGATGTAGAACACCCAGCGCCAGCTGATATTGTCCGTCAGCCAGCCGCCGATGACCGGCCCGAGAACCGGCCCGACCATCACCGAAACACCGAACAGCGCCATGGCCGAGCCGCGCTCTTCCACAGTGTAGATATCGAGCAGGATACCCTGCGACAGCGGCACCAGCGAGGCGCCGAACAGGCCCTGCAACAGGCGGAAGGCAACGATCTGGTTCAGCGACTGCGCCAGTCCGCAGAGGACGGAGGCGCCGACGAAGCCGGCAATTGCCGTCAGCAACACGCGCTTGCGCCCGAACTTGGCCGAGAGGAAACCGGACGGCGGCGTCATGATGGCGGCGGCGACGATATAGGAGGTCAGCACCCAGTTGATCTGGTCGGCGGATGCCGAAACGCTGCCCTGGATATAGGGCAGCGCCACATTGGCGATGGTCGTGTCCAGCGCCTGCATGATGACCGCGAGGATGACGCAGGCGGTGATCGCGCCGCGATTGGCGACCACGGCCGCCGGGGATGCGCTTGCGCTAGCCATGGACCTTGCCATTGTAGCGGTCCACCAGCTTCTGCACGACATCCGGTAGGCCGCGGACATGGCCGGTCTCGACATCGACGACGGTGCTCATGCCGACGCGCAGCGGCGGCTTGCCGGCGGTATCCTCTATGCTGACGCGCATGGGAATGCGCTGCACCACCTTGACCCAGTTGCCGGTCGTGTTCTGCGCGGGCAGAAGCGAGAAGGATGAACCCGAGGCCGGGCTGATGCTTTCGACCTTGCCCGTCCAGACGACGCCCGGATAGGCATCCACCTCGATCTTGGCTTCCTGGCCGGGCTTCACATAGGTCAGCTCGGTTTCCTTGGGGCTGGCGGCGATCCACAGGTGGTCGGTGGCGACAAGCGAAAACGCCTGTTGCGAGGCCTGAAGATAGGAGCCGACCTGTAGAGCATTCACGTTGGTCACGACGCCGTCGAAGGGAGCGCGCACGATGCTATGGTCCAGTTCGCGCTGGGCGTTGTCGACATTGGCTTTCGCCTGCAGATAGAGCGGGTTCTGCTCGACCGGCTGGTCGGCGTCGCCACCGAGCTGGGCCAGCGTCGCTGCCGCTTCCGCCTGGGAGACGGCGACCTTTTGCCGGGCGGCGTCGAGATTATGCTTGGCTTCGTCAAATGCCGTGCGCGTGGCGCCGCCGCTGTTCACCAGGTTCTGCTGGCGGTCGAATTGCGCCTGAAAATACGGCAGGTCCGCTTCCGACTGCGTGGTCTCGGCCAGCGAATGGCGGTAGCTCGCCTTCAGGTTTTCGATCTGGTTGCGCTGGATGCCGAGCTGCGCCTTTGCGCCGTCGAGCGTGATGCGGAAGGCATCGGTGCGAAGGTTGAACAGCACCTGGCCGGCCTTGACCGTTTCGTTCTCATGCACGTCGATCTTCTCGACGATGCCGGAGACATCCGTGGTGATGCCCACCATGTCGGCCTGGATATAGGCGTTGTCGGTGGTCATGATCTGACCGCCATTGACATAATAATAGCCTCCGACCACCAGCGCCACCGGCAGGAGCGCAAACAGCAGCGGCCGCACGAGGCTTCGTTTGCGGCGCGGCCGGATATCGACGGGCGCTGTGGTCGGCGAGGAGGTCGAGACCGAGGACGGCGCTTCGGCGACGGTTTCCTGCGCTGCAGCGCTTTCGATTTCAGTGTCAGGCGAGGTGGTCTTGGCGTCGGCATCGGAAACGACGCGGAATGTGGGTTTGTCAGCCATGCTTTTGCTCTTTTTCAGCAATCGGGGTCTCGCACGCGGCCACGAGGTTGGTCTTGATTTCGGATAAGACGTCGAAGGCTTCCGCCAGCCGGTCGGGCGCAATGCCCGAAAGCGCCTCGGTCCGCGTGACGTCGGCCAGTTCTTGAATTTCATCCAGCAACGGTCGGACATCGTCTCGCAGATGCAGCAGCCAGATGCGCCGGTCCGTCGGATGGCGGCGGCGCTCGATGAAACCGCGATCGGCAAGCTGATCGAGCACACGCACCAGCGCGATCGGCTCTATTTCGAGAAGTTCCGCCAAGCCACCCTGATGAATACCCTCATTCTTCGAGAGATAGGCAAGCGCGCGCCATTGCGGGCGCGTCAGCCCAAGGCTTTGGGCCCGTTGCTCGAACCGCTTGCGCAGCAGACGAGCGATATCGGCGAGAAGAGCCAGCGAATGCGCGGTCGTGTCCATTGGTGGCATGATTATTAGGGTGCTAATGATAGTGATCTATATCATATGGCTACGGAACGAAATAGAGCCGCACAACAAAATTATGACAGCCGGTGACAGAATGTCGCGGCAGCTGCGATTATCCGTTTCGAGGGTGAGATTTGGCGTCGGACCTCAGTCCGTGCCGACCTGAAAGCGCTGTGCCTTGATCGTCTTCATCACCAGGCTTGTCTCGATGCTGTCGACGCATTTCAACCGGGCGATTTTCTCCTTGATGAAGCGCTCGTAATGGTCGAGACCACTGCTCATTACCTTCAGCACGTAATCCTTCGAGCCGGTGACGAGATGGCATTCCAGCACCTCGTCCCAGCTTTGGACCGCCGTTTCGAACATGCGAATCTCGTCGTCATGCTGGCGGCTGAGGCGAACGGTGGCGATTGCCGTCATCGTCCAGCCTTCGATGGCCGGATCGATGAGCGCCGCATAACCCTGGATGATGCCGGCGTCTTCGAGCCGTCGCAAGCGGCGCAGGCAGGCAGAGGCGGAAAGCCCGACGCGGTCAGCCAGTTCGTTGTTGGTGATGCGCGCATCGGCCGATAATTCCTTCAGAATTCGCCGGTCGAGATCGTCAGCAATTTTCTGCGCCATTTTTTCGAAATCTCCGCAGGAATTTGCGCCACAAGACAATTCCGCGCGCCAAATAGCAAGAACACGCCAGCGAATCTGCTATAATTTGCAATGCGAAGTACGTGACATCGAATGAGGAGAGGTTTCATGACTGCGCCGCATCCCCCGAGAACCCATATCGGCAACCACGCCCTGCATCCCGAAACGCAGATGCTGAACTATGGCTACGATCCGGAACTGTCCGAAGGCGCGGTCAAGCCGCCGGTCTTCCTGACCTCGACCTTCGTCTTCAAGTCGGCCGAGGACGGGCGCGATTTCTTCGATTACGTCTCCGGCCGCAAGGAACCGCCGGAAGGCAAGGGCGCGGGTCTGGTCTATTCGCGGTTCAACCATCCCAACAGCGAAATCGTCGAAGATCGTCTTGCCGTCTACGAACGCACCGAAAGCTGCGCGCTGTTCTCGTCCGGCATGTCGGCGATTGCCACGACGCTGCTCGCTTTCGTGCGGCCGGGCGATGCCGTGCTTCACTCACAGCCGCTTTATGGCGGCACGGAGACGCTGCTGGCGAAAACCTTCCTCAATCTCGGCGTTTCCGCCGTCGGTTTTGCCGATGGCGTCGGCGAGGCCTCGGTGCGGGCGGCGGCGGAGGAGGCGATGCGCAAAGGCCGCGTCTCCGTCATCCTCACCGAAACGCCTGCCAATCCGACCAACAGCCTGGTCGATATCGCCATGATCCGGCGGGTGGCCGACATGATCGGCGCCAAGCAGGGCCATATGCCGATCGTTGCCTGCGACAACACCCTGCTCGGTCCGGTCTTCCAGCGGCCAATCGAGCATGGCGCCGATATCTCGCTCTATTCGCTGACCAAATATGTCGGTGGCCATTCCGACCTGATCGCGGGCGCTGCGCTTGGTAGCAAGGCGGTGATGAAGCAGGTGAAGGCGTTGCGCGGCGCGATCGGCACGCAGCTCGATCCGCATTCCTGCTGGATGCTCGGCCGTTCGCTTGAAACGCTGCAGATCCGCATGGAGCGCGCCAACAGCAACGCCAGAGCAGTGGCCGATTTCCTGCGCGATCATCCCAAGGTGGAGACGATCCACTATCTCTCCTACAGCGATCCGAACTCGCCGACCGGTCAAACTTTCGCCGCGCAATGCACCGGCGCCGGCTCGACGTTCTCCTTCGATATCAAGGGCGGTCAGCCGGCCTCGTTCCGCTTCCTGAATGCGCTGAAGATCTTCAAGCTGGCCGTCAGCCTCGGGGGAACGGAGTCGCTGGCGTCACATCCGGCGACGATGACCCATTCAGGCGTGCCGGTGGAGGTGCGCCAGCGCATCGGCGTGCTCGACTCCACCATCCGCCTGTCGATCGGCATCGAGCATCCGGACGATCTCGTCGCCGACCTCACGCTTGCGCTCGACGAGGCCTGATTCAGCCCTCGTCGCGAAAGCTTGCCGTGGCGGGCGGCGGGGGGCTGCGGTGGAATTTTGCGCCCTTGCGCCAGAGTTTCAGCGCTTCCCAGTGGATGCCGGCGATGATCTTCAGCGTCATGAACGGAAAGCGGAGCAGGCATTTGCCAAGGCTTGCGCTTGTCAGCGCCGTGGCACTGCCGTTGAAGGTCGCGGCCAGAAGCGGCTCATCTCCGGCGGTTTCGTGAATGCGGAGCTTGACCGTCCTGCCCGGCGGCAGAACACGGAAGTGATAGCGCGCATCCATGTCGATGAACGGTGAAACGTGGAAGATCTTCGCGCGCGTCTGGCGTATGCCGGCCGCGCTCGCCTCGCCCGGGAGAACGGGCGCGACATAGCTATGCCGCTCTCCGAATGTGTTGCGCACCGCATAGATGATGGCAATCAGCCGGTTGCGCTCATTATAGGCGAAGTAGGTCGAGATGGGGTTAAACACGTAGCCGAAGATGCGTGGATAGGCGAGCAACAGGATGCGCGCAGCCGTCGGCTCGCATCCCGCCAGCGTCAACAACCGGTCCGCATATTGCCGAAGTGTCTCGCCCTCATGCTCGACGTGGTCGCTCTCTTGGAACGACAGGATGCCGCGCCCGTTGACGCCGAGCAGCGGAGACATGCGGCCAAGCTCGTCGAGCCTGTCGATATCGACTAGCAGCGAAAACACCGAGTAGCTGAAGCGATGGCCGAAGGGGGACAATCGCTGGTGCATTACCTTGCCGTGATAAAGCGTGCCGGGGGCGGCGGGCGGTGGCCCGTTCTCCTCCATGGTCGTGATGCGCACGCCGTTCATGCCATTGCTTTCGTTCATTTCAAACGTCGATATTGCGGCTTAATGCGCCTGTTTCCAATGCACGTTCTTGCAGAGAATGCCACCGAGGATGCAGCCACGCGTCATCAGCGCATCGTTGGACACCTGTACGGTGATCGAATAACTGCGCTTGCGCTTGACGTCATAAGCCGTGCCGGACAGTGTGTCGGCGGATTTGGGCTGCAGGGACATCACAAGACGGTCGCCTGCCTCTTCACCCTTGCTGGTATCGCCGATCCAGAGGTTCGTGGCGCAGATCTTGTCGCCGCAGGGCGCGATGCGGACGCGCGCATTGCCGTCGTCGCGTAACCAGACGCCGCTCGGGTCGGCGGCTTGTTGCGCGCTCCCGGCCGTCGCAGTGGACATCAGCAACGCACTTACGATCCAGACAGAGACTCTCATCGCCTATCCTCCTGGCTTTTGGATGTATACGCAAAATCATGGCCATCGGTTCACCGGTGGTGATCCATCACGCGATATCTGTCGTAAAAACAGTCAGTGCCAAAAGGATTGCCGCCATGAAGACCATCGTGATCGCCTATCTTGCAGCGGGTATTGCGTTCCTGATCGTCGATGCGATCTGGCTGACAACGATGGCGGATGCGCTCTACCGGCCTTTCCTGGGCGATAAGCTGGAGCCGCAATTCAAGCTGGCGCCGGCGGTCGTCTTCTACCTCATTTATGTAGCGGGCATCGTCTTCTTCGCGGTCCTGCCGGCCCTTCAAGGCGGCGGGCTTCTCAAGGCGGCGCTGAACGGCGCCGTCTTGGGCTTGATTGCCTATGCGACTTACGACCTGACGAACCAGGCGACGTTGCGCGACTGGCCGCTGGCCGTAACGCTCGCCGACATTCCATGGGGTGCCTTCGTTACCGCCGTCGGCGCATCAGCCGGATTTTTTGCCGCCAGCCGCTTCGGCTGACGTTTCCGTTCTCGCCAGCAGGTTTGAAAAGACGAGCGCTGCAAAGGCGGTGAGCGTGCTCGCGCTGACGATATTCAGGCGCGCCAGGGCGGTATATTCATCCGCCGTGTAAGCGACCATCGGCGCGCCATACCGGTCGTGCAACAGGAAATATGCACCGAAGGCGATGGCGCAAAGTCCGAATGCGATCAGGCGTTCGCTTGGGCGAAACAGGAGAAGCGCGATCACCGCGCAAGGGATGAGAAAGATCTCGACGGCGGATTGGACGCCGAAAAGACTGGCGCAGAGCAGCGTGTTGCCGATGCCCGCCAGCGGCAACAGCGCCCGGCCTGCAACGGCGTTCCTTCGTGCGACGGCCGGAACGGCCAGAAAAAAGGGCGTCGACAGGAAGGTGAACCAAGCGGGCGTTATGGTGTCGCCCACCAGCCAGTAGAGATATATCGGGTAGAACGGCTGGTTGGAAGCGACCAGCAAGGCGATTGTATTTCCCGCCGCAACGCGCGGATCGCCATGAGCGGCATAGCGTGCGCCCGCATCGAGCGCACGGCGCAGCAATGGCGCGGTCATGGCTTGATGTCGGCCGGACGCAGCAGATAATGGCTGACGCCCCATTCCTCGCCGTGCGCATGGCCGAAAAGACCGGCCGTCGCCAGAAAAAACAGGCGCCAGCGCCGCATCCAGAGGGAAGCGTTTTCGCCATAGGTCCGCTCGAAAATCGCACGGATCGCATCGCGATTGGCGTCGAAATTCGCCAGCCAATCGAGCGCGGTGCGCTCATAATGCTTTCCATTCCAGCGCCAGTCTTTTTCGATGACGAAGCTGTCTGCAAACTGCCGCAGCAAACCATGGCTGGGCATGACCCCGCCGGTGAAGAAATGCTGCGCGATCCAGTCCGCCTTGTCGGCGTGGTCGAAACGATAGGCATTGGCGCGGTGGGAAAAGACGTGAAGAAACAATCTTCCCTCCGGCCTGACCCAGTTGCGCACCCGCGCCAGCAATGCCTGCCAGTTCGACATATGCTCGAACATTTCCACGGAGACGATGCGGTCGAATGTTTCGCCCGGTTTGAAATCGTTCATGTCGGCGGTGACGATGGTAAGATTGCTCAAACCTCGCTTTTTCATCTCGCCTTCGATGTAAAGCCGTTGCGATGCCGAGTTCGAAACCGAGACGATCCGCGATGCGGGATAGCGTTCCGCCATGAACAGGGAGAGCGAGCCCCAGCCGCAGCCGAGTTCCAGAATGTCCTGACCGTCTCCAAGTGCCGCATGGGCACAGGTTTCTTCCAATGCCGCGGTTTCGGCTTCCGCCAGCGTGGTGGCCGGCGTGCGATACAGGCAACTGGAATATTTGCGGCGCGGCCCGAGCGCCAGCGCAAAGAATGCTTCCGGCAATTCGTAATGCTGCGCGTTTGCCTCATCCGTATGAACGGCGATCGGCCATGCCTGCATCGCCTCGGCAAAATCGCGATCGGGAATGCCGTCATCGGCAAGAAGCCGGCGCGTCCGCGCGACCAGACGGTCGATGCCGAAGCGCAAGGCGCTGTCGGGGAGGGGCAGGCGCTCGGCTGCGCCGATTGCGGTGATCGCAAGGTTCATCTCTGCTTCTCCGTTTTCGAGGGACCAGGCCAGAAGGCGTTCACCCGCCTTGCATAGGCAGAAAACGCCTGCCCGCGCGATTGCATCATATGGGTTTCGAGCGGCGGTATTCCGGAGACATGCACCAGCAGCCAATACATGAAGATCGGCCCGGCAAGAGCGAGCCAGCCGGCAACCCAGGCGCCGCCCGGCCCGATCGCAATCACGGCATAGCAGCTCCAGCCAAGCCACTGGAAAAAGTAGTTCGGGTGGCGCGACCAGCCCCAGAGGCCGGCATCGCAGACCTTGCCTTTGTTGTCCCGGTCATTGCGAAATTTGGAAAGCTGTGCGTCCGCCAGGCCTTCGCCGACAACTGCAACACCCAGGATCACCATGCCGGCGAAATCGCTCCATTGCAGTCCGACGGCAGGGTTGCGGGCCGCCAGAAATATCGTGCCGGCGAGCAGAAGCGCGGCCGCGGCCTGTATCTGCAAAAACCACAACAGCCTGCTTTTCCACCCGTCGCCCCACTCCTGCTTGAGCTTTGCATATCGCGGATCCTCGCCGCCGCCTCGCGTGCGCGAGACGATATGCAAGCCGAGGCGGCAGGACCAAAGCCCGGCGATGACAGCGACCAAAACCCGCCGCTGCGTGTCGCCGTCCCAGCCATCGACCGGGGTAACCGCTGTAACGATGCCGGCCGCACCGACGAGAAACGACCAGGTCGCATCGATCCAGCCCGATTTCGCGCCTTTTGCGACGACAAGCCAGGCAAGGGTCATTGCAAGCGAGAGGGCGGCGGCAAGCAGGGGGAAGAAAGCCGCCGCGCTCATTGGTCAAATCCCGAAAATCGGCTGCAACATACGGCCAATCGCGCTTTTGAAGCGCATCTTGCCTTCCATCGCAGCGAGACAGATACATTCCCTGTCGTCGACAACAGGCTGATGCTCGACATCCTCGCCCATTTCGGCAAGGTCGCCCGGTTTGAAGGTGCCGAACCTGTCGGTAAACGAACCGGAGACAATATAGGTGAATTCGGTTCCGACATGGCCGTGATCCGGAAGCGCGCGTCCCGGCCCGACCTTGAGCAGGACGAGGTTCGCATCCGGGTCGTGCGGAACGCCGACGCGGCTCATTTTCATTCCGGGTCCGATCCAGCGCCAGCGGCCGATGTCGCAGCCGCGCAGCGAATCCGGAAGACGCACGCCCTCTATTTCTACAGGCTTCGGCAGAGCGGGTTCGGCCGCTGCTTGTTCCTCGTTGTCGATCAGAGATAGCATGTCCGTCAATGCGGACGCCGACAATGCAGTCGGCTCGATGTCTTCAAGGAGAGCGCCGCCCAGCGCCTGGAATTCGCCGACGCGTGCGCGGCAGCGGGCGCAGCCTTGAAGATGGGCTTCGACGACGATGGCCGGGCCGGCAGCCAGCGTGCCGGCGGCGAAACGCATCAGGGTTTCATCGGTGGCGTGGTGCGTCTTCATGCTTCGTCTTCCAACAGCGCGCGCAAATGGTTCATTGCCAGGCGCGTTCTCGATTTGACTGTGCCGAGCGGAATTCCCAGTTCGTCGGCAATTTCGGTCTGCGATTTTTCGCTGAAATAGGACAGGCGGATGATCGTCTGTTGCTCAATGGAAAGGCCGGTCAAGGCGCGACGGACACGCTCGTCCCGTTCCGCGCCGAGAACGCCGTCTTCGATGGAGACCGGCGCCTGTTCGGGATCGGGCAGCAGCGTCGAGGGATCGCGTTGGCGGCGCAGATAGTCGATGCGCACATTGCGGGCAATCGTGAAGATCCACGTCGAAACGCTGGCCCGCGCACCATCGAAATAGGACGCCTTGCGCCACACGTTCAGCATCGTTTCCTGCACCAGATCCTCGGCGACGCCTGAGGAAACCGACCAGCGCATGAAAAACGTCTTCAGACGCGGGCCGAAATATTGAAACAGCCGCGAAAAGGCCTGTTTGTCCCGATCCTTGGCGACACCGGCGAGAAGCTGTGCGAAAATCTCTGCCGCCTGGCCTTGCGAATTGTCCGGCATGCTCACGATGACGGGCCGCCGATGTCTCGCGGCGCCCGGCCTGAATTCGATATCGATGTAGCTCGATGCTTCATACATGCGTCCTTCTACGCCGCTGTTTCGCGGACGGATCACTTGCCATAAATCGACAGCGGGTTTGTGATCCGTTTTACGTGCTTTACCGTAGAACCTATTAGACAAACAAAGCAATCGACAGCCGCAGCAAGGAGCCATATGCGCCATTTTCCTCAATCCGGCAGGCCGCTGAAAATTGCTGTCGTCGGCACAGGCATCGCTGGCCTGTCCGCCGCGTGGCTTTTGTCGCAGCGTCATGACGTCACCGTTTTCGAGGCGGACGCGCGCATTGGCGGCCATTCCCATACGGTCGATGCGGGTGTCGACCGTGTCGATACCGGCTTTATCGTCTACAACGAGGCGACCTATCCGAACCTGACGGCTTTGTTCCGCCACTTGAATGTGCAGACGAAGGCATCGGACATGTCCTTTGCCGTCTCGATGGACGATGGCCTGCTCGAATATTCCGGGACCAATCTGGCGGGCCTGTTCGCCCAGCGAAGCAACCTTGCCAATCCCCGCTTCTGGTCGATGTTGCGCGATCTGTTCCGCTTCTATCGCGAGGCGCCGGCAAGCATGGTCGGGCTCGATCCCTCGGCCAGTCTTGACGACTATCTCAATCAGGCGGGATTCGGCACGGCGTTCCGCGAAGATCACCTCTACCCCATGGCTGCCGCGATCTGGTCGACGCCGGCGCTGGAGATCGGCCAGTATCCGGCCGTATCCTTCGTGCGCTTTTGCGAAAACCACGGTTTGCTGAAGTTTTTCCGCCGCCCGGTCTGGCGCACCGTCGATGGTGGAAGCCGGGCTTATGTCGAGAAACTGACGGAGCCATTTCGGCATAACATCCGCGTCAATGCTCCCGTCACTTCGGTTCGCCGCGTCAACGGCGCCGTCGAGATTTCGACATCCGGCGCAGAGCCGGAATGGTTCGATCATGTCGTGATCGGCAGTCACGCCGACCAGGCTCTTGCCATGCTCAGCGACCGAACCGAGCGCGAAGCCGAGATCCTGGGCAGCTTTTCCTATGGCCTGAACGAGACCGTTCTGCACAGCGACGAACGCCTGATGCCGCGTCGTCGTGGCGTCTGGTCGAGCTGGAATTATCTGGCCCGCTCCGGCCGAAACGGCGGCGTGCGGGCGAAGCCCTGCGTCACCTACTGGATGAACCGGTTACAGGGCATTCCCGACGAGAGGCCGCTTTTCGTAACACTCAGTCCTCTGCATGCGCCGGCGGAAGAGAAAATCGTGTGGCGTGGCGCTTATCTGCATCCGCATTTCAATGCGAAGACGCTGGATGCCCAGAAACACCTCTGGTCGCTGCAAGGACAGGGCAATACTTGGTTTTGCGGTTCCTATTTTGGCTCGGGCTTTCACGAGGATGCGATCCAGGCGGGGCTGGCGGTGGGCGAAAGCCTTGGCGGCGTGAAGCGGCCATGGTCCGTCGCGCATGATTCCGACCGCATCTTCCGCACAGCCCATGTAGCGTGAACTGCCGGCAACGCCCGGTGGCAAAACGCCGCGACATTCAAGAGGCGTCGTAGATAGACTTGTAAATGTCGTAAAGTTCGGACAAACCATCCGGCACCGAAATGGTCAGGAGAGCAGGATGTTTGGACTGAAGCAGCGGCTGGGGAAGAAATTCGAGGAAGAGGTTCAGTTCTTCAAGGGGTGGCAGAAGGACAAGAAGGGCGTGGGCGCGCTCATCCCGACTTCGATCTATACCGCGCGGCGGATGGCGAGCGTCGTCAATCCGTATTCGGGGCTGCCAGTTCTGGAACTCGGCCCGGGCACGGGTGTCATCACCAAGGCCATTCTCAAGCGGGGCATCCAGCCGGACCAGTTGACCTCGGTCGAATATTCGAAGGATTTCTATGACGGCCTTGTCGGCCGTTTCCCGGGTGTCGATTTTCGCCTCGGCGATGCGTTTGCGCTCGATGACGTGCTTGGCGACCGCCGCAACACCCAGTTCGATTGCGTCATCAGCGCCGTGCCGCTGTTGAGCTTCCCCATGGAGCGGCGCGTGGCATTGCTGGAGGATCTGCTCGAGCGCATCCCCAAGGGGCGCCCCGTTCTACAGATCACCTACGGCCCCTTGTCGCCGGTGACCAAATTGCCCGGCCGCTACGAAATTTCCCACTATGATTTCGTCGTGCGCAACATTCCGCCGGCACAGCTCTGGACATACCGGCGCGCCGAATGAAGACATTCGCGTAAGCCGTCCATGCACCCGCCACGGGGGTCGGCGGGATCGTCCCAACGCGTCGGTTTCGATGCGTTGGGCCAAGTAAAATTATTTGTACACAAATCAATTTTTCAGGTGTAAGACTCGCCCTCGGGCGTGATGCAGGCGAAAGCTTGCGCGGCGGCACGAGGCTTTGGGGGAGGCGAGAATGGGCGGAGTTTCTGCCGGTGTCGAAACGTGTTTTCACACGCCGCCACCGAGCCTGCGCATGGCGGCCTACTGGTTCTGGTCCAGCCTTCCCAGCGATGACGAGATCGAGAGCCAGTTGCGCGATTTTCGCGACAAGGGTTACGGCACGATCCTGATCCAGGCGCGGCTGTCCATGCCGCGGCATGACTATCTCTCTGAAGCATTCCTGGAGCGCTATCGTCGCGCGGTCGATGAAATGCAGCGCCTCGGCTTGGTTGCCGGCCTTTATGACGACTACAACTGGACCAGCGGACAGGCGGGCGGGCGAACGGTCGAGGGCGCTCCGCATCTGCGCGAGCGCCATCTTTTCTGGGCAACGGTCGAGGGCCGATCAGGCGAGATTTCCGATATCGAAGCGCCGTTCGCCACCGGCATGGGGCCGGATATCGCCAGCTGGATCTTCGATGGCGGCAAGCCTGTCTTCGGCGACTGGGAACTGGTCGCGGCGCTGGCGCATGGTGAAAATTGCAATGATCCGCGCGCATTGCGTGAGGTTACGTCCAAGGTGCGGCTTGAGCCAACCGATCATGGCTGCGGCTTTGTGCTCGACGACGAACTGGCCGCCGGAGAGCGCCTGACGGTCTTCATCGCAGCGCGGTCGCTGACATCGAGGCTCATCAACTATCTCTTGCCGGAAGCGGGCGCGCGTTTCGTCGAGGTCGGGCTGGAACCGTTCGCCCGTGTTCTCGGCCCGCATATGGGCTCGACGCTCAGCTTTCTTTTCTACGATCAGCCCGCGCCACAATTCTATACCTGGCGGCAACGAACCGGAGCGCTCGGCAATAGTCCGCTCTATACGCCGCGGCTGAAGGCTGCAGTTGAAGCAGCGGGTGAAGAAAGCTTCGTAACCGTCCTGTTTTCGCTGGTCTACGATCTCGGCGCCGTAAGTGCTTCGCTGCGGCAGCGCTTTTACGAAACCTATAACCGGCTGATGGCGGAAGGCTTCTTCCGACCGTTGCGCGATTTCTGCCGTAGGAACGGCTTGCGGTTCACCGGGCATGAAATCCTGCCGCATATTGGCAGTTTCGCGCTGAACGGCGGGTTTTCCTCCATCGACCCGCGCGTCGCGCCGGCCGTCGATTTCTTCGGTATCGACGCATTGCGCGACGAGACCGCCGTCGATGTCAACAATTTCTCCGCACAGCTGTCCCCGAAGCTTGGCGATTCCGTCGCGCGCGCGAATGGACGTAGCCGCACCATGGCGGAACTCTATGTGACGGCCACCCGCACGGAACGGCGCGGTGCTGGGCAATGGGAGTTGACTCCGGCAATTTTGCGCGCGCAAGCGATCCGGCTGCATATGGCCGGTATGCGCCAGCTGATCATGCACGCCCTCTTCCAGAACGATGGCGCCGATCAAGACCCGCGCCTGTTCGTCAACCCGCGTTTCGATTTCTCACCCGGCCTCAATTTCGAGCCATGGTGGCATCATCATGCCGATCTCACGTCCGAGACGTCGAGACTGTCGGCATTCCTGGAGGACACGGTTCCGGAAACGCCGGTCGCCATTCTCTATCCGCTGGCGACCGCCTATGTCGAAGGGCCGCGCCATGCGCATGCCCCGCATTTCGGTGCTTGGTGCGCCGGGCTTGCGGGCGCGTCGGTCGGCCATATGATCCTTGATGAGGAATCGCTTGCGTCGGCACTCATCCGCGACGGCGTGCTGGAAGCGAACGGGCTTCGTTTCCAGGCGCTTGTGCTGCCCGCCGCCACCCATATCCGCTTGCCGTCGACGCTCGCGACGATCACCAATTTTGCTGCCAGTGGTGGTGCCGTGTGGATTTCCGGCCCTGTAACGGGAGATCTGAGCGAGGAAACGCTGCGCCTCTGCCAGCAATGGCCGCAACCGCCCGAGGGGCCGGCGTTGAACAGCCTTGTATCCAGCCTCAAGACGGATTCACCTGTCATCGCATCCGGTCAAGCCATCCAGTGGTCTCTCGGGCGCGATTCCGCCCCCGCCTCGCGCATCGTCCTGTTCAACGAGGGTGAGGCCGAAGAGGATGTAGGCCTTGCCGTCAATGGTGAATTCGAGATCTGGGATACGCTGACCGGCACTGTCTCCGCGCCAAAGACGGCCGGGCAACTGCATATTCGCTTGTCGCCGCAGGACCTGGTTTGTGTGAGGGTAACGCCACGCCCCGGTCGGTTCGATGATGTCGCAGCCTTCGCGCCGGTCGCGATCAGCGAAAGCGTCACACTCGCGACGGGCTGGGAGTTCCGCCCGGACGCAAACACCACATTCGTTCCGATCTCCGTCGAGCAGGGATGGCAGGCGCAGGGCTTTGCCGATTTTTCGGGAACGGGCGAATATGCCTGCCGATTTTCACTCATCGAGCCGGTTCATGTTCAGCTTGAGCTGCCGGGTGTAAGCGTCGCCGTCGAAGCCGAGATCGATAGTCATCCGGTCGGGCAACGGTCGCGGCCTCCCTTCCGGCTCGACCTCGGCGCGCTGGCCGGCGGCGAGCACAGGCTGACGCTGAAGGTCAGCAATACGGCTGCTAATCGATATTATGCCGGGACACCGTTTGCAGGCGAACCCTGGCCCGACGAGAGCGGCTTGACGGCGCCGCCGCGTTTGCTTTTGTTGCGCTCGCCAGAGACTTAAGGAGGCCACACGATGCGCGGTCATTCGACCATTCCCCTGTCCAGCGCCTGGAACAGCTGGTCCACACGGCCGGCCGAACTTGTCTACCGGCCCTTGGGGTTTAAAGTAACGCCGGTGCTCTATTCCAGCCGTCTTCGCCAGACGAGCCTGATCGAGCCGCGCAAGGATACCGTGCGTTTCGGGCGCCACACCATCGGCAACCGGCTGATCGAGCTGGAAACGGAACTGGCCGAAACCGCGATTTCCTTCTCCGCCAGCGCGGTCGATCCTTTTGTGTTGCGCGGCTCGTGGTCGGCATCCGCGGTCAGCGAATGGGGCACGCGGTTCTGGCTGACGCTGGCCGTTTCGGCCGAAAGCGGCGAACTCGTGCGCTACGATCACGATGCGCAGGTGGCGTTGATCGAAATCGACCGCCGTTTCCTGGCGGTGGCAACCGCCGATGCGCCGATCCAGGTGACGGCGCATGACAGTATCGAAGCCTTGCGCGCCGACTTCGAGGCGAACGGCTATTTCTACACCGCAACGCGCGGCGATCAGGCTCCGGTCCTTGGTCTGCGCTTCAACATGGAAATGATGCGCACCGGCGCCTATGGTCTGGCGATTGCCGATAGCGCGAGCCTTGCGATCGAGAAGGCGCGGGCGGCCGTTGCGGCCAAGCCGGCCGATATCGCACCGTTGCACAGCGGCCGTTTCGATGGCGCGCTGGATGCGGTACGCGATATCGTCGGCTGGAACACCATCTGGGATCCGGTCAATCAGCGCGCCTATACGGCGGTCACGCGTATCTGGAACCTCGGCGATTTCGCCGTCTGGTACAATGACCAGACGTTCGCGGCGCTGCTGTCTTCGGTCTTCGACATCGATCTTGCCCGCCAGAACATGGCCGTGGCGCTGGCCGGTGCGACGCCGCAGGGCAACGTTGCCTGCATCGTGACCTCGAACGATGCCTGGGTCGACCGCAGCCAGCCGCCGACGGGGGCGCTTGTCGCCTGGCTTTGCTATCAGCGCTCGGGCGAGCGGTCGGTGCTGGAGGCGACGTACGAGGCTCTGGCCCGCAATCAGCGCTGGTGGCGGCAGAACCGCGATCCCGATGGCGTAGGCCTCATCTCCTGTGGCACAAGCGATGTCGGTGCAGGGCTCTACAAGGGCACGGTTTTCGGCGCGCGCAACGAAACGGGCATGGACAATTCCGCCACCCATGACGAAGCGATCTACGATCCGGCGACGCGAACGCTTTCGACCTTCGATCTCGGTTTGAATTGTGCGCTTGCGACCGACGCCGAAATGCTCTCGAAGATCGCGACCGTGCTGGGCCACGAGGCGGATGCCGCTGAATTCGCAGCACTTGCCGCACGCAGCCGGGAGTTGATCGGGACAGAGCTTTGGGACGAGGAGCGCGGCGTGTTCGCCAATCGCCAGCGCAAGGGCGGATTTGTCCGCTCGCTGTCCCCGACGTCTTTTTATCCGCTCGTTTGTGGCGCGGCGAGCCAGGCGCAGGCCGAACGGCTGCTTGGCCACCTTGGCGATCCCGCAACCTTTGCCGGCCCGTTTCCGCTTCCCAACGCCACGCGCGACGATGCCGCCTTTTCGGAAAACGTTTACTGGCGTGGCCGCATCTGGCCGAATGTCAATTACATGGTCTGGCTCGGTCTGAGGCGATACGGTTTCGATGCCGAGGCGACGACGCTTGCCCGCAACAGCTATGATCTGTTCATGCAGTCGTGGCGTGAGATGCGCATCGCGGCCGAAAACTACAATGCGACCACCGGAGAGGCGATGGATCAGGGCGATACCGATCCTTTCTACATCTGGGCGGGCTTGCTGCCTTTGATGGCCTCGGAGGAAACGATCGGGTTCGATGCATGGCGCGGCTGGACGCTCACGAATGACGGGCAAGATGTTTCCGCGGGGCCGATCCTGTCGCCGTTCGGGCCTGTCCGCGTCGATGTCGTGGATGGCGTCCTGCAATTGCGCAAAGGCGAACGAATGGTGCTTTCGACCGATCGTCGCGGGCGTCTCTCCCATGTCGCTTTCGACGAAGGCAGCTTCACCTGCGTCCTGGGAAAAAGCGATGCCGAAGCCGGGTTCTTGACGCTGCACAATCTCGACGTGCCGGATGTCGTTGCGGCCCGGCTTGGCGATAGGCCACTGGTCGCAATGGCCGTTGAAGGCGGCGTTCGCTTCGATCTCGGCGGGGCAGCGCCGGGCGCGCGACTGACTGTCTGGCATCTGCCGAAAGACAGCAAAACGGCGGCTTGACAAAGGAAAGACTGCTGCCATACTCGTTTGTATACAAATAAAAATGACAACGTCTTTCCGGATCGTCCGGCCTGCCCTGAGAGGAAAGCAGGCGGCCGCCAGCGACGGAAAGGCAGATGGTGAACAGCCGTTTTCGAACATCTCCGCATGGCGCGGCGGGAAACGGCATGAGAGAGGGAACCTGCTATGAAAACTACACGTCGCCAGACACTCGGCCTTATGGGCGCCGGCGCGCTCGCCGCCGCTCCGCTGCCCTTCATTTCGCGTCCGGCCCGC
The DNA here is from genome assembly GCA_945952045.1 of uncultured Rhizobium sp. Classification (GTDB taxonomy): domain Bacteria; phylum Pseudomonadota; class Alphaproteobacteria; order Rhizobiales; family Rhizobiaceae; genus Metarhizobium. Next base: position 264,448 of record CAMFHE010000001.1, read on the forward strand.
GCGGCAGGCAAGATCACCGTGCTGAACTGGCAGGGTTACGGCACCGATGAGAAGTGGGCGCTCGCCGCCTTCAAGGAAAAGACCGGAATCGAGGTCGTTCACGACTATTTCAGCTCCGAGCCGGAAATGCTCACCAAGCTGCGCACCAATCCCGGCGCCTATGATGTCGTGCTGATCAACAGCGCCCGCACCCAGCAGGCCGCCAGCGAAGGTCTGATCGAGGCGATCGATTTCTCCAAGATGCCGAATTCGGCCGGCCTTTCGCCGGAACTGAAGGATCATCCGAACATCAAGTTCGAAGACAAGACCTTCGGCGTCGCCTGGGTCTGGGGCATCACCTCGCTCGCCATCGCCGAAGGCGCTGCCAAGCCCGAGAGCTATGCCGCGCTTGGCGATCCGGCCCACAAGAACAAGGTCGCGCTGTTCGACGACGCGGTGACTTCGGTCGCCATCGGCGCGCTGCTCAGCGGCCAGGACATGAACAATCCGTCCGACCTCGCCGCCGTTACCGAAAAGCTCAAGGCTTTCAAGGAAAACGTCAAGCTGCTATGGTCGAGCGAAGACCAGTGGAACAAGTCCTTCGCCGCCAAGGAATTCGACCTGTCGGTTTATTGGTCGGGTGCGGCGGTGCGTTCCAAGCGCAACAGCAAGCTGCCGGTCGAATTCGTCGTTCCCAAGGAAGGCGGCATCGGCTGGCTCGACAATCTCTGCATCCCGGCGGGCACGACCAATGCGGATGCCGGTCTTGCCTTCATCAACCACATGATCGACCCCGACTTCTATGTCGAGTGGGCGACCAAGGTCGGCGCTCCGGCCTCGGCCAACGCCGCCGCCATGGAAAAGCTGCCGGCCGACGATCTGAACCGCAAGATCCACGACCCGAGCTATCTGAAGACCATGACGATCCAGTCGGCGCTGCCGGACGATCGTCGCGAGGCCTTCAACAACCTCTGGCAGGAAGTCAAAGCCTTCTATGCCGGCTGATACGCTCGCTCGTTCCGCAGCTTCGCCGTCCGGCGCGGCTGCGGGACACCGCCTTCCGTCCTGGTTCGCGACGGCGGCCCTGCTCCTGCCGACCTATGGTTGGCTGTTGATCGCGGTGTTCCTGCCGCTTTGCACCATGCTCGCCTTCAGCTTCATGAATGCGACGCCCATGGGCCGCGCGCCCATCGTCTTTACCCTGAAGCACTACAAGGCCTTCGTCACCCAGCCTTACCTCGTCGGCATCGCCTGGGATTCGCTGGTCATCGGCTTCTGGACGACATTCCTGTGCGCCGTGCTCGGCTTCTTCGCCGCACTGGCCTTGGCGCGGGCAACCGTCGGGCGGGCGCGAGAGACCTTGCTGATCCTCATTCTGCTGCCCTTCTGGACGAACGGCCTCGTGCGCGTGTTTTCGTGGACCATGGTGCTGCGCGAGGGCGGCTTTCTGGATGTTCTCCTGCATTCGGTATGGCCCGGCGCCGGTTCCATCGGCTTTCTCTATACGCGGCCGGCCATCGTCCTTGGCCTCGTGCACGGCTATCTGCCCTATATGATCCTCACCTGCTATATCGCGCTCGTGACCATCGATGACGCGATCATCGAAGCGGCGCAGAGCCTTGGCGCGCGCTGGTGGACGATCCTGAGCCGCGTGCTGCTGCCGATGGCGCTGCCCGGTCTGACGACGGGCGCCATTTTAACCTTCGTTCCGGTGATCGGCTCGTTCATGGAACCGCGCATTCTCGGCGGCCGTGTCGGCGTCACCATGGGCACCGTTATCGAAGACCAGTTCACGCAGGCCTTCAACTGGCCGCTGGGTGCGGCACTCTCCTTCACCATGCTGGCGGTCATTCTGGCGATCTTCGCCACCTTCTCCGGTGTGCTGCGTCGCAGCGCGGGAGGTGCGGCATGAAGGCGCTTGCCCGTTTCTACCTGCTGTTGATCCTCGTTTTTCTCTATCTGCCGATTGTCGTGATGATGGCGATGGGCTTCAACGAATCCCCGCTTTACGAGCTGCCATTCCGCTTTTCGACGCAATGGTATGTGGCGCTGTCCGGAAATGAGCAGCTGATTTCGGCCGGTATCAACTCGATTGTCATCGCGCTGATCACGGCGGTCCTCGCCACGCTTGCCGGCACGATGGCTGCCGTCGCGCTCGATCGGCGCGCGGTGCGGGGACGCACGCTCCTGCAACTGCTGCTGCTGCCGCCGATCGCCATTCCGTGGCTGATCACCGGCACGGCCATGCTGGTCTTCTTCTTCTGGACCGGCATCGGGCGCGGCATGCATGCCTTGCTGATCGGCCATGTGGCGCTCGCCATTCCCTATGTCGTTCTCGTGGTCGGAACCGGCCTGAAAACGATCCGCTCCGATCTGGAAGAGGCTGCCGTCAGCCTCGGCTCGACGCCGGTGCACGCCTTCTTCGCCGTCACGCTGCCGCTTCTCGCGCCCAGCATTCTCGGCGCGGCGCTGTTCGCGTTCGCGGTTTCGCTCGATCAGTTCGTCATTTCCTATTTCCTGTCGACGCCCGGCTTCGCGACGCTGCCGGTGCAAATCTACTCGGCAATCCGCAAGGGCTTCACGCCGGAGATCAATGCGATCTCTACCATCCTGCTGCTCGGCTCGATGAGCGTCATCGTCGTCTTTGCGATCTTTGCCCGCCCTGGAGGCGCCCGTGACAAACGTTGATATCACTTCCGTCGCCAAGACTTACGGCCAGGTGCCGGTTCTGGCCGACATTACCACGCATTTTGCGCAAGGGTCGTTCACCAGCCTGCTGGGTCCCTCGGGTTCCGGCAAGACGACGCTTCTGCGCATCGTTGCCGGTTTCATCACCCCCGATAGCGGCAAGGTGGCGATCGGCGGCGCCGATGTCACCGACACGCCCGTGTATGCGCGCAATATCGGCATGGTCTTCCAGTCCTACGCGTTGTTTCCGCATATGACGGTCGCCCAGAACGTCGCCTTCGGTCTCGCCCGGCGCGGCATTCGCGGTGCGGAAGCCAAGAAACTGGTAGATCGCGCCCTTGAAATGGTTCGACTACCCGGTTTCGGAGAGCGCCGTCCCAAGCAGCTTTCCGGCGGCCAGCAGCAGCGCGTGGCGCTTGCCCGCGCCGTGGTCATCCAGCCGAGCGTTCTCCTGCTCGACGAACCGCTCTCGGCGCTCGACCGCCGCTTGCGACAGGAAATGCAGGTGGAGCTGAAGCGCATCCAGCGCGAAACGGGACTGACGACGATTTTCGTTACTCACGACCAGGAAGAAGCCCTGGCTTTGTCAGATAACGTCGCCATTCTCGATCGCGGCCGCATCGTGCAGATGGGACCGCCGGCGGAGGTCTACGAACTGCCGAAGACGCGTTTCGCCGCCGAATTTCTCGGCGATACGAATTTCCTCAAGGGCGTGGTCATGGACGGGGCGCTCAGGCTTTCCGATGGGACAAGCGTGCGCGCCGCATCGCCCCTGCAGGCGACGGGCGCCAAGGCCATGGTCGCCGTGCGTCCAGAAAAAATGCAGATCGCAGAAATTGATGCAAGCGGCGATGCCATGGGCTCGAACCGCCTCTCCGCCCGCATCGATCACGTCATCTATGCCGGGCCGGCGCTCACCTATGTGCTGACGGCCAAGGACGGTACGTCGCTCAAGCTCTTCGCCCAGAACAGTACCGGCAAAATATATGCCGAGGGCAGCGAAGTCTCACTCGTCTGGCCGCCCGCACATACGATCCCGATGGAGGATGCCGCTTGACCTTTGAAGACGACACGGTTCTGCATATCGTCATCGACATGCAGCGTCTCTTCGCGGAAGAGACCGCCTGGCATACGCCGGCGGTCACCGAAATCCTGCCGAACGTGCTGCGGCTTTGCGAGGCTTTCAAGGGACGGACGCTGTTTGCAAAATTCATGTTGCCGGAAACGCCGCAAGCCGCACCTGGCCGCTGGCAGACCTATTACCGGCACTGGTCGATGCTGACGACGTCAAACATCGATCCCGCCTACCAGGATCTCGTCGCGCCGCTTGCGGCGCTGGCGTCTCCAGACGAGCAGATCGAAAAGTTCACCTATTCGGTGTTCAAGGCGCCGGGCTTTGCCGAACGCCTGAAGGCGGACGGCATCGAGCGGCTGGTATTCACTGGCGTCGAGACCGATGTCTGCGTGTTGGCGAGCGTTTTCGACGCGGTCGATGCCGGTTTCCATGCCATCGTCGTCTCGGATGCGGTCGGCAGTTCGGTGCCGGTCGCGCATCAGGCGACGCTCGATCATGTGCTGACCCGGATGCCGGATCAGATCGATATTTTCACCACGGAAGACATCATCGCCGGGCGGGCAAAGGCGGCCTGAGGGCCGCCTCGCAGTCTTATCCGACGAAAGCGCGCTCCACGACGAAGCTCGCAGGCGCATTGTTCGCGCCTTCGACGAGGCCGAAGCCCTGCAACACGCTCTTGGTTTCGTTGAGCATATCCATCGAGCCGCAGATCATCGCGCGGTCCCCTTCGGGCGAGATCGCTGGCAGGCCGAGATCCGTAAACAGTTTGCCGGAGCGCATCAGATCGGTGACCCGTCCCATACGCACGAAAGAATCACGCGTCGTTGTCGTATGCAGGCGCAACTTGTCGGCGGCAAATTCTCCGACCAGAGGATCGTCCTGCAGGCCCTCGACCAGTTCGGTGATATAGCGAAGTTCGGCGACCTCGCGGCAGGTCTGGACGAGGATGACCTCCTCGAATTTCTCGTAGGTTTCGGGATCGCGCACCAGGCTGGCAAAGGGAGCGACCCCGGTTCCGGTCGACAGGAGGTAGAGCCGCTTGCCGGGCAGAAGCGCATCGAGCACCAGCGTGCCGGTCGGCTTCTTGCGCATCAGCACCGTATCGCCAGGAACGATCTTCTGCAGATGCTCGGTCAGCGGGCCGTCCTCGACCTTGATCGAAAAGAACTCGATCTCCTCGTCCCAGGAAGGGCTGGCGATGGAATAGGCGCGGAACACTGGCTTTGCCGCATTCGGCAGGCCGATCATCACGAATTCGCCGGAGCGAAAGCGAAAACTCGCCGGGCGAGTGATGCGAAAGCTGAACAGCCGGTCGGTAAAATGCTTCACGCTGACGACGCGTTCTGCAAAGACGTTTTCGGGGATCGGGTAGGCCGGCTGGGCGGCCGTCGCGGCATAAGCGTCCATTGCGGTCTCTTTCGGTTTAATTTGTTTGTATACGAATGAATTAGTCGTGCATGGCCCGATAGGGCCATGGTCTCAGGCGGCGTTTTTCGGCGCGCGTGCCGTCGCGGTTCGTTCCAAATCCAGCTCGCCGTTTTCAGCAATATGGACGCCGAACATGGCTTGCGCGTCGGCGGGGCTGTAGCGACCGAGCCGCACGTCTTCCGCCACTGACTGCGGGTCGCGCTTCAGCGGATCGCCATAGCCGCCACCGCCGGGCGTCTGGACGCGCACGCGATCGCCGCTCTTCAGGGGAATGTCCTGCGCCTTCGAAAGATGCTCCGGCGTCATCGCGATGCCATCGCGGGTCACCGTGACCCGGTTCGGCGCGCCATCCTGGCCGCCGAGCGCGCCGGGCGGGCCGAAGCGGCCGTGATCCATCACGAAGCTCGCCGTCGCCTGTCCGCGTCGAAGCTCGATCTCATAGTCGAGGCCGAAACCGCCGCGATGACGGCCCGCGCCTCCCGATCCTTCCCGCAGCGCGTAGCGATGATAGAGGACCGGATATTGCTGCTCCATGATCTCCACCGGCGGCGCTTTTGAGATGCCGATGGTCGAGCAGCCATTGGCAAGACCGTCATGATCGGCATTGCCGCCATAGCCACCACCGGAGATTTGATACATGACGTAGCCCTGATTGCGCTCGGGGTCGAAACCGCCAAGCGCGAAGTTGCCCGACGAACCCGCCGGCGAAGCGGTGACGCGATCGGGCAGTGCCTCCACCAGCGCCGCGAACACCGCTTCGGCAATGCGCTGGCTGACTTCGGCAGCGCAACCGGACACCGGGCGTGGATATTGCGCATCGAGAAACGTGCCTTCCGGACGAATGACATGCAGCGGCTCGAAGGCACCCGCCGAGATCGGAACGTCCGGGAAGATATGGCGCATGGCGAGATAGACAGACGACAGCGTTGTCGCCAGAACCGAGTTCATCGGGCCCATGCAGGGCTTCGAGGAGCCGCTGAAATCGAAGCTGAGCCCCCCATCCCTGGCCGTCACCGCCAGTCGGATCTCGAGCGGCTCGTTGACGACGCCGTCGCTATCGACATAGGCCGTGGAGTGATAGACGCCATCCGGGATAAGCTTGATGTTGGCGCGCATCTGCTGGGCGGCGCGACGGCGCAACTCGCCGATGGCGGTGTTGACGGTCGCATCGCCATAACGGTCGAGAAGGCGTCCGAGACGTTTCTCACCGACGAGCAGGGCGGCGGCCTGTGCCTTGACATCGCCGATGCGCTGATCGGCGACACGGATGTTGGAGCAGATGATGGCGTAGATTTCCGGGTCGAGAACGCCCTGCTTGAACAACCGCACCGGCGGAAGGCGCAAGCCTTCCTGCTCGACGGCCGTCGCCGAGGCCGAGAAGCCGCCGGGCACGGCGCCGCCCGTATCCGGCCAATGGCCGGTGTTGGAGAGCCAGCAGAAGATCTCGCCGTCGCGATAAACAGGCATGGCGAAGCGCACATCCATCAGATGCGTGCCGCCGAGATAGGGATCGTTGACGATATAGATATCGCCGGGTTGCGGCGCGGCCGCCTTGCCGGCAGCGATCATTTCGATCAGCACCCGCGTCGAATACTGCATCGTACCGACGAAAACCGGCAGGCCGCTTGCGCCTTGCGCGATCAGCGAACCGTCTACGGCGGAATAGATGCCGTCCGAGCGGTCGTTCGCCTCGGCGATGACGGGCGAGAAGGCGGCGCGGGAAAAGGTGAGATCCATCTCGTCGCAGACCTGTTGCAGGCCGGACTGGATGACCGAGAGCGTGATGGGATCGATGGTCGCGGTGCCCATGGCCTTAGCCTCCGATGGTGATGATGATGTTGCCGTCGCCGTCCTGATGGGCGACGTCGCCGGGCTCGATGATGATGGTCGTGTCCATCTGCTCGACAATGGCGGGGCCTTGAATGACAGCATCGGCGGGCAGGTGGTCGCGCCAGTAGACCGGCGTATCGACGAAGCCGCCGAACCAGACCGGGCGGCGTCCGGTCTCGGCTTCCGCCAGCGTCGCTTTGCGTCCGGCGGCATCGATCAGCGCCGACAGGTCGATTTCGGCGCGACGGCCGATCACCGACGTGTTGACGTTGACGAGGTTGGCGCGGATGTCCGGCAACTCGACATGGAAGCGGGCAAAATAGGCTTCCTCGAAGCGCCGCTGCAGGTCTTCCCGGCTGGGTGTTCCGTCAGGCAACGGCACGCGCAGCAAATGCGTCTGGCCGATGAACTGCATGTCGACGGAGCGGATCTCGACGATTTCGCGGATGGTGACGGCTTCCTTGCCGATCAGGCGGCGACCGTCTTCGCTCTGCTGTGCAAACAGGGCATGAACGGCGTCCATATCGGCAACTGCGAGCGGCCGGTTGACCGTACGCACAAAATCATGCCGCAGATCGGCAACGACGCAGCCGAGCGCGTTGGTAATGCCTGGCCGCGACGGGGCAAGCACCTTGGGAATGCCAAGCTCGCGGGCGATGGCGCAGGCATGCAACGGCCCGGCGCCGCCGAAGGCGAACAGCGCGAAATCGCGCGGGTCTTCGCCAAGGCTGACGGAAACCATGCGCACCGCATCCGACATGCGGGCATTGGCGATGCGGATGACGGCTTCGGCTGCCTGGATCGCATCGAGACCGAGGCGGTCGCCGAGGTCGCGCTGAAAGATCGCCTCGATGTCGTCGAGCGTGATGCCGCCCGGCACCTTGGCAAGCCGCGCCGGATTGAGGCGGCCGAGCAGCAGGTTGGCATCCGATATCGTTGGCTTGGTGCCGCCACGGCCATAGCAGATCGGGCCGGGGGTCGCGCCGGCGCTATCCGGCCCGACCTGCAACAGGCCGGCCGCAGTAATACGGGCAATCGATCCGCCGCCAGCGCCGACGGTGCGCACATCCACCATCGGCACATGGATCGGCATTGCATATTCGACCTCGATCTCGTTGGAGACCGTCGGCTCGGCATTGCGAATGAGGGCGACGTCGGTGGAGGTTCCGCCCATGTCATAGGTGATGAGATTTTCCATGCCGGCGCGGCGGCCAGTATAGGCGGCGGCCATGACGCCGGAGGCGGGGCCGGACATCACCGTCTTGGCGGCCTCGTTGGCCACATGCAGGGCCGAAACCATGCCGCCATTGCCGTTCATGACCAGAACGTCGTGGCGATAGCCACGCCCGGCCAGCGTATCGGCAAGCCGCTCGACATAGCGCCGAAGGAGCGGCTGCACCGAGGCATTGACCGCGGCCGTGACGCCGCGCTCATATTCGCGGCTTTCCGACAGGAGCGCGTGGCCAAGCGTGATATTGCTGTTCGGCCAGAGTTCCCGGGCGATCTCGCCGGCGCGCAGCTCGTGCGTCGGGTTGGCATAGGCATGCAGGAAATGGATAACCAGCGCCTCGCAGCCCTGATCGATCAGTTCGGCGATCGCAGCACGGAGAGCGGCTTCGTCGAGCGGGGTGACGACCGCGCCGCGTGCGTCCATGCGTTCGGGGATCTCAAGACGCAGGTCGCGGGGGATGATCGGGCGGAAATCGCCTTTCATGCCATAGGGCTGCGGCCGGGTGCGGCGACCAAGTTCCAGCACATCGCGAAAGCCCATGGTCGTGATAAGGCCGGTCTTGCAGAGCCTGCGCTCTAGAACCGCATTGGTCGTGGTCGTCGTGCCGTGGACGATGAGGTCGAGCGCGGCGAAATCCGCCTCCGCCGCTTCCAGCGCGTGAATGACGCCATGCGACTGGTTGTCGAGCGTCGTCGGCGTCTTGGCAAGCCGCACCGTTCCCTCGGCCGCGTTGAAAAGCACGAGATCGGTAAACGTGCCGCCGACATCGACGCCGGCAACGATCGATTGGGCAGCGGGCGGAGTCCGGGTGTCGGTCGCCGAAGCGAGAGGCTGTGACACGGCTGTTCCTTACTATTATTGTTTGTATACAAACGATATTGTCAGCGCGTTTCGCGCCTGTCAAGCGCCGCCGATGTCAGCGAAGCCCATCCTTGCCTTCGACTTCGGACACCGTGAGCCCGCCAATACGCGGAAGCGGCCGGCCGCTATCGGTAACCGCGACGGCGACCATGATTTCGTCGGCGCGCGGGCTGTCGTTCAGCCAGACTTCCATGCCGTCGAAATGAGAGCGGACATAGGCCGCATCCTTATGGCCTAGGGGAATATCGAGCACCTGTCCCGGTCCGCCGCGTTTCTTGGAAGACGGCACAAGTGCCGCGCCTTTTTCCACCGCCTCGCGCAAGGGCTTGCCGAGCGCGGGGTGGAGGAGGGCGGCGGCATGTTCCAGCTCACCATTCTCTCCGACCATCGCCGCCTTGCCGTAACTTTCGGCCGCCTGTGGGGCAATGCCGAGCGCCTCGACGCATCGGCGGCCGAGCAGGCCGCCAAGTTCCGCGCCGATTTCGATCAGTTCCGAAAGGTCCTCGACATATCGACCGGCGAAAGGATTGCGGATGATCGCAACTGCCGCAGCCTTGCGCGTCGGCGGCTCGATCGGGCGATCCATTTCGCGTCGGGTTTCCTCGACGAAAACGGCGAGCTTGCGGATCTGCGCCTTCACCGCAGACCGTCCTCGCCCTTGACGTCTTCGGCCTTGAGGCCGCCGACACGGGCATGGATGCGCGCGCCCGTCGTCATGACGAGGGTGAGCACGATTTCGTTGGCGCGCGGCGCATCGGCAACGCCGACTTCCATCGCGTCGAAATGGCTGCGAACATAGGATGCATTGATATGAGTGACCGGAACATCCAGCCGCGTGCCGGGACCGCCGACCTTCTTGGTCGAGGGGACGATGGCTTTCGCGTGACCCAGCGCCTCGCGCATGGCATAGCCGCCGGGAACATGCCACAGCGCGCCATGTTCCAGTTCGCCGCCCTGGCCGACGATGGCGCCCTTGCCATAACCCTCGATCGATCCGACGTCGCCGCCGAGCACGTCGATCAGCTTGCGGGCCATTTCGAGGCCGAGCGGTTCCAAATCTTTCATGAAACCGGAGATTTCCGGTTCGTAGCGACCGGCGAAGGGATTTTCGATGACGGCGAGCACCGCGCCGTGCTTCAGCGGCGTGTCGGTGACCGGGCCACCTTCATGGAAGACATCCTCAACGATAGTGACGATCTTGCGGACCTTGGGTTCAGGCATAACGTTTGGTCTCCGGGATAGAAAGCGATGAGAATGCGGGCGGAGCGACGATGCGCCCCTGCCTGCCGAGGAAAAGCGCGGCGCGGTCGATGAGGCCGCGGCGGCGCAAGGTTTCGGCTCTGTCTGCGCCACGATCCAGCGCATGGGCAACGTCGTTGACGCTCAGCGGATCGATACCGACGACGACCGGTAGGTCGCCGAGATCGCTGTCGTCTACGACGCTGTTTGCCGGCAGGCGGTGGACCGCAGCATGACCGGGCAGGTCGACGGCATTTGCAACGATGCTGGCGGCGGCATCGGCGTCTGCGGCGCTTGTCGCAAGAATGGTCACGGAATCGGCGATGCCCATCGAAAGCGACCGTCCACCCCGGCCCGAGGTGGCGATGCCGCGCGTCGTGCTGTCAGAATCGATTGCGAAGGCTCCAAGATCGGCGCCATCCTCGCGGGCGATGGCGATGCGGTATTCCGCGCCGGCATCCAGATGCAGGGCGATATCGCCACCATTGTTGACGTAGATGCGGGACGGGCGGTTGTCGTCTGGAAAGCCGGCGAGGATCGCGCAAAGCACCTCATCGGCGACGGCGCCAGCCACGGCGGCCATCGGCGTGATGAAGTGTCCGGCAGCGAAGGGCAGGACCGCGCGATGCATGCGCCTGGCGATGCTGCCTTCGGGCGTCGGTGAGCCGTCTGTTACGCGCGCTTTCAGCAGCGGCAATTCGGCAACCAGTTCTTCAAGAACCGTTTGGAACCGCCGGTTTGCCTGCGCAAAGGCATGGTTGCGGAAATAGGCTTCCAGCTCCAGGGAGATCGCGCCATCGACGCCGATGACGAGGTCGATCGGACCGTGTTGCAGATGCAACCGGCCGTTCGCATGTCCATCGAGGTAGGCGGCGATGGGTCCCATGATCCTGTCCTTGCGCGCTTCAAGCGCCCCACTTGAAATTGCGGCCCGCCGTCGGCCACGGGCTGGCGACAATCGGCGCGATACGGCGTTCGGCAAGATCGACCGCCTGCTCGACCGGAACCACCGCATCCATATGCCCGCCAAGCGCGCGATAATCTTCCAGCCGCATCGTGAATTCGATCGGCGCGACGATGGCCGGGGTCGGCACATAGCCGAAACTATTTGATGGCATCTGGGTGACATCCACCATCACCGTAATGCCGCCGCCCGGCCAGACATAGGCCGGGGCGCCGCCACAGGAAACATGGGTCAATGCGTCCTTTACCGAACGCGTCAGGCGCACGGGATTGGTGGTGACGCCGGCGCGCAGGCTGCCACCTGCGCCACCGATGAACAGCACCGAAACCATCGCTGGCTCGCAATTTTCCGCAACGATGCCGACCGTCTCCATGACCGGCGCCGGTAGCGTCGTCTGCAGGATGGGCTTCAATTCGTCGTCGAGAATGTAATAGCCATATTGCTCGCCGGTCGTGGACACCATCAGCAGCCGCAGGCCGGGATAGGCGACCTTTGGATCGAAATCGTTGAGAATGGCGAGTGGGTCGGAGATATTGGTGCCACCCCAGCCCGTTCCGGGTTCGGCGACCTGGAAATAACGCCCGGGGGTCGAGCGGCGGCCCTTGATGCGGATACCGGTCGGCGCAACGTCGAGCAGTTTTCCGGCCTGATGTTCGGAAAGCACGCCGGTGATGTGGTCGTCGACCACCACGACCTCGTCGACCATGTCTTTCCATTGCTTGGCGAACATGCCGATGGTGGCGGAACCGCAGCCGACGCGCATGCGGCTTTCTTCTGCGCCGTTGATCACCGGCGGCTGGCCGGCCTGAAGCGAAAGCGTTGCGCCGCCATCGACCGTCATCTCGACGCGCTCGCGATTGCACAGGCGCATGAGCGCATCGCAGGTGACGCGGCCTTCCTTCTTCGATCCGCCAGTCAGGTGGTGCACGCCGCCGAGCGACAGCATCTGCGAACCATATTCGCCCGTCGTCACATGACCGACCGGTTCGCCCTCGACGCGCACGGTGGCGGCCTCCGGGCCGATGAAGCGATCGGTATCGATTTTGACCTTGGCGCCGCAATAGGAAAAGATGCCTTCGGTGACCACGGTCACCATGTCGACGCCGTCATGGGTCTGGGAGACGATGAACGGCGCCGGCTTGTAATCGGGATAGGTTGTTCCCGCGCCGACGGCGGTAACGAAAGGTGTGCCGGAATGGACGATATCGCCATCCCACTCGTTTTGAGCATTACCGGGCATGAAGGCGACCAGCTTGCCGCCCGTCGTCGCCGTGTTCTCGATCACGGTCAACGGATCGACGCGGATCAGATCTCCCGCGACATTGGCGTATCGGTCGCAGGCGCCCGAGCGACCGTCGGCAATGTAACACATCACGGGACAGGCATCGCAACGGATCTTGCCGTTGACAGCGCTTTCCACTTGCTGCTTGACCATGTGGCATTCCCCTTCGGCCCGACTGTTTGCCGATTTTGATTATTTGTATACAAACGATTATCGGAGCGTTGTCGCACGCTGTCAAGCGGCCCTTGCGCGTCGTCGCGCCGTTGACAAACAGCGAGAGCGAATTAAACCAAAAGACGAAGGCAGGCTGAGCGCTGTCCTTCAGTGGGAGCGCAGATGCCAGCCGAATCAGACAGGGAAAAGACATCCGGTGAGCCGGCGACCTACCGCGTCGACCAGCAGATCGGGTTCCTGCTGCGCCAGGCAAACCAGCGCCACGTGTCGATCTTCACCGCGCGAATGGGGGATCGGCTAACGACCACACAATGGTCGGCTCTGACCAAATTACAGGATATCCAGCCCACGTCGCAGAACCGTCTCGGTCGGGAGACGGCGATGGATGCGGCGACGATCAAGGGCGTGATCGACCGGCTTGTGGCCCGGGGCTATGTGGAAACGTCGCCCGATCCCGAAGACGGCCGTCGCCTTGTCCTTTCATTGACGACCGAAGGCGATGCGGTCATTGCGCGCAATATCGATGCGGCCCGCAGCGTCTCGGAAGAGACGCTGGCGGCTCTCGATCCGCAGGAGCAACGCCTGTTGCTGGACCTTATCCGCAAACTTTCCTGAAGCGGGTCTTATCACGCCATTTTCAGGCAGGTGATGGCCTGTTTGTAGATAAAGCGTCGAAAAAACAAAACCTTGTTTCCTCTGGCTGCAGTCGTTTCAAACCATGAGCAGTCGTGACATAACGACGATAATTCATTTGCACGCGAATGAATTATCGCTATCATCCGCTTCATGGATGCGATCGACAAAAACCAAAAGGGGAACGCCGCAATCCTGACCCACGCCCGCCCGCCGGGTGCTCGGGCCAGTTATGCGCGATGTCCCGCCGGAATGGCAGGCACGCAATGGCCGCGCCATCCCTGACCCTTACGATCAATGGCGAGCAATGTCGTTTCGACCTGCCGGCTGACACACCGCTTCTCTATCCGCTGCGCAACGACTGCCGACTCAACGGGCCGAAATTCGGCTGCGGCCTTGGTGAATGCGGGGCCTGCGCCGTACTGGTCGATGGCAGGCCGGTGCGCGCCTGCACGACGCCGCTTGCCGCCGTCGCCGGACGAAAGATCACGACGCTGGAGGGCCTGTCGCGCGATGGCGTGCCGCATCCCGTTCAGCAGGCCTTCGTCGAAATGCAGGCCGCGCAATGCGGCTATTGCCTGAACGGCATGATCATCGCGACCGTCGGCCTTCTCACCCGAAAACCCGACCCCAGCGAAGCCGAGATCCGCGCCGCCTTGCGCCGCCATTTATGTCGCTGCGGAACCCATATGGAGATCCTCGCAGCCGTGCGCCGCGCCCGCACGCTGATGATGGCATCCACCGACAAGGAGGCGGGCGCCGCATGACCGGACCGCGCGAAACCAGCCGCGAACTCTATCTGGAGCAGCCGGATGTGCTGCTCGTCCTCAAACCCGGCGGTGCAAATGCACCGGAAATCTATCTCGCCGTGACATCGGATGGCGAGGCCGTGGCATTCAACGGTCACGTCGATCTCGGGACAGGCATTCGCACGGCATTGGCGCAAATCGTCGCCGAGGAACTCGATCTGCGCATGGAGCAGGTGCGCATGGTGCTTGGAACCACCAGCGCCGTCCCGGATCAGGGGCCTACCATCGCCAGCGAAACGATCCAGGTCGCCGCAATTCCGCTCCGCCAGGCCGCCGCCACGGCGCGCCACCACCTTGTCGCCCAAGCGGCAGCTTTATGGGATGTTCCGCCCGGTGAAATCACCGTCGAGGATGGCATCCTTGGCCATGGTGCGAACCGGGTGGCTTACGGAGATCTCGTTCGCGGGCAGCATCTTCGTCTCGACATCGATCCGCTTGCCCCGCTCAAACCCGTCGAAGCCTATCGTATCGTCGGTCAATCGCGGGCGCGCACCGATATCGCTGCCAAGACGGCTGGGGATTGGACCTATGTCCATGATGTTCGCGTGCCCGGCATGCTGCATGGCCGGGTCGTTCGCCCACCCTATGTCGGTTACGATCACGGCGAGGGGGTGGGCGGCAGTCTGGTGGACGTCGATGCCCAGTCGGTCGAGAACATGCCGGGCTTCGTTGCCGTCGTGGCGATCGGCGATTTTCTCGGCGTCGTTGCCGAACGCGAGGAGCAGGCGGCGGCTATTGCGCGGTCGCTCAAACCCGTCTGGCGCACTCCGCCGCACCGGCCGGATCTCAACGCGCCGGAACAGGCATTGCGCGACAATCCCGCCATGCGCCGTGTCCTGAAAGACGAAGGCGACGTCGAGCGCGCCTTGGCCTCTGCCTCGCCGCGCATGGACCGCACCTATGTCTGGCCCTACCAGATGCATGGATCGATCGGCCCTTCCTGCGCGGTGGCGGATTGGAACCCGGAGCGCCTCGTCGTATGGTCGGGCACGCAGAACCCGCATTTCATGCGCCGCGATCTTGCCCGGTTGATGGAGATGCCGGAGGAGGCCATCGTCGTCGAACGCCATGAGGCTGCCGGCTGCTACGGACGAAATTGCGCCGACGATGTCACGGCTGACGCAGCGCTTCTGTCACGCGCCGTTGCCCGCCCGGTGCGCGTGCAATTGACGCGCGAGCAGGAGCATGGATGGGAGCCGAAAGGTGCGGCGCAGGTCGTCGATATCAGCGGCGGGCTCGATTTGGAGGGCGGCCCGATCGCCTATGATTTCGAAACGCGCTACCCGTCCAATCTCGCGCCGACGCTCGCTCTTGTGCTGACCGGCAAGGTGACGACCAACGATACCGTCGAGATGGGGGATCGCACCGCAATCCCGCCCTATGCCGTTCCCAGCATGCGCATCGCCGTTCAGGATATGCCGCCGATTGCCCGGGCATCGTGGTTTCGCGGCGTCTCGGCCATGCCGAATTCCTTTGCCCATGAAAGCTTTTTCGATGAGCTGGCGGCAGCTGCCGGCGTCGATCCGGTCGAATATCGTCTGCGGTATCTGACCGATCCGCGCGCCATCGATCTCGTGCGCGCCGTGTCCGAACGCGCCGGATGGCGACCGCGCACGCGATGGGGTAGCGAGGGCGGCGAAGGCGATCTGCTTTATGGTCGCGGCTTTGCCTATGCCGTCTATGTGCATGGCAAGTTTCCGGGAACGGCTGCTGCCTGGTCCGCCTGGGTCGCCGATGTCGCCGTCAACAAGCGCACCGGCGAGGTGGCGGTGACGCGGGTGACGGTGGGGCAGGATTCCGGGCTGATGATCAATCCGGATGGCGTGCGCCACCAGATCCACGGCAATGTCATCCAGTCCGTCAGCCGCGTTCTCAAGGAGAAGGTGACCTTTTCCGAAACGGCGGTCGAAAGCGCCGAATGGGGCGGCTATCCGATCCTGACATTCGAGGAAGTGCCCGATATCGACGTGCTGATGGTGCCACGTCCGGATGAGCCGCCGCTGGGTGTCGGCGAATCCGCCTCGGTTCCGAGCGCCGCTGCAATCGTGAACGCTGTCTATGACGCCACCGGCCTGCGCTTTCGGGAGTTGCCGCTGACCCCGGACCGCGTTCTCGCCGCGCTCGAAGGCAGATCGCAGGACGAAGGCAAAAACACCGAGAAGACTCAGCGCAAGCGTCGCCGATGGCTGAGCGGTTTCGGCTTGGCGGGGCTTGCCGGGATCGCGGCCTGCGGCGTCGCAACGCTCTCGCCGTTCCGACCCTCGGTTGCCGCAATTCCACGGCCCGATCCCGCCTTGTTCAGTCCGGCCTCCATCGAACGGGGAAGGCTGGTCGCGGCGGCGGGTGCTTGCGATGTCTGCCATGTCGGCATCGAAGGTCAGCCGCTTGGTGGTGGGCGTGCATTTTCGACGCCGTTCGGCACCGTATATGCGGCCAATATTTCCCCAGACGAGCGCCATGGCATCGGCGGCTGGTCCTATTCGGCTTTCGTAAGGGCGATGCGCGAAGGCGTCAGCCGCAATGGCGCGCACCTCTATCCCGTTCATCCCTATACATCCTTCGTCAATGTATCCGATGGCGATCTGCAGGATCTCTATGCCTATCTGATGGCTTCGCCCGCATCGGCAACGCCGGTTCAGCCGGCAGAGATGTCTGCCCCTTTCAATATCCGCGGTCTGATGGCCGGCTGGAACACGCTGTTTCTTGGCGCCAATGCCGTGGCCTACGAGCCGGCCAAGGGAGAGGCCTGGAATCGCGGCGCTTACCTTGTCGAAGGCCTCGGTCATTGTTCCGCCTGTCACACCGAACGGAATAGTCTTGGTGCTGAGATGACCGGTGCGGCGCGGCTGACAGGCGGCTATGCCGATGGCTGGGAAGCGCCGGCGATTGCGGGAACAGCGAAAAGCCCCATGGCATGGACGGAAAGCGCGCTTTTCGACTATCTGCGCACCGGCCATTCCGCAGATCACGGCAGCGCCGGCGGACCCATGGCGAAGGTTGTCGCATCTCTCTCGGCTTTGCCGGATACCGACATCAGGGCCATGGCAACCTATCTGGCAAGCCTGTCAACCGCGCCTGCTACGGATGCCGACCGGCAACGGCGTGAGGTTCTGGACAAGGCTGCGTTGGCGGCTGGTCCAGCGGCGCGTGCCTATCCGCAAGGGGAGCGCCTGTTCGAAGGTGCCTGCTCATCCTGCCACGGGGCCGATAGTCCGCTTGCCAATCTGGCGCTGAACACCAATCTTCATAGCGAACGGCCGGACAATCTCTTGCAGACTATCCTTGCTGGCGCACAGGCTCCGGCCGCCTTCGCGCATCGAAACATTGCCGCAGGTGAAGTAATGGAAATGCCGGCCTTCGAAGACAGCCTGTCGAACCGGCAGATCGTCGATCTTGCGCGCTATCTGCGCGCTCGCTTTGCGCCGGGCATGCCCGAATGGGAAAATCTGGAGAAAACGCTCGTCAAGTTGCGAACGGAGCGGGCATCGGTCGCGGCCGGTCATTGAGTGTATTCAGCGTGGAAACGGCATCGAACAGGGATGGCTTTGAAGTTCCCGGATCAGCGTCATCATATCGCCCCGGACCAGAAACGTCATTCCGCGCCCTCCGGTTTCCAGTGTTTGCCCGCCAAACTAGCCAGTGTTGAATATATGCGGCGATTGTTCGTGGATGGACGGTTCGCAAAGCGTTGCGACACAGGCAGTGTTTTTCGTCCCTATCCTTTCGGGTCAGTTTACTGCTTTTGAGGAAGGTATAAACTTCTGGCAGGATCGACGTGGAGCTTAGCAATGCCAGCCAGCGTAACCACCAGCCCAACTATCGAGTTTGCCAACCGCGCGCGTGACGAGCCGCATGTCAGCGGTTATTCGAAAACAATCCTCGCGACCTGCATGAAACGCGCCGGAATCCAGTCGGTTACGATTACGTCGACCTACCGCTCGGCAAGTGATCAGGCGCGGGTGATGCTCGACAATGCGGACAAGCAATCCGGTTGGATGTACAAGGCGCATGGCCACGAAGTGGAGAAGGTTGCGCGCGATAACCAAGCCGTGGTGGCCCAGGTGCAAAAGGGTCTCCAGAACGGCTTCGATGCGAAAAAACCTCTGCCGGGACCGACGAAGACACGCTCCCAGCTTCAGTCCGAAATGATCCTCAAGATACACGAGTTGGAGAGGAAATTCGGGGTCGGTTGCGTCAGCAAGCACCAGACGGATCCGAAGAAGATGAATGTTATCGATATCGACCCGAAATCGGTGCAACCTGCCAAAGCGCTGGGCGACTTCATCAAGGCGCTGACGGGCGATCTTCATATCCAGCGCATTGGTCTGCCCGGCGGCGCCAAGAAATATTCCGAGAAGCATTTCGTCGAGTCGGTCGGCTGCCTGCATGTCGAAATTCCCCAGCCGTTGGTGTTCCATGGCGATCGGCGGGTGGATAACATTGTTTGAAAAACAGCAGCTTGATACGCCGCCTCTCAATTTCACTGCAAAATATCTAGGGTATAACAATTTTTGCTAGAATGGCTGGAACATTTTTCGCGTAAATGCATTCTATAGGCGTCGCGGGGAATGTTTGCTCTCCCGCTTGCCCGACCCGCGATGAATACCCAACTTGCAGTCAGCGCTAAACTGCCCGGCCGTTCGGCCGGGCTTTTTCATCACATCGCACGATCGATCGGCCAGATCGGGCGTTTGACGCGGACATAGGGGCGCAGTTCGGCGCGCGGCGTCGCCAATGCGCCGCTGTCGCAGACGATGACTTTTCCCGCCAGCGGCTCGAAAGCGGCACGGAAGTGCTGCATCGACTTGAGCGCGAGGAATGAGCGCTCGGTTGGCTCCACACCAAAAGCGCGAAGCTGTTGCAGATCGAGCATCTGCCCCGGCAGGGAGACGAGGAGAATATCGATCCCGCCGCTTCGAAACACGGCTGTCGGCCCGAATGTATGGGTGATGCCGCCAAGGATTGGGCCATCGCCGGTATAGACGCCATCCGAAAGACGCTCGATCGTGCCTGTCAGCGTCAACGGGCCCCCGCCGAAGGCCGGATCGATCTTGCCGCCGACGGCAAGGGTAACGGTATCGCCTTCCTGATATGAATGGAGGCAGTTTGCCGCGTCGGGATCGATCACCGGCGCGAAGACGCCGTTCGCCGCCCCCGCTTCCAGCAAAGCGGTCAGAAGCGCGGTTGCATCGCCATAGGCGCCGGCCCCCGGATTGTCGGCATAATCGGCAATCACCAGCGGGCCGTTCGCAGCATCGAAATCGCAAGCGATAGCTGCCGCTTCCGCGGGGCTCAGAAACGTGTTGGAGACATTGTCCCGCTGTTCCCAGATCGTGTCGGCAATGCCTTCCGCGATGACGCGCGCGCGCCCCGCAGCGCCTTCGATGCGCCTGTCATGGGTGACGAGGACGGTTGGGCCTGCCTCGGCCACATCGGCTTCGGCAAAAGAGGCATTGATCGAGACGGCGAGGATACCGGATTCTGCCTCATGCGCCTTGGCCCGCTCGTAAAGCGCGGCCGTTTCAGGCACGTCGGTGCGACCGGAATTGGCCTCCTCCAGCATCGGCCGGTGTGCGCGGATCGTTGCCGGGCGCGTGGTTTCGCGCATCGCTGCATCGAGCAAGCGACCGGCGTGGCGGCCGGTCTCGCGCATGTCGATATGGGGATAGGTCTTGTAGGAGACGAAGATCTGCGCCTGCTCGATCATGGCGGGCGTGGCGATGGCATGCAGGTCGAGCGTCACGGCAATCGGCAGATCGGGGCCGACGATGGCGCGAAGTCTGGAGAGCAATTCGCCTTCTCCGTCCTCGCAAAAATCCGGGACCATTGCGCCATGCAGGCCAAGCAGGATGCCGTCGAGGCGGCCAGCCTCTTCGCGCGCGGCGTTGCAGATCAGGCCGGCAATATGATCGAAGGCGGCGCGTGCGACCCGTGCGCCGGGCGTCGCATGCGCGGAAACGACGTGACGGATCGACCATCCGGCGTCGCGTCCTGCATCCAGAAAGCCGGCGATTTCAGTGTTCACATCCCCGAAGCGATCGATTGCAGCCTGGCCAAGATCAAGAGTTTCGGACTGGAAGGCCGACAGTTCGGTCCGGCCTTTCTTGAAAGTGTTGCTCTCGTGAACGAATTCGGCGGTGAGGACGCGAAAGGACATCGGAACCATCCATAAATGACATCAGAGGGGATTGAAGCAGGCCAGCGCATGTCCGTTTTCCGTGACGAGCGGCGGCGCTTTCGTTTGGCAGAGATCGGTCGCGCGCGGACAGCGCCCGGCGAAGGCGCAACCGGCCGGCAGGTTGAACGGCGAGGGAATTTCACCGGAGAGAGGAGCGATCTCGCGCCGCGTTTTCGGATCGGGGGCGAAGCCGGAGGCAAGCAGCGCGCTGGTATAGGGGTGCCGCGGCCGGGCGCGAGGCTCGGGAAGGATTTCGCAAACCGCGCCGAGATACATGACGACGATACGGTGACAGAAGTAGCGCACCAGCCCGAGATCATGGGAGATGAACAGATAGGTCAGGCCGAAGCGGTCTCTTAGCGACGACAGGAGTTCGATGATCTGCGCCTGGATAGAAACGTCGAGCGATGCGGTCGGTTCGTCGAGAACCACGAATTCGGGACGCAGCGCCAAAGCGCGCGCAATGCCGATACGCTGGCGCTGGCCGCCGGACAATTGATGCGGATACTGTCCGGCGGCAGACCGGGGCAAGCTGACGGCATCCAGCATTTCACCGACCGCTTCGGCCGGAATGGGACGCGATTGCACGACGAAGGGTTCAGCAAGCGTTTCGGCAATGCTGTAGCGCGGATCGAGCGAGGAATAGGGGTCCTGAAAGACCATCGCCATGCGTCGCCGCGCGGCCCGCAATGCGCTGGGCGACAAGGCGGTCAGTTCGGTCTCGCCGAGGGTGACCTTGCCCGACGTCGGCTCTATCAGGCGCAGGATCAACCGGGCGAGGGTGGATTTGCCGCAACCGGATTCGCCGACGACGCCGACGATCTCGCCCTTTTCGATTTTCAGATCGACACTGCGAACGGCCGTCATGCTGCGCGGTCGCTTCAACAATCCGCCGCCTGTGTGAAACTGCTTGGTCAGTCCTTCGACCTGAAGAAACGGCGCGGTCATGCGGGCTCCGTTAGCGCGAAATGGCAGGCGACGTGGCCGTCGTCAGAGAGCGGGCGAAGCAGCGGACGCTCCTCGCGACAGCGATCGGCGGCCTGCGCGCAACGCGGATGGAAGCGACAGCCGGAGGGATAACCGCCAGCGGTGGGCACCGAGCCCGGAATGCCGCGCAGGCTTCCCGGCGCCATGTCGTCGCGCGGAATGCAGCCGATCAGCGCCCGCGTATAGGGATGCGCAGGTGCTGCGAAAATCGGGTCGATTGCCCGTTCCTCGGCGATGCGGCCGGCATAAAGCACGGCGACACGATCGCAAACCTGGGCGACCACGCCCATGTCATGGGTGATCAGCATCAGCGCCATGCCGCGTTCCCGCGCCAATCGGGTGAGGATTTGCACGATCTGCGCCTGGACAGTGACGTCGAGTGCCGTCGTCGGCTCGTCCGCCACGATCAGGTCGGGCTCTCCGGCGAGCGCGATGGCGATGACGATGCGCTGCTTCATGCCGCCGGAAAGCTGATGCGGATAGGCCTCGGCAACGGCGGCAGGCTCCGGGATACGCAGCTGCGCCATCAGGTCGAGCGTGCGGGCTCTGGCGTCACTTGCGGAAAGGCGAAGATGCAGCCGCGAGACGATATCGACCTGTTCGCCAACGCGCTGGACGGCATCGAGCGCCGTCATCGGGTTCTGCATGACGAAGCCGATCCGCGCACCGCGCAAGGCGCGCCGCCCGGCTTCTCCAGCGGCTGCAAGGTCGATGCCGTCGAAATTGATGTGGCCGGCCGACAGCTTACCGCCGATCAGCGGCAGCAGACCGGTCACGGCAAGCGCCGTCAGCGATTTGCCCGATCCGCTCTCGCCAACGAGACCGAGAACCTCGCCGCGATTGAGCGTCAGGTTGATCCCGTCGAGCAGGCGGGTGCGGCCTATATCGACGCAGACATTGGACAGCGTGAGAAGCGCGGTCATTCGTCCCTCCGCATCTGGTCCTTGATGTCGAGCGCCGTGATCAATGCATCGCCGAACAGGTTGATGGAGACGACGGTAATGGCGACCGCCAATCCCGGAAAGATGATGATCCAGGGCGCCTTGAACAGAAGCGCCGAGCCTGACGACATCATCGAGCCCCAGCTTGGCAGTGGTGGCTGCGCGCCAAGGCCGAAGAAACCGAGCGTGGCCTCGAGGATGATCGCATCGCCCGTTGCCAGCATGGCGCTGACCAGAACCGGCGCCAGCGCGTTCGGCAGAAGATGCCGGAAAAGGATGTGGCTGTGTCCAGCGCCGATGCTCTGGGCCGCCTCGATGAAGGTTTCGCCCTTCAGCGTCATGATCTGCGCCCGCGTCAGCCGCGCGAATTGCGCCAGATAGGCGACGGCGATGGCCGCCATCGTGCCGCTGATGCCGGGGCCGATGATGGCGACGAGGATGAGCGCGATCAAAATTTCCGGAAAGGACCAGGTGAGATCGACGACCGTGGTCACCATCCGGTCGAAGGTGCCGCCGAAATAGCCGGCCGCTGCCCCCAGCGTCATGCCGCAGGCAACGGAGATGAGAATGGAAATGCTGCTGACCGATAGCGACGTGCGCGCGCCGTGGATGAGGCGGGTCAGCAGATCGCGGCCGAATTCATCGGTACCGAGAAGATGCGCGGCCGATGGCGCCTGGAAGGCGTCTTTCAGGACCTGCGCATCATAGGCATAAGGCGTCAGCAGCGGCGCAAAGATTGCTGCCAGTATCACGGCGGCCAGCCAGATGCCGGACAGCATGCCGCCCGGTCGCGTGAAGACAGTGCGAAGAACTTTGCGGTGTCGCGGAGAGATCATGCCAATGCTCCCCGGACACGCGGATCCATCGCCGCTTGAAGCAGGTCACCGAGAAGCGTTCCGATCATCACCGCCATGGCCAGCAGCAAAAGACTTGCCTGCACGACCGGATAATCATGCTGGCTCAGGGCCTTGATCAGCAATGTGCCAAGGCCGGGCCGCGCAAAGACGACTTCGACCGTCACCGCGCCGCCGAGGATCCAGCCGATCCGCAAGGCAAGGATCGTGACCACCGGGATGAGGGCATGCCGTAGCACGTGGCGGAGTTGGATGCGCAGCGGCGACAGGCCCTTGGCATGCAGAAGCATGACGAAGTCCCGGCTTGCGATATCGATCATCGCTACGCGGGTGATGCGTGCGACGAGCGCCGTGCCGCCAAGGCCGATGGTGAGCACGGGAAGAACGAGCGACGACCAGGTGCGAGCGCCGGAAACGGGAAACCAGCCGAGCCCGACCGAAAAGGCGAGGATCAGCAGGAGGCCGAGCCAGAAGCTCGGTAGTGTCGAGCCGAGCAACACGCCGCCCATGATCACACGGTCGAGAAGGCGGTTGCGATAAAGCGATGCGACCACGCCCAGCGCAACGCCGACGATGGTTGAAAAGGCAAGCGCCAGTCCGCCGAGCAGCAGCGAATGCGGCAAGGCCTGGCCGATGAGATCGATGACCGGCCGCCTTGCAACGATCGCCGTTCCGAGATCGCCGGTCATGAGCTTGCCGAGCCAGATCGCGTATTGCACCGGCAACGGCCGATCCAGGCCGTAGCGCGCCATCATCTCGGCACGCTGCTCCGGCGGCGCGCCGACCTTCAGAAGGTTGTCGATCGGATCGCCGGGGAGCAGATGCAGGATGAGAAAAATGACAACGGAAACCGCGAGGAACACGGGCACGAGCAGAAGAATTCGCCTGATGGCATAAGTAAGCATGTCCGGTTCCTCGGATCGATCTCCGCCCTTACTCCTTCACTTCCATATCCATGATGACCGTGGCTCCGACCGAGGGAGCGTGAATTTCCGCCGGCAGGACAAGGCGATCCTTGTTGTAGCTGACCGAGGCGACCGGCTGGTAGATCGGCGCCATCGGGAACTGCGACAGGACGTATTCATGATAGGCTTTGAAGTTCTTGACCCGCTCTTCCATGTTCTTGGAGCCGGACAAAGCGGCCGTGCGCAGCGTTTCGGCCTTCGGGTCGTTGAACATCGAGATGTTCGGATAGCCAAGTCGATCGCCGCCGAAGAACCAGTCGATGATATCGGCATTGTCCCAGTCATAGGAGCGGACGGCGAGTTGTTGCGTGCCGCTCTTGTACTGGTCACGGATGGCCGAGCTGTCGAAAGTGGTGATGTCGCTGTCGATGCCGACGGCCTTCAGTTCGGCTTGGACGACTTCCGTCAGGCGACGGAAGCTCGTGTCGCTCTGGGTCCAAAGCGAGACCTTGAGCGGCTTTCCATCCTTGGCGCGAACGCCATCGGCGCCCTTTTTCCAGCCGGCTTCGTCCAGCAGCGCATTCGAGCGGTCCGGATCGTAGGCAATCTTGTATTTCGCATCGACGTGGGATTCCGGCAGCGCGGAGATCAGGAATGTATTGGCGACTTCGCCGACGCCGCCATAGACGGACTCGAGGATTTCTTTCTGGTTGATCGCCTTGGCCGCCGCTTCGCGCACACGAATGTCGGTGAAGGGCTCCTTGGTCACGTTGATCGGCATATAAGCGACATCCGTGCCCGGTAGGGTGACGACAGCAAGATTTTCCTGCGCCTTCACTTCGCCGAGGAAGTCGGTGGGAACGCCGAGAAGCATGTCGACGCCGCCCGATTTCAGTTCGAGGAAGGCGGTGGAATCTTCCGCGATTTCGCGCAGCGTCAATTTGGCGATCTTGGCCGGGCCCCGGTTTTTCGCCAGGGGCGAAGCCCAGGCATAATCCTCGTTGCGCACCAGAACGGTTTCCTGGCCGACGGTGAAGCTTTCAAGCTTGAACGGGCCGGTGCCATAGACTTCGGTGACGCCGTAATTATCGCCAAGCGCGGCGAACGATTTTGGCTCGATGACGCTGAGATAGCTGGAGGAGAAATTGTAGAGCAGGTTTGGCTCGGGATGTGACATGACGAACTTGACCGTCAGATCATCGACGACCTCGACCTTATCGATTGCCTTGGTCATATAGGCGTTTTCGCTGGCCTTGAAGAGATCGAGCCATTTGACGATCGTTTCGGCGTTGAAGGGCTCGCCATTGTGAAACTTGACGCCCTTCTTGAGATGGAAGGTCCAGGACATGCCGTCAGGCGCTTCTTCCCAGCTTTCGGCGAGCCAGGGATGGAAGGAGAGATCGGCATCCTGCGATACGAGGCGATCGAAGATCAGCGTCGTGCCGATATTGAGGTTGGAGGCCTTGATCGGATTGTAGGTCGGCGCACCGACTTCATTGGTTGCAATGACGAAAGTGGCTTCCTGCGCCTGTGCCATGCCCTGGCCAGCCAGAAGGGCGGCAAGGCTGATGCCGGCGGCGGCGAGGGTTCTGCGAAGTCCTAGGCTGTTCATGTCGTTCCTCCCGGTGGTTCTCTGGTTCTTGGATAAGGTTTGGGTTCGGCCGCGCTATTTCGGCTGGCGGCGGAATTGCCCGGTATGTCCGATGAAGTCGTCGTAATAGGCGGAGATTTTTGCCATGCGCGCCTCGACCTCGGCGCCCAACTCCTTGAAGACGCCGTTGACCAAAAGGCCGATCAGCGACGACATGGCCGATGTCGTGTCCCAGAAGTGATTGAGATCGGTCGGAACGGCGAAGATCTCGCTGACGGTCTCATGCGCCCAGTCGCAATAGGGGTCCGTGATCAGGGTCACGGGAATCCCCTCTTTATGCGCGGCTGCCGCGAGATTGCGCGTCAGGCGCGAATAGCGCCGGCCATCGATGAGCACGAGCGTGGTTTCCTTCGGCGGAGACAGGAGAATTTCCCCGAAGTGGCCGCCGGCGATATCGGCGAGGTGCACGCCATGGCGCAGATATTGAAGATTGTGCACAAGTTCGCTGGCATGGCCACGCTCGGTCTGGAAGCCGGCGACATAGACATTCGGGCAGCGTGCGAGACGAAGCACGGCCTGTTCGAATTCGGCGGAGGCCGCGATCTCGTAGACGGCGACGAGCGCCGCCATTTCCTTCTCCAGCGCCCGGGCCAGTTCGTCGCGCCCGGCGCGGCTGCGACGATGAAAATCCTGCAGCCGGTCGCCGATCAGCCATGCCTTGTTGCCGAGATCGGCCTGAAGCACGCTTTTGAAATCCTTGAGGCTGCGATAGCCGATGGACCGGCAGAAACGGCCGATGGAAGCTTCCGAGACGCCGACCTTGTCAGCAACCGTCGCCGCTGTTTCGAAGGGCAGGGATTGCAGGTTGCTGAGGAGATAGGCGGCAATCGCACGCTCGGTGGGCGTGCCGGCGGTCGCCGATTGCGACAGGCGCTGGCGCAGATCGCCGGCAAGCCCTTCCGCATCGCCATCCTGCTGAACGTCACGCTCGTTGTCGGCCATTTTGTCCTCCCTTGCAACAAAGACTGACAGAACTCTTTCATATCGTCAATCTTGCAAGAAAACTAAAATCTGCATAGTTTGACGCCGACTGAGATTGTCCATGCGGGGAGGAAAGCCATGTCAGGGTCGGCCATCAATGGCGCAGTGCGTGCGCCGTTAAAGATCGACGGCGCGGAGCTACGGCTCGTCCGCCTGCCGTTGGTGACGCCGTTTTCCATCGCAACCGGCACGATGACCGAAAAGCTGTTTCCACTTCTGACGCTGAAGGCCAACGGGCTGGAAGGCTATGCGGAGGGGGTGATGGACCCTTTGCCCGATTATCTCGATGAGACTGTGGCCGGCGCGACCGATCTGCTGCGCGGCGCATTGCTGCCTTCGGTGATCGGCAAGAGCTTTGAAAATCCGCATGAACTTGCGCGCTCGCTGGAGCCATGGCGCGGCAACAGCATGGCGCGCGCCACGCTGGAAATGGCGTTCTGGGATATCTGGGCGAAATCGCTCGATCTGCCCCTGAAAACCGTGCTTGGCGGTCATGGCGATGCCGTCGATGTCGGCGTGTCCCTCGGTCTCGGCCCCATAGACGACACCCTACAGCGTGTCGCCGATCATCTTCAGCAGGGTTACAAGCGCATCAAGCTGAAGATCAAACCCGGCCATGATCTGCGGCTGGTCGAGGCGGTTCGCGCCGCATTCCCGACGGCTCATCTGACGGTCGATGCCAACAGCGCTTACAGCTTGGCCGATAGCGCACTACTCGCCCGTCTCGACGCATTCGATCTCGACTATATCGAGCAGCCTCTGGCCTGGAACGATCTGCACGACCATGCCGTGCTACAACAGCGCATCCGCACGCCGATCTGCCTCGACGAGAGCATTCGCAGCCCCGAGGATGCGCGCAAGGCGCTGCAAAGCGATGCGGCCCGGGTCATCAATATCAAGGTCGGGCGTTCGGGCGGACATCTGAACGCCATCCGCATCCATGATCTTTCGGCGGCCTTCTCGGTTCCCGTCTGGTGTGGCGGCATGCTGGAGAGCGGTATCGGGCGGGCGCACAACATCCATCTTTCGACGCTTTCGAATTTCTCCAAGCCCGGCGACACCTCGTCGTCCAGCCGCTATTTCCATCGCGACATTGTCGTTCAGAAACTCGAAACCGTGGATGGCCGGATGCCCGTGCCGGCCGGCCCCGGCATCGGCGTCGATCTCGACAGGGAGTTCCTGCAAAGCGTGACCATCTCGCATGAAAGCTTTCGCGCATGAGCGATGTCGAATTTCGCGATCTCTCCGGCATGGCGGAATTCCGCGCGGCCGAGCGGCTTCAGACAGAGGTTTGGGGCGAGGGCGATCTGCCCGATCCCGCCGATCTGATGATGGTCATCCAGGCCGAAGGCGGCCTGACCGGCGGCGCATTCGTCGATGGACAACTGGTCGGCTATGTCTTCGGCTTTCCGACATCCATGTCGCATATCCAGCATTCCCATCGTCTGGCGGTCGCCCCCCGAATGCGCGGAAAAGGTCTTGGCGCGCGGTTGAAATGGTATCAACGCACATGGTGTCTCGAACGCGGGATCCGCCATGTGCGCTGGACCTTCGATCCCTTGCGCGCCCTCAATGCAAACTTGAACACCAGTTGCCTCGGCGCCCGGTCGCGCACCTATCATGAGGATTATTACGGCGCGATGGGCGGGATAAATGAAGGCCTGCCCTCCGATCGCCTTTTGGTCGACTGGTTTCTCGGCGATCCCCGGGTCACGGAAATGTCGCTGCGCCGAAATACGGAGACGGATTTTGCCGCCAGCATCCGCATTCCGCTGCCCCTTTTCTATGACGACGCAACCCAATTGGCCGCACGGCTTGCCTTGCGAAAAAGCCTGCGCGAAGCCTTCGCTGGTGGTTTCGAAGTGGTGGCCTTCGATCCTGTCGACGGCGATTATATTTTGCAGCCGGCAGATGGGGCGGGGGTATGCCGATAAGACAGACACCGGCCAAGGCTTGACCATGCCGCGTCCTTGATCGCCATTTCGGCGCACCGGCCTAGATCGAAAGCGCCAGCGATTGGCGCGGGGAGACGTCAAGGCGGGGCTTCGTTCGAGAGCGCAGGTAGGGCATTTTCCAGCAAGAAGCCGTATTCCGGCTTCTATCCGCCTGTGCCAGCCTTTGCGACAAGCACCGGCGTTGGCCGGAAATTCCTGGAGAACAGCCGCTTGAGGTTCTCGATCTTCGGCATGTCGTTATAGACGATGTAAGGATATGTTGGATTGTTGGTCAGGAAATCCTGATGATAGGTTTCCGCCGGATAGAAGGCCTTGCCGGGTTCGACCGTCGTCATGATCGGTGCGTCGTAGACATGGGCCTTGTTGAGTTGATCGATATAGGCTTCGACGATACGGGCCTGTTCCCCGTTGGTCGGGAACACCGTTGATCGATATTGCGTTCCCACATCCGGACCCTGCTGGTTCAATTGGGTCGGATCGTGGGCAACGGAGAAGTAAATCTGCAATAGTTTGCCATAGGTGATCTTTTGCGGATCGAAGGTGATGCGGACGGATTCCGCATGGCCGGTATCGCCGTTTCCGACCATCTCGTAATGCGCGGTCGATTCGGTGCCGCCGGCATAGCCGGACACTGCATTGCTGACGCCCTCCACATGCTGGAAGACGCCTTGCACACCCCAGAAACAGCCTCCGGCAAAGACTGCCGTTTCCTTGTGCGTATCGCCTGCCGCTTCATCCACCGCCGGGGCGGGAACGGTCAGGCCTTCCTGCGCGGCAACGTTTGATGCGCCGAGCAATGCCATGCAGCCGCCGGCGAAAATTGTGGAAATGGCAAGACGTCTGGCTGTGCGTTTCATGGCGGTCTCCTCGACCCTATGGAAGTTTGCGGCCTTCGCCGTCATGCGGCTTTCGGGGTGAAGCGCATGGCAAAGCCGTTCATGCAGTAGCGCAGGCCTGTCGGCTTCGGCCCGTCATCGAAGACATGGCCGAGATGGCCGCCACAGCGGCTGCAATGCACCTCGACCCTGACCATGCCATGCGAAGTGTCGCGCGTCGTCTCCACCGCCTTGTCCAGCGGCGCCCAGAAGCTCGGCCAGCCTGTTCCGCTTTCGAATTTCGTTTCGGAAGCAAAGAGCAGCTGATCGCATCCAGCGCAGAAGAATATGCCTTTGCGATGTTCGTTCAGAAGCGCACTCGAGCCCGGGCGCTCGGTATCCTGCTCGCGTAATATGGCGAATTGTTCCTTGCTTAACCGCTTTCGCCATTCTTCTTCGGTGTGGGTAACGGCAAAAACATGTCCCGATGCCGCAAGCAGCGGACGTATGCCGCGCAGGAGAAAGGCGGTGGTGAGGGTTGCCGTTCCCGCGAAAATAAGCGCTCGTCTCGTCATTGCCGTCATGCTGCACCGTCCCGGATCGAAATCGACATGCGACGCTTGCGCGGTCACCCGTGGGCTTTCTTCGGCTGAGCCGCCGGTATACTCATGGAGATATATCGGCGATTGAGAGAACGACGGCAATCCATGTTTAGGTTCCGTTCGTTCAGAGTTTCGTGAACGGCTGACGGCCTTGATGCGAGGAGTAGGGAGATGGTGCGCGAAAACGAAGTCCGGGAAAACGAGGTCATGGTGGAGGCGCCGCCGCCAGTCGATGCCGGACTGGTCTTCATCGGACGTATCGAAACGCCCTGGAACTCCCGGATGGAGACACCGCGCCAGGGGCGACACGACGGTCCTGTCTGCATCATCGAGGTTTTCGAGCCCTGGGTCGCAGCCTTGCAAGGGATCGAGCGATTTGAACGGCTTGAAATCCTCTATTGGCTGGATCGCTCGCGTCGCGACCTCGTGCTGCAAAGCCCTGCCTCGAATGGCAAAATCCACGGCACGTTCTCGCTGCGCTCGCCGGTTCGGCCGAACCCGATCGGCACCTCCATCGTCGTTCTGGAAAAAGTCGAGGGGGCCCGGCTTTACGTGAAAGGGCTCGATTGCCTTGATGGCACGCCGTTGATCGACATCAAGCCGGACCGTTGCCTCTTCACCCCCATCGCACCACCCCAGAAGGGGGATTTCGAAACGTCCCACAACGTGCCGGCGAAGCGATAAGACGAGTATGCTTGCCGCCGCCACGCATGGGGCAAGGCAAACTTATGCCTATTGTTCGTCGCGTTTTCGTCTACTATGGTGGTACGATGGAAAACGAAAACGATATGGACAAGCGCATCGCCGCGCGCATTCGAACCGAGCGTGAAAGCCGCGGCTGGTCGCTTACCGATCTTGCGGCCAAGGCCTCGGTGTCGCGCGCCATGGTTTATAAGGTGGAGCGTGGCGAGAGCAGTCCGACCGCCAACTTGCTTGGCAAGCTTTCCGGCGCATTCGGCCTGAGCATGTCGACCTTGATGGCCCGCGCCGAAATAAAGCAGGGACGACTGCTGCGCAAGGCAGAACAGCCGGTCTGGACCGATCCTGAGACGGGCTATCTGCGCCGTCATGTCTCGCCGCGCTCTGACTTGCCGATCGATCTGGTGCAGATCACCTTGCCCGCTGGAAAAGAAGTGCCGATGCCGGCGGCGGCCTATGCCTTCCTGCGCCAATTCGTTTGGATTCAATCCGGCGAACTGGTTTTCATGGAAGGTTCGAGCCGGCATGAGATGGCCGAAGGCGATTGCCTGGAACTCGGACCACCCTCCGACTGCATTTTCAGGAACGAGAGCGACCGGGATTGCCTTTATGCGGTCGTGATCCTCAAGCTACCATGAGGGAGGGTCAACTTGTGCGCACTTATCTCGCATGCTATCAAAGAATGATAATATAGTAGACAAATGGACGCCATCATGCAAATCCGAGACGCCGTTGCTGACGATATCGGCGCGATCACCGCGATCTACAATCACGCCGTCACCAACACCACTGCAATTTGGAACGAGACGACGGTCGATATCGACAACAGGCGTGCCTGGCTTATCGAACGCCGGCGTCTCGGTTATCCCGTTCTCGTTTGTGAAGAAAGCAATGGCGAGGTTGTTGGCTATGCCTCCTTTGGCGACTGGCGCGCGTTCGAAGGCTATCGCTACACCGTCGAGCATTCGGTCTATGTTCGCGCCGATCAACGCGGCAAAGGCATGGGCGAGGCGCTGATGACGGCGCTCATCGTCCGGGCCGGCGAAATCGGCAAGCATGTCATGGTCGCGGGGATCGAAGCCGGCAATACCGGCTCGATCCGATTGCACGAAAAGCTTGGCTTCGAGCATACCGGCACCATGAAGCAGGTCGGCACGAAATTCGGCGAATGGCTCGATCTCGCCTTTATGCAGTTGACGCTCGATCCCGGCGGCAGCCCTGTTGGTCGTTGAGGTGGCTTGAGATCACCTATCGCTGCTGACGAAACGGGGCGGTCTTATTGCCGTAAAATCGGTCGTGGCCTCATAGGCCTGCGCAATCGCTCCGAGGCGCGCCTCGCTATGGACCGGGCCGACGAGTTGCAGGCCGAGCGGCAGGCCCTCGTGAAAACCGGCGGGCATGGCCATGACCGGGTGGCCGGTGACGTTGAAGGCGAGCGTGCGCATCGGCGTCCAGACGGCGGCATCCGTCTGGAAATGCGAGAAGGGCAAAGCCGGCGTCAGCGTGTTGACGGTCAGGATGACGTCATGGCCGGATTGGAACCGCGCATCGACCTCACCGGTCAGAAGCGCCGCCGCGCGCCGCGCGGTTTCGAGATCGGCCTCGTCGAGCAGCAGGCCGGAGAGGATGTTCTGGAAAACCTTGCGGCTGTAGCGCTCGCCATGCTGCGCCATCAGCGCCTTGTGGCCGGCATAGGCCTCGGCATGGATGATGACGGCGCCGGCCGCCTCGAAGCGCGAGATATCGGGCAGCGCAATTTCCTCGACCCGCGCGCCGAGCAGGGAGAATTGCGAGGCCGCCGCATCCAGCGCCGAAAGCATGGCGGGATGGGTTTGCGGATCGGCCGCGAACCAGTCGCGCGCATAGCCGACACGGATGCCGGCGAGATCGGGCAGGGGGTTGCCTGCCAGTTTCCCGGTGCGGCCGGAAACTGCATCGAAGGTCAGCAAGGCCTCATTCACCGAGGCGCTCAGAAAACCGACATGATCGAAGCTCGGCGACAGCGGAAAGACGCCGTCGAGCGGCAGCGCGCCATAGGTCGGCTTGAAACCGACGGTGCCGCAATAGGCCGACGGGCTTCTGACCGATCCGCCGGTATCGCTGCCGAGCGCAGTGCGCACCAGCCCGCCGGCAACCGCCGAAGCCGAGCCCGAGGATGAGCCGCCGGTAAAATGATCCGGTTTCCATGGATTGGTCGCGGGTGGCGTCGCGCGGTCGAAGACCGGGCCGACCATGGCGAATTCATAGGTCTCCAGCTTGCCGAGGATGACGGCGCCGCCGGCGCGCAGCCGGGCGACGACGGCGGCATCCGCATCCGGCCGATGCCCGGAAAAGACATCGGAGCCGTAGGTTGTCGGCATATCCACGGTATCGAACAGATCCTTGACGCCGATGGGGATGCCATGCAGCGGACCAAGGTCTTCGCCGCGTGCAAAGGCGGCATCGGCGGCGCGCGCTGCGGCGAGCGCCTGCTCCCCCGCCACGTGCACGAAGGACCGGTAGGTGGGATCGCGGGCGTCGATGCGCGCGAGATAGGCTTCGGTCAGCTCGACCGAGCATATCTGTCGCTGGCGCAAGGCCTCTGCGGCCTCGGCAATCGAAAGATCGGGCAACGCGCTCACGACGACTTCGCTCCACCGGCTTCGGCGACGAGATCGGCATTGCGCCTGGCCGCATCATCCAGGAAACGCGCGCCTTCGAGAACGAAGGGTGCGCGCTCCTTCGCAAGATGAATGCCGTCGTGCGCCGCGGCGGCCTCGATGTCTTCAAGGCGCGGCGGCCTGTTGCTGTCCATCGGCATCTCCCTCAGGTGCGCGCCGCCTCGAAACGGGCCCAGGCGGCCTCGAACTTCTCGAAATCGAAATCGGCGGCCTTGGCCGGCTCGATGATCAGGCGCTCGGTCAGCCGCAGCTTGTCGATGGCCTCGGCCAGAACCGGTACGATCTCCGGCGGCACGACCAGCGCCCCATGCCGGTCGGCATGGACGAGGTCGCCCGGCGAAACCATCAGCCCGAAAACGGTCACCGGCACGCCGATCGCCTCGACGCGCACGAAGGCGTGGCTGGGGCCGATCGAGCCTGCAATCATCGGAAAATCGTCCGGCACATCGCCGAGATCGCGCATCACGCCATTGGTGACGACGCCGGACATGCCGAAACCGCGATGGATATTGGCGTTTATCTCACCCCAATAGGCGCCGACGGCATCGGGAAAATCCAGATCCTCGACCACGGCGAGGCTGGGGCGCGGGCCGCTCGCCATATGGCGGTAGTAGTCCATACGTCGGGTGCGGATGGTCGCGGGATCCTCGGTTGTCGGCACCGCCGCCGCGATCTTGGCGGTGCGGGCAAAGCCGACGATGGCAGGCGCTTCCGGCCGCGAGGCGATGAAGGTGCCGCGCGTAAAGGCGTTAAAGCCGCGCTTGCCCTGGGCGACCTCGATGGCATTGCAGACGGTCGGCGTATCCACCGACCGCAAGAGGGTGAGAAGTTGATCGTCCATGGCGGCGGCCTCCCGTCTTTGAAAAAAAGCGTGTCCCTCCGCGACGGTCAAGCATCGCGGAGGGACGGATTGTCTCAAGCCTTCCAGGTCGGGCCGGCCTTGTCGGCGGTGCTGGTCACGCGGTAGAGGCTGGCTTCGCCGGTCATCGACGGTGCGAGGGCGTGCTTAAGGCCAGGCGGTACGGCGCAGGTGTCGCCGGGCGCGAGAATGCTTTCGCCGCCATCCCATGTCAGGCGCCAATGGCCGCGCATGACCATCAGCACTTCGTGATGATCGATGGCATAGGCCGTTTCCGGGATCGAGCCACGGGTGAGCAGCTCGACTTCGAAGCCCGGCTTGTCGCGCAGCAGCGCGTTTTCGCCGATGACCCGCGCCGGCTCCTTGCCGGCCAGCGCCATCAGATCCCAGTAGCGGGCGACGTAATCGCGCACCACATCGCGCACCGGCGTTTCCGGGAAGGCCTTCAGCTCCTCGTCGGTCAGCAGCGGCATCGGCTTGACGCCATCCGGCAGCGACTGGCCCTTCTTGCTGTCATAGAGCTTGCCGTTTTCGCCGAGAACGAGGCCATGATCCTTCGCGTCCTCGATGACCTGCGGCGCCCAGATGACGCCGCCGCCGGCATCGTCGCCGCCGAGGATCGCCATGATCATCCCGTAGTCGGTGCCGATGTTTTCAAAGCCGCGGAAGATGCCGGTCGGGATATTGATGATATCGCCTTCCTCCAGAACGACTTCGCCGGCATTGCCCCAGCGACCCCAGAAGAAGCGCCAACGCCCTTTCAGCACGAAGAAGACCTCGGCTGTGCGATGCGAATGCAGCGAGTTGCGGCATTTCGGCGGCTGGCCTGCCGCACCGATGTTGAAGCCGGGCGTGTCCTTGATATGCACATGCTGGTCGGCGCTTTCGGAGACGCCGCCGCCGATGATGGTGAAGTTTTCTTTCTGGTTCGAACCCGGCGTATGCGCATCGATGAACGCGGTGCGGCAGGGCTTCAATTCGCCATAGCGGACGATGCGCTTTTCCATTTCTGCCTGGGAGATCTGCATTTTCCTAGCCTTTCATACGTATGCAATTTTTATTCGCGGTTGGCTGCGGCTCCCGGCGGTCAGGGCCGGGGGTCACAAGATCGGAATCAGGATGTGATGTCGGGTGACGTGGACGAGCCGCGCACGACAAGCGCGCCGTCGAGGCAGATACGCCGGGCGGGCGTCTCCCGCTCCTCGATGGCGGTCAAGAGGATGTTGACGGTTTCGGCCACCATGTCGTCGACGTTCTGGCGAATGGTCGTCAGATTATAGGCCGGCCAGCGTGCCGGCGGCACGTCGTCGAAGCCGACGACGGAGACATCCTGGGGAATTTTCAGGCCGAGTTCGAAGCGCAGCACGTCCATCACGGCAAAGGCCATATGGTCGTTGCAGACGAAGACGGCATCCGGCCGTTCCGGCCCGGAAAACATCCGCCGTGCGGCGGCCTGCGCCTCCTCGTAGCGAAAATTGCCGACATCGCGGGCAAAGAGCTGCAAGCCGCCTTCCGCGAGCCCTTCGAGAAAGCCGCGCTCGCGGTCGCGCTGGGTCGAGGCGCCCTCGAAGCCGGCGATATAGGCAAGCTTGCGGCGGCCGGTCTCGATCAGGTGGCGGGCAAGCAACCTGCCGCCGCCGAGATTGTCCGAGGTCACCGCCGACAGGCGTTCGTCGTCCTGTAGCCGGTTGAACAGCACGATGGGAACGCCCGATGCATGGCAGCGCGCGGCGAGTTCCGACGACATGTTTGCCGAGGCCAGCACGATGCCATCCACCTGATAATCGAGGATCTCCTGGGTGATCTCCTCCACCTTGTCAGCGGCAAGCGACGAGATGAAAACCAGCACATGATAGCCCTGGTCCTGCAGAGAGCGCGACAGGCGCTCGACCACATCGGGATAGAAGTAGTTTTCGAGATAGGCGACGACGAGGCCGATGATGCGGCTCTTGCCTGTGATCAGCGAGCGGGCGAGCACGTTCGGGCGATAGCCGAGCTGGTCGGCGGCCGCCTTGATCTTTTCGGCGGTGCGTTTCGAAACCGAGGTGCCGGGCGTGAAGAAGCGCGAGACCGCCGACTGGCTGACACCCGCCAGCCGCGCCACATCGTTGGATGTCACCTTCTCGTTCGCCATCAGTCCGCCGTCCATCCCCCATCGACCATCAGGGCCGATCCCGTCACCATCGACGAGGCATCGGTCGCAAGATAGGTGACGGCTGCCATAATGTCTTCAACCGAGGCGATACGCCCAAGCTTGATTTTCTCCTTTATCCACCGCGCGCGTTCGGGATTGGCAAAGGTCTGCTCGGCCAGCGGCGTACGCACGAAGGTCGGGCAGATGGTATTGACGCGAATGCCGAGCGGCCCCCATTCGATGGCCATGGATTTGGTAAAACCTTCGACGGCATGCTTGGTGGCGCTGTAGACGGCGCGGTCGATGCCGCCGACATGCGCCATCTGCGAGGAGATGTTGATCAGCGAGCCCGGCCGTCCGGCCGCAATCAGCCGCCGCGCCACGGCGCGCGTCAGGAAATAGGCGCCGCGCACATTGATACCGAAGACGGCGTCGAAGTCTTCCGGCCGGGTTTCGAGTGCTGCGCCATGGCGGGCAAGGCCTGCACTGTTGACCAGCACGTCGAAGGGCTCGGCAGCGTCCACCATCACTTCGGTCGCCGCGATATCGGCGATATCAACGGAAACGGCATCGGCGGAAAAGCCGCGCGCCCGCATCGCGGCCAACACGTCGGAGAGTTTGTCGGCGCTGCGGGCGGCGAGCGTCACATGCGCGCCGGCCTCCGCCACCGCGACGGCGGCACCCAACCCGATGCCGGAGGACGCGCCGGCCACGAGCGCTCGCTTGCCGTCAAGGCGAAAGGAAGGCGTTTTCGGCAGGTCCATCATGGGCGGTTTTCCTTGTCTTTCGAAGCGGATCGGGCGGTGCGCCCGATCCGGCATACTTGTTTATTCGGCGGCTGCGCCATAGGCGACATTGCCGCCGCCATAACGGCGCACGCGGACATTGGCCTGTTCCGCATGACCGACGAAGCCTTCCAGCAGGCATAGCCGCGAGCAGTAGGCGCCGATTTCGGCAGCCGCCGCATCGGTGGTCACCTTCTGGTAGGAATGCGTCTTGAGGAATTTTCCGACCCAGAGGCCGCCGGTGTAACGCCCGGCCTTCTTGGTTGGCAGCGTGTGGTTGGTGCCGATCACCTTGTCGCCATTGGCGACATTGGTGCGCGGACCCAGGAACAGCGCGCCATAGGAATGCATGTTTTCCAGGAACCAGTCGTCGCGATCGGTCATCACCTGCACATGCTCGGAAGCGATGTCGTTGGCAACCTCGAGCATCTCCTCATAGGTGTCGCAGACGATCACTTCGCCGTAATCGCGCCAGGAGACCGAGGCCGTGTCGGCGGTTGGGAGGATGGCGAGCAGCCGGTCGATCTCGGCAAGCGTGGCGCGCGCCAGCTTCTGCGAATTGGTGACCAGAACGGCCGGCGAATTATAGCCGTGTTCGGCCTGACCCAGCAGGTCGGTCGCGCACATCTCGGCGTCGACCGTCTCGTCGGCAATCACCATGGTTTCGGTCGGGCCGGCGAACAGGTCGATGCCGACGCGGCCGTAAAGCTGGCGCTTGGCTTCGGCAACGAAGGCATTGCCGGGGCCGACGAGCATGTCGACCGGCTTGATGGTTTCGGTGCCGAGCGCCATGGCGCCGACAGCCTGCATGCCGCCAAGCACGTAGATTTCATGGGCGCCGGCCTTGTGCATGGCGGCGACGATGGCGGGATGCGGCTCGCCCTTCTGCGGCGGCGCGGCGGCGACGATGCGCGGCACGCCGGCAACCGATGCGGTCAGCACCGACATATGCGCAGACGCGACCATCGGGAACTTGCCGCCCGGCACATAGCAGCCGACCGACTGCACCGGAATATTGCGATGGCCGAGAATGACGCCCGGCAGCGTTTCGACCTCGATATCGAGCATCGAGGCGCGCTGCGCCTCGGCGAAGCGGCGGATCTGCGTCTGGGCGAATTCGATATCGGCCATGTCGCGGGTCGAAACCTTGCTGACCGCTGCCTCGATTTGGGACGGGCTGAGACGGAAGGAGGGCGGCGAGAATTTGTCGAATTTTTCCGACAGCTCGCGCACGGCGGCATCGCCGCGGGTCTCAATATCCTTCAGCGTGGCCTCGACGGTGGCGCGCACCTTGGCATCGTCATCGGCGCGCTCGGAGGCCGGCTTGCCACGCTTGAGATAGGTAATGGTCATTGCTT
This sequence comes from uncultured Rhizobium sp., assembly GCA_945952045.1. Classification (GTDB taxonomy): domain Bacteria; phylum Pseudomonadota; class Alphaproteobacteria; order Rhizobiales; family Rhizobiaceae; genus Metarhizobium. Next base: position 303,005 of record CAMFHE010000001.1, read on the forward strand.
TCTCCCTGCGGATGCGGGCCGTTCGAGGCCCGGTCCGGTTCGTTGTTCAGTATCCCGTGGCGCGGGAAAGACGGGCGCCGCTCTTGGCGTCGAAAAGGTGGCAGATGCCGGCCGGGATGGCGGCGCGGATGCGCTCGCCGATGCGGGCGCGATAGGTCTTGTCGGACTTGATCGAGACGAGTTTCTGGCCGATGCGGAAGCTTGCCATCGTCGCTTCGCCGAGCAGCTCCATCGAATAGACATCCGCCGCAAGCTCGCCGCTCTCGCCGGCAAGGCTGGCATCCTCGGCGCGGAAGCCAAGCGTAACCGGACCTTTCACATCCTTCTGCAAACCGTCGATGGTGACGCCCTCGGCGCGGAAGACGCCATCGGCGATGTCGCCGTCGATCAGATTCATGGCGGGCGAGCCGATGAAGGAGGCGACGAAGGTGTTGGCCGGATTGTCGTAGATCTCGGTCGGCGTGCCGACCTGCTGGATCACGCCCTTGCTCATCACCACGACGCGGTCGGCCAGCGTCATCGCCTCGATCTGGTCATGGGTGACGTAGATGGTGGTCACCTTCAGCTCGTGCTGCAGATGCTTGATCTGGGCGCGGGTGGAGACGCGCAGCTTGGCATCGAGGTTCGACAGCGGCTCGTCCATCAGGAAGACGTTGGGCTGGCGCACGATGGCGCGACCAAGGGCGACGCGCTGGCGCTGGCCACCGGAAAGGGCGGCCGGGCGACGGTCGAGGAATTCGGTCAGTTCCACCATGCGCGCCGCCTGCATCACCTTGTCGTGGTGCAGTTCCTTGGGAACCTTACGGACACGGAGCGGAAAGCGGATGTTTTCGTAGACAGACATGTTGGGATAGAGGCCGTAGCTCTGGAACACCATCGAGATATCGCGGTCCTTCGGCTCCAGCTTGTTGACCAGCCGGTCGCCGAGCCAGATCTCGCCTTCGGAAATATCCTCCAGCCCTGCGATCATGCGCATGGTCGTGGTCTTGCCGCAGCCGGAGGGGCCGAGCAGCACCAGGAATTCCTGGTCGGGGATCGTCAGGTTGAAGTTGTCGACGCCGATGAAATTGTGCCAGCGCTTGGAAACGTTCTTCAATCGGATTTCGGCCATGGGAATTATCCTTTGACTGCGCCGGCGGTGAGGCCGCTGACGATCTGGCGCTGGAAAAACATCACCAGCAGGAAAAGCGGGGCGGTGGCGGAGACGACGGCGGCAACCGCGAACATGACATTGCCTTCCTGCTGCACCGTTCCGAGGAAGCTTGCGATCTTCGGCACCATGGTCTGGTTCGGCTGCGACAGCAGCATCGCGGTGACGGCGAAGTCGTTATAGGCGAGCAGGAAGGAGAACAGGCCCGTGGTGATGACCCCCGGCCACATGACCGGAATGACCACCAGGCGAAATGCCTGAAAGCGCGAGCAGCCGTCGACCAGCGCGCTCTCATCGAGATCCTTGGGGATCGACAGGAAGAAGGAATGCAGCATCCACAGCGTGAACGGCTGGTTGATGGCGACGAGCACGATGATCGAGGTCGGCAGGTAGCCCCAGATGTTCATCTGGAAGAAGGGCAGCAGGTAGCCGGAAACCAGGGTGATGTGCGGCATGGCGCGGAACACCAGCGCCGCCATCAGGATCCAGAATGTGTAGCGATAACCCGAGCGCGCCAGCGCATAGCCGCCGAGCGTGCCGAAGGTCAGCGAGATCACCACGACGCAGACAGTGACGATGGCGGTGTTGAACACCGAGGACATGAAGTCGCGCGTCACCCAGGCGCCATAATAGCCGTCGCCGGTAAAGGCCGAGCCGGTCTGGGCGATGGTGCGCACGCCGGTCACGGCATTCCACCAGGTTTCACGCGAGAAGAAGTCCTGCTCCACCTTGAACGAACCCCAGACGGTCCAGATGAAGGGGAAGGCGGCCAGGAACACCCATACGATCACGAAGCCGAAGGAGATCAGGGCGAGCGGAAAGGGTTTGCGATTGGCGATCGACATGCCGGCCTCCTCAGCGACGGTTGAATTCGCGCCAGGTGCGCACGAGCACCGGCGACAGGAGAATGATCACGCCCGTGATGGTCAGCATCGAGGTCGCGGCGGCAGAACCGAACAGCTGGTCCACCTGACTGTGCAGGTCGTTGTAGATCGACCAGGAAAGCGAGGTGGCGTTGGCATCGGCGCTGAAGCCGACGATCGGCTCGAACACCCGGAAATTGTCCATCAGCTGCACCAGGGCGACGAAGGTGGCGAGCGGCATCAGATGCGGGACGATGACGAAGCGGATGCGCTCCCAGCGGCTGGCGCCGTCGATCATCGCCGATTCCAGCGTATCGTCGGGCACGGTCTGCAGGCCGGCATAGAAGACGACGAAGGAGAAGGGCGCATTGTGCCAGATGCCATAGGCGAGCAGCGTGATCCAGGTGAGCACCGAGGAGGATTTCAGCGACAGCGTCGGGTCGTTGAACAGGTTTTGCAGCGATGCGCCGACAATGCCTTGCGTCGACACCATCCAGTAGACGATCAGCGCGCCGACCAAAGGCGTCACGATCATCGGCAGCAGCGAGAAGAAGATCACCGGCCCCTTGGCAAGCGGCGGCAGCGTGTTGACGCCGAGCGCGATGCAGAAGCCGAGCAGCATCGCAAATGGCGTGACGATGAACGTATAGGTCAGCGTGAAGGACAGCGCCTTGTAGAAGGGCAGGTTGTAGATCTGCGTGACGACATTGCCGATGCCAGTGCCATTGGCAAGGATCGCCTTGATCTCTCCGACCGCGAGATGATTGCGGTCGAGATAGGTGCCGAAGCCGTTGAACTTGCCGAGCGGCTCGTCATGGCGCAGCTTGGCGGTGGCGTCGGAATCGACGCGCGTCTCCTTCTTGCAGCCGCCGAAGGGCGCGCAGGTCTCGGTTTCGACTACGACCTTTTCGTGCTGGACGAACAGCGACTGGACCGCGACCGAGGCGATCGGCAGGGCGATGAACAGGATCATCGCGGCGAGCGACGGCAATATAAAGGCGAAGAATGCCCGATGAGGCATAGGCCCTCCTGCAAGACGGTGGCGGCAGCCGGTGTCGAACGCCTGAAACAGCGTGACCGTCTGCGCATTTTGAAGAGTGGCGGCGGATTGCGGTCCGCCGCCGGCCGGATTCCCTGAGTCTGGCTTATTTCAGGAAGCCGCCTTCGCGGGCCGCAGCCGTATAGGCCGCTTCCGTATCGCGCAGCGCATCCTCGGCGCTTTCGCGGCCCTGCATGAAATCGGACAGTTCGGAGCCGAGCGCGGTGTGCAGCAGGCCCATATAGGGCAGCATCGGATAGGGCTGCGCGCCGCCGTTTGCCGTGGCGAGAACGCCGACGGCGCCGGCGCTCGGCTTGAAGTCCTTGGTCAGCCAGGTGGCGAGATCGGGGTTCTTGTCGGCGACCTCAGGGCGGATGGCATGGACCATGGCGCGGAACGAGGCTTCGGCATCCTCATCCGAAATGTTCTTGGCGATGGTGAAACCATCCCACCACAGGGCCGCCGCCGGAACCGAGCCGCCGCCGACCGTGGGCGCTGCCGCCAGCACGGTATTGCCGGCGATGTCGGCCGGCGCCTTGGCCTTGTCGATGACGCTGCCGGCGAGCGAGCCCCAGCCGTTCATCATCGCCGTCTTGCCGGCGACATAGGTCTTGATGATGTCGTCGGCCGAATAGGTCATGTAATCAGGACCCATATAGGCGGTCAGGTCCTTCATCATCTTCAGGGTTGCAAGACCCTTTTCGTTGTTGATCGCAGGTTCGGCCGAGCCGGCCTTGAACAGTTCGCCGCCATAGCCAAGATACATGTTGACGAATTCGGCGGCCAGATCCCAGCCGGCCTTGTCGGAAGCGGCCAACGGATAGTCCATCAGGCCCTTGTCCTTGATCGCCTTGGCGGCGGCGAGGATATCCTCATAGGATTTCGGCGGCTGGACGCCGGCCTTTTCGAGAATATCCTTGCGGAAGAAGAGATGCTGCGAATTGCCCATGAAGGCGATCGCCATCACCTTGCCGTCGATCTTGATCAGCTGGTTCGGCTGCAGGTCGGCGCCATACTTGGCCACGAGATCGTCGAGCGGACGCACCAGCCCGTCATTGAGCAGCGGCACGATGGAGTTGTTGGCGATGACCGCGACCGTATACTGGGCCGGATTGACCTTCAGCGCCGGCACCTGCAGGTTCTTGTGCTCGGTGGTCTGGTTCTTGCTGACCTTGACCGTCGCCGACGAACACTTGTCTGCCTCGGAAGCGACAACGCGCAGCGCTTCGAAATCGTTGGAGAGGATACGCACAGACCCTTTCTCGATGTCGCAATCGGCCATGGCCGGGGCGGCGGAGAGGATGCCTGCGGCGAGCAGGAGGGCAGTGGAGGAAGCGAGCAGTCCTGATCTTTTCATGTTCCCATCTCTCTTTGTCTTGGCAGCGATGGCTGCGGTTTGCTCATCGCCTCTACGGGCGATTGAGGGTTACGTTATGTCAAGTTGCATACGTATGCAAGAGCTATGCAAAAGAATCGGCGCGAGGCGGGCCTTGCGCCGATGCCCGCATTTCCGGGAAAAGTCTTTCGACCCGGAAATCCGAAGGGCCAGCGGGGATCAGCGCAGGATCTGCGTCAGCGCGCCGAACTCGTTGAAGGTGTTCCATTCCTTGGTGACGCGGCCGTTTTCGATCACCCAATGGGTGATGCCCCACAGGCTGACCTCGCGCCCGGTCGGCGCGCCATAACGGCCATGGCCGCGATGCGAGCCGAGCATCGACCAGCGCTGCGACACGAGGAAGCCTTCCTCGGCATTGCCCATCCAGTAGAGATCGTCCACGGAATAAAGCGCATCCGGGAACATCGCCATCAGCGACAGCATGAAGGAGCGAAGCTGTCCGGTGCCGTGGAAAACCCGACCGCCGGTGACTTCCGACACGATGCCGGGATGGTAGACCTTATCGACGGCGGCGAAATTGCGCCGGTTCCAGATGGTCTGCGCCGCCGCGCGCACGAATTCTTCCGGATTGTCGCCGATGCGGTCGGGGATCGGCACGCGTTCGGGCTTCGATTGGCCGATGGTGCGGCCGGGCTCGCTGCTGAGGAAGTCGGCCGGCAGCACATTGTCGCCAAGCGCTTCGCCGGCGCGGCGCGCCGTTTCCAGCGGATCGAAACCGAGCTGCTTGACGAGGAAACAGGTGTCGTAGGCGACATGCTCGTAGAAGATCTCGTTGTCGCGCGTCACGCAATTGGCCATGCACAGGAACTGAATGCGCTTGCCGGTCGGTGCGCCATGGGCACTGTAGCCGGTGTTGGTGCCGATGATCTGCGAACGATGCGAGGTGTGGAAACCGACCTCGTCATCGCCGGCCCAGATCACATCGTCGGCGAGGATGCGCATATCCGGGAAGGCATTGCTCTGTTCGATCACATGCTGGACGACCAGATCTCGGCCTGCGGCAAGGCCAAGCTCACCCCAGACCATGCAGTCATGGCTATAGGTATCGTAGATGTAGCCAATATCCTTCTCCTCCCAAATCTGGTGGGTGATGCGGATGATATAGTCGATGATATTGGCGTATTGCGGCTCGAAGCCGCGCATCGGCTGGCGAGCGGCATGGGCCGGCGTCTTGCCGAGAAAGGCATCGGTGCCGCCACGGCGATAGGCATCCAGCGAAATCGAAAAGTCGCGCGGCATGTGGCGGGCTTCCAGCGCGCGAAATTTCGCGCGTCCCTGCCGCACTTCCGACGCCGGGCGTGCCGCCGGCTGGGCCTCACTGGTGCGGGCCGGGCGCTTGCCTTCCTGTTCGCTCATTCTGTCCTCCAAATTGCAGTCGTATGCAGATTGGCAGGAAATGACCGTTCGGTCAATATCAATGACTGTTCGGGCGGTAAATATTTACGCGTCGGCCAGCAGAAGCGTCACGCCGCGCTCGCGCAGATCGGCCGCAAGCTCAGGCGAAAGCGCATCCGTTACCAGCGAAACGGGGGCTGCGGCGGGCACCACCTCGAAGACGCCCAGCCGGTCCATCTTGCTGGAATCGGCCAGCACCACCGGCTGCGCCGCCTGCCGCGCCATGGCGCGGGCCACCTGCGCCTGCTGCAGGTCGTGATCCATGAAGCCGCCGGCGCCAAAAGCGGCGACGGTGAGGAAGGCATAGGCCGCGCGGAACTCGCCGATCTGCCGCACCGCCATGTCGCCGACGCTTTCCTGCCCGCCACGCCGATATTCGCCGCCGATCAGGAAAACTCGCGAATCCTCGGCCTTTATCGCCAAAGCGGCGATGGCGGCGGAGTTGGTGATCACCGTCAGGCCGGCAATCTCAGGCAATTCCTCGGCAAGAATCAGCGTCGTCGAGCCTGTGTCGATGAATAGGCTGTCACCGGGTTTCAACAGGCCGGCGGCCTTGCGGGCGATGGCGCGTTTGCGCGTCAGGTTCTGCGTCATGCGGGCGGCGAGCGCGCCTTCCGCCTTCTCGAAACCGGAAGGTTCGGCCGCCGTCGCGCCGCCATGCACCTTGCGCAACAGGCCCTGGCGATCCAGCTCTGTGAGGTCGCGGCGGATGGTCTCGCGCGACGCGTCGAGGATGTCAGCCAGCGCTTCCACGCTTGCCTTGCCGTCGCGGTTGACGATTTCGACGATGCCGTCGCGTCTGGCTTCAGGTGTCATGTCGTGACCGATCAGTCTTTAAGATTGACCGAACGGGCAATCTTGGCTAGGTTACGTTCATGAATAGCGTCATCGGGCGTTGAGTTCCAGCCAGACGGGCAGGGTCCATGAATATTTTCGACATAGCCATCATCGGCGCCGGCGTTGTCGGTTGCGCCGCCGCGCGACGGCTGGCGCTGGCGGGGCAGCGCGTGCTGGTGCTGGAAAAGGGCACGGATATCCTCTCCGGCGCCAGCAAGGCCAACAGCGCCATCCTCCACACCGGCTTCGATGCGCCGGAGGGCAGTCTGGAACTGGAATGCATGCAGGCAGGCTACCGCGAATATCTGCGCCTGCGGACCGATTTCAATCTGCCGCTGCTCGAAACCGGGGCCATGGTCGTTGCCTGGAACGAGGCCGAGCTTGCCCGCCTGCCGCAGCTTGCGGAGATCGCCCGACGCAACGGCGTTACCGATGTGGGCCTTCTGGATGCCGCCGATGTGCGCCGCCGCGAGCCCAATCTCGATGCCTCGGTCAGGGGCGCGCTGCTGGTGCCGGGCGAATATGTCATCGATCCCTGGTCGCCCTTTCTCGGCTATGCCCGCCAGGCGATTGCCGCCGGCGCCGTCTTTTCCTTCGAGGACGAGGTGCTGCGCGGCGATTTCGACGGCGCGCGCTGGACGATCGAGACCGCCAAGGCCCGCTGGACGGCCCGCCATGTCGTCAATTGCGCCGGCCTTGGCGGCGATCTGATCGAGCAGCGGCTGCTTGGACACGCCAGCTTCGAAATCCGGCCACGCAAGGGCCAGTTCGCGGTTTATGACAAGGCGGCGAGCCGGTTGGTCGAGGCGATCATCCTGCCCGTGCCCTCGGAAACCACCAAGGGCGTCGTCCTCTGCCGCACCGCTTTCGGCAATGTCATCATCGGCCCGACCGCCGAAGAACAACAGGATCGTGGCCGCCCGACCGTCGAGCGCGCGGAGCTGCAAAAACTGCTTTCCCGCGCCGAGGCCATGCTGCCGGCACTGAAGGACATTCCGGTTACCGCCCTCTATGCCGGCCTGCGCCCGGCGACCGAAAAGAAGGAATACCGCATCCGCCATGAGCCCGACCGCAATTGGCTGACGGTCGGCGGCATCCGCTCGACCGGCATGACCTCGTCGCTGGGGCTGGCGCAATTGGTCGCCCGCCTGATCCTGGGAGAGGTGAGCGCTCTGCCGGATACGCCGAAACCGCCTGTGATGCCCAATCTTGCCGAACATCTGCCGCGCGACTGGTCGCGAGCCGGCTATGGCGAAATCCTCTGCCATTGCGAAATGGTCACCGACCGGGAAGTGACGGCCGCGCTCGCCGCCGCGCCGCCCCCGCGCGATCTCGCCGGCCTCAAGCGCCGCACCCGCTGCGCCATGGGCCGTTGCCAGGGGTTCAACTGTCTCGGCCGGATCGCTGCACTTGCCGGCGACCGGCTGGCGGGTCTCGGAGAAACCCTATGACCGCGCCAGCCGCCTTCCTGCCCGCAGCGGAGATACCCGTCGAAGCCGCCGATGTCGTGATCGTCGGCGGCGGACCGGCCGGGCTTGCCGCCGCCGCGCGTCTGGCCGAGCTTGGCGCCGGCCGTGTCCTGCTGCTCGAACGGCAGATCGAGACCGGCGGCGTGCCGCGCCATTGCGGCCATTCTCCCTTCGGCATGCGGGAATTTTCCCGGGTCATGGGCGGTCGCACCTATGGCCGCCGGCTGACGGAACGGGCGATTGCAGCGGGAGCCGAGATCCGCGTCAGCCATTCCGTGGTCGCCATCGAGGCCGGCACGTCGCTGGTCGTCGCCTCTCCCGCAGGTGCCTATCGCTGTAAGGCGCGCGCTATTCTCCTCGCCACCGGCGCGCGCGAAACCACCCGCGCCGGCCTTCTCGCCTCCGGAAGTCGCCCGAGCGGCATTATCAACACCGCGCCGCTGCAGGACATGGTTTATCTGCGCGGCCGGCGACCCTTCAAGAACCCGGTTATCGTCGGCACGGAACTCGTCGCCATGTCGGCGATCCTGACCATGCGGAGCGCCGGTGGAACAGTCGCAGCCATGATCGAAAGCGGGCCAAAACCGATTGCCCGCGCCCCTTTCCGCTGGTTGCCGGGCCTGCTGCGCATCCCCGTCCATCTCGGCGTCGAGATTGCCGATATCGTCGGCACATCCGGCGTCGAGGCCGTCAAAATCCGCAATCTCGCCGATGGTTCGATGCGTGAGATCGCCTGCGATGGCGTGTTGTTCAGCGGGCGGTTCACTCCGGAAGCGACGCTGCTCCGGCTTTCCGGCGGGCAGATTTCGCCGGAGACCGGCGGCCCTGCTATCGATGACGGCGCGCGTACCAGTCTCGCCGGCGTCTATGCCGCAGGCAATGCCCTGCGCGGCGTGGAAACGGCCGGCTGGTGCTGGTCCGAGGGCCGCCGCGTCGCCGAGGTTCTCGCCGCCGATCTCAACCATAATGCAAGCCAGGGCGAAACCATCGCCGTTGTCGCCGGCGAAGGCATCAAATATGTCTATCCGCAAAGGCTTACGACACACGCGGCGAAAGCCTTCTCGCATCTCGATCTCAGGCTCAGCGACTGGCTGTCGGGGGAGTTGACGGTCATGCAATCGGGCGTCTGCCTCTACAGCGCCAGTCTGTCGAGCGGCCCGGAGCGGCGGGTGCGGATCGCCCGCGCGCAACTGGCGTTGACCGGCGATGCGCCGCTCGTCGTTTCCGTGCGGAGAGGGAAGAACTGATGCGCATTCTGGCAATCGACCAAGGCACGACCTCCACACGGGCGATCCTGTTCGAAGACGGCAAGCACAGGCTGGTCGGCGCCCGCAAGCACCAGACCCGCCATCCGCAGCCCGGCTGGGTGGAGCAGGACGGGCAGGAACTGCTCGCCAATATCGCCGCCCTCGTCGAGGCCGCCGGCCCCGTCGATGCCATCGCGCTCGACAATCAGGGCGAAAGCTGCCTTGCCTGGGATGGGCAGACCGGCGAGCCGCTGTCGCCTGTCATCGTCTGGCAGGATGTGCGCACCGCCGAGGCGCTGGCCCGGATGGCTGATAGCGATGCAGCCGCCCTCAGCCGCGATATCGCCGGCCTGCCGCTCGATCCCTACTTCTCCGCCTCCAAGCTTGGCTGGCTGATGCGCGAAAACGAGGCGGTGCGACAGGCGGTGGCCAGGGGGCGGCTGCGGCTGGGCACGACGGATGCGTTTTTCCTCGACCGCCTTGCAGGTGTCTTCGCCACCGATTGCGCCACGGCCTCCCGCACCGGGCTGATGAATATCGAGACCGGACAATGGGATAGCAGCCTCTGCGCGCTGTTTGGCGTGCCGATGGAAAGCCTGCCGGTCATCCGCGCCAACACCGCCGGCTTCGGCGCGATCGGCAAAGCGCCGGTCGCCGCCGCCATCGTCGACCAGCAGGCGGCGTTGTTCGGCCATGGCGCGCGCCGGGAGGGCGATGCGAAAATCACCTTCGGCACCGGTGCTTTCGCCCTGGCCGTCACCGGAAACACCCCGCGCCGCGCCGCGCTCGACAAAGGCCTGCTGCCGACGCTCGCCTGGGGTCTGGGCGACGGCCCCGTCTATGCCATCGACGGTGGCGTTCAGGATGCGGGATCGGCGGTGGAATGGGCGTTGCGCGCCGGCCTTGCCGAGATGCTTTCGGATTTCGACGATCTCCCGGGGATGCCGGCAATTGCCCGCGGCCTTGTCTTCGCGCCGCTGTTTTCCGGCCTCGGTTGCCCGCATTGGGACCGCAGCGCCGGACCCATCCTGCTCGGACTTCAGCCGGATATGGGCAAGGCGGAGATGCGTCAGGCGCTGCTGGAAGGCATCGCCTTCCTCACCGCCGATGTCATCGAGGCCATGGATGGTATCTGCCCGCTGGGCGAGAGGCTCTCCATCGATGGCGGCCTGTCGAACAATCGCTATTTCTCGCAGTTTCTGGCGGATTGCCTCGGCAAGACCATCACCGTCGATGGTTTTGCCGAACGCACCGCCTTCGGCGCCGCCGCGCTTGCCGCACAAGCGCTAGGGCGGACACTGACGCTTGAGACGCAGCCCGCAACCCTGCTTAAACCGCGCGCGATGGACCCCGGCCTCCGCCAGCGCTTTCAGGATGCCCTCAGCCGCGCCCGCAACTGGCGTTAGCGTCTGCCACCATCTCACGAATCCGCTCGGCGATTTCGGGATCGACGGGATTGTAGACGACGAGGTTGAGATCGGGGCGGCCATCGACGGCAAAGCCCGAATATTCCAGCTCGATATCGCCGAGAACGGGATGGCGCAGCCGCTTTGTGCCCTCGCCATGCGAAACCACATGGTTTTCCCGCCACAGCGCCTCGAATTGCGGGCTTGCGGCGCAGAGTTCGTCGACGAGATCGGTGATCTCGGAGGCAGCACCCGCGCGCGCCACATCGGCGCGGAAGGCGCCGACCAGAAAGCGCGCCATCGCTTCCCAATCGTGCTGGAAATTGCGAACCTTCGGGCTGATGAACATCAGCCGCAGGATATTGCGCTCGCCGGGCGGCAGCTGGTCGTAATCGGTCATGACGATGGTCGCCGCCCGGTTCCAGGCGACGATATCCCAGGCGGCGGTGCGGATCAGCGCCGGGCTGGCAACCAGCGTATCGATCAGCCGCTGCAGGCGCGGGCTGACGCCATCGACGGCGGTGTAGCGGATCTCCGGCGGCCTGCCGAGCGCCAGCATGAACAGATGCTCGCGCTCCGGCTCGGTCAGCATCAGGCCACGGGCAATGCGGTTGAGCACATCGGCGGACGGCGCGCCGCCGCGCCCCTGTTCCAGCCAAGTATACCAGGTGGAACTGATATTGGCGCGCTGCGCCACCTCCTCGCGGCGAAGACCGGGCGTACGCCTGCGGCCGGAAAAGCCGAACACGGCGGGATCGAGCCGGGCGCGGCGGTCGCGCAGGAACAGGCCAAGGGCGGTGGTTTCGGTGTTCATGGCTTTCCTGTTGGCAATTATAATAGGATAATGTCACTACTTTAACAGAATAAAACGCTCGTCAATAGTGGTCTCGTCAACAACGCGGAGACATCCCATGCGTATTTTCGTCACCGGAGCCACCGGTTTCATCGGCTCGGCGGTCGTGCCGGAACTCCTGAAGGCGGGCCATCAGGTCATCGGCCTCACCCGGTCCGAAGCCGGCGCGCAGGCGCTGCAAAAGGCGGGCGCCGAGGTGCACCATGGCACGCTGGAAGAGCCGGAAAGCCTGCGGCGCGGCGCGGAACAGGCCGAAGCCGTCATCCATGCGGCCTTCGATCACGATTTTTCCCGCTTTGCCGAAAACTGCGAAAAGGATGGCCGCGCCATCCGGGCGCTAGGCGAGGCGTTGAAAGGCTCCAGCCGGCCGCTGCTGATCACCGCCGGCACCGGCCTTGGCAGCTCCGAACACGGCAAGCCGGCGACCGAGGATGTCTGCAATCTCGACCATCCCAATCCGCGCGTCGCCTCGGAAATGGCCGGCAATGTGCTGCTGGATGCCGGCGTCAACGTCTCCGTCATGCGGCTGCCGCAGGTACACAACACGCTGCGCCAGGGGCTGGTCACGCCGCTCATCGGCATTGCCCGCGACAAGGGCGTCGCCGCCTATGTGGGTGAGGGGCGCAACCGGTTTCCGGCCGGCCATCTGAGCGATGTCGCGCTGCTCTACCGGCTGGCGATCGAGCGTGGCGAGGCAGGCGCCCGCTATCACGCGGTCGACGAGGAAGGCATCGATACGCGCACGATTGCCGAAGCGCTGGGCCGTGGCCTGAAGCTGCCGGTCGTTTCCATTCCGGCGGACGAGGCGGGCGCGCATTTCGGCTGGATGTCGATTTTCGCAGGCCTCGACATGCCCGCATCCAGCGCCTGGACCCGCCGCACCCTTGGCTGGAACCCCAAAGGCCCGGGCCTGATCACCGACCTAGACGCCATGGATTACGATGCGTGACCGCCGGCGCGGCCTGCCTTACAGCCGCGCCAGATAATCCTTGAACCGGCGCCCCTTCTGCAAACGAAAGGTGGCGCCGGTCTCTTCGATCCCGGCAATGCGATCGAGCCTGAAATTGCGGAAATCGTCGCGCAGCTCGCACCAGGCAGTGAGCAGCCAGACATCATCGAAAAGCGTCAGGCCAAGGCTATGGACAGCGCGCCGGCTGGCCCGGCCTTCGAGCTCGAGATAGGTCAGCTCCACGATGCGCCGCTCACGAATGGCCCTGCGCAGAAGGCTGCTCCATTGCGCGGCGAGATCGTCACCCGCGCGTGGCCGCGTGACCGCAAGCAGCGGAAGCGTGCGGAACCGCGCGCCGTCATCCTCGCCCATCGCCGCCGCGACCTTGCCGGAGACGCGCGCGGCCGCCTCGTGCAGCGTGCCGCCATCGCGCGCCATCACCAGCCGCAGGCCGAGCATGATCGCTTCCATCTCGTCGGGATCGAATTGCAGCGGCGGCAGGAAATAGCCGCGCTCCAGCTGATAACCAAGCCCGGACTCGCCGCGAACTGGCGCGCCCATGGCCTGTAGGCTGACGACGTCGCGATAGATCGTGCGCGGGGAAACGCCGAGCCGCTGCGCCAGCGCTTCGGCCGAAACCGGCTGACGGGCAAGACGAAGCTCATCGAGAAGCGCAAACTGGCGAAGGGTTTTCATCGTCCCGATCTGTAGCACACCCCTGACAGAAGGTGTCAGGGGGAGGGCGCTAGGTGCAGCGTGTCAACAACATTCGGGAGCCAAGAGGCCATGACAAAACGCTGCGTCGAAATCGTCACCTATCACGTTCACAATGCCGAGGAGGCCGACCGGCATGTCGCAGCCGCGCGCCGGCTTGCCGAAGCATTGCCGGGCTTTGGCGGCTGGGTGCCGCTCAGCGGCGGTGAGGCGCTGACGGCGCGAGCCGATATCGTTGTCTGGGAAAGCCACGAGGCGGCGAAGGCCGCAGCCGAAATTGTCGCTGCTGGGCCCGATTTCGCTGAATTCCGGGCCAGCATCCGCGATTTTGGGGCCATGGGCCATTATGGCGCGCCCGCTGGCGGCGTGGCGTCGATTCAGGCCGGCGAGGGTGTCGAGATCGGACGGTTTCGCCTGCGCGACGGCATCGACGAAGACACGATGCGACGCGCCCATGCCGCGATGATCGCCGGCCATCTGTCGCATCAGCGAGGCTGGCGCGGGCAAAGGCTGATCCGCCTGCAGGATGGCAGCTTTATCGATCTCGCCTTCGCCGATACTCAAACCACGGCGCAGACCATCTGCAACAGCTGGGCCGGGCAGCCGGATTGCGATGCATTCCTGGCGCTGATCGAGCCTGAAAGCATGGAGTTCGGTTCAGTGATCGGCTGATCCGGCGCGGATGTCGGCAATCGAGCGCTTCTGGCGGCCGTCATCGAAATTGCCGTGTTCGAGCCAGGCCTCGAACACGGCGCGATGTCGCGGCCATTCGGCTGCCAGCATCGAATACATGCAGATGTCGCGCGGCCGGCCCTTGAGCAGCAACCCTTCGCGCAGCGTTCCCTCATATACGAAACCCAGGCGGTCGGCGGTGGCGCGCGACCTGCTGTTTTCGGCCGTACAGGTCCATTCCAGCCGGCGATAGCCGAGTTCCTTGAACACATGCCGCAGGATGACATAGAGCGCTTCGGTGGCCAGCGTCGTGCGCTGCATGGCAGGGGTGAACAGCACATAGCCCAACTCGACGACCCGATGTGCGATCCTTGCCTCCATCAGACAAAGCCAACCGAGCGGCGAGCCATTGAGATCGGCTACGGTGAAAAAAGCGCGCTTGGGGTCAGCCACCAGTTCGCCGACATGTCCGGCAAAGGCAATCTCGTCGGCAAATGGGCCAACCTTCATTTCCGCCCAGGTGGCGGCCATGTGCGCATCATGGGAAAGCCGGTAAAGCACGGCGGCATCAGCTGCCACATCCAGTGGCCGCAAGTAGCCATGGCGCCCGACAATCGTCGTCGCCACGGGCGGGCGCAAGGCGGCTGCCGTCCCGTCGGCAAGGTTCGAGTTCGCTTCAAAGACGTTTTCCGCCTCCCGCATCGCCCATACTCCCCAGACAGGCCCTGATGCTACCTCATCCCCTTTATAACATGTAAAGGCTCGCTAGCGCCAGTTGGACGGGTCGATGTTCAAAGAAGGATAGAGGGCGCTGACTTCCGTAAGGTCGCGGTTCAGCTCGGCAATCATCCAGTCGCGGATCTCGGCGACGATGGGCCGGGCGGGCTTGTCGCGCAGCCGCACGAGATGGCAGCGGCGGCCGGTGACCATCAATTGTTCACGCGCCGGAACCAGCGCCTTGGTGCGCAGCCAATGCGCTACGACATTCAACCAACCGAGCGCGATGCCCTGGCCCAGAAGCGCCGCCTGTACGACGATGGCATAATCCGAAAAGATCATTGAATTGGTGGTATCGCCCTCTCTGGCCGGCGAAAACAGGCTCGACCAGTCCGGCTGTGCGTCGCTGAGATTGATCGTCGTGTCCGGCTCCCGCTTGAGATCGCCGACCGCCGCGGAATGGCTTTCCCTGTAGGTGGCGCTGCAGATCGGCATGAGGATCTCAGGCATGACGAAGGTCGCCTCATGCCTTTCGTCCGGCCCATTGATGAAACGCATGCCGAGATCGACATCGTTGACGGGGCCGGACAGCGCCCCCATCACCAGTTGGAAACGCAAATCGACGGACGGAAAGGCCTTCTTGAAATCCGCCATGCGCGGCATCATCCAATGGGTGGTGAAGCCCGTGGAAACCGACAGCGACACCGTCTCGATGCCGATGCGGCGATCCTCGATCTCGCGAAGCGCGCTCTCGATCCCCGAAAATCCCCGGGCAATGGCGTCGAACAGCAATTGCCCGGCCTCGGTAAGGCAAACGCCGCCGGGCTGGCGCACGAAAAGCGGCGTGTCGAGATGTTCCTCCAGCCGCGCCATCATGCGGCTCACCGCGGCCGGCGTCACATTCAGCTCGTCGGCGGCCTTGGAGAAATTCAGGTGGCGCGCGGCGGCTTCGAAAGTAAAGAGGCCGTTCATGGACGGCAGGGATCGGCGCAGATTTGACATTACATCATGTAATATCGCAATGAACTTTTTTTCAATTGCTAAGATCGCTTTTCTTTGGTCTCTTCATGCTTAACGAAGACGCCAAGATCTTCACACGAAAATGGGGAGCGTGACATTGAGACATCGGCGCATGAGCCATGCGCGCGATCTTGAAGCTCATGTTCAGGTTTGCCGCTCAAAAGGAACACGCGCTTGGCGCTGCACGCCAAAGTGTCGATTTGTCGTAGTGGAATCAAATGATTGAACACAAAGACCGTGAGCGCCTGGGCGTTTCCGTGCGCCGCGCCACAAAGTCCTATGGCATTTTCACCGCCCTCGACGAGGTGAGCTTAGAGGTTCAGCCGGGCGAGTTCATGTCCATTCTCGGGCCCTCCGGTTCCGGCAAGACCACGTTTCTCGGCATTCTCGGCGGTTTCGTCCAGCCGACCTCCGGCTCTATCTGGCTCGGTGATCGCGATATTACATTAGAGCCTCCACACCGCCGCAATATCGGCATCGTCTTCCAGAACTACGCGCTGTTTCCGCATATGAATGTCGGCGACAACATCACCTTTCCTCTACGCGCCCGCCGCCTGCCGAAATCCACCTGGGGGCCGAAACTGAAGGCGGCGCTCGATATGGTCGAGCTCGGCGGCTACGAAAACCGCAAGATCCATGAATTGTCCGGCGGCCAGCGGCAGCGTGTGGCGCTGGCCCGCGCCATGATCTTCGAGCCGGGCCTCATCCTGATGGACGAACCGCTCTCGGCGCTCGACAAGCAATTGCGCGAGACGATGCAGATCGAGCTGAAGCGCCTACACAAGCGGCTCGGCGCCACCATCGTCTATGTCACCCACGATCAGCGCGAGGCGCTGACGATGAGCGACCGTGTGGCGATCATGAACAAGGGGCGTTTCGCCCAGATCGATACGCCGGAACGCCTTCACGACAACCCGGCCAGCGCCTTCGTCGCGCGCTTCATCGGCGAGGCGACGCTGCTGCCGGTCCGACGCGGTGACAAACACACTGTGCTTCTCGGCGAAACGCCGCTGCAGACAGCGCTTTCCGTTCCGCCCGGTGAAAATCTGCGTCTCGTCGTCCATTCGGAAAAACTGGTCGTTGCCGACCCCGGCCTTTCCGGCATGAACCTGCTCGATGCCACGGTGACAGACACGCTTTACCAGGGCGAGAGCATTCGCGTTTTCGTCAGCCTCGCCGGCGGCGGCGAGCTCAGTTTCAGGCTTCCCAGCAACCATGCGGGCAGGGCGCTTCTGAAGGCGCCGGGCGAGCGGATTTCCCTCGCCCTGCATCCGGAAGACACGATCGTGGTTCCGGACGAAGCCTGACCAGCCATTCCTAATTCCATCAAACAAGGAAACAGACGATGCAACTCACCCAATTCAAGGTCATGACTTTCGACGTGGTCGGAACTTTGATCGACTTCGAAAGCGGTGTTCTGAATGCCGTGCGCGCGCTTGGCGGCGACAAGGCGGCCAAGGCTTCGGATGACGAGATCTTCGAGCCCTACAAGCGTGGCCGCGACAAGTTTTACGGCCGTTCCTCCTTCGCCATGAAGGATGTCTATCTCTCGCTCGCCGCCGAGCTTGGCTACAAGAACGACGACGCCACGGCGGAAGCGTTTCAGCTTGCCGTGTTGCGCTGGCCGGCCTTTGCAGACTCCGTCGAGGCGCTGGCGCGCCTGCGCAAGAATTTTCGTCTCGTGGCCATGACCAATGCCGACCGAACCGCCTTCTCGGCCTATTCGGATACGCTCGGCAATCCCTTCCACGACAGCGTCACTTGCGACGATACCGGCTGCGCCAAGCCGAACCCGCAATTCTTCGCTTTCAACAAGGGTCGCCAGTCGGCCTTCGGTTACAAGCAGTCCGAGATCCTGCATGTCGCGCAGAGCCAGCATCACGATATCGGCGTCGCCCGCGAGCTTGGCTACACCACCTGCTGGATCGAGCGGCGCCAGGGCCAGCAGGGTTTTGGCGGCACGCCGACCCCGAAATCGCTTACCAAGCCGGACTTCCACTTCTCCTCGCTGAAGCAGCTCGCCGATGCCGTGGATGCCGAGCTCGCCGCCGGCGTCAAGGCAGCCTGAGGACGGAAACAGACAACGATGATCGCCCGCCCACCCTTTCCCGACATTCACTCCCTCTGGCAGGAAACGGCTGTCGAGCGCCCGGCGTTCGAAAGCCTGGCGGGCGATCATCAATTCGACGTGGCCATCATCGGCGGCGGCTATACCGGCCTCTCGACGGCGCGCTATCTGGCCCGGCGTGGGCTGTCCTCAATCGTCATCGAGGCCAGCCGGATCGGCTGGGGCGGCAGCGGCCGGAACGGCGGCGTCGTCTCGGGAAAATTCCGGCCGTCCTTTTCGGATATCGCTGCCCGCTATGGGCTGGAGACCGCGCGGCGCATGCACGATCTCGGTGTCGAGGCCATCGAGCATGTCGGCGAGCTGGCCGAGGACTACGGCATCACTGCCGCCAATTACCGCCCGACCGGCTCTTTGCGCTGTGCTCATAATGCGGTGTCGCTGGAAGGACTGAAAAAGGAAGTCGAGTGGCTGCGCGGCGCGCTGGGCGACCATGCCTGTTCGATCCTGTCACCCGAGGAAATGGCGGCCGAGACAGGCTCGCGCGATTTCGTCGGCGGCATGCTCAACACGCATGGCGGCGTCATTCATCCGCTCAATTTCGCCTTTGGCCTCGCCGCCGGGCTGAAGAAAGCCGGCATCGCCATCGTCGAGGCATCGCCGGTGACCGGCCTCAAACGTCATGGCGACCGCATCCTCGTGCGCACGGGTAGTGGTTCGGTATCGGCGCGCCAGGCGGTCATCGCCACGGATTCCTATTCCGACATCACGCCGGCGACTGCGGGCGTGCGCAAATCCATCATTCCGTTCCGTTCGGCGATGATCGCCACCGAACCGCTGACGGGCAAGCCCGGTGCGCGGCTGCTCTCGCAGGGCCGCAGCTATACCGAGACCAGGCGGATGATGCGCTGGTTCCGCAAGGCGGGTGACCGGCTGCTCTATGGCGGGCGCGGCGCTTTTGGAAAGGCGGACTCCGAAAGCGCCTTTGCCGCCCTGCATAAGGCGATGCTGCGGCAGTTTCCCGAGCTGGAAAACACAGCCGTCACCCATCGCTGGTCGGGGCTGGTCGCCATGACCATGGACAGCATTCCGCATCTGGGACGGCTCGACGACCGGATCGTGTATGCCGTCGGCTATAACGGCACCGGCGTGGCGCTCGCCTCCAATATCGGCCGCTACGTCGCGGCTGAAATCGCCGGCGAAAAGCCAGACCTCGGACTTCTGACATCCGAGCGGCTGAAACCCGTCCCCTTCTATCCCATCAGGGAACCCGCGGTCCGGCTTGTGGCCGGCTGGTATCAGTTCCTCGATGCAATCGGGCGTTAAGACCCGGGAATCGCATGCATAACCGGGTTAACAACCCTCAATCGAGAGGAGAACGACATGGCATACAGACTTGCGACATACGCATTTTCCGCCTCGGCGCTGATGATGCTGCCGGGCCTCGCGCACGCAGAACAGATCACCTTCGTCTCGCAGGGCGGCGCCTATCAGGAGGCCCAGACAAAGGCGATCCTCGATCCGGTCGCCGAACTGCTCGGCATCACCGTCAACCAGGACAGCTCCCCGGACGCCTGGCCGGTCATCAAGACGCAGACCGCATCGGGCAAGGTCATCTGGGACGTGATCGACACCCCGCCGAAGGACTGCATTCGCGGCGGTGAGCAGGGCATGATCGAGAAACTCGATTTCTCCAAGCTGCCAAATGCGGAAAAAATGCCGGCCGAATACAAGAGCCCCTATTCGGTGGCCTATGAATTCTATTCGAGCGTGCTCGTCTACAACAAGCAGAAGTTCGGCGACAATCCTCCCAAGACCTGGGCCGATTTCTGGGACGTCAAGAAGTTTCCCGGCACGCGCGCTCTGCGCAACCATCCGCTGGCGACCCTTGAAGCAGCGCTGCTTGCGGACGGCGTGCCGGCCGACAAGCTCTATCCGCTCGACGTCGACCGCGCCTTCAAGAAGCTTGAGGAGATCAAGCCGCATATCGCAGTGTGGTGGACCTCCGGCGCGCAGTCAGCCCAGTTGCTGGCTGATGGCGAAGTCGATATGGAAATGGCCTGGAACGGCCGCGTCGCCGCCGTCGCCAAGGAAGGCGCGCCGGTCGGCTACACCTTCAACCAGGGCTTCCTGCAATATACCTCGCTGTGCATCATGAAGGGCGCGCCCAACCTCGACACGGCGGTGAAATTCGTGAACGCGGCGCTGACGCCGGAAATCCAGGCGAACTTCCCGACCTATATCGACTACGGCCCGGGCAATCCGGAAGCCTACAAGACCGGCAAGATCTCTGACGAGCGCGCCAAGGAAATGCCGAGCTCGCCCGAGAATGCCAAGCAGCAGGTGCTGGTCTCCGACGAATGGTGGAGCTCGCCGGCTGGCGAGGAAGCCCAGAAGCGCTGGGCCAACTTCATCCAGCAGTAAGCCTTATCGAAACCGGGAGGGGCAGCCATGGCGTCGCCGACACTCAATCCGTCCGACCTGCACGACCGCCGCGAGCAAAGGCTGATGCTGATGCTGCTCGCGCCGGCACTTACGGTGGTCGGCGCGCTGCTGATCCTGCCCCTTCTCTGGCTCGGCTGGCAGTCCTTCCAGCAGGATGGGAGCTTCACCCTCATCCATTATGAGCGGTTCCTGACGGATCCGGTCTACTGGAACACCTTCCTGCAAACCTTCCGCATCGCCATCGTCGTCACGCTGATGACAGTGCTGCTTGGTTATCCCGTCGCCTATGTGGCGGCGGCCTTGCCGCAACGCCTCAGCGTCATCGTGCTGGCGATGGTGCTGTTGCCGTTCTGGACCTCGGTGCTGGTGCGCGCCTATTCCTGGCTGATCCTGCTGCAGCGAAATGGCATCATCAATTCGGCGCTGAAAAGCACCGGGCTGATCGTCGATCCCCTGCCGCTGGTCAACAATGAATTCGGCACCGTCATCGCCACCATCCACATTCTCCTGCCCTTCATGGTGCTGCCGCTCTATGCGACCATGAAGAAGATCCCGCCGGAGCTGACCATGGCCGGCGCCAGCCTCGGCGGCACGCCGCTGCATGTCTTCTGGCGGGTCTTCCTGCCGCTGTCGCTCCCCGGCCTAATTGCCGGCATGGTGCTGGTCTTCGTGCTGACGCTCGGCTTCTACATCACCCCCGAGCTTCTGGGCGGCGGGCGAACCTACATGGTGTCCATGCTGGTCTCGCGCAATATCGAAGTCTACAACGAATGGGGCGCGGCCTCGTCGATCAGCGTGGTGCTGATGATCTGCGTCTTCCTGATCTTCCGCCTCGCCAGCCTGATCATTCCGTTCGAACGCATCATGGGAACGAGGTGATTTATGCGCCTTCAAAAAGGTTTGCTCTACGGTTTCGTCATCCTCGTCCTCGCCTGGCTGATGATCCCGATCCTGGTCATCATGCCGATGTCCTTTTCCGGCGCCCGCTTCCTCAGTTTTCCGCCACCGGTCTGGTCGCTGCGCTGGTATGAAAGCTATCTGGGCAGCGCAGCCTGGATGCAGGCGACGCGCGTGACGGTGATCGTCGCCGTCTCGAGCGCGGTCGTCGCCACGATCCTCGGCACGGCCGCAGCCTATGCGCTGAACCTGACCTCGTCGCGGCTGGTGCGCAGCCTCCAGGCGGTGCTTCTCCTGCCGCTGATCGTGCCGATCGTCATCACCGCCGTGGGCGTCTTCCTCGTCTATGCCCAGGTCGGGCTGCTCGCCTCCATGACCGGGCTGATCCTCGCCAATGTCATGCTCGGTCTGCCCTATGTCGTCACCTCCGTGCTGGTGGGCCTGAGAAAATTCGACATTACGCAGGAAATGGTGTCGCGCAGCCTCGGCATGAACCGGTGGCGCACCTTCTTTGCCGTCACCCTGCCGCAGATCCGTCCGAGCGTGATTACCGGCATGCTGTTCGCCTTTATTTCGGCGCTCGACGAAACCGTCGTCTCGCTGTTCATCTCGGGCGGCGCCAACCAGACGCTGACCAAGAAGATGTTCACCGCGCTGCGCGATGAGATCGATCCGACGATCGCCTCGATCAGTTCGCTGATGACGGCAATCTCATTCATCCTCGTCATGCTGGCCGCGATCAATGCCCGCAGCACCGAACGGTCGCAGGGCCGCTCTGCATGACGGTCGACCACCTGATTCTGGGCGGGGGCTCGGCCGGCTGCGTGCTGGCCGCGCGGCTTTCCGAAGACCCCGGTCGCACCGTCGTGCTGGTCGAGGCCGGCCGCAACATTTCACGCGACGAGATTCCCGATGCCGTGCGCAGCCGCTACCCCGGCCGCGCCTATCTCGATACCCGCAACATCTGGCCGGCGCTGACGGCGCTGATGGGCTATGCCAGCTCGAACACGCAGAGCCGCTCGTCGCGCCGCTATGAGCAGGCGAGACTCCTTGGTGGCGGCTCAGCGATCAATGCGCTGATGGCCAATCGCGGAGCACCGAGCGATTATGCCGAATGGGAGGCGCTTGGCGCTGCCGGCTGGGATTGGGAGGATTGCCTGCCCTATTTCCGCAAGATCGAGGCCGACCGGGAGTTCGATGGACCGTTGCACGGCAAGGATGGGCCGCTCACCGTCCGCCGCGTTTCCGATGCCGGCCTCTCCCCCTTCGTCGACCGTGTGATGAAAACGCTCGACCGGCGGGGCTATCCCATTCGCCCCGACCAGAACGGCCAGTGGGAAGACGGCGCGTTCCGTGGGGCGATCGCCGTCAGCGATGCCGGCGAAAGGCTGCCGACCTCGCTCGCCTATCTCACACCCGAGGTGCGGCGTCGCCCAAATCTTCGGATCATCACCGACAGCGTGGCGAACCGCATCCTCTTCGAAGGCCGGCGCGCCATCGGCGCAGACATTTCGGGCCGGATCAGTGAAACCATAACGGCGCGAGAGGTCATCGTTTCCAGCGGCGCCATCCATACGCCGGCTCTGCTGATGCGCTCCGGCATCGGGCCGGGCGATGCTTTGTCGGCGCTCTCCATCCCCGTCGTCGCGCCCCTTGCAGGCGTCGGCCGCAACCTGATGGAACATCCCTCGATTGCGGTTGCGGCCTATCTGCCTCCGCATATGCGGGTTCGTGACCGGAGCGAGCATCACGAACAGGCGATATGGCGCTTTTCCTCCGGGATGAGCGGCACGCCGCAGGGCGACATGCATGGCGCGATCCTGTCGCGCTCCGGCTGGCATTCGGTGGGCCTGCGCATGGGCAGCCTGTTCTTCTGGGTCAACAAATCCTATTCGCGCGGCGCGGTCACGCTTGCCTCCGCCGATCCGGCCCGGGAGCCTGACGTCGATTTCCGCATGCTGACCGACGAGCGCGACCTTGCGCGGCTCAAGCTTGCCTTGCGCATGGGCGCGGAAGCGCTGCTCGATCCCTATATGGACGGCCATCGCGGCCCTGTCTTTCCCTCCAGTTATTCGCCGCGCGTGGCCAAGGTCGCCGTTCCCGGCGCGTGGAATGCGCTCCAGCGGGGCCTGCTCTCCGGCATGCTCGATTTCGCCGGGCCGTTGCGGGCGTCGCTGGTGCATTCGGCGATTACGCTGGGCACGACGATGCAGGGCCTGTTGCAGGATGACGATGCGCTGACGGCCTTCGTGCGCCAGCATGTCGGCGGCACCTGGCATCCTTCCGGCACCTGCCGCATGGGCCGGGAAGGCGACCCGCAGGCGGTGACATCAGCGACCGGGCGTGTGCATGGGGTAGACGGTTTGCGCGTCTGTGACGCCTCGCTGATGCCGTCGATCCCCTGCGCCAACACCAACATACCGACGATCATGATCGCCGAGCGGGTGGCCGATTTCATTCGCGACGGGCGCTGATGAACCGAAACGTTTGCTCAGACGCTGACCGGCGTCCAGCCGTGATGGTTGCTGGTGTTGGTCATGCCCTGCCAGCGCAGCACGGTCAGCGCCGCTTCGATCAACGTCGGATTGGCATCGGTGCGGCCGCTGCATTCCTCGATAACATAGCTGAAATAGCCAAGATCGATCGCATCATAGGCGGTTGCCATCAGGCAGTCGTTGACGTCGAAACCGCAGATATGAAGCTCGTCGATCCCGTGGGCATCGAGGAAAGCCCGGGCATCGACGCTCCGGGCCTTGAAGATCGAGCGGGTCGTCTTTTCGATGGCGAGCACGGGTCGGCCGGTGGCGGCAATCGCCGCGTCGATCGCTTCGTCGCTCGGACCGGCATCCTCTGGCGAAAGCTGCCAGTCGCATTGACGCGCAAACATCGAATGCGCTGGCGCATGATAGCGCGCGACGACATAGGCGCTGTAATCGGCCTTGGCGATATAGGCGGAGATCAGGGCCAGCCGCCGCTCGGCATCGGCGCTTTGCAGCGTCGCCGGTTGCGCGTCGATGACGACGAGCGCGCGTTTCGTTCCGGCCGTCGGTTGCCGGATGGTCATCGTTTGCGTCATCGTCTTCTGCCTCCATGGCTGGCGAATGGTCGTATCGGCCGCTCAGAAATCCGCGACCTTGCCCCAGACCGATGCCTTGAAGCGATCGGGATGATAGGGTTTTGGGTCGACGAGTGGAACACCGCCAGTGACGATATCGGCGACCAGCCGTCCGGCGCCGGGGCCGATGCCGAAACCATGGCCGGAAAATCCGGCCGCGAGAATGAAGCCCGGCAGGGTGCCAATCTCGCCGATACCCGGAACGCCATCCGGCGTGCTGTCTATATAGCCAGCCCAGGCCGCGGTGATCTGCGTCTTTCTCAATTCCGGCAGAAGTTCCAGAGCTCTCGCATGGGTGAGTTCGATGGTCGCCCGGTCCGGCCGGGGATCAAGGATGCGCATGCGCTCCATCGGCGTCGGCCGGTCGAGCCGCCAGCGGCGCAGGCTTTCATGGCCGGAGCGAAACCCTTCGAGCCCGCCCATCGACAGGCTCTTGCGCCGTTTGAGGAACATCGGAATAAATTGCGACGAGAAGCGCAATTGCTGCATCGTCACGTCGATGCGCCCGCGACCGCTGATCGCCAGCGTATGGCCGCCATCGCCGCGCCGGGTGACCGAAACGCCGGCGGTGTGCAGCGTATCCGGCAATCCGTCGCCACCGGCGGAGACCGAGAGGATGGAGGAGCGTACCGCCGCCTGCGGAAAGCGAATACCGAGCTGGCGGCAGAAGGACGAGGCCCAGGCGCCGCCGGACAGAATGGCGGTGCGCGTGCGGATGGTGCCAAGCTCGGTCACGACGCCGCTGACGCGGCCGCCTTCGGTTTCCAGCCCTCGCGCCGCGCAATTCTGGGTGACCGTGCCGCCCAGCGCCATGACCGCCCGCGCCACGGCAGGGGCTGCGCCTGCCGGGTCGGCAATACCATCGGTCGGCGAAAACACGCCGCCTTTCCACACCCGGCCCGTCGCCCGGCCGCGCCGCGTTGCCTCGGCGCTGTCGAGCATTTGCGTTTCGACGCCGACACCTTTGGCAAAATCATGCCAACGCGCCCAGCCGGCAATCTCCTGTTCGTTGTTGCTCAGGTAAAACAGGCCGCAGCGGCGAAAGCCGGTATCCTCGCCGCTTTCGCTTGCAAATTCCTCCCAGAGATCGAGGCTCTTGGTGGCAAGCGGCAGTTCGCGCGCATCGCGGTTCTGCTGACGGCACCAGCCCCAGTTTCGGCTGGATTGCTCTGCGCCGATCAGTCCCTTTTCGACCAGAGCCACCCGCAGCCCGGCTTTCGCCAGATAGTAGGCGGTGAACACGCCGACAATGCCGCCGCCGATAACGACCGCATCGGCGGATTCGGGCAGGACCGGCGATGTGCGGATCGTGTGCAGCGGCGCGGGCATGTTTCGTCTCCAGTTCACACCCACCTTACGGCGTCGACCCCGTCAGGCGCTGCTGGAGATCGGGAAGATGCCCAATTTTATGCCGCAGGCCGCCCGGTCCATGAACGATTATGCCTCGGCAGGGAAAACAGTCATGACTGAACGCGCGACAGGGATGTGATATGGTCGAAATCGTGATTGCGGCAGCATTTTATGCTGCCCTTGGTTCCAGAGCATTTTCAGCCGAAGCGGGATCGCTTCAGCGCAGGACAATGCGGCAAAAACGAATTGATAGAGTTTGAAAGGGCGGGATCGATGATGAAACTGGATCGGATCGACATCAAAATCCTCTACGAACTGCAGCGAAACGGCCGCATCACCAACGTGGAACTGGCTGAACTCGTCAACCTTTCACCCAGCCCCTGCCTCATGCGCGTCAAACGGCTGCAAGCGGAAGGCTATATCGAGGGTTATTCAGCGCAGATCAATCTCGGCAAGCTCGGCCAGACCCTAACCGTCTTCACCGAGATCACCCTCAAGAACCATCGACAGATCGACTTCGCGCGCTTCCTGTCGGTGGTGGAAAAGATCGATCAGGTGATCGAATGCCATCTCGTCTCCGGCGGCTATGACTACCTGATCAAGTTCGTCACCGCCGGCATCGGCGAATACCAGACGATCATGGAGCGCCTGACTGACATGGATATCGGCATCGACAAGTATTTCAGCTTCGTCGTGCTGAAATCCCCGATCGTCAAGGCGCATATGCCGCTGACCAGCCTGTTCCCGATGTGACGGTATTAGACGTCAAGGTCAGCCTGTGGCGTACTGAACCCTCAACGCCGGGTCCTGTTCGAGATTATCCAGCCATTTCGGATCGAGCTTCGGCACCGAGGCGAAGAGCAGTTGCGAATAGGGGTGCGAAGGCGCCTTGCCCGGAGTGATCTGCTCGACCTTCCTGCCGCCATGCATGACAGCGATCTCGTCGCAGATCGCCTCGACCACCGACAGATCGTGACTGATGAAGATATAGGAGAGCTGCAGTTCGCGCTGCAGTTCCTTCAGCAGTTCGATGATCGCCGCCGCGACGACGGTATCGAGCGCCGAGGTGATCTCGTCGCAGATGATCAGTTGCGGCGAAGCGGCCAGCGCGCGGGCGAAGTTGACGCGCTGCTTCTGCCCTCCCGAGAGTTCGCCCGGATGGCGATAGCGGATGGCGTTTGGCAGGCGCACCATATCGAGCAACTCGCCGATGCGCGCATCGCGCGCCTTGCGGTCGAGCCCGCCATAGAAGGTGAGGGGGCGACCCAGGATCTCTTCCACTGGCTTTGCGGGATTGAGCGCGGTATCGGCGGACTGGAAGACAATTTGCATTTCCCGCAGTTGATCGCGGCTGCGATTTCGCGCCGCCGGCTCCATCGTACCGCCATTGAAGCGGATGCTACCGGCGGCAGCGGGATGAATGCCGGCAATCGCCCGCGCCAGCGTCGATTTTCCGCAGCCGGATTCGCCGATGATGCCGAGATTGCGACCCTTTTCCAGCGTCAGGTTGACATCGCGCACGGCGCAGACCATCGGCAGGCCGTTCGGCTGGATCTGACCATAGCCGGCGGCAAGATTGTCGATGGACAAAAGCGGCGTGGCGGAGGCGGTCGACGGGCGGCTATCGCGGCGCTTCGGCTCGAAGGCCGCCAGAAGCTCGCGCGTATAGGGATGCTGCGCATGGGACAGGATTTCGGCAGTCGTGCCACTTTCCTGCACCTCGCCGCCCTTCAGCACGACGATGCGGTCGGCGATCTGGGCGACGACGGCAAGATCGTGCGACACGTAGACGCCGGCGACATTGCCGGCGCGGATCACCGACTTGAAGGCTTTCAGCACGTCGATCTGGGTGGTGACGTCGAGCGCTGTGGTCGGTTCGTCAAAGATGACGAGCCGGGGATTGCCGATCAGCGCCATGGCGGCGGCAAGGCGTTGCAACTGGCCACCGGAGACCTGATGCGGATAGCGCTCGCCGATGGTTTCGGGATTGGGCAGGGACAGCGCCTTGAACAGCGCGACGGCGCGTTGCCGCGCCTCGGCCGGCGACATCAGCTGGTGGATGCGAGTGACCTCGATCACCTGCTCGATGATGGTCATCGAGGGGTTGAAGGCGGCCGCGGCACTTTGCGGCACATAGGCGACGGTGGTGCCGCGCACTCTGGCGCGCCTGTTTTCGCTCAGCGCCACCATGTCCTGGCCTTCGACGCGCACCTGACCGCCGGAAATGCGGCAACCTTCGCGGGCATGGCCCATCAGCGTCAGGGCGATGGTCGTCTTGCCAGAACCGCTTTCGCCGATCAGCGCCACGATCTCGCCGCTGGCGATCTCGATGCTGACGCCCTTGATGATCTCGATGGTACGGCCGGCATCGGTGCGGGCCTCGACCCGGAGATTGCTGATTTCAACGAGATTGGCCATCGTCAGACACTCCGATCCCTTACCTTGCGCGGCAGGTTGTCGATCAGCAGGTTGACGCTGATGGTCAGGCTGGCAATGGCGATCGACGGAACGACCACCGCAGGCGCTGCAAACGGCATGCCGCCGATATTCTCGCGCACCAGCGCCCCCCAGTCCGCATAGGGCGGCTGCAGGCCGAGTCCCAGGAAGGAAAGGCCGGAGAGCAGCAGCACGACGAAGACGAAACGCAAGCCCAAATCCGCAAGCACCGGGCGGATGATATTGGGCAGGATCTCCGAGCCGATGATATAGGCGACGCTCTCGCCGCGCGTGCGCGCCACCGTGATGAAATCCATCGTGTTGACATTGACCGCCAGCGCCCGGGCGAACCGATAGGCGCCGGGCATGTAGATCACCGCGAGCGTGACGATCAGCACCGGGATCGACGAGCCGACGGCGGCAACGACGACGAGGCCGAAGAGCTTGCTGGGGATCGAGTTCAGCGCATCGAGAAACCGGCTGAGGATCGTATCGGGCCAGCCGCCGGAGACGGCGGCGACCATGCCAAGGATAACGCCGCTGATGCAACACAAGGCAACGGCCGCCAGCGAAATCCCGACCGTATAGCGCGCGCCCATCAGGACGCGCGAAAGCATGTCGCGGCCGAGATAATCGGAGCCGAGCCAGAGCTGATGACTCATCGGCCCGAAATAATCGACATCGACGATTTCTCCGACCGGATAGGGAATGACATAGGGCGCAAACAGCGCAACCAGTGTCCAGCCGAGGATGACCGCAAAGGCGACGACGCCGACGGGGCTGACACGATAGCCGAACAGGGAGCGCACGGGGCGGGACAGGCTGGTGGGTGTCATCGGAGCCTCGGATTCGACAGGATGGCGATGATGTCGGCGGCGGTGATCAGCAGGAGATAACCAAGGCAGAAGATCATGGCGCAGCTCTGGATCAGCGGCAAATCACGCGTGGCGACCGCATCCACCATCAGCTTGGCGACGCCGGGATAGTTGAAGATCGTCTCGACGATGATCACCCCGCCGACCAGATAGGAAAGCGACAGCGCAATCGCATTGACGATCGGGCCGAGCGCGTTTGGCAGGGCATGGCGAAACACCATGCGGGCGCGCGAAGCGCCTTTCAGCAGCGCCATCTCCACATAGGGCGTGTTGATCGTCTCGATCAGCGCTGCCCGGGTCATGCGGATCATCTGGGCCGAGATCACAAAAGTGAGCGTGATCACCGGCATGGCGTAGATTTTCAGGAGATCGAAGAAGCTGTGTGCCTCGCCGACCGAGGACAGGGCCGGCAGCCAGCGCAGATAGACCGCAAACAGCAGCACGGTGCCGGTGGCGACCATGAATTCGGGAATGGAGATGACGCCGATAGACACGATGGTGACGATACGGTCGTAGGTCGAGCCGCGCAGCATCGCCGCCGTGATGCCGAGGAACAGCGCGAGCGGCACGGAGACCAGCGTGGTGATGCCGGCCAGTTCCATCGTCGCGACCAGACGGTGGCCGATCAGCTGGGCGACCGGCATGCTGTTGGCATAGGAAGTGCCGAGATCGCCGTGCAGCAATCCGGCAAGCCAGCCGACATAGCGCAGCAGCGCCGGCTCATCGAGATGCATCGCCTTGCGCAATCCGGCAACGGCTTCGGGCGTCGCCGCCTGACCGAGCAGGATCGAGGCCGTATCGCCCGGCAGCATGCTGGTGGCGAAGAACACGGCCAGCGATACGATCAGCAGCGTGATGACCGCGATCGCAAGCCGGTTGAGGACAAGGATGGAAACATGGGATCTCAAACAAGCGCTCCCGCTGCGTTCAGCTATCGACATGGCGTTGCGGAATGTGCTGCCGGAGGCGGTTGCCCGCCTCCGGAACGCGTTGGCGTCAGGCTTCCAGCCAGACATATTCCGCGAATGCGTAGCCCATCATGCCACCAAGCGGGTTCGCTTCCAAACCCTTGACCTTCGAGGAGATGGCGTCGACATCCGAAAGATAGGCCGGAATGATCGTGCCGGCTTCCTCTGAGATCATCGTCTGCATTTCGTTGTAGATCTGGCGACGCTTGCCCTGGTCGAGCAGGCCGCGCGCCTCGATCATCATCTTGTCGAACTTTTCCGACTTGTACTGGCTTTCGTTCCAAGGCGCGTTGGAAGCATAAAGCAGCGAGAACAGGATATCCGGCGTCGGGCGCGGGTTGATGTTGCCGAAATGGATCGGCGCCTTCAGCCAGTAATTGTCCCAGTAGCCGTCGGAGGGCACGCGCTGCACGTCGAGCTTCATGCCGATCGCCTCGCCGGCGGCCTGGATGATCATCGCCATGTCGATCGAGGAGGTTGCCGCGTCCGAGGCAATCACCGGGATGGACTGTCCAAGCAAGCCGGCCTTGTCGAAATGGAACTTCGCCTTTTCCGGATCGAAGGCTTTCGCCTTGAGATCGTTGTTGTGATAGAAATTGGCCGGCGATACCGGTTGGTCGTTGCCGATCTCGCCGAGACCGCGCAGCGCCGATTTGACGATCTGCTCGCGGTTGACGAGGTATTTCATGCCGGTAACGAAATCCTTCTTCGCGCCTGGCTCCATGTCGAGGCGGATGTTCAGGTTCGTATAGTTGCCGGACGTCGATTTCGACAGGCCGAAACCGGACTGGCTCTCGACGAGCTTCGCGGCGCGCGGATTGACCGAGGCGGCGAGATTGATATCGCCTGAAATCAGCGCGTTGACGCGGGCATTGTCGTCGCTGATGGCGAAAAATTCGAAGGAGTCGAGATAGGGCTTGTCGGACTTCCAGTAATTCTTGTTCTTCAGCCCGATGGAGCGCACGCCCGGCTCGAAGGTTTCCATGACGAAGGCACCGGTGCCGTTGCCCTTAGAGAAATCCGTGGTGCCGTCGGCGACGATCATGAAATGATGCAGCGCCAGAATGGTCGGCAGGTCGGCATTGGGATCGGCCAGCGTCACCTCGACGGTCGTCTTGTCGATGGCCTTGAAGCCGGTCATCTGCGCGGCGATCTTGGCGACCTTGGAGCCGACGGCCGGATCGAGATGGCGTTTCAGCGAAAAGACAACGTCATCGGCGGTCAATTCCTTGCCATTGTGGAAGGTGACGCCCTTGCGCAGCTTGATAGTCCAGACCTTGGCGTCCTTGCTTTCGACGCTTTCAGCCAGCTCCATTTGCGGCGAACCGGATTTGTCGAGGAAGGTCAGGCGATTATAGGTCGAGCAGCAGCGTACGTAGTCGGTGGACAGCGATGCCTTGGCGGGGTCGAGCGTATCGGCGGTCGAAGACGACCAGCCGGCTGCCTTGAAGGCGCCGCCGGAGACCGGCGTCGCGGCAAGGGCGCGCTCGGCGCGTCCGAGAACCAGCCCGCCGGCGGAAAGCGCGACGCCGCTGGCCAGCATCATCTGCAGAAGTTCGCGGCGGGTCGCCCCGCGGCGGATGGCATTTTCGACCATGGCGTCGTCGGCCGAGGTCCAGTTGTTGATCTTGTCGGTCATTTCATTCCCCTTTTCGTTGTTTGGCTGGATATCCGTCTTGAATGCGGGCTTTGGTCCGGCAGGCTGCAATGATCCTCGTTTCGGTCTGCGATCGTGGTTCGGGCGCTATCCGCCGAGGCCGCAAACGGGCGGCAGGGACGGGACATCGTGGTGTCGGCAGAGGCGGCAGCATAAAATTCTGCCTGCCCGGATCCGTCCTTGCCGCAAAAAGCCTGGAAAAAGCGGCCTTCGGTGTCTTTCTCGACTATAGTTTGGCACTTTGCCGGCGTCATATTCTCCGAAAACTCCCCACCGGCGGCAGGATATTGCGAAATTGTCGGTCTTGGCGGTATTTCGGCCGACCTCACGCCATCGCATGGCGAATGTCTGGATCGGCCAGCGTCTGGTCGAGCGTCTTGCGCGTGCGTTCCAGGATCGCGTCGATGTCGTCATCGGTGCAGCAGAGAGGCGGCGCATAGCCGAGCACGCCATTGGCGAAGGCGCGGATGACGAGGCCGTTTTCCCAGGCGCGGTCGAAGATGCGCCGCGCCGGCATCGCGGCGGCGGGCAGGGGCGTTTTCTTCTCCTTGTCGACCACCAGTTCGAGCGCGGCGAGCATGCCGCGCCCCCTGACCTCGCCGACCAGCGGATGGTCGCCCAGCGCTTGGAGGCCTGCCATCAGCCGCTGGCCGGCCTTGATGCCGTTTTCGAAAATACCGCCTTCGTAAAGCCTCAAGACTTCCAGCCCTACGGCGGCGCTGACCGGATGGGCGGAATAGGTATAGCCATGGCCGACGGCGGTGGCGCCGGCGCCATCGGCGATTACCTGATAGACGTGATCGGCCATGAAGACCGCGCCCATCGGCACATAACCCGAGGTCAGTCCCTTGGCGGTGGTCATGAAATCGGGAACGATATCCTCATCCGTGCAGGCAAAGAGCGGGCCGGTGCGGCCGAAACCAGTGATCACCTCATCGGCGATGAACAGGATGCCGTGCTCGCGGCAAAGCGCCCGCACCGCCTTGATCCAGCCCTTGGGCGGCACGATCACGCCACCGGACCCTTGAATAGGCTCGGCATAGAAGGCTGCGACCCGCTCCGGACCGATGGCCTCGATCTTCGCTTTCAGCTCGGCAAGCGAGGCGGCGATGATCGCCTCGGCATCGCTGCCGACCGGGTTGCGATAGGGATAGGGCGAGGCGATCTTGTGCTGCCAGTCGAAAGGAATGCCGAAACCGGCATGAAAGGCGGGAAGGGCGGTGAGGCCGGCGCCAACGGTGGACGACCCGTGATAGCCCTGTTCGATGGAAATGAACTGGTCGCGTTGCGGCTCGCCCTTCGCATGCCAGTAATAGCGCACGAAACGAATAGTGCTGTCGACCGCATCGGAGCCGCCGAGCGTGAAGAACACGTGGTCGAGATCGCCCGGCGCCCGGTCGGCGAGTTCCGCGGCCAGCCGGATCGCCGGTTCGCAGCCGAGGTCGAAATAGCCTGTGGCATAGGGTAGCTCGCGCATCTGACGCGCTGCCGCCTCGACGATGCTGTCATGGCCGTAGCCAGCATTGACGCACCAGAGACCGGCAAAGCCATCGACCAGCTGATGGCCGGAGGCTTCCGTCACGATAGCGCCCTTGGCGGACTTCAGCACCCGCACGCCGATCTTTTCATGGCCGCGATAGGAGGCCACCGGATGGATGAGATGGGCGCGATCGAGTTCGATCAGGGAATTGGCGAGCATGGTAATCTCCGACTATCCGAGGGCCTGGTTGGCCAATGCGTAAATCCTTGCCGTCCGCGCCTCTTGCTGTGGCGCGGCCGGGCGATGCATGACGATGCCGCCACCGACATGGGCAAGGCCCTTTGCCGCCAGCCAGTTGCCGAGGCCGGAATTCTCAGGCGTATCCACCCGCAGGAAGGCATTTTTCAGCAGGCGCGCCGCCAGACCGGCGACAAGCGTCTTGGCGTCATCGGCATTTCCTGCCACGACCGGACCAACGACATGACCGCGACCGAAGGCGCGCAGCGCCGCATAGGCTTCGACCCGGCCATCGCGACGGATGACGGCGAAACTGGCGATGCCCACAAGCGCATCCAGCAGGCTCGTGCGGTCGGCGCCGAAGGCTTCGCGGTCGAGCGCCCGGATCGCTGGCATATCGCCTGGGGTCGCCATATCAGCGGTCGCGCCGGAAAACATGGTCCCGATCTCGCCCTGATGCTGAACGATCTCGCCCTGCTCGACGAAACCGAGCTTGCGATAGAGCGGCAGACCATCCGATGTCGCGATGAGGCGCAGCGGCCGTGCGCCGCCAAGCGCCAATGCAGCATCCATCAGCCGACGGCCGAGGCCGCGACCGCGCATGGCTTCATCGACGATGACCATGTTGATCGTGGCGCAATCCTCGCCATAGGGCGTCATCAGGATGGTGCCGACGACGCGGCCTGACTCGATGGCGACGATGCCTTGGCTGAGAGCCAGCGCCAGTTGCCAGTCGGCGTCGCGGTGGGGCCATTTCGCCTGGCGCGACAGCGCCAGCGCGCCTTCGACATGCACCGGCAAAAAACGCTCCAGCTGGATGGTGTCCGTCGACATGAGGCCTCCTTTCGTTGACCCAAGTCTCGGCGATCTCGACGGCAAAGATCCTCTGAAGGCATGGGCCGCGATGATATCTTTCGCCGTTGGCGAAGCGCTTCACCGCATCTTATGCTGCGGCAGGGGGCATCCCATGCCCCGTAAATGGCCCCGAACCGGCCCGTAAACGCCGCTCCGCTGCAACTCTGTGCCAAACACCGCTTGCGATACGAAACAATATGCTTCGAGGACAGGGCAATTCGATCACGCCGCGCCAGACGCTTCGGCCTATGATCGGGACAGTCAACACCACATGCCCTTTTGAGAGGACGAACGGACATGGCGCCTTTCCGGCCGAAATACATCACCTTCGACTGCTACGGCACGTTGATCAATTTCCAGATGGCCGAGGCCGCCCGCGACATATATGGCGCTCAGCTCGATGCGGCGAAGATGCAGCAGTTCGTCAAGAACTTCTCCGCTTATCGTCTCGACGAGATCCTCGGCGACTGGAAGCCCTATGCGCAGGTGGTCCATAACTCAGTAGAGCGGACCTGCCGTGCAAATGGCGTGACCTTCCGCGACGAAGACGCCAAGGCGATCTACGAGCGCGTGCCGACCTGGGGACCGCATGCCGACGTGCCCGCCGGGCTTGCCAAGGTCGCCAAGGAAATCCCGCTGGTGATCCTATCCAATGCGATGAACAGCCAGATCGTGTCGAATGTCGAAAAGCTCGGCGCGCCCTTCCATGCGGTCTACACCGCCGAACAGGCCAATGCCTACAAGCCGCGATTCAAGGCATTCGAATATATGTTCGACATGTTGGGCTGCGGGCCGGAAGACGTGCTGCACTGCTCGTCCTCCTTCCGCTACGACCTTATGTCGGCCCATGATCTCGGCATCAAGAACAAGGTCTGGGTCAATCGCGGCCACGAGCCGGCCAATCCCTACTACGGCTATGTCGAGATCGCCGATATTTCCGGCCTGCCCGGCGTGGTGGGGCTCTGATTCATGAAGCTGATCTCCTACTGGCACGACACGGCGCCCGCCTTTGCGGGCGTGGCGCATGGCCCGGTCGAGGGTCATTACGACATGTGCGTCATCGGCGCCGGCTTCACCGGACTGGCGGCGGCGCGCCAGTTCGCCAAAGCCGGTGCGAGGGTCGTCGTGCTGGAGGCCGAGCGGGTCGGCTGGGGAGCATCCGGGCGCAATGGCGGCCATCTCAACAATGGCCTGGCCCATAGCTATCCCGCCGCCAAGGCGGAGCTCGGCAAGGAGCGCGCCATCGCGCTCTACAAGGCGCTTGACGATTCCGTCGATGCCATCGAGGCGCTGGTTGCCGAAGAGGCTATCGACTGCAATTTTCGCCGCGCAGGCAAGCTCAAGCTCGCCTCCAAACCGAAGCATTTCGACGGCATCGCCCGCAATTTCGAGGCGACCCATGCTGAGGTCGATCCCGATACGGCGCTGCTGTCGCCGGCGGAGTTGCGCAACGAGATCGGCGCACCCTTCCATGGCGCCATGCTGTTTCGAAAAAGCGCGATGATGCATATGGGCCGTTATGCCACCGGTCTGGCGCAGGCGGCGGCGCGCCATGGCGCCACCATTTTCGAGCAGGCGCTGGTGACCGAGCGACGTCTCGCCAACGCAAAACACCTCGTAACGACGCCACGCGGCCAGATCACCGCCGATAACGTGCTTGTGGCGACGGGAGCTTATACGACCCCGAACTTCAGCTATTTTCGGCGGCGCATCATTTCCGTCGGCAGTTTCCTGATCGCCACGCGGCCGATGACGGCGCAGGAAGTCGCCTCGGTAATGCCCGGCAACCGCACCTGCGTCACCTCGATGAATGTTGGCAATTATTTCCGCCTGTCGCCGGACAATCGCCTGTTGTTCGGCGGCCGGGCGCGATTTTCCGCCACTTCCGACCATCGCTCCGATGCCAAGGGCGGGGCGATCCTCAAAGACGCCATGGTCGAGATGTTCCCGCAACTTGCCGGCGTCGATGTCGATTATTGCTGGGGCGGGCTGGTCGACATGACCAAGGACCGTTATCCGCGCGCCGGCTATCACGACGGCGTCTGGTATGCGATGGGCTATTCCGGCCATGGCGCGCAGCTTTCGACCCATCTCGGCACGATCATGGCCGATACGATGCTTGGGCGCGAGGATCGTAATCCGTTGAAGGGGCTCGACTGGCCGGCGGTGCCGGGCCATTTCGGCAAGCCGTGGTTCCTGCCGCTCGTCGGCTTCTATTACAAGATGCTCGACCGGTTCCAGTAAGGACGGTCGAGGCGCCGGTGCACTATGCCCGGCGCCCCTTGTTTGTCAGGCCAGACCGCCCATGTGGAAACTCTTCATTTCGAGATATTCCTCGATGCCGGCCTGCGCGCCTTCGCGGCCGATGCCCGATTGCTTGACGCCGCCGAAGGGCGCAACTTCCATCGACACCGAGCCGGTATTCAGGCCGACCATGCCGAATTCGAGCGCCTCGCCGACGCGCCAGGCGCGCTTGAGGTTATCCGTGTAGAAATAGGCCGCCAGCCCGAACGGCGTGCCGTTGGCGATGGCAAGCGCCTCCTCCTCGGTTTCGAAGCGGAACAGCGGCGCGACCGGGCCGAAGGTTTCCTCGCCGGCAAGCTGCATGGCGGTGGTGGCTTCGGTCAGGACCAGCGGCGCGGTGTATTGCGCGCCGTTCGGTAGGTTGCGTTCGGCGGTGATGATCCGCGCGCCCTTGGCCAGCGCATCGGCGACATGCCGGGTAATCTTGTCAATGGCCGCCTGGTTGATCATCGGGCCGATGGCGACGCCCGCTTCCATGCCCGGGCCGACCTTCATCGCATCGACCTTAGCCTTGAGCTTGGCGGCAAACGTGTCGTAGACGCCGGATTGCACGAGGATGCGGTTGGCGCAGACGCAGGTCTGGCCGCCATTGCGAAATTTCGACACCAGAGCGCCCTCGACGGCAAGGTCGATATCGGCATCGTCGAAGACGATGAAAGGCGCATTGCCGCCGAGTTCCAGGCTGAGACGCTTGACGCTGTCTGCCGCG
This sequence comes from uncultured Rhizobium sp., assembly GCA_945952045.1. GTDB lineage: Bacteria > Pseudomonadota > Alphaproteobacteria > Rhizobiales > Rhizobiaceae > Metarhizobium. The sequence goes on from CAMFHE010000001.1 coordinate 340,125, forward strand.
CCGCGCATCAAAAGCGATCCCACCCGCGTCGAGCCGGTGAAGGAGATCTTGCGCACGGTTTCGTTGGCCATGATCTCGTTGCCGATCTCGGTCGGCAGGCCGGTGACGATGTTGACGACGCCGGCGGGAATGCCGGCCCGTTCGGCGAGAACGCCAAGCGCCAGCGCCGAATAGGGCGTGAATTCGGACGGCTTGATCACGACGGTGCAGCCGGCCGCCAGCGCCGGCGCCACCTTGCGGGTGATCATCGCATTCGGGAAATTCCACGGCGTGATGATGCCGCAGACGCCGACCGGCTCCTTGAACACGACGATGCGGCGATCTGCCGTCGGCGAGGGGATCGTGTGGCCATTGATGCGGCGCGCTTCCTCGGCAAACCATTTGACGAAGGACGCACCGTAGCGGATTTCGCCGCGCGCCTCGTCGAGCGGCTTGCCCTGTTCCGTCGTCAGGATGAGGGCGAGATCCTCGACATGTTCAAGCATCAGCCGATGCCAGGCCTCCAGCAGCGCGGCGCGCTCGGCATTGGTCTTGCGTTTCCAGGCGGGATAGGCACGCTCGGCCGCCTCGATCGCGGCGCGCGTCTCACTGCCGCCCATGTCCGGCACCGTGCCGATGACGGTCTGGCGGGCGGGATCGTCGACATCGACGGTTTTGCCGGAAGCGGCGCCCACCCATGCGCCGTCGATCAGGCCCTTGTCGCGGAAAAGCTCTCTGTCTTTCAACTGGTCCATGGAATCCTCTGTCTCTTTACGAAAGGGCGGCGATGACGCCGTTGGTGATCGCTTCCGTCCGGTCCTTGCCGTGGATCGTGCCGATGCCGCGGGCGGTGGTGGCTTCCATGGCGGCGAGGATGCGGGCGGCGGCCTCGGCCTCGCCGAGATGGTCGAGCATCATCGCTCCGGACCAGATGGCCGCCAGCGGGTTTGCGATGCCGAGCGCCGCAATGTCAGGCGCCGAACCATGCACCGGCTCGAACATCGACGGTGCCGCCCCGGTCGGGTTGATGTTGGCGGAGGCGGCAAAGCCGAGGCCACCCTGGATCGCCGCGCCGAGATCGGTCAGGATATCGCCGAACAGGTTGGAGGCGACGACGACATCGAGGCTCTCCGGCGCCATGACCATGCGTGCCGCCATCGCATCGATGTGGTAGCTGCTGACGGTGACATCGGGATATTCGGCGGAAAGTTCGCGGGTGATTTCGTCCCAGAACACCATGGAATATTTCTGCGCATTGGATTTGGTGACGGAGGCGAGGCGGCCGCTGCGGGTGCGTGCCTGTTCGAAGCCGAAACGCAGAATGCGCTCGACGCCGGCGCGGGTGAAGATCGAGGTTTCCACCGCCACTTCGTCGGCCGTGCCCTGGTGCACGCGCCCGCCGGCCCCGGAATACTCGCCCTCGGTGTTTTCGCGGATGCAGAGGATATCGAATTTTTCGGCGCGCAATGGTCCCTGAACGCCGGGCAGCAGCCGGTGCGGGCGGATATTGGCATATTGAACGAAGGCCTTGCGGATCGGCAGCAGCAAGCCATGCAGCGACACCGAATCCGGCACCTGCGCCGGCCATCCGACCGCGCCGAGCAGGATCGCATCGAACTTGCGCAGCGTTTCGATGCCGTCTTCCGGCATCATCCGACCGGTTTCCTTGTAGTAGGCGCAGGACCAGGGAAATTCGTTGCCTTCAAGAGCAAAGCCTTCCCCGTTGGCGACGGCCTGCAATACCGCCCAGGCTGCATCCGTGACATCGCGGCCGATGCCGTCGCCGGGAATGAGGGCGATGGAGTAGGTTTTCATGGCTTCCCTTTCAAAGGCTGATGAGCACGCTCTTGGTCTCTCGATTGGCGAGATAGGCGGCGCGTCCGAGATCTTTGCCGATGCCGGAGCGCTTGTAGCCGCCGGTGGGCAGAATGTGATCGCGCGACCGGCTGTAGCGATTGACCCAGACGGTGCCGGCCTGGATTTCGCGGGCGAGCCGCAGCGTGCGTGACAGATCCGAGGTGAACAGGCCGGAGGCGAGGCCATAGGTTGGGTGATCGGCCAGTGCCATCGCCTGCTCTTCGGTCTCAAATGTCTGCAGCGTCAGCACCGGCCCAAAGATCTCCTCGACGATGGCGGGCGAGGTCTGGTCGAGGTCGGTCAGCAGCGTCGGCGCATAGAAATAGCCTGGATGATCGATCGGCCGGCCGCCGATCAGGCAGCGGCTGCCGCCGGCCACGGCAGCATCGACGATCGAGCCGATCCGGTCGCGCTGGCGCTCAGAGATAATCGGCGAATATTGCGTCGCTTCGTCCCAGGTCGGCCCCGGCCGCACATTCGCCATGCGCTTGACGAGCGCCTCCGTGAAGCGTTCGGCGACCGACGCCTCGACGATGACGCGCGTGGCGGCGACGCAGGCCTGTCCGGCATTGAAGAGAACGCTGCCGGCAATCGCATCGGCGGCCTTGTCGAGATCGGCATCGGCAAAGACGATCTGCGGGCTCTTGCCCCCGAGTTCGAGCGTCATCGGCTTGACGCCGGTGCGGGCGATGTTTTCCATGATCGCCGAGCCTGCGCGCGTCGAGCCAGTGAAGCTGACCTTGGCGATCTGCGGATGGCCGGTCAGCGCATTGCCGGTGGTGACGCCATCGCCGAGCACGACGTTGAACAGGCCGGCGGGCAGGCCGGCGCGCACCGCAAGCTCCGCCAGATAGACGGTCGAGAACGGCGTCATTTCGGATGGTTTCAGCACTACGGCATTGCCCGCGGCGAGCGCCGGCCCGATCTTCCAGCCGGCCATCGAGACCGGAAAGTTCCACGGCGTGATCGCGCCGATGATGCCATAGGGTTCGCTGAGGATCATCCCGAAGGTCTTGTCGTCGGTCGGTACGACGTCGCTGCCTTCCTTGTCGGCGAATTCGGCGAAGAAGCGGATCTGTTCCGCGGTGACGGCGATGTCGCCGGCCACGAGCTGGCCGACCAGCCGTGTCGACGACAGCGCCTCGATCCGCGCCAGCGTTTCGGCCTCGGCCTCGATCAGGTCGGCGAAGGCATGCAAAACCCTGGTGCGTTCGCGCGGCCGCACGCGGCCCCAATTGCTGGCCTTCAGCGCTGCCTTGGCCGATTGGACCGCCTCCTCGACGCGCTCGGCGCTTGCAATCGGGCAACCGGCATAGGCCTTGCCGTCGGAGGGCCTGTGCATGTCGATCTCGGCCTTGGCGGCGATCAACCTGCCATTGATGAAATGGCCGACCGGAAACGGCAATGTGTCGGGATCGAAACTCAGGCCCATGGCTCTCCCTCGCAGGCATTCCCTGCAAGGCTAGCGCCGCCCGGCGAGCAGCATGCGTCGTGTGCAACGCCAACCGCCGACGATTCTCCTGTTTTAACGGCTGCGAACAGTGAATTCTTTGGCCGCCGCCAAGGCCGAGCGCAGCGTCGACAGGAAGGGTGCCAGAAACCGCGCTTCAGGGCGCGACTGGTTGAGCGAAATGCTGAGCTGCATATTCACCTCGGGCGCAAACGCGCAGGCGACGACGCCATCCGCCTGCCAGACCGAGAGCTTGTCGACCAAGGCAATCCCAAGCCCGCGCTTCACCAGCGGCAAAGCGCCGATGGAGGAGGCGATCTGTATGGCGATATCGCGCTTTTCGCCGTCCACCTCGAAAGCCTTGTCGAGCGCGGGGCCGATGACTTCGGCATGCGAGGCATAGGAGATCAGCGGCCGCCCGAGCAGATCTTTCGGCCGCACCACGGCCAGATCCGCCAAGGGATCGCCGGCCGGGCAAACGGCGACAACGGGGATATCGGCAAGCGTTTCGACGCGAACGGTCGGTGCGAGAATGGGGCTCAACGTGATCGCCACGTCGATATCGCCGAGCTCCAGCGAATCGGCGATTTCCCGTTTGGGCAGAGTATGCAGGTGGACCTTCACTTCGCTGTGGCTTTTGCGGAAGGCGGCCAGCGCTTCGGGCACCAGCGAATAGGCAATCGGCAGGCTGGCGCCGATGCGCAGCAGGCCAATCTTGGCGGCGCCCACATCGCGGGCCAGCGCCGTCAGCATGTCGAACTGGCGGAAAGCGCGGTCGACATCGGCAAAGATCAGTCGCGCCTCCATGGTCGCCACCAGCCGCCCGCCGATGCGGTCGAACAGGGCATAGCCGAGCTGGTCTTCGAGATGGGCGAGCAGCTTGCTCACCGCCGGCTGCGAAATGCCAAGCGTATTGGCGGCGGCGGTGATCGTGCCGTCGCGCATCACGGCGCGGAAGACTTCAAGCTGGCGTAGGTTCATGAGCGTCCGGGCAAGCGGGTTTTCATAGAGCGTAGCGGATTCGCATCTCTTCAAACAGCGTGTTCATCTGGTCGGCAACGCCTCTTCTATCGTCACCCATCGCTGCGACGGCATCGAAGACCCGGTGCTTGAGGAAGAAGCGCCAGCCGACTGGCGCATCGGCGAGAAAATCGGTCAAGAGCCCGTAGCGCTCCTGTGTCCACACCGCTTCAAAGGCGCGACGCTCCTTGCCGTAGGTGACGGTGCCGCCCGCCTCCGGGCGGGGTTTTGCCCTTAGCCGCGCCGTCTCCAACTGGTCGATCTCTCCGTCCACGATGGCGACGCCATAATCGATTTCGGCGCGCTGCGGGCTGACCGCGCCTTTGGCGACATCGGCAAGAACCGCCTCGACCGGCCGCTCGAAGGGATTTCCATAACCGCCGGCGCCCGGCCCGATCACCCGGATGACATCGCCCGGCCCGCAATGCACCACATCGGTATTGCCGAGCGAGACCTCGTCGGCGCGACCGGGATTGCGCAGAAATTGCGAAATGCCGCCGGCCTCGCCGCCTGCAACGCCCCAGGAGGGCATGACCGAGCGGTTGCGGTTGCGGGCCGTCACCACGGTTTCCGGCGCGGAGATCCGGAATTCCATGATCGCCGACAGGCCGCCGCGATGCCGGCCTGGTGCGCCGGTATCCGGCTGCAACCCGTAGCGCAGGAAGCGGATCGGCACTTCCGCCTCGCTGATCTCGATCGGCGTGTTGCGCAGAAAGCCCGTCGCGCCGCCGGCACCGTCGCTGCCATCGGAAAACGGCGTGCCGCCGCCGCCGCCGCCGACCGGGCCAATCGAGGCCATGACCGGCTTGCCGTTGCGCCCGGTGGTCTTGATGTTCATGATGGCGTTGCCGCCGGGCGAGGCCGCCGGCATCAGCTGTGGCAGGGCCTGCACGAAAGCGCCGACGGTGACGATCTGGGTCATGGCGCAGGTCAGCGAGCGCATGCCGACCGCCGCCGGTCGCGTGCAATTGACGACCGATCCTTCCGGCAGAACGGCGCGCGCCGGCCGCAGCGTCCCGGCATTCAGAAGCAGCGTATTGTCGAGCGTATAGAGCACATAGGTCAGCCCGACCATGACGAGCGGATGCCGTTCGCGCCCGCCGGTCGGCATGTTCAGCGACGAGCCGAGTTGCGGATCGCTGCCGGTATAGTCAAGCTCCACTTCATCGCCGCGCACCCTCAGCGTCAGCGCGATGCGGCACGGCTTGCCGCCGACAGAATCTTCATCGGCGTAGTCGGCGAAGAAATAATCGCCATCCGGCACGCTGGCGAGGATCCGCCGCGTCTGGGCTTCGGCGAGATCGAGGATCTGCTCCACGCCCTCGATAAAGGTGTCGAAGCCGAAGCGGCGGATGATGTCGTGCATCTTGCGCTCGCCGATATTGACCGAGGCGATCTGGGCGTGGAGATCGCCTAGGTTCTGCTGAGGCATCCGCACATTGGCGGCGATCATGTCTGCGACCAGCCGGTTCATCCGCCCGCCCTCGACGAGCTTGACCGGCGGAATGCGCAATCCTTCCTGCTCGATTTCGGAAAGCGAGCGCGAGAGCGAGGCCGGCACCGCGCCGCCGACATCGGTATTGTGGATATGGCCGACGACGAAACAGGCGAGGCGACCTTCGTAAAACACCGGTTTCCAGATGTGGATATCCGGCGAATGGGTGGCGACGAAGCCGCTATAGGGATCGTTGGTAATGCAGATATCGCCTTCGGCATAGGTCTCGAACGCTTCGAGCAGCGGGGCGTAATCGATGCCGGAATACCAGGGCGCGCCGAACTGGCGCGGATTGGCGAAGGCAAGGCCTTCGCGCGTCACCACCTGGCAGGAAAAATCCTCGGTTTCCTTGACGAAAGCGGAATGGGCGGTGCGCATGAGCGTGAACGCCATGGCGTCGGCCGCAGCCCCGCAGAAATTCGCCAGAACCTTGATGTTGCGCCGGTCGATCGCCACGATCAGAACTCCGCCTTGGTGATGATGAGATTGCCGAAACGGTCGACGACGAGATCGAAACCGGGGGGAACGACCGTCGTCGTATCGTCCTGCGCGATGATTGCGGGTCCGTAGAGCCGATGGCCAGCGCCAAACCGATCGCGCCGATAGACCGGCGTTGCCCAGGAGCGCCCGTCGAACCAGCCCTCCACCGTCATCGCCGGCTCAAGCGGCGTGTCGGCCGGAGAAATTTCCACAAGCTCCGGCTTGCGCGTCTCACCGGTGATTACCAACCGCAGATTGATCATCTGCACCGCCGCATTTTCGTCGGCATGGCCGTAAAGCCGTTCGTGTTCCCTATGAAAAGCCGATACGATGGCTTCGGCATCGGCTTCACGTAGCCAGCTGGGGTCTATTTCGGTCTCAATCTCGAAAGACTGGCCGAGATAGCGCATATCCGCCGTCAGCCGCATCCGGCCTTCGCCCTGCCAGGCCTGCGCGTGCAGCCAGGCGCGAGCATCCGCTTCCAGCCCGTCAAGGACGGGCACGAGAGCTGCGATGTCATCCGGCGTCACGTCACCATAGATCGTGCGGATGAAATCGTTTTTCAGATCGGCGACGAGGCCGCCGAGCGCGGAGACGACGCCGGGCGCCGGCGGCACGACGACGCCCTTCATGTCGAGTTCCCGCGCCAGGAAACAGGCGAGCATCGCGCCGGCGCCGCCAAAGGCGAAGAGATGGAATTCGCGCGGATCGATGGCATAGCGCGAGACAAGGGCGCTGACCTCGGCATACATGCCCGAGACCGAGATATCGACGATATTGCCGGCCAGAGTTTCTACATGCGTGCCGAGCGCCTCGGCAAGCGGCTTGAGCGCAGCGCGCGCCGCGGCATGATCGACCGTCACCGCGCCATAGCCGAGCGGCATATGGCCGATCAGGTTCGCTGCCGCCATCGCGTCGGTGATCGTCGGCTTTTTCCCGCCGCGACCGTAACAGGCTGGCCCCGGTGTCGAGCCGGCGCTTTCGGGCCCGACATGCAGGGTGCCGAGCCCGTCCAGCCAGGCAACGGAACCGCCGCCCTGACCGACGGAACTGACCGAAACAGACGGGATATGAATCTGGAAATCGCCGATCAGTTCACCGACGCCGTATTGCGCCTGACCGTCGATGATGACGGCGACATCGGCGCTGGTGCCGCCGATATCGAGGCTGAGGATGCGGTCGAAGCCGCTCGCCCTCGCCAGATGCCCGGCGCCGATGACGCCGGACGCGGTGCCGGACAGGATCATCTGCACGCATTCGCGATGTGCCTGCTCGATGCCCATGACGCCGCCATTGCTCTTGGTGATCGTCAGCGGCCCGGCAATGCCCTGGCCGCGCAGCACGGTTTCGAAGCGGTTGAGATAATTCGAGACGCGCGGCTGCACGTAGCCACTGATGACGGCGGTGATCGTCCGCTCGTATTCGCGGATCACCGGCCAAGTCTCGGCGGAGGAGATGACGTTGAGTTGCGGCGCCATGCGTTCGATCATCGCCTTGACCGCCCGCTCGTTGGCGGGGTTGCGATAGGAATGCAGGAAGGCGAGCACGATTCCGCTGCAGCCTCGCTCAATCACATTACGCACGGCCATGGCGACATCCACCTCATCCGGCGCTTCGGCGACTTCGCCGGTCGCCAGCGTGCGCTCGCGAATGCCGAAGACGCGCTCGCGCGAAATCAGCGGTTTTGGTCGGACGGAATAGAGATTGTGGATTTGCGGGATCTTTAGCCGCGCAACGTCGAGAACATCCTCGAAGTTGCGGGTAGTGAACAAGGCGATGTCGTCGCCATTGCGCTGGATGACGGTGTTGACGCCAACCGTCGTGCCATGGGTGAAATAGGCGATGTCGGCGGGATCGATGCCGTCGCGCGCCCGAAGCTTTTCGAGGGCCAGCAAAATTTCCTCGCCCGGCGCGTCGGGGCGCGAAAATACCTTCAGCGTCGATAGCCGGTGCGTCGCCTCGTCGAGGACGGCGAAATCCGTGAAGGATCCGCCGACATCGACTCCAACCCTGTAGCTCATGGTCTTGCTCCCTGTGGTCAGGGATGTTGTCGCAAGAGAGAGCGCCGGGTACCATGGAATATATGGGTGTATTCCATAACCGATGGTTATGGCTTCTCGGTCTTCTTTGGCACGGTCATGTAATTGCCGGGCTGCGGCGCGAGCCGGTAGCCGGCCTTTTCATAGACGGCATGAGCGTCTTGTGTGGCCAGCATCCATGTGCCGATGGTCGCCAGTTCCGGATGGTTGCGGATCTCCAGCGCCAGCCATGACGCCAGACCCTGACCGCGATGAGCGGGCAGGGTGAAGACGTCGCGCAGATAGGCAAACATCGCGTAATCGGTGACGAGGCGCGCGAAGGCGACCATTTCGCCATCAGGCGTATAGATACCGATGACGAGCGAATGGTCGAGCGCGCGCCGGAGCGTTTCCAACGCGAGCCCCTTGGCCCAGTAGGAATCCCTTGCGAGGAAGCCGTGGACGACATCCATGTCGATCCGCTCGGGATCGGTGCTGAGCAGATAATCGCCTCTGCGGGCGGTATGGATCGCCTTCGGTTGCCCGGCCGTCATCCGCCGACCGTCAGATAGATCTTGCGCACGGTCTCGATGGTTTTCCAGGTGCCGACAAAGCCCGGCTTCATCAGGAAGCTGTCGCCCGCCTTGTAGCGCACCGGTTCGCCGCCTTCGGGCGTGATGTCGACGACGCCAGAGAGGATATGGCAGAATTCCAGCGTCTCTCCCTTGATCGAGCGCGTTTCGCCAGGCGTCGCTTCCCAGACGCCTGATTTGACCAGGCCGTCCTTGGCCTCGTCCAGCGCCCAGGTCTTGAATGACGGATCGCCGGCGATCAGCCGCTCGGGCAGCGCCTTGGAGTCGCGGGGCGAAAACTGCGGGTTGGTGTCGATGGTCTTGAGCAGAGACATGTCGGTCCTTTCTGTTGGGTGGATCAGTAGCCGCGCCCGCGATCGACGAGACCGATGGGCTCGAGGCCGTCGCGGTGACGGCGGATATTGGCGATCACGGCTTCGGCCGCCGATTGTGGCCTTGTGAAGCTCGCGATATGCGGCGTGAGGATGATGCCGGGATGCGCCCAGAGCGGATGGTCCGACGGCAGAGGCTCGGGGTCGGTGACATCGATGACAGCGGCTCTCAGATGGCCGGAATCGAGGGCAGCGACCAGTGCCTCCTGATCCAGCTGCTGACCCCTCCCGGCATGAACGAGGGCCGCCCCCTCCGGCAGGGCGGAAAAGAGCGAGGCATTCAGGATATTCTTGGTTTCCGGCGTCAGCGGTAGCAGGCAGATCAGGATATCGGTCTGCGCCAGCATGTCCCGCAAGCCCGTCTCGCCATGATGACAGGAGACGCCGTCGATATGGTGTTGCGAGCGGCTCCAGCCAGACATCAGAAAACCGAAAGGCTTCAGACTTTCGATAACCGCCTTGCCGAGGACGCCAAGGCCGAGGACGCCGATGCGCGTCTGCCGCGTATCGCGCGGGGACAGGGTTTGCCATTGCCGCGCCGCCTGCTGGCCGAGATAGGCCGGCAGGTCGCGATGCAGGGCAAGAACCCCCAGCGTCACATATTCCTGCATCATGCCGGCGATGCCCTCGTCGATCATGCGCACGATCCTCACATGCGACGGTACGAGATCGGCGGAGAACTGGTCGATACCCGCGCCCATCGAGAACAGGAGTTCGAGATTGCGATAGCGCGCGAGACCCTTCGGCGACCATGTCAGCAGATAGCGGACGCTGTCGGCATCGAACGTATCCGGATCCATCGAAAAGGGCAGATCCGGCAGGCCAGCTTCGAAGGCGGCCGCGAAAATCGCGCCACGTTCGGGGTCGGAATTGAAAAGAAAGGTCATCACTACTCCTTGGCCGTCATGTCGCGCACCGGTCGCCCAACGCTTCGATCATGTGCTGGCATTCGACAAGCTCGCTGGCAAGGATGAATTCGTCCGGCTTGTGCGCCCGGCCGATGTCTCCCGGACCACAGATGATCGCATCGATGCCGGCCGCCTGATAGAGGCCGGCCTCGGTTCCGTAGCTGACGGCGGCGAGCGGTTGGCGCCCGGTCAGCTCCGCCATCAGCGTCGCAAGCGGTGCATCTCCGGCAAGCGAAAGGGCCGGATAGGCGCTCAATGGTGTCCAATCTACGCTATAGCCGCGTTCGATGAGCGCCTCGGCGCGCGCCTTGATGGGCCCAAGCAGCGCTCCGGGATCGACGCCCGAAATCGCCCGCGCCTCGAGCTCCAGAAAACAGGCATCCGGTATGATGTTCAACGCCTGTCCACCGGAGACCATGCCGGCCTGCAATGAGGAATAGGGCGGCTCGAAAACCGGCTCGAACGGACCTTTTGCCAGCCTTTGCGCCTCTTCGACCACGCAGGCCAGCACATCCGCCATGCCATGGATGGCGTTGAGGCCGAGATCGGGGCGCGAGGAATGGCCGGCGCGTCCGCCGATGCTCACCCGCGCCGCCGCCTTACCCTTGTGGGCGCAGACCGCCCGCAGGCCGCTCGGTTCGCCGATGATTGCGCCAAGCGGCGGCACACAGAGGTCCGGAAGCCGGGCGAGCATATGCGGCACGCCCCGGCAGCCGGCCTCCTCGTCATAGGAAAAGGCGAGGTGGACCGGCCGACGCAGATCGGCCTTGGCAAGTGCAGGCACAGCGGCGAGAGCGGCCGCGAGAAAACCCTTCATGTCGCTCGTGCCGCGCCCTTGCAGCCGCTCGCCCTGACGATGCAGGAGGAAGGGATCGCTCGTCCAGCCGGGTTCGCGCGCCGGCACCACGTCCATATGGCCGGAGAGGATATACCCCGCCGCATCCCGCGGGCCGATGGTGGCGAAGAGGTTCGCGCGGTCGCCCTCCGGCCCCGGCAGTAGGCTGACATCCGCGCCATGGCTGTCGAGATAGGTTTTGATCCAGGTAACGATATCGCCGTTCGGGGTCCCGACGACACTGGGGAAGGCGATCAACCGGGCAAGGATTTCGATAGCGTCCATGGCGTCCTCACAACATGCCGGGCTTGCCGAGATCGGTGCCGTCGATCATGCGTTCATATCGGAACGGCGTCGGATCGACACTCGGCCGGTCGCCGCGAATGAGGTCGGCGACCAGTTGGCCCGCACCCGGCCCGATGCCGAAACCATGGCCGCTGAAGCCGGAGGCGATGAACAGGCCGGGCCTTGCACGCACCGACGATATCACCGGAATGGCATCCGGCGTCGAGTCTACCATGCCGCCCCAGCTTTGGGCGACCTTTATGCCTTGAAGGGCAGGGTAGATCTCCTGCAATTTGCGCAGGCCTCTCGCGACCAGATGCGGATCGGGCGAGGGGTCGAGCGTGCGGATGCGCTCGAAGGGCGAAATACGATCGGCGCGCCAGCGCGTCAGCGATTCCGGTCCGTCGAGGAACTGCCGGCCGAGCGCATAGGTCAGGCCCTTGCGGCGGATCTGGAAGGTTTTCCAAAAGGCCTTGGCCTGCAGAATACCCCATGGCGTGATCTGCAATTGCCCTTGACCGCTAAGGCCGACGGTATAGCCGCCATCCAGCCGCCGACGCATGGTCACGTCCTGCATGGCGATGCCGCCATCGGTGACCGCCTGAGCCGCCTCGGTATAGAAGGATGTCGATTTCACCGATGCCTGCAAAAACCGTATGCCGTGATGGCGTAGCAGCATGCCGCTCCATGCGCCGCCCGCGACGAGCACCGCCTGACAGGCGATCGGGCCGCGCTCGGTGACGACGCCGGAGATGCGGCCGGCGCTGGTTTCCAGCGTGCGCACGGCGCAGTTCTGGATGATGGTAGCGCCGGCCTCCATGGCGGCTTGCGCAAGGGCTGCGACCGCAAGCTCAGGCTCCGCGCGCCCGTCCCTCGGCGAATGCACGCCGCCGACCCAGCGGCGGCTGTTGCCGGGCAGGTGGGTTTCGACCTCGCTGCCGGTCAGCATTTTCGTCTCGACGCCGAAATCCTTGGCGATCTTGCCCCATTTCTCCCAGGTGGCGATATCGGCGGCATTGGCGGAGGCGTAGACAAGGCCGGTCTGGCGAAAGCCGGTTTCGGCCCCGGTCTGGCGATTGATATCACGCCAGATGTCGAGCGCCAGACGCGACAGCGGCAATTCGCGCGGATCGCGGTTCTGCTGCCGGCACCAGCCCCAGTTGCGGCAGGACTGTTCGCCCGAAACGATGCCCTTTTCCACGACCACGACCGAGGTGCCCCGGCGCGCCAGGCTGAACGCTGCTGAAATGCCTGCCATGCCACCGCCAACGACGACCACATCGACCGCGCGGGGAATTTCCGTAGATGTTGCGATTCTGCGCAGGGGAGGCGTCATCTTGATCGGGCTCACGAGACATTCAGGCGGCGACTGCCACGGGGAATGCTGACAAAATGGCCGCGTGTTTGAGCAATTGCATGCCGAAAGCGCCCGCCTTTCAGCCGAATGTTGCGTCGGTTTTTGTTTTTCGAGCGATTTGTATTGCCAAAACCGGCCTATCTTTCGTTTGAGAAAGGGCGCCATTCCGTCCGGCGTCCCCAAGCGGACAGTCATTTGCAGAGGTGAACATGAAGGTGTCAGACAGCCTGCGGGTCGATGCTTTCTCGATGCACATCGCCGATATCCAAACGGTGCAGCTCGACCAGTTGCATGCGCTTTCCATTTCCGTCGGCTGGCCGCATCGCGCCGAGGACTGGCAGATGCTGCGCGAAATCGGACACGGCATCGTGGCGCTCGACGAGATCGGGCGGGTGCTGGGCTCCGGCATGTGGTTTCCGCATGGCGAAAACTTTGCAACGGTCGGCATGGTCATCACCTCGCCACGGTTGCAGACGAACGGTGCGGGGCAATGGCTGATGGGCCATATCCTTGAAGCCGTCGCGGGCCGCGAACTCAGCCTCAGCGCCACGCGCGCGGCGCGGCGGCTCTACCTGTCGCTCGATTTCCAGCCCGAAAAGACGGTCTTTCAATGCCAGGGGATCGCGCGGATCACGGATGCCTTCGGCAATGCCAACCCGGATGGCGAGGTGCGACCGCTGCATGCCGGCGACATGGAGGCGGTGGTTGCGCTGGATGCTGCCGGTTACGGCATCGAACGCCGCGCGCTGATCGAACTGGTGGAATTGCAATCGGCGGGCTACGGCCTGTTTCGCGACAATGCGCTCACGGCATTTTCCTTCTGTCGGCCGTTTGGGCGCGGCCATGTGGTCGGCCCGGTGGTCGCGGCAAATGACGCCGACGCTATCGCCGTCGTGAAGCCGCATGTGGAGCGCCAGGCCGGCCAGTTCTTGCGGCTCGATACGCGCGCGGAAGGCGGCGATTTCGCCACCTATGTCTCGCAAAGCGGCATGCAGGTCTATGATACCGTGCTGACCATGTCGCTTGGCAAGACACCGGCGACCGCGCCTTCGACCGCGTCGCCGGTGCAAATTTACGGCCTGGCGACCCAGGCGCTTGGCTAGTGTCGGCGGGCCGTGTCGCCCGCCGCCCTTCCATCAATGCCGCAACTTAGGCCTCGTCATAACCGACGACGCCCTTGATCTCGGTGAATTCATGCAGGCCGAAAGTTCCGTATTCGCGGCCGTTTCCGGATTGCTTGTAGCCGCCGAAGGGAGCGGCGCCATCCCATGCCGAATTGTTGAGCCGGACGATACCGGTGCGCAGCCGGCGCGAAAGTGCGCGGGCTTCTTCCAGTTCTCCCTGAATGTATGAGGCAAGGCCATAGGGCGTGTCATTGGCGATTTCGACCGCCTCGTCGACGCCATCATAGCCGATGATGGCAAGCACCGGCCCGAAAATCTCCTCGCGTGCAATCGTCATGTCATTGGTGACCCGGGCAAATACGGTCGGGCGCACGTAGTAGCCCGCATTGAGATTGGCCGGACGGTCCGGACCGCCGATGACCAGGTCCGCCCCTTCTTCGATGCCCTTGCGGATCAGACCCTGGATCTTGTCGAATTGCATCTGGCTGACGACAGGGCCGATGGTGGTTTCGGGATCGCCAGGCGCGCCGACCGTGACATGTTTCGCCGTGTCGACCGCAATCGAAACGGCTTCGTCCATCCGCTCCTGCGGCACCAGAAGCCGCGTCGGCGCATTGCAGGACTGGCCGGAATTGTCGAAGCATTTGCGAAGGCCGGCGCGCACGGCTTCGGTGAAATCGGCGCTTCTGAGGATGATGTTGGGCGATTTCCCGCCAAGCTCCTGATGCACGCGCTTTACGGTCGGCGCCGCCGCTTGGGCAACGGAAATGCCGGCCCGCGTCGAGCCGGTAAAGGATACCATGTCGATTTCGGGATGGCTGGCGAGCACGCTGCCGACGGTCGGGCCATCGCCATGAACGAGATTGAACACCCCCTTGGGAACGCCGGCCTCGTCGAGGATCTCTGCAAAGACGATGGCGTTGAGCGGCGCGATTTCCGAAGGTTTCAGCACCATTGTGCAGCCTGTGGCGAGCGCCGGCGCGACCTTGCAGGCGATCTGGTTGATCGGCCAGTTCCACGGCGTGATCATGCCGATGACGCCGACCGGTTCGCGGATGATGCGGGTCGAACCCTGCATCTGCTCGAATTCGAAACCGCGCAGCGCCCGGATGGTTTCCTTGAAATGCGCAATCCCAATGCCGGCCTGCTGGCTGCGCGCCATCTCGAGCGGCGCGCCCATTTCCCTCGAGATCAGATCGCCGAGCTCGTCCCGGCGGCGGACCAGAATGGCGAGTATGCGCTCCAGAAGCGCAAGCCGCTCCTCCTTCGTGGTTGCGGAAAAGCTGGCAAACGCGGCGCGCGCCGCCTTGATCGCCCGCTCTGCATCCTCCGCGCTCCCCATCGCAATGGTGGCGAAGGCCTGCTCAGTGGCCGGATCGACCACATCGAGCGTGCCAGTGCCGACGGGATCGACCCAGGCGCCGTCGATATAGAATTTCAACGCATTGTTCATTGCGGGCTCCCTCGCATGCGGCACCGGGGTGCCATGACTGCACGACCCTAGCAGCGTGCACAAGACGGGGTGGCCGAATGCCCGGCCATTTCAGCGTAAGCTGCCGAATTGACCGCCAATACAGACGCATCGTCTGTCTCGCACCTCAGAAGCAGTCGGAAAATGCGGACGTAGAGGCAATGACGGGTGCCGCGAAAGCGTCTCCGCATTTCTACAAATAGGTGAACTTGCCAGTGGTGCAGCCGTCGACGTCAGCGTAAGACTACCTCGTATACCATGAGCTTGCGGAAGGCCGCCCATGAGCGAGACGACGACGGATACCGACGACCAGACGCATCGCGCGCGCCGCATGGGCGGGCGCGATCCACATGAAGCCCATCGCGCCGCCACGCCGCTGGAAGCGCTGTTCGACCTGACCTTCGCGACGACATTCGGCTTTGCCGCCGCCCAGTTCGCCCATGCGCTGGCCGCCGGCCATTTCAGCGTGGCGTTGATTGGATTCGGCTTCGCGGCCTTCGCCATCTGCTGGGCCTGGATCAATTTCTCCTGGTTCACCTCCGCCTACGACACCGACGACTGGGTGTTCCGCATCGTCACCATGGTCCAGATGATCGGCGTTCTCGTGCTGGCGATCGGTCTCGCGCCGATGTTCAAATCGCTGGAAGAGCACACCCATCTCGACAATTCCGTGATGGTGCTCGGCTATGTCATCATGCGCTGCGCGATGATCTTCCAGTGGTTGCGGGCCGCGCGGCAGGATCCCGCCCGCCGCCATGTCTGTCTCACCTATGTCATCGCCATCACCATCGCGCAGATCGGCTGGATCACCCAGATCGTGCTGGATTTCTCCATCGGGGTCAGCATCGTCCTCGCCATCGTACTGGCGATCATCGAATTTTCCGGCCCTGTCATTGCCGAACGGCGCGATGGCGGCACGCCCTGGCATCCGCATCATATCGCCGAGCGCTACAGCCTGTTTGCGCTGATTGCGCTGGGCGAAGGCGTGGTCGGCACGGTCGCATCGCTGTCGGCGGTCGTGGAAGAACAGGGCTGGACGCTGGATGCGGCCCTCGTCTGCATCGCCGGCATGGGACTGACCTTCGGCCTCTGGTGGGTCTACAGCCTGCTGCCCTCGGCGCAGGTGCTGCATCGCCACCGCAACCGCTCCTTCGGCTGGGGTTATGGCCAGATCATCATCATCGCCGCCATCGTCGCCACCGGGGCGGGCTTGCATGTCGCCGGCAATTTCATCGAACACAAGGCGGTCATCGGCTCGCTGGCGACGCTGCTCACCGTCGCGATCCCGGTCATCCTGTTCCTCGCAGCCGCCTATGCGCTGCAATATTACCTGACGCGCCAGTTTGATGGCCGGCATATCGGCCTGCTGATCGCCACCGCAGGCGTGCTGGTGCTTGCAATCGGCGCGGCTGCCGCCGGCGTCGACATGGCGATATGCCTTGTCATCGTCATGCTTGCGCCTGCCATCACCGTCATCGGCAACGAGACGGCAGGTCACAAGGCGAAGGATGCCGTGACGTTGCATTGATGGCTATTGCGGCTTGGCGCGGGACAATTCACCCTCGCGCCAGCGTTGCCATTGCTGGCGCAACCGGCTGCGCGATATGCCGATGATGTCATCGAGCACCACGGCGTCGATGATGCGGTCGGTGCGAAAATGGCGGAAGGATTGCCTTGTCTCGCACCAGGCGATCAGCAGGCCATGGCTCTCGGCATAACCGACCAGCACCGGCCAGACGATGCGGCTGGTGACCTCGCTATTCTCCGCGCGATAATCGAGCGCGATCTTGCGCCCCTCGCGGATCGCCAGCCTCAGCGGGCGCGTATCGAAGGCCGGCGGCTTCATGCCGTCATCCGGCTTCAGGCCCACCGCCGGCTCTGAAAAATAGGGCAGAAGATCGGGCGGAACCACCGAGGCGATCTTGGACATGACATCGCTGGCGGCCAGACCGATGGCGGGATCGCCGAGCCTGCCCACCATCTGGATGCCAAGCACGACCGCCTCGATTTCATCCGGCGTCAGCATCAAAGGCGGCATTTCATAGCGCGGATCGAGAACATAGCCGAAGCCGGCTTCGCCCTCGATCGGCACGCGCTGGCCGATCAGATGCGCGATGTCGCGGTACACCGTGCGCCGCGCCACCTCCAGTTCTTCGGCGATCTGCGCAGAGGTCACCGGCCGGCTCGATCGTCGAAGGATCTGGATGATCTGGAACAGCCGGTCGGCTTTTCGCATGACTGATGACTCCTGCTGCCACAACGCTGTCAGCATGCCTGTGTCACAAGACAAGGGAAAGAGACACGCCCCATCGAAGGAGATAAACCATGAAATTCGCATCCGTCCGCCTCGTCGCCGCCGATATCAAGGCCATGGTGGCGTTTTACGAAACCGTGACCGGCCACCGCGCCGAGTGGCTCGCGCCCGTCTTTGCCGAGATCGTCACGCCCGGCGCGGTGCTGGCGATCGGTGGCGCCGAGACGGTGGCGCTGTTTCGGGAAGGCAGCGCCGAACCCGGCGCTAACCGAACCGCGATCCTCGAATTCATGGTGGCGGATGTCGACGCCGAATTCGCCCGGCTCGAGGGCAAGGTGAACGTCGTGCATGCGCCGAAGGATTTGCCATGGGGCAATCGCACGGCGCAGTTTCGCGATCCCGAGGGAACGCCGGTGACGCTTTACACACCAGTCACCGATGCCGCAAAACAGCGTTTCGCCGGCCGGTGAACAGGATGATGCTGTGATGTCAGGCGTGGCGGATCAGATGCCCGATCCGTCGAGCTGCCGCTCGTCGTCCCCTTCCCAGGGGGCGGGGGCGGAGGCCTTGTTGATGTTGGCCGAGGGCATCGGCATCCAACACTTCAGTTCCGGCTCGGCATATTCGATGATACAGCCGGGGGAGGAGTCCGAGGCGCGCCATCCTTCCGCGCCGAAGCGATCGCCATGCGACCAAAAGGCGACATCGACTTCCGCCGGTCCCTGTTCGGACGAGCGGACAGTCACGAGAATTCGGCTTCCGTCTCTCGGCGCACTCGCAAGATGACGCCACCGGTCTGGCTGATCCATCGAATTTCCTCCTGCTTTACCCTCAAGGTCAAAACTCAATCAGCATAAGTGTGCTGCTTGAGTTTTGACCCTTGAGATAAATGTGGTCCTGGCAGGGGAGGCGGTCAACCCGCAGATTTTCGAAGAAGCCTTGCGGGTCGCGCGCGCTTACTCGTCGCGCGCGCGCCATTCCTTCCATTGGAAATAGAGGTTGGCGCCGATTTCGGCAAAGGGCGAGGGCACGAGTTTCTGTGGCTCGGCTTCGGCAAGAAAATGCGCCGCGGTTGCCGAGTGGCGATCGAGGAGAAGATCCGCCGCAGCAATGCCGGTCAGCGTGCTGCGCACGGTGCCGAGGCCATTGTCGGCGCAGGCCGAGAACAGGCCGGGTTCGAGTTCGCGCATCACGGCGACGCCGTTCCAGGTCAGGCACAGATGGCCGGCCCAGCTATAGGCCATCGGAATGTCGGCGATCTCGGGAAAACGGTCGGCGAACTTGCGCCGGTGAACTTTCGCGGCCCGATCCAGCCCCGCCTGCGAGGCGACCATGCCCGGCAGATAGCTGGCGCAGGTGCGGGTGACGATGCGATTGCCGCCTTGCGCGGTGTCGATGCGGCGCATGGTGGTGCCCATCGGGTCGGAAGGCGTGACGCCCCAGCGCGGTTGCCCGCCAAGCCGCGACAGCGCGGCCTTATCGAGCTCGACCGTCATCGAGGCGTAGAGAAACACATGCATCAGCCGACGCTTGGCAAAGCCGAAGCTTTCGAGATGGCCGTTATTGGCAAGGATCACCTTGGCGGCCGTCACCTTGCCCTTCGGCGTGGTCAGCACCCAGTCCGGTCCGGCCTTGTCGAGCGCCTGGACCGGCGTGTTTTCGCAAACGCGCACACCGTCGCGCACGAGGCCGGCGCCCAGCGCCCGGATATAGCCGGCCGGCTGTAGCATGACCGTACCCGGCGTATAGAGCCCGGAGGTATAGTGGCGGCTGCCGGTCACGGCCTGCATCGCCTTGGCGTCGAGCATTTCATTGGCTTCGCCCAGCGCCGTCAGATGCTCGGCATAGCTGACATTGAGCTTGCGGCCGGTTTCGGTGGCGGCGCCGTTGATCTTGCCGGCCGGGTCGAAATAGGCCGGATCGATAGCGTAATCCTCGACCGCATCGCGGGCAAAGGCGATGGCCGAGCGGTTGAGCGCCGTCATTTCCTGGTCGGCCGAAAGACCCTTGCCGGCATAATCGTCGGATTGCAGATCATGCGGCAGATCGATCATGAAACCGGAATTGCGGCCGGAAGCGCCCTCTGCGAGCGCCCCCGCTTCGAGAACGGTGACCGTCAGCGTCGGATCGAGCAGACGAAGACGCCGTGCGGCTGAAAGACCCGCAAAACCGCCGCCGACAATGGCGACGTCCACCCGCAGGTTGCCGTCGAGTGGCGCGGACGCCGCCCGTGCAGGCAGGATTGCGTTCCACGCGGCCGGTCCGCGCTGGACCGGAAGTCTTTCAGCCTTGCGCATTGGTTACGCCACCGCCTCGTCGGCATCGTCGGTGAGATCGATCCAGATCGTCTTGATCCGGGTGTACTGGTCGTGGGCGTGGATGCCGTTGTCACGGCCGCCGAAGCCCGAGGACTTGAAGCCGCCGAACGGAGTCGTGATGTCGCCTTCGCCGAAGCAGTTGACCGTGACCGTGCCGGCCCGAATGGCGCGGGCGCCACGGATGGCGCGCTTGCCGTTGGCGGTGTAGATCGACGCGGCGAGACCGTATTCGGTATCGTTGGCGAGTGCGATCGCCTCCTCGTAGCTATCGACAGTCAGCACCGACAGGACCGGACCGAACACTTCTTCGCGCACGACCTTGGCGTCGCGGTCGGCGACGTCGATGATCGTCGGCTCGACGAAGCCGTCCTTGGCCTTGCCGCCCAGCAGGTAGGTCTGGCCCTTTTCGAGATAGGCGCAGACCTTGTCGTAATGCGACTTCGACACCAGCGCGCCGACGCGGTTCTTAGGATCGAGCGGGTCGCCCATCGGCCACTCGCGGGCATGAGCGATCATGCGCTTGATCAGCTCGTCCTTGATGCCGCGCTGAACGATCAGTCGCGACGAGGCCGAGCAGTTCTCGCCCATGTTCCAGAAGGCGCCGTTGACGATGTGGGCAGCGACGCGGTCGATATTCTCGGCATCGTCGAGAACCACGGCCGGGTTCTTGCCGCCCATCTCCAGCGTGACTTCCTTGAGATTGGAATCGGCCGAATAGCGCGGGAAGCGGCGGCCGGTCTCGGTCGAGCCGGTGAAGGACACCATGTCGACGTCCATATGCTTGCCAAGCGGCTCGCCGACTTCGGCGCCGCCACCCGGCAGCACGTTGAAGACACCGGCGGGAATGCCGGCTTCCATGGCAAGTTCGGCAACCCTGAGCGCCGTCAGCGTCGTTTCCTTGGCCGGCTTGACGATGACGGAGTTACCGGCGGCGAGCGCCGGGCCGATCTTCCAGGCCAGCATCAGCAGCGGGAAGTTCCACGGCAGCACCAGGCCGACGACGCCGACCGCTTCGCGCACGATCATCGCGACATGATTGTCGGAAGCCGGCGAGACCTGCTCGTAGATCTTGTCGATCAGCTCGGCATGCCAGGTCAGGCAATGGATCGTCTCGGGAACGTCGACCTGCTCGCAATCATAGATGGTCTTGCCGCTGTCGAGGCTTTCGAGAACCGCAAGCTCGCGGGCATTGCGCTTCAGAAGCTTGGCGAGGCGGATGAGGATTTCCTTGCGCGCCGAAGGATGCAGGCGCGACCAGCGGCCGTCCTCGAAGGCGTCGCGCGCCTTGGCAACCGCGATCTCGACATCCTCGGGACCGCAGGAGGCGACCTTGGCGAGAACCGCGCCGGTGGCCGGATTGGTCGTCTCGAAGGTCTTGCCCGAGACCGCCGGCCGGAAGCGGCCGTCGACGAAGGCTTGGGTCGGGAATGTCAGGTTTGCGGCAATCGCCTTGTATTCGTCGTGTGTCAGAAGATCGCCCATGTCACGCCTCCGCTTCGATGTCTGCAATGGTGCGCTTCAACACGCGGACCACCTGTTCCAATTGCCGCATGTCGTCCTTGTTCAAGGGCTTCAGCGGCGGGCGCGGCGGACCGGCGACGAAGCCGTTCATCTCGCAGCCGTATTTGATGCACTGGATGAACTTGCCACCCTGTTCGAGAACCCGCATCAACGGCATCAGCGCCGACATGATGCGGCGGCCCTTGGCAAAATTGCCTTCGAGCACGCAGGCCTTGTAGAGCGCGATATGCTCCTTCGGCAGGAAGTTCGAACCGCCGCAGACCCAGCTTCTCGCGCCCCAGGCGAAGAATTCCAGCGCCTGGTCGTCCATACCGCAGGAGATCTGGATATGCGGATAGTCGCGCGCCAGCATGTGCAGGCGGTTGATATCGCCCGAGCTTTCCTTGATCGAGGCGAAGTTGCTGCTGCGCCCGACGCGGTCGAGGAATTCCTCGCCCATGTCGATGCCCATGCGGCCGGGATAGTTGTAGAGCATGATCGGCAGGTCGGCGGCGCGATCGATGGTCAGCGCGTTCAGCGCATTCTCGCGCTCCGTCGGCACCGAATAGGGCGGCGAGCCGATCAGGATAGCGGCGGCGCCGATCTTGGCGGCCGTTTCGGCCATGGTGATCGAATCTTCCAGACGAATGGACACGGTGCCGACGATGAGCGGCACGCGATCGCCGATCACATCCTTGGCGAACTTCGCCATCTCGATGCGCTCTTCCATCGACTGGGCGTAATACTCGCCGGTCGAACCGCCATTGATCAGGCCGTGGACGCCCGATGCGATCAGATGCTCGATCATCTTCGCAAACGCATCGCGATCGATCGATCCGTCGTCGCGATGCGGCGTGATGACGGGCGTGTAGATGCCGTCAAAATTCATTGAAAATCTCCTTAGGCTAAACTGTTGGGAACCCGACCGAGCGGGAGATAGAGACTGTCGGGCGCCACGAAGCTTTCGATCTGGGCGCGCGACAGTTCCCAATGGGCAATCGCAAGCGCGGCGCAGGCATCGGCATCGCCGGCCTCGATATGCGTGATGAATTCGTCGTGCTGATCGGCGGCGACGGCGCGCTGACCGGCCATCTCCACATTGCGCGGGCTATAAAAGGTCATGCCAATGCGGGTGTGATCGATCAGCAGCCGCCGCAGGCTCGGCGTCAGAAACTCGTTGTCGGCCATTTCCCCCATGATCGAGTGGAAACGCTCGTTGGTCAGTGCCCGGGTCTCGCCGTCGCCATCGCGGATTGCGGCGCGAAACAGAAGCTGCGTATCCTTCAGCCGCATGATCTGCGGCTGCGTCGCATTTTGCGCCGCCAGCCGTCCGACCGCCGCATAGACCATCGGCGCGACGATGAAGAAATTGCGCAACGAGTTGTGCGTCATCGGCGCCACTTGCGTGCCGCGGTTTTCGTGCAGCACGACATAGCCTTCGCCGGCCAGTTGTCGCAGAACCTCGCGCAGCGGCGGGCGGGAAATGCCGTAGAGATCGGCAAGCTCGACCTCGTCGAGATAGGCGCCCGGCTCCAGATGCTCCGTCAGAATCCGGCTGCGCAGGTCGTCCAGGCAATGCAACTTGTTGCTCTTCGATTCTCCCGACAATTCCTTTTCTCCGGTCCGCCGATCTCCATCTGGCTTTGCTTTTACCTTGAAAGTAGACAAATTGTCTACATAAAAAATTACCTCTGAAGACACAAAACGCATGGGTCGAAACGAAAAACCCTGCCGGTGAAACCAGCAGGGTTTTGAAAGAACCAGCCATGACTTGACATCAGACAGTCTGCAACTGCCGTTTACGGCGTTGCGGCATGCCAAAGACTTCAAAAACAACGGCAATCATGAGAGCAGGTGCGATTGTTGGCCTGCGCGTTGGCGATAAGCTGTGCTCGATGCGGCCGATGCGGCAGAAAGCGTACTCGGCGACCTATGAGACGCCGAAGGGCGTAAGGCGCTGCGCCACGGCCAGTTCTTCCGCAAGCGTGGTGATCAGTTCGGCGGCCGGCAAGGCGCGGGCCAGCGGTGCGCCTTGGCCTGCCCATTGCGCGCCGAACCCGAATTCACCCTTGGCCTTGGCGGCGGCATTCAGCGCCTTGCCGGCATCGTAGGCGATGGGATAATCCGGCGTCCGGTGGCCGGCCAATGTTTCGGAAAGCGCTGTAAAACGATTGGCGAGCGCGCGGGCAGGGCGGCCGGAAATCAGCGACGTCAGTTGCGTGTGGTAGGCGCCAGAGCCGGCCAGAGCCCTGCGATAGCCCTCGTCTGCGCTGGATTCGGGACAGGCGATGAAGGCAGTGCCGAGCTGGGTGGCCATCGCACCGAGCGCCAGAGCGGCCGCGATGCCGGTGCCGTCCATGATGCCGCCGGCAGCGATGACGGGCAGGTGTGTTTCGCGCACCAGCAGTCGGGTCAGCGTCGCCATGCTCAGCCCCGCATCCGGGCCTGCGGGATCGAAGACGCCGCGATGACCACCGGCCTCCACCCCTTGCGCGACGATGCCATCGATACCGGCCGCTTCAATGCGCCGCGCTTCGTCGAGGCTCGTCGCAGTGGCGAGCAACAAGATGCCGGCCTGCTTCAAGGCGGTAATAATGTCAGCCGAAGGCAGGCCGAAATGCAGGCTGACGACCCTTGGCTTGACCTCCAACAGCAGGGTTAGCATGTCGGGATCGTCGGTAAAACTCTTGTAGATCGTGGTCAGCCGGTCGGGCGGCGTTGCGCCGAACTCGGCAAAGGCAGGCGCCAAGCTCTCCAGCCAGGCAGTCTCCCGGGCCGGATCGGCGACCGGCGTGGCATGGACGAAGAGATTGACGTTGAAGGCCCGGTTCGTGCGCGCTTGAAGCTCTGCTATCATCGCGCGGGCGCCGGCCGCATCGGTGGCACCGACGCCGATCGAGCCGAGCCCGCCTGCATTCGAGACGGCCGCCGCCATGGCCGGGGTGGAAACGCCCGCCATCGGCGCCTGCACGATCGGCAATGTCACTCCGAGCTTGTCCAGCATGGCGTTTGCTCCCCGAGTCGGTTACTTCCTCTTGCATCGCACCTTTGCCCTGGGGGCGCAATTGCCGACGGCGAAAACCGGCCGTCCCGAGGGGAGCGGCCGGTTTTTGTGGCGGAAGAAAAGATCAGGTGCGGACGGTGAAATCGACGTCGACGCTTGCCTTGATGGCATTGGAATAGGGGCAGATGTCGTGGGTCACCTCGACGAGATGCTTTGCGTCGGCGTCCGACAAGCCCGGAAGGTAGACGTCGAGGGCTGCGGTGATGCCGAAGCCGCCTTCGGAGCGCGGACCGATGCCGATGGTGGCCGAGACGGTGGAGCCTTCCGGCACCTTGGTCTTCAACTGCGAAGCGCCGACGCGCAACGCGCCGAGAAAGCAGGCGGAGTAGCCGAGCGCGAACAGCTTTTCCGGGTTGGCGCCATCGCCGCCCGGGCCGCCGAGTTCCTTGGGAACGACGAGCTGCAGTTCCAGCGTGCCATCGGCCAGTGCGGTCTTGCCGTCACGGCCGCCGCCGGTTGCGGTTGCAGAGGTCTTGTACTTTGCGTCGACAGACATGGAGTTCTCCTTTTCAGATGTGGATGGCAGCTCGCTGCCGAGAGCCAGTGGATTTAAATTGGAAGCAATTATGTTGTGCACGATATAAATCCATTCATCGGCGCCTGTCAATAGCTTGCAACTATGTTGCGCGCGATTTATATTCTCCCCATGAGCAGCGACGATCAAAACATGGACGACATCGGTCTCGACCAGATGCTCTGCTTTGCCGTCTACAAGGCCGAGCAGGCGTTCAACCGCGTCTATCGCACGGCGCTGGAGCCCTTGGGGCTGACCTATCCGCAATTCCTGATCATGCGCGAGTTGTGGCGTGATGGAAGCCTGTCGGTCGGGCAGATTACCGAGCGGCTGGGTCTCGACACCGGCACGGTGACGCCGATCCTTAAACGCCTGACGGCGATGGGGCTGGTGCAGAAGACCCGCCGCGCCGACGACGAACGTCGCGTCGATATTTCGCTGACCGAGGCCGGCGATGCGCTGCGGGGCAAATCCGCCGCTGTCATGCAGTGCATCGGCGAAGCGCTCGGCATGGATGCGGCCGCCGCCACCGAGATGCTGGCAACCGTCAATCGGTTGACCGCCAATCTAGGCAAGGCCGTCGATCGCTGAACCGAAAACAAAAACCCGGCCGGGATTGCTCCGGCCGGGTTTTTTGCGTGAAAGCGGAATGGCCGCCTTCAGTCCTCGTTGGCGGCGAGTTGCGACAGAACCTGCCCGCGCCCGCGCGCTCGCAGGATCAACGGCACGATCAGCGCCAGCGCGGCGATGCCGAGAAGCACGGCGGCAATCGGCGAGGTGACCAGCACCGTCCAGTCGCCCTGGCTGATCATCAGCGCCCGGCGCAATTGCTGCTCGGCGAGCGGGCCAAGGATCAGGCCGACGACGACGGGAGCGATGGGATAGCCGAGCACGCGCATCACATAACCCATCAGGCCAAAGGCGAGCAGCATTCCGAGTTCGAACACCGAGGGGTTGGCGCCGATGGTGCCGAGCGTCGCAAACAAGAGGATGCCGGCATAGAGCCACGGCTTGGGAATGGTCAGCAACCGCACCCAGAGCCCGATCAGCGGCAGGTTCAGCACCAGCAGCATGAAGTTGGCGATCAGCAGGCTGGCGATCAGGCCCCAGACGAGCTGCGGATTGGTGGCAAACAGCAGCGGCCCCGGCTGCAGCCCGTATTGCTGGAAGCCGGCGAGCATGATCGCGGCGGTCGCCGTGGTCGGCAGGCCGAGGGTGAGCAACGGCACCAGCGTGCCGGCGGCCGAGGCATTGTTGGCTGCTTCCGGCCCGGCGACGCCCTCGATGGCGCCATTGCCGAATTCTTCCGGATGCTTCGTCAGCCGCTTTTCGGCGGCGTAAGACAGGAATGTGCCGATTTCGGCGCCGCCGGCCGGCATGGCGCCGATGGGGAAGCCAATGGCGGTACCGCGCAGCCAGGGTTTCCAAGAGCGCACCCAATCGGTCTTGGTCATCCACAAGGAGCCCTTGACCGCCTCGATGGTTTCCGGCCCGCGCATGCCTTGCGCGGCGATATAGAGCGTTTCGCCGATTGCGAACATAGCGACCGCCAGCGTCGTCACCTCGATGCCGTCGAGCAGATCGGGCACGCCGAAACTCATGCGCGTCTGGCCGGTCAGCTGGTCGATGCCGATGATGGCGAGCGCAAAGCCGATGAACAGCGAGGTCAACCCGCGCAGCGTCGAATCGCCGAAGGCGGAGGAGACCGTGACGAAAGCCAGCACCATCAGCGCGAAATATTCGCGCGGGCCGAAGACCAGCGCCAGCTTGACGATGAAGGGGGCGATGAAGGCAAGACCGATGGTGGCGATCAGGCCGGCGACGAAGGAGCCGATGGCGGCTGTGGCCAGCGCCGGCCCGCCGCGCCCGGCCCGCGCCATCTTGTTGCCTTCCAGCGCCGTGACGATGGAGGCGCTTTCGCCGGGCGTGTTGAGCAGGATCGAGGTGGTCGAGCCGCCATACATGCCGCCGTAATAGATGCCGGCGAACATGATCAGCGAGCCGGCCGGATCGAGCTTGTAGGTGACGGGCAGAAGCAGGGCGACGGTCAGCGCCGGACCGATGCCCGGCAGGACGCCGACGGCGGTGCCGAGCGTCACGCCGATCAGGGCATAGAGCAGGTTGGCCGGCTGCATCGCGACCATAACGCCTTGCAGGAGAAATTCGAAGGTACCCATAGCGGCCACCCTTTAGAGGAACAGGCGTTCGAGCGGCCCAGCCGGCAGCGAAAGCTGCAACAGGCGCGCGAAAATCAGCCAGATAACGAGACAGAGTACGATGCCGGCCGGCACCGAGATCCAGAGCTTGCGCCGGCCGAACCCGGCGGCCGTGGCGGCAAACAACACGCCGGTCGCCACCGAAAAGCCGGCGGTCTTCAACAGCAGCATCTGCGCCGCCAGCCCGCCGACGATCCACACGATCGGACCGAGTTCCTGATGCTCGCGTTCTGGAAATTCGCCCTTGAACGCGGCGATCACCGTCCAGGCCGCCAGCACCAGCAGGCCGATGGCGACGACATAAGGCACGGTGGTCGGCCCGACCGGCGAATAGGCCGTCAGCGCCGCCAGATGCGACGTATCCCACAGGATGACGCCGGCAATGGCGGCGAGCACGGCGGCCGCGCCAAGCGCCACCCCGTCGGGGCGGCGCGAAGCTTCGGTCTGTTGCAGGTCGGTCCCGCTCATTTCACCAGTCCGATGGCCTTGAGGGTGGTTTCGGTGGCGGAAATATCCTTGGCGAGCTGCTCCTCGAAAGCGGGGCCTGCGAGATAGGTGTCCTGCCAGCCCTTGGTCTTCAGGGTTTCTTGCCAGCCGGCCGATTTCGCCAGCTTTTCGATATCGGCTGATACGGCAGCCTTTTGCTCGTCGGACAGGCCGGGCGCGGCGGCGATCATGCGCCAGTTCTCGACCACGACGTCGATGCCGCTTTCCTTCAGCGTCGGGGCGTCGATGCCGTCGATGCGCTTGTCGCTGGTGATGGCTAGAAGCCGCAGCGTGCCGGATTTCACCTGCGATTCGAATTCGCCGTATCCGGAAATGCCGGCCGAAACCTGCGAGCCCAGAATGGCCGCCAGCGCCTCGCCGCCGCCGGAGAAGGCGATATAGTTGATCTTGGTCGGATCGACGCCGGCCGCCTTGGCGATCTGGCCAACGGCGATGTGGTCGGTGCCGCCGGCGGAACCGCCGCCCCAGGAGACGGAGCCGGGATCAGCCTTCAGCGCCGCCACGAGATCGGCCATGGTCTGGAAGGGCGAGGAGGCGGGCACGACGATGGCCTCATATTCGCCGGTGAGGCGGGCAATCGGCGTGACGTCCTTGAGCGTCACCGGCGCCTTGTTGGTGAGGATGGCGCCGACCATGACATAGCCGCCGACGATCAGGGCATTGGCATTGCCGGCCGACTGGCTGGCGAACTGGGCAAGGCCGATGGTGCCGCCGGCGCCCGGCACGTTCTGCACCTGCACATTGCCGGAAATGCCTTCCTGCTGCATGACGGTCTGGATCGAGCGGGCCGTCTGGTCCCAGCCGCCGCCCGGATTGGCGGGCGCGATGATCGTGTAATCGGCGGCGTAAGCGGGAAGCGCCATGGCGCCGGCGATCAAAGATGCGAGAAGGATATGTTTCAAGTCCAGTCCTCCGTGGTTCGCGTCTGGCGCGAAGCTTTGTTTTCCGGGAGAACAGACAAAGGGGCGCAAGCCGCGCGATGCGGCTGCGACGATGCTCCTCCCGGCCTCGATTCCCTCCGCCTCCACGGAAGGATCAGGTGTCACAAGGCACCACAGGAAGCTGACATTTAACTGACATGCGTCAATTGCGGGGCCTATTGCAGGCGCAGGGCCGCATTCCAGCGCTCGATCAGCCGCGCGCGCTTGACCTGGTCGAGATAAACCATCAGGCCGGGGCTGACGGGAACGGGTTTTAGCTGTGCGCCGAGCAGGGCCTGCATGGTGAGCGCGGTGTTTTCGCCGGCGACTTCGGGGCTGACGGCAGGGATCTGCAGCTTGCTCGCAAGAATTTGCTGACCCTCGCGCGACATGAAGAATTCGAGATAGCGCCGCCCCAGTTCCGGTCGCGCCGCCGCCTGCGGCACCAGGCCGATGCGCGACATGACCACGGTATAATCCTTTGGCAGCACAATGCCGACATCCGGGTGACGCGAGGCCCAGTCGGCGGCATAAGAGCCGAGGATGTTATAGCCGAGCGTAAAACGCCCGTCGGCGACCCGTTCGAGGATTGCCTGGCTGGTCGAGTACAATTTGACGCCGGCATGCCCCATGGCCTGGATCACCGTCCAGATATCGCCGAACTGTTCCTGGTCACGGGCCATGAACAGGAAACCGACGCCGGAGCGCTCGATGTCATAGGTGCCGATGCGGCCGAAGACCTTGTCTCCCATCTCTTCGAGATAATCCACGAATTCCGCCCGCGTCGCCGGCGGCTTTCGCCCCTGAAAACTCGGCTTGTGGTAGACGAAGACCGCCGGCTCGAAAGTCAGCGCATAGGCGGTGTTTCGCCAATTGGCCCAGGCCGGCCAGCGGCTGCTGAGCGGCATGTCGGAGCGCTGCGCATAGCCGTCATTGGAAAGCTTCACCTGCAGGTCCATGGCCGAGGAAAAGGCGAAATCCGCCGTCTTGCCGCCCGCATCCGTCTCCTTGACGATACGGTCGTAGATCTCGCCGGTCAGCATATCCTCGTAATTGACCGCCACATCCGGGTTGGCCGCCTGGAACCCCTCGATCATCGGCTTGGCCAGCGGCTCGTCGAGCGAGGAATAGACGGTGATGATCGCCGCATGCTCGTCACCCGAGCGCGCCGGAAAGAAGACGGGCGCCGCGCGCGCGGCCGAGAGGGAAAGACAGGCCGCAAACCCGGCGGCAAGACAAGCGGGAAAAAGACGCATCCCCCATCATGCCGAAGCCGCCCGCTGTTCACAAGGCCGCTGGCGGCCGTTAGGGTGCGGTTACGAAACGGCGGGAGAAGGTGGCTTGCGGCTTTTGCTGGTAGAGGACAATGAGGCGCTGGCGGAAGGGTTGATCGCTATCCTCAAGGGCAGCGGTTATGCGCTGGACTGGGTGTCGGACGGGGCTTCGGCGCTGGCGGCCCTGTCGACCGAGCGCTTCGATCTCGTCGTCCTCGATCTCAACCTGCCGGAAATCGACGGGCTCGACGTTCTGAAGACGATTCGCGGACGGCAGAACCGAACGGCGGTGCTGATCCTCACTGCGCGCGGCGCGCCGGAAGAGCGGGTGCGCGGGCTCGATCTCGGTGCGGATGACTATCTGACCAAGCCGTTCGATATCGGCGAATTCGAGGCGCGCATCCGCGTGCTCCTGCGCCGGCAGGCGGGGCATCGTGCCTCCAGCGTCACCTTCGGGCGGGTGACGCTGGATCTCAACTCGCGCACCTTCTCAGTCGGCGACCAGCCCATCGATATTCCCGCCCGCGAGGTGGCGCTGCTGGAAACCCTGTTCCTGCGCGCCGGCAAGGTGGTCGCCAAGGAGGCGATCATGCAATCGCTGACCGGTTTCGACGAGGATCTGAGCGCCAATGCCATCGAGCAATATGTCAGCCGGTTGCGCCGTCGCCTCGCCCCCCACGGGCTGACCGTCAAGACCGCGCGCGGCATCGGTTATTATCTCGACCGGCTGGCGGAAAGTGGCGAGGAGGGCTTGGCCCCGGCATGATTCTGACGCCCCGCCATTCGCTGCGCCGCCGCCTGCTTGGCTGGCTTTTGATTTCCACCGCAATCATCGGCACGCTGGCGCTGTTCGATACCTGGGCGGAGGCGGTGAAGACGGCGAATGCGGTCTCCGACCGGGTTCTGGCCGGTTCGGCGCTGGCGATTGCCGAGCGGGTCGTCGTGGCCGAGGACGGGTCGCTTGAGGTCGACATTCCCTATGTAGCGCTGGAAATGCTGACCTCGGCGGCGCAGGATCGTGTCTTCTACCGCGTCGACGGGCCGCCGGGCAATTTCATCACCGGCTATCAATCGCTACCGGGCATTGCCTTCAAGCCCGGGCAGGCGACTGCCTTCGAGGATGCGGTGTTTCGTGGCGAACCGATCAGGGTCGCGGCGCTGCAGCGTTCGGCCTCGACCGGCATTTCCTCGGTGCCCTTCGTCGTCACCGTCGCCGAAACCACGGTGGCGCGCCGGCAGTTGACCCGCGCCATCCTGCTGCGTTCGGCCCTGCGCCTCGCGATGATGATTGCCGGGGCTGCCGTCATTGTCTGGATTGCAGTGACGATCTCGCTGCGGCCGCTGAGCCGGTTAGGCGCGGCGATTGCCGAACGCAATCCTGACGATCTCCAGCCGATCCGCGAGGATGTGCCGCGCGAAGTGGAAGGGTTGGTCGAGCGCTTCAATTCCTTCATGGTTCGGCTTGGCACGGCCATCGAGGCGTTGCGGCATTTCACCGGCAATGCCAGCCATCAATTGCGCACGCCGCTCGCCGTCATCCGCACCCAACTTGCGCTTGTCGGCCGCGCCGCGACGCTGGAGGAAGCGCGCGAGGCGGCGCGCAAGGGTGATGAGGCGGTGGCGCGTGCCGAGCGCGTGCTGGCGCAGTTCCTCACGCTTGCCCGCCTCAACGCCGCCTCGCGCGAGATGACGATGCCGGCTGCCCTCGACCTGTTGCGCCTTTCCCAGGAAATCACCGCCGATCATGTGCCCGCCGCCGCTGCCGCCGGTATCGATCTCGGCTTCGAGGGGGAGGAGGCGGCATGGGTGACGGGCGAGGCGCTTCTGCTGGGCGAACTGGTGAAAAACCTCGTCGAAAACGCCATCGCCTATGCCGGGCGCGGGGCAGAGGTCACCGTCCGGGTGGCGGCCTCAAGCGAAGGCGTGAGGCTTGAGGTCGAGGACAACGGCCCCGGCATCCCCCTGGAAAAACGCGCCGAGGTGATGCAGCGTTTCGTGCGAGGCGAACGTGAACGGGCGTTTGGCACCGGTCTCGGCCTGCCGATCGTCGAAGAGATCGCCGGTCTCTACGATGCGGTCGTCACGCTTGAGGATGGCGTCGGCGGCAGGGGCCTGAAAGTCTGCGTCGTTTTTCCCGCCGTGACGACCGAAGGCGATAGCTAAACCCTAGGCGGCCAGCGTATCGCGCATGGCGCGCAGGATGATGACGGTGGAGGCCGCGCCCGGATCGACATGGCCGAGCGAGCGTTCGCCAAGCCGCGCGGCGCGGCCGCGCGCGGCGACCATCGAGCGCGTCGCCTTGGCGCCGGCCTCGGCCGCTTCCACGATCCTTGCCCACATAGTCGCGGCATCGGCGCCGCGTTCGCGCGCTTCGGTCGCCGCTTCCGCTGCCGGAATCCAGGCGTCGAGCATGGTCTTGTCGCCGCGCTGGCCCTTGCCGCGCTCGCGAATACCCATGGTCATCGCCTCGACGATCTCAGCCTGGGCTGCGACACTCAAGGTCTCGTGCAGCTTCATCGCCTGCGCGGCGCGACGAAAGGCGGTGGCGTAGAGCGGACCGGTGGAAGCGCCGACGGCATCCAGGAATGCGCTTGCCGCGGCCTTGAACAGGTCGGCTGGCGGCGTCGCTTGCGGGTCGAGGCCGCCAAGCGCCGTGGTGACGGCCGCAAAGCCGAGCGACATGGTAATGCCGTGATCGGCATCGCCAATGGCGCCGTCCAGATCGGACAGCCGGTCCTTCTCCGCGTCGATATCGGCGGAAATCCGCTGGAACATCCGGCAGATGCTCCGTGCAGCCTCATGCGACATTCATGTCCTCCCGCATGCCCTCACCCGACCCGCAGAAACGCCGTGTCGCACGGGTGGTGAAGAAGATCGTTCAATTCCGCATCGAGATGCAAGATCGAAATGGACGCACCCGCCATGTCCAGCGAGGTGCAATAATGGCCGATCCAGTTGGCCTCGATGCGGATATCCTTGGCCGCCAGACGTTGCTCGACCCGGCGGAAGAGGATGTAAAGCTCCATCAGCGGCGTCGCGCCGAAGGAATTGACCAGCACCGCCACCCGGTCGCCTGAAACCGCGTTCATTTCGGCAAAAATACGGTCCATGATGCGGTCGGTGACTTCGTCGGCGGTCATCATCCGGTCGCGGGAGACGCCACGCTCGCCATGGATGCCCATGCCGATTTCCATCTCGTCCGGGCCGATCTCGAAATTGTGCCGCCGCGTCTGCGGTAGCGAGCAGGGCTCCAGCGCCACGCCGATGGTGAAGGTACGGGCATTGGCCTTGCGCGTGACGGCCTCGCATTCGTCGAGCGACAGGCCACGGTCGCAGGCGGCGCCCGCGATCTTGAAGACGAAGAAATTGCCGGCGACGCCGCGCCGTCCCTCGCGGTCCTCCAGCGAGGAGGAGGCGATATCGTCGGTGGTCAGAACGGTGCGAACCTCGATCTGCTCGTCTTCGGCGGCCATTTCCGCCGCCATCTCGAAATTCATCACGTCGCCGGCATAGTTGCCGTAGACGTAGAGCACGCCCTTGCCGCCGGAGGCCGCGCGCGTGCAATCGAGGATGGGGGCAGGGGGCGGCGAGGAAAAGATGTTGCCGATCGCCACCGCATCCGCCAGCCCCTTGCCGACATAACCGACGAAGCAGGGCTCATGCCCGGTGCCGCCGCCGATGACGAGGCCGACCTTGCCTTCGCGCGGGCCGTTGCGGGCAACGAGCGCCCGGCTGGAGCCGTTGACCGGCGCGAGATAATTCCCATGCGCCTTGAGGATGCCCTGCAGCAATTCCTCGACGACATTGTCGGGATTGTTGAGGAATTTCTTGATCTGCGTACGGAAATTGTTGGGGTTGGCGGCGGTATTTTCGCTGCGGGCCCGCTGGCGTGGATCGGCAATCGTGACACCCTCGGCATTGAGGATGCCTTGCCCGGTCGCCGCATCGGTGATCAGCACGTTGATATAGCCGCCGCGAAGCGCTGCCAGGATCGCCGGAACCTTGTCGAAACCGCCAGCGACCGCAATACGCGTGCCGATGGTGCGCAGCTTGTCGAGCGACAGGCCGATGGTGCGGCCGTCGAGCGGCCCCGACACCACCTGGCCCATTGCATCGATGAAGCGGCCGGCGACGACCCCGACCGCACCTTTCGACAGATAATCCTGGATCGAGACGGATTCGAAAAAACCGCTGGTGTGGATGGTCGAGTTGGGGCGCAGCGAGGAAACGCCGAAGATCGCCTTGTTGGATTGCGACAGCGCACCGAACTGGTCGCCGATCAGCGCCTCGTCGAGCAGGGCGGAGCGAACCGCGCTGCTGGACACGATGGCCGGCGCGGTGATGGTGATCAGCTTCGCACCAATTGCATTGGCGAAGGCGAAGGCGCATCGCTCGGGCGTATAGGAGAAGCTGGCGCGGGTGCCGCCGGTCGCCTGCACGACGGTCACGTCCTGCAGGTTGGATATCGACAGGTTCTCGGCAATCGCCAGCGTCGTGCGCCCCCAGGCGACGGTCAGCGTATCTCCGGATTTGATCAGCTTGGCGAGCGCCTGCGCGCCGGCCTTGCCGAGCCGGTCGATCAGCGGCTCCTTGCCGTCATCATTGGGAACGACGTAGCAATCCTGCAGGTGGAAATGCCGTTTCAGCTCCTGAGCGATGGTGATCGA
Source organism: uncultured Rhizobium sp. (assembly GCA_945952045.1). Taxonomy (GTDB): domain Bacteria; phylum Pseudomonadota; class Alphaproteobacteria; order Rhizobiales; family Rhizobiaceae; genus Metarhizobium. Next base: position 374,602 of record CAMFHE010000001.1, read on the forward strand.
GCTCAAGCGGGAAGGTTCAAGCGAGATATTGACGATGCCGCGGCTGCGGGCGTCGGCGAGATAGCTGTTCACCGTGGCGCGCGAAATGCCCATGATTTCGGCGATTTCGCTCTGGGTGCGCCCATCCTCGTAATAAAGCCAGCACGCCCAGACGTAGGGGTCGTCGCCATAGCGCAAGGGAATGACGTCGGCGGCCTCCGGCGGCGCGCTGGCGCTTTGTCCCGTTTTACCGGCCGTCGAAGTCTTGGGCGCCATGGATACCTGCTGTTGTCGATTGCGTCAGGAACATGAAGGCAAGGGCGGTGCTTTTGCAATATCCCCGGGGCAAGTCTTGCCTGCAAAAACAACGAAGACGGCGGCCGGAACCGGCGCCGTCTTCGCTGGGGAGGATCGGGAAAGGTCTTCCCGACGGATTATTGCAGGCGCTGCGCGGCGCCTTGCGAAAGCTCCTTCAGGATGATGGCGCAAGACGTCGCGCCGGCATCGAGAACGCCGAGCGAACGCTCGCCGAGGCGGCTGGCGCGGCCGATCTTGGCAACGAGATCGATGGTCGAATCGCGGCCCTTTTCAGCGGCTGCGACCAGCGCATCGAGCGCTTCGCCGAATGACTTGCCCCCGGCAATCGCCGCGTCGAAGGCTTCGACTGCCGGCACGAAGGTGTCGAGCAGCGTCTTGTCGCCGACTTTCGCGGAGCCAATCGACTGGATGCCTTCGAGGCCGGCATGCAGCATCGTGCTGAAGGTCGCAGGGTCGATGGCGTCTACGCCCTCGATCTTCTCGGCGAATTCAGTGAACATCACGCCGTAGAGCGGACCCATCGAGCCGCCGATCTCGGTCATCAGCACAGTGCCGAGCGTATCGAGCGACTGCGACAGCGGCAGGTTCTTGCCGGCGAGACGCTCCGCCGCCATGCCAAAACCCTTGGCCATGTTGACGCCGTGGTCGCCGTCGCCGATCTTGCCATCGATTTCAGAGAGATAGGCGCGGTTCTCGACGATGCGTTCGGCCATGGAGAGCACGATCGCGCCGGCGTCGGCATTGTTGAAAGTCTGCATGGGCCTCATCCTTTCTCAGAGCAGCGTCGTGCAGCGCACGTCGACATCGAGCAGTGTCTTCAGTTCGTCGTCCAGCGCCAGCACGGTCAGCGTCGCGCCGACCATTTCCAGGGAGGTGAAGTAGTTGCCGATATAGGTCTTGTGGATCTTCAGGCCGCGCTTGACGATCTCGCTCTCGACAGTGTCGTTGAGGATGTAGAGCTCGTTGAGCGGGGTAGCACCCAGGCCGGAGAGCAGCACGGCGACTTCGGTGCCGGGGGCCAGGTTGTGGTCGTCGAGGACGATCTGGCACATGTCCTTGGCGACCTCATCGGCCGTCTTCAGGGCTTCGACGCGCACGCCGGGTTCGCCGTGATGGCCGATGCCGACTTCCATCGTGCCGGGCTCGATCTGGAAATTCGGATGGCCAACGGCCGGCAGCGTGCAGGGGCCGAGGCCGACGCCGATCGAGCGGCAATTGTCGATGGCACGCTGGGCGGTGACGCGCACCTCTTCGAGGCTGGCGCCGGTCGCGGCCTTGGCGCCGCCGATCTTCCACATGAAGATCTCGCCGGCGACACCGCGACGCTTTTCGCGCTCGGAGATCGGCGCGGAGCAGACGTCGTCATTGGCGACCACCGTCGCCACCTCGATGCCATCCTTGGCGGCGAGCTTGATCGCCATCTTCACGTTCATGTTGTCGCCGGCATAATTGCCGTAGAGCACGATGACGCCCTTGCCGCCATTGGCTTCGCGGATGGCATCGTGAAAACTCTTGGCGGTCGGCGACGAGAAGAGTTCGCCGACGGCGACCGCATCGAGCATGTTCTTGCCGGTATAGCCGATGAAGGCCGGCTCATGGCCCGAGCCGCCGCCGGTGACGACGCCGACCCGGCCGGCATGCGGCGCATCCTTGGCGACGACGACGCGCGGATTTTCCGCCAGGCGCACGATATCGGAATGGGCCTTGACGAAACCCTTGACCGTATCTTCGACTACGAGGTCGGGATTGTTGGTGAAACGTTGCATGGAAAATTCCTTCCCGAATGCGCTAGCGCCTTGTTTCGTCGCAATTTGCTGACCCAAAACCGCAGCGCACTTTTGCTGAAATTGCTCAGAGGATTGTATAGCCGCCGTCGATGACGAGATCGGCGCCGTTGATCATGTCCGCGCCACTGGAGGCGAGGAAGACGGCGGCTGCGGCGATTTCCTCCGGATAGGCGAAACGGCCGGCCGGGATACGCTTCTTGGCGGCCTCGCCCTTTTCGCCGGCCCAGGCCTTGCGGCCGAGATCGGTCAGGACGATGGTCGGAGAGATGGTGTTGACGCGGATGCCATGCTTGCCCCATTCGGCGGCGAAGGTCTTCGACATGCCGATGACGCCGAACTTCGAGGCGCAATAGGCGACATGCTCTTCGATGGCGACGGAGCCGGCCTGCGAGGCGAGGTTGACGATCTTGCCGCCCTTGCCGGCCGCGATCATCGCCTTGCCGACAGCCTGGGTCACCAGGAAGCTTCCCTTGAGGTTGATGTCGATGGTCTTGTCCCAGTAGTCGAGCGACAGGTCTTCGGCAGGCGCGAGGAAGACGACACCGGCGCTGTTGACGGCGATATCGATGCCGCCAAAGCTTGCGACCACATCGGCAATCGCCTTGTTGACCGATTCCGGTTTCGACACGTCGCAGACAAAGGGTTTCGCGCCAGCGCCCAGTTCGTCGGCCTTGGCCTTGGCGACATCGGCGTTGATGTCGAGCACGGCGACTTTCGCGCCCTTGGCGACGAAGGCGGCGGAAATGGCGGCGCCAATGCCCGAGGCGCCACCGGTCACGACGGCAACCTTGCCGGTCAGCGGGAAGTTCAAGTCGATTTCAGGAGCTTTGTCGGTCATCTCGTTTCGGGCCTCGGTCTGGGACGGAAGAGGGCAGGGCGGATAAAGCCGCCGTTGGTATGGGAGAGGGCAGGGCGGATAAAGCCGCCCTGCCGGGATGTCAGATTACTTGCGGGTTTCGAGAAGCTTGTCGACGTTGTCCTTCGTGACAGGCGTCCACGGAACATTGTAGTTCTTTTCCTTGCCGTCGTTGAACGGCATGTCCGGATACTGTGCCCAGATCGTCGACTGCGGCTTGTAGTCGCCCTTCTTGGCATGCAGGATCGCCAGATCCATAGCGCCCTGCGCCTGTGCGCTGGCGTCCTGGAGGATCGAGGTCATCGTGCCTTCCTTGACGGCATGCAGCGCATCGGTGATGCCGTCGATACCGGCAATGGCGAAATCGCCGACGTTGAGCTTGGCGGCCTTGATGGCTTCGATGGCGCCGAGCGCCATTTCATCGTTCTGGCCAATGACGCCGTTGATCTGGCCGGGATGCGAGGTCAGCCAGTTTTCCATCAGCGTCTGTGCTTCGGCGCGCGACCAATTGGCGGTCTGGTCTTCCAAAACCTTGACTTCGGGGCACTCGGCGAGCGCCTTCTTGTTGCCTTCCAGGCGCTGGATCTGTGCCGACTGGCCGATCGGGCCTTCGAGGATCACGACGTTGCCCTTGCAGCCGATCTTGTCGAGCACGGTCTTGGCTTCCATGTAGCCGGAGATCGTGTCGTCGGAGCCGACATAGGCGGCGAGCAGGTCGGAATTGACACGGGTATTGGAGCCGACGACCGGAATGCCGGCATCGCTGGCGGCCTGAACGGCGGTGGCGCCGGCTTCGATGTCGATCGGCACGAAGATGATCGCGTCGAACTTCTGTGTGATCATCGTGTTGAACTGTTCCTGCTGGACCAGCGCGTCATAACGGCCGTCGAAGACGGTCAGTTCGACTTCGCCGCTCTTGACGGCCGGATGCTGTTCGAGCGCTGCCGACCAGATCTGCATGAACTCGGCATTGAGGCCGTAAGGGGCGGCGCCGATCTTCAGCTTCTTGTCCTGCGCCAACGTCGGCGAGGCGAGCAGCGCCGTCGCGGCGGCAAGGGCGATAAGCATTTTCTTCATGATAGTCTTCTCCTCCATTGAGATGTCTTTTGCGGATTTCCGGGTATTTCGGACAGCCGAAAGGGCTGCCCGGTTCGATGGCGGGCGATAATCGCTCCGGGCGTGACATGGTCTGGCGGGTTCAGCCGCCGTGATTGCGCTTCTGGTCGAGCATGACGGCGCCGACGATCAGCGCGCCTTTCAAAACCTGCTGGTAGTAGGACTGGATTCCCATGAGATCGAGACCGTTGTTCATGACGCCGATGATGAGGGCGCCGATCAGCGTGCCGGTGATGCGTCCGACGCCGCCGGACAGGCTGGTGCCGCCGATGACGACAGCCGCGATGGCGTCGAGTTCATAGGCGATGCCGGCCTGGGGCAGGGCGGAGCCGGTGCGGGCGGCGAGGATCATGCCGGCCAGACCCGAAAGGCCGCCGGAGATGATGTAGACCGAGAAGCGCAGGCGGCTGACATTGATGCCGGAGGTGTTTGCGGCATGCGGATTGCCGCCCACGGCATAAATGTAGCGTCCGAAACGCGTGCGGTTCAGCACCCACCAGGACACGGCGAAGACGATGGCGAGAATGACGACCGGCATCGGGACGCCGGCGATGTTGCCTGTGCCGATCCAGCGGAAATCCGGCGTCAACGCCGGAACCGGCTTGCCGCCGCCATAGATCAGCGTCAATCCGCGCGCCGCCGAGAGCATGCCGAGCGTGGCGACGAAGGCGGGCACCGAAAAGCGCGAAACGATGATGCCGACCAGCGCGCCGCAGGCGATACCGACCCCGAGGCCCACCGGAATGGCGATGAAGGGCGAATAGGGCGCGCCGACGATGCCGGCTGTGGCCGAGCCGGTGGCGAAGCTGGCGCTGACGATGCCGGCCAGCGCCACGACCGAGCCGACCGAGAGATCGATGCCGCGCGTCAGGATCACGAAGGTCATGCCGATGGCAAGCACCCCGTTGATCGAGGTCTGCAGCAGCACGTTGGAAATGTTGCCGGCTGTCAGGAAGAATTCGTTCGATACCGACAAGATGGCGGCAAGCAGCAGGAAGGCGAGGAAAATGCCGTATTCCTGAATGATCAATCGGCGCCGCTGTGAGCTGAACAAGCCGTTGCCGGCGGCATTCTCGGTGGAAGACATGTCATGAACCTCTTTTGAAATCGGGCGCCTATGGTGGCCTTGAACGTTTCGTCGATATCTCGACGTCACGTCGACAGATGCACCAGCGTCTGCGCGTCCGCCTCCTCCCTATGGCAAATTCCGGCCGGCCGTCCCTGGCGCATCACCAGGATGCGGTCCGACATGCCGAGCACCTCGTCGATCTCGGAGGAGATCATGACGACCGTGCCGCCGTTTTCGGCGAATTCGCAGATGATGCGATAGATTTCACGCTTTGCGCCGACATCGACGCCGCGCGTCGGCTCGTCGAGCAGCAGCACTTTCGGATTGCGCAGAAACCATTTGCCGAGCACCACCTTCTGCTGGTTTCCGCCCGACAGGCCGGAAACAGGCATGGTGTCGCGCGCCGCCTTGATGCGGAAGCGCTCGATCATGTCGCGGCTGGCGGCGGCTTCGCCGGCGCGGTCCATGTTGAAGCGCGGCGACAGTTCCGGCAGGCTGGCGAGGCAGACATTGTTGCGCACGCTGTCGATCAGATTGAGCCCGGTCTGCTTGCGGTCCTCGGTGACGAAGGCGAGCCCTTGCGCCATCGCATCGGCTGGCTTCTTCACAGCGATCGGCGCGCCGTCGAGCTTGATCGTGCCGGCGGACGGTTTGTCGAGGCCGAAGATGCAGTTGAAGATTTCCGTGCGGCCCGAACCCATCAGGCCGTAAATGCCGAGGATCTCGCCCTTGTGGGCGGTGAAGCTGACATTCTCGATCTTGCCCGGCGCCGAGAGGCCGGCGATTTCGAGCCCGGGAACGGTCGTCGGTGCGTTGGTCTTGATATATTCCTCGCCGAGCGCGCGGCCGACGATCATCTCGATCAGGCGCGGGCGGTCGATATCGGCGAGATTGCCGCTGTCGACATAGGTGCCGTCGCGGAAGACCGTGTAGGAATCGGCGATCTGAAAAATTTCCGACAGGCGGTGCGAGACGTAGACGATGCCCTTGCCGTCGGCCTTGAGGCGCTCGATGGCGGCGAAGAGCTGTTGCGCTTCCTTTTCGCCGATGGCCGAGGTCGGCTCGTCCATGAAGATGACTTCGGCATCGTGGCTCAGCGCCTTGGCAATTTCGACGAGCTGTACCTGCGCCACCGACAGGTTCATCATGAACTGGTTGGCGCGGATGTCGAATTCGAGCCGGTCGAGCAGCGCTTGCGCATTGCGGTTCATCGTCTTGAAATCGATGCCGCCGAAGCGGGCCGAGGGCTCGCGGCCGAGATAGATGTTTTCCGCCACCGTCATGTGCGGAACCGGGCTCAGTTCCTGCTCGATGATGGCGATGCCGGCAGCAAGGGCTGCGGCCGGGGTCGAATAGACGACCTCTTGGCCGCGCCGGCGGATGGCGCCGCCGTCGCGATTGTGGATGCCCATGAGGATCTTCAGGAAGGTGGACTTGCCGGCGCCGTTGCCGCCGCAGAGCGCATGGACCGAACCGGCGCGCAATTGCAGTCGGCCGTTGCGCAATGCGGCAACGCCGTTGAACGACTTTTGCAGTGCGTCCACATCCAGCAGCAATTCCGACATGAGCATTCCTCCCGCACCCCCGGTGTATCGCAGGCATTTGCGCCTCACCGGTTGATGGCGACATTATTCGAATAATGATCGACATTTGTCAATCGTTGGATGAATTTTGCTGAAGTGGGCGCACACTATGGGTAAAATCTATTTATTTCAGGGCGATAAATGGCCGCTGCTTTCGCGACTGCAATGCAGCATTCGCAAATTAAATTTCGACATTGGTAAAACGCATGTGGAAAGCTGTTAGCGGAAACACCGAGAGCTTGTATTTTCAACGGCCTTTCACAACCGTGAAATGGCGGCGCGCAGGTTAGAATGTGTGCTAATGTCAAAATCCGTTGCACAGGCAGGAGCGGCATGGCCCGCTCGATACCGAAAGCGCTCACTCCGTTATCCGTATCGAACCCGCATGTCCAAATTCACGCCTGAAGAACAGCTGATTATCGGCGGCGCCTATCAAGTGCTGCTGTCCGAGCCTTGGTTCAATCGCAATGCGATCACCGAACGGGAATTGTTCAAGCTTTTGATTTCCGCCTATCGCGAAGACCCCGGCTCCCGGGAGGCGCTGTTGGCGCGTTGTGCGGGCGAGGCTGAAAGGCGTTTTGGCCGTCGTCCCTGACGACGCGCCGATTTCCAGCCAATTGCGAATAGGATCATCGAAACGGCGGCCGTAAACTGCTAAGGACCCGCCATCGATTCCTTTTGCGAAGCCTAACTTATGAAAACCAAGACGCGCGGCTATATCTTCGTCCTTCTGGCGGTCACCATTTTCGCGGCGCAGGATGGTTTCACCAAATTTCTCGGTGACCGCTATCCGCCGATCATGGTGACGATGGTGCGCTTCTGGGCCTTTGCCGTTTTCGTGACGATACTGGCTGCGGCGTCGCCGGGCGGGCTGCGCGCGGCAGTGGTGACGCGCCGGCCGGCCTTGCAGATCATGCGCGGCGTGTTGCTGGTGGCGGAAATCGTGGTCACGGTCTTTGCTTTCAGCCATGCCGGCCTTGCCATGAGCCAGGCGATCTTCCAGGCGACTCCGCTTCTGGTCACCATGCTGTCGGTGCCGCTGCTCGGTGAGAAAGTCGGCTGGCGACGGGCGACGGCGGTCAGCGTCGGCCTGTTCGGCGTGCTGATCATCCTCAATCCGGTCGGCGTCCATTTTGACCTGTCGCTGCTGCTGCCGCTGACGGCTTCTTTCATGTTCGCGATCTACAGCGTCGCCACGCGCGCCGTCAGCCATCACGATTCGGCCGTCACCAGCGTGTTTTATGCCGGTGTCGCCGGCGCTGTAGCGATTTCGCTCGTCGGTCCCTTCTACTGGACCGCGATCCAGCCCTCCGACTGGTGGGCAATGGCGGCCCTTTGCGTCTGCGGCACGGTCAGCCATTACTGTCTGATCCGCTCCTACGGTCTTCTCGAGGCAGTGGAAGTGCAGCCGATCACCTATCTCCAGCTCGTTCTCAGTGTGATCGTCGCAGTCGTCTTTTTCAACGAAAGCGTCGGCTGGAACATGGTGATCGGCGCGATCTTCGTGGTCGGCGCCGGCCTGTTCACCGTGCTGCGCGAACACCAGTTGGAAAAACGCCGCGCCCTTTCCGGAAACTGAAGGTTTTTTGGCTAACCGGCCGCCCACATTGAAATTCTGGCCCTAAAGCTAATCACGCCGGACTCATGAGGGCAAGTGCGGCCCGAGCAGCACGCGGTCGGCATCGCTCAGGCGGTCGTTTGCCGTATTCAACTGATGCCAGTAGGGATAGAGGATCGGCGGGGCGCTGACCCTGTCGAGCCGGTCGCGTTCTTCCGCTGTCAGCTTCAGTTCGGCAGCCGCCAGATTGTCGGCGAACTGCTCCGGCGTGCGTCCGCCGGCGATGACGGATGTGATGCCCGGCCGGCCGATCAGCCAGGCGAGTGCCACCCGCGCCGCCGAGATATTGCGCTCCGCACCGATTTCGACCAGCGTATCGACGATGTCCCACAGGCGGTTCTCGTCACGGATCGGCGGCTCTGTCCAGCCGGCGAACTGGCGCGTTCCCTCCGGCGCTGACTGGTTGCGGCGATGCTTGCCCGAGAGCAGGCCGCCGGCGATCGGGCTCCAGACGAGGACGCCGAGACCCTGGTCGACCGTGATCGGCAGCAATTCGTATTCTGCCTCGCGCGCTTCAAGCGTGTAATGGATCTGTTGGCTGACGAAGCGGGTGAGGCGATCGCGTTCGCTGACGCCGAGCGCCTTCATGATGTGCCAGCCGGAGAAATTGGAGCAGCCGACGTAACGCACCTTGCCCTGGCGCACCAGCGTGTCGAGCGCCTCCATGGTTTCTTCGAGCGGCGTAACGCCGTCCCATTCGTGCAACTGGTAGAGGTCGATGACATCGGTCTTCATGCGCTTGAGGCTGGCCTCGCAGGCGCGGATCAGGTGATAGCGCGACGAACCGACGTCATTGGGATCGCTGCCCATCGGGAAGCGCGCCTTGGTGGCGATGAGGACGCCGTTCTTTCGCGGCCCGCCGATGATTTCGCCGAGCACCTCCTCGCAGACGCCGTCGGAATAGACGTCGGCGGTATCGATCAGGTTGACGCCGGCGTCGAGACACATGTCGGTTAGCCGCCGCGCCTCGGCGACGCCGAGGTCGCCGACGGTCTTTGCCCAGCCCTTGCCGCCGAAGGTCATGGTTCCCATGGTGATGGTCGAGAGTTTGAGGCCCGAGCGTCCCAGCAGCCGATATTCCATGTCATCCTCCCTGTTTGCTGGCGAAATGTGTAGGCTGAAACCGTTAAGCTGCCAATGCCAAAGCGTCGGAATGGCGACAGTGATTGATTCGTCTCGCTGTTGCAGCCTATATCCAGACAGGCGGAATGCATGCGGTGGCGGAGGAAAAAGAGCGGGTGCTGCGCTTCACGACGGACGATATTCCCGCCCGCGACCGGTTCGAACACTGGCGCGAGGCGCGGGCCAAAAACCTGTTCGGCGTTACCATCGAACTGGCACGGGAAAAGCGTGGCGATTTTCGCGGCCATTTCACTGCCGAGTCTTATGGCGGCGCGATCGTTTCGGAGATGCAGGCGTCGGCCTATCGGGTCAGCCGCACCGAGCAGGATATCGCCCGTCTGTCCAGCGACAGCCTGTTGCTCGGCTGGCAGGTCGAGGGCGGCGGCTGGATGGAGACAGGCCGACGTTCGGCCTTGCATCGCGTCGAAAGCGGCGCCTTCACCGTCGGCCATTCCGAGCAGACCTATTCAGGGACCCCCAGCACGGATCGGCGTTTCCTGTGGCGCATGATCAAGATCCCGCTTGTCGGATGCGATTTCGCCCCGCCTCTGGCCGATCTCGTCAGCCAGCCGATCGAGACGGCCTATCTGCGGCCGTTGACCGCCCTGTTTTCGGCCATCGGTGCGCGCGATCCGACGATTCCCGATCCTGCCGCCGGCATTGAGGCAATCGGCCGGCTGGCGCTGGTGGCGACGGGCAAGCTTTCCCATCACGAGCCCGAGAACCGCGCGGCGTTGCGCCTGGCGCTGCTGCAGGCCGCGCGCGCCATCCTGAGGCGCGATCTTGGCCGTCCCGATCTCTCCCCATTCCTCGTCGCGCGAGAACTCGGCGTGTCGCCGCGCCAGCTGCATATCCTGTTCGAGCCCTCCGGCCTTTCTTTTGCCCGCACGCTGACCGGTTTCCGGCTGGAGCGCGTGCTGAACCTCTTGCTTCATCGGCCGGAGCGGACTGTTGCCGATATCGCCTATGCTTGCGGCTTCGACAGTCTGGCGACCTTCTACCGCGCCTTTCGCGCCGCCCATGGCATGACGCCGCTCGACATGCGGTCCTTGCGACCGGTGGCAATTTGATAAAAGGCAAGGCTTTGCGCGGAATGAGAAGACCGGCGTCGCGGCGGCGTGATAGGGCGCGCTGATCCGTCTGCGAGGTGCCTGTTCATGTCGACCGCGTCTTCTCTTCTGGAAAACGTTTCAGGGATGCCGTTTCATATCCCGCAGCCGCAGCCGCCCGCGCTGGACAGAACTGTAATCGCGACCCATCCGGCCTTGCGCGGCGTTTTGAAGGCGCAGGCCGAAACATTTCTGGCGGTGCACCGGCAGATCCCGCGGATCGCTGCGATTTTTGCAACCCAGCAGCGCTATCTCCTGGCGCAGCTGGCAACCGCCATGGCTTTTGAGCGCGGCGAGAGCGGTCTTGTGGTCGCGCATTTCCTGGCGGCGGTGAAAACGCATGGTATTGCCAGCCGCAACACCGCCATCAGCTTCGTCGAGGAGATGCTGCATTATCGGATGGCGCAGACCGGCCCGGTCGGAGAGGATCGCCGCTCGCGCCCGGTGGTGCTGGCCGCCCCGACCATCGAGGCGCTTGAAAACTGGCTTGCCGTGCATCTGGCAAGCCTCGATGCGTTTGATGGCGGAGGGCGGGTCGCCGCCTTGCGCCAAGATCCCGAACGGCTTGCCCAAGTGCATCCGCTTATCGTTCGCCGTGTGCTGTCGTCGCAGACGACCATTGAGCCGCCGCGCGTTTTCGCCCTGTTCAGCAACATGAACGATGGCGGCCTGCTGATGGACAAGATCATCGCCAGCCTCGACGATACGCCTATCGGCACCGAACGGTTTTCGACCTTCGTCCGCTCTTTCAACGATCTGAGCGAACCGCTGCGCATCAGCCGGACACATCTCCTGCGCAAGCTGGCAGCCTCGGAAGAGGCCGGCCATGTCGGCTGGTCGGGCAAGCGCGGCGCCTCCACCTTCTGGATTTCGGGCGCGTTTCTTGCCGAATACGAAGCCTACCAGATCGACAAGCTCGCCAATATCGCAGCTGCCTGGCAGGCCGTGGCCACCTGACATTTGTGAACATGAAAGACCGCCCGGGCGACGGACAGAGCGCCGCCCGGGCGAAGCCATATCAGACCGCGACCAGATTGGCGGCGCCGAAGCTTGCATAGTCGCTGGATGACATGGTGATGGCGCCCACCACCGATACGCCGGCACTGGAAAAATCCGACGCCGTCAGCGACGTGTCGGCGCCGGTATTGACGACCACGATGATCGCCGCGCCATTTGCTCCGGCATCATTGACGTAGTCGGCGTCGTAATATGAGACGAGGTAGTTTCCGCCTGCGGCAAGACCGGTGATGCTGGTGCCGCCAATCGCCCCGGCCATGGCCTCGGCAACCGTTGTCTGGCCGCCCGCATGGGCGGTTTCGAGGAATTTGAACAGGGATACGTTGGCCGTTGCCTGCAAGGTCTGGCTTGCATCGACGCTCTGCACGACAAAAGCGTCGTCGGACGCCAGACCCTTGGCTACAGCCCCCTTGGAGAGACCCGTGACCGCGGAACTTTCGTCTGCGCTGGCCGCGAGCGTGCGGAAATCCGAATCATGGGCGCTGAAGCCAAGCTTGCCGTTCAGCCCGAAACCATGGATCCTGGCGAGGCCGTCATAGCCGGTCGATGCGTCAGTGACGGCATTGTTGCTGCCGACGAAAACAACCTTGTCGCTATAGTTGGCGTCGAGATTGATTCTGTCCGCGCCGGACTGTGCGTTGACCCCGATCTTGCCGAGAGTCACCGTATCATGGCCGCCATAGGTCAGCGCGAGCGTATCGGCGCCCGTTCCAAGCGTCACCGCATGGTCGATGCCGGCGCCATTGGCGCCATAGTCCAGATTGCCGGTCATATCGGAGGCGTCGATGACGGTCGCTGCTGACGACAGCGACAGGCTCCCGGCGCCCGAAAGAACCAGCTTGGCACTGGTATCGAGGGACATATTGTTTTCGGTGCCTTGCACCGTCTTTATATTGAGTGTTTCCAGTCCTGCGGAGATCGTGCCGCCACTCATGGTGCCGAAACCGTCGAGGATCAGGGTCAGGCTGTCGTTTGCGCCGCTGTCATTGGCAAGGGTCAGGCGGAAATCATCGACAAGGCCTTTCATGGTGACGGTCGAATTGTTGAGCAGATCGACCAGATCGGCGCTCATCCCCTGAGCGTTGGAGCCACTGAACTCGATCGTCTTGAATGTGCCGACGGATTGCTCGAAGCCGACGTTGTTTTCGATGCGAAGGATTTCGAAGTTGGAAACGCGGCTCAGATCGGAGCCGCCGGTGCCGATGACCAGCTTGTCCGTGCCGCTGCCGCCGTTAAGGGTGTCGCCGCTGTTGACCGTGGTAACATAAACGGTGTCGTTACCCGAGCCCAGGGTCACCGCCGGCAATGACGGCAAGGACAGGCTTTGCCCGTACGAACTGAGATCGAGCCTGACACCACCGCTGGCCGAAGATGCATTGATTGAGGCGAGCGGCATTGCCCCGGCGAACTGGATATCGAGGCCGGCTGTGCCGTCGATCTTCAAGGTTGAGCCATTGGCCACTTCGAAGTTGCCGAGTGCGAAATAGTTGGTGGCGCTCCCCGCTGAGGTGATGCTGACGGATTCGTAGCTGCCGATTTGCCAATTTCCGGGACTGATCGAACTGTAGGCGCTGGCCGTGCCCGCATGATCCAGGGTTATCGCCAGCTTGTCGTTTGCGCCACTGAGATCCGAGTTGGAATAGATGGACCCATTCGTATTTCGCAAGACGAGCGCGACGGGCTTTGCGGTCGTCAGGTTGATGCCCCCACCTTCGGGGACATCTTCCAGCGCCACCTGCGCGACGCCGTCAACCGAGGTAAGGTCCACTAGGAAGAAGGTGCCGCTACCCAATTCGTGCGAAAAGACGAAGTTTTCGATGCTCTTCACCTTGGTGCCGTCGATGGTGGCAGCGCCATTCAGCGTCAGCTTGAAGGTATCGACGCCGGCGCCGCCGTCGATGGTGTCGTTCGGCCCGAAGGTCGGGTTATTGCCACCGATGATCCCGGAGATCTTGTCCGCAGCCGCTGTGCCGACGATATGGTCGTCGCCGGTCGTCAGGCCGACATCGAGGCCGATCGGAGTTCCACCGCCGCCGCCTGCGCCGGTCGCCGGCGCGGTCAGGTGCTCGACGATCGTCTGCAGGTCGGCGGGCGAGCCTGGCTTGTCCCAGGACACGCCGGCGAGATAGCTCTGTATCTGCTTTGTCGCTTCGATGCCGACATAGGCCGCGATCTTTTCCGGGGTATTCAGGCTGGCGGTGAAGGCGTCGGCGATGGCGATCTTGGCCTCGATCGTCTGCCGGTCGGTGGCGATGGCGCCATCGAGAACGGCAATGGCGATGGTGTTGACGTTCAGGCTGCCACCGGCCAGTTTCTCGACCCAGAAGGCGAGGCCGCCGGCCTCCGGCTCACGGCCCAGCAGGCTTTTATAGATCGCGGTGACGATCTCCGTCGGGCTCATACCGGTGAAGCGATCCTGATATTCCTGCGTACCGGCAAGATCGCCGATTGCCCTCAGGTCGGTGCCGCCCTTGGTGACGTTATCGAAATAGCGAAGGCCGGCCGGGTCCGCCGGGCGGCCGAAAAGCGCGATATAAATTCCCTGAATACTTGCCATTGCCGGTCTCCGAATAATGCATGGCAAAGACCTAACACAAGCGAAGGGCCTGTAACCGGAGCGGGGGAGAAACATTTCTGGGCGCTTTCGTAGTCGAAACAAGTGGATAGGCAGCGCCGGAAGCTTTGTCTGCCCATCGGCGCAAGAGCATCCTTGGCGTCCGCGGCTTTTGATGTCGGCCTTCTCTTGTCGGACATCCCGCCATTGGCGCATCTGCAGGGCATGGGGTTGGCGATCCGACCTATTCACAGTGAAAATAGATGCATCGCATCGTTTGATGGATTGTTTGCTTCGTGCGCCCTTGACTTGGCGGCCAAGCTATTTCACACATTAGTTGTCAGACATCTTACATAAACGGGGAAGAGGCTGACGCAGCCAATCTGGAGGAACCTCATGAAAAAGCTCTTTGCGCGCCTCGTTATCGGCGCGGTCTTCGCCGCCGCCGCCGTTTCCGCCCAGGCGGGAGAAACGCTCGACCGCGTCATGCAGAAGAAGGCGATGGTCGTCGCCACCAACAGCGGCTGGCCGCCGCAGAGCTATCTCGACGACAACAACGAAATGGTCGGTTTCGACATCGACGTCTCACGCGAGATCGCCAAGCGTCTTGGCGTCGAGGTCAGCTTCGAAACGCCAGACTGGCAGACATTGACCGGCGGTCGCTGGCAGGGTCGCTACGATCTCGGCGTCGGTTCCGTGACGCCGACAAAAGCGCGCGCACAGGTCATCGATTTCGTCGGCATCTACTATTACAGCCCTTATGTCTTCGTCGTTCACAAGGACAGCGAAGCCAAGACCGTCACCGACCTCAACGGCAAGGTGATTGGCGTGGAAACCGGCACGACGTCGGAAGACTACATCAACCGCAAGCTGGAAATTGACGCGCCCGGTCTGCCGCCGATCGAATACAAGATCGAGCCGGGCGAAGTCCGCACATTCGCCGATTCCATGCTGCCCTTCGACGATCTGCGCCTCGGCGCCGGCGTGCGCCTCGATGCGGTAATCGCGCCGGAACAGACCGCGCTCAACGCCATCAAGAACGGTTATCCGCTCAAGGTTATCGAAGGCGAATACGCCTTCAAGGAACCGCTGGTCGTCATCGCCGAGAAGGTCGACCCCGAGTGGACCGCCAAGGTTGGCGGCCTCATCCAGGAAATGAAGAAGGACGGCACGCTCGGCAAGCTGACCACCAAGTGGTACGGCAAGGATTACGCCGCCGACTGATTTTTCGCGCAGGGCATGGGGATGAGCTTCCCATGCCCTGTCCGTTGGAAAAGACAGAGATTTGCTGAGGCGGTTCGTGCCATGACCTATCCCGATACCTACTATAAACGCACCATGTCAGATCCGGCCGTGCGCCCCTCGCTCAAGGGCCGCGAGGAATGCGACACCGTGATCGTCGGCGGTGGGCTTGCCGGCTTGACGACGGCATTGCAGCTCGCCCGCGCTGGCCGATCGGTCATCGTGCTCGAAGCCGAAAGCGTCGGATTCGGAGCCTCCGGCCGCAATGGCGGCTTTGTCGGCGCCGGTTACGCGACCGGCAGTGACGAGATCGCCCGCATCGCCGGTAAGGACGCGGCGCGCAAGCTGCATCTGATGTCGATCGAAGGCATGGATTTCGTGCGCGACACCATCCGCGATCTCGGCATCGACGAGGCAAAGCCCATCCCCGGCATCATGAGCGTGCTGCGCTACGACGATGCCGCCGATCTCAAGGCCTATGCCGACCGCCTGCGTCGCGACTATGATTACGAACTGGAATTCCTGGAGCGCGACCGCGTTCGCTCGGTTCTAAAATCCGAGCGCTATTTCCAGGCTCTGCGCGACGGCCGCGCCTTTCACATGCATCCGCTCAATTATCTGCGCGCGGTCGCGCGCGAAATCGAGCGCCTTGGCGGGCGCATTTTCGAGGGATCGCCGGCGAGCTCGGTCGATCTGGCCGGGCCGCAGAAACGCGTTGCGGCGGCCGGCGGCGAGGTTTCGGCCCGCCATGTCGTGTTCACCACCGGCGGCTATACCGATGGGCTGCTCGGGGCGCTGAAGCGCTCCTTCCTGCCGATTGCCACCTATGTCATGGTCAGCGAGGAAGCCCCGGATATGATCGCCTCGGCGATCGCCACGACTGACGCTATTGGCGACAACCGCCGCGCCGGCGATTATTACCGGGTGATCGATGGCGGCAAGCGGCTTTTGTGGGGCGGCCGCATCACCACGCGCGCCGCTTCGACGCAGGCGCTGGTCAAGGAATTGCGCGCCGAAATGGTCGGCACCTATCCGCAGCTGGCCGGTCTGAAGACGGAGCTCGCCTGGTCGGGCCTGATGTCCTATGCGCGCCACCTCATGCCCCAGATCGGCCAGATGCGTGACGGCGTGTGGTATTGCACCGCTTTCGGCGGCCATGGGCTCAACACCACCGCCATCGGCGGCAAGGTGATTGCCGAAGGCATTCTCGGCCAGTCCGATCGCTATAAGTTGTTCTCGCCCTTCGGCCTTGTCTGGGCCGGCGGATTGGCAGGGCTTGCGGTCGCGCAGCTCACCTATTGGAAACTGCAGGCTCAAGACTGGTGGCGCGAGCGCGCAGCCTGAAGCGGGGGGAAGCGATTACCATGATCGGCCGTTTGATACTGACCTATCCGGAGGCGTCGCGTCGCGCCGCAAGCCTCTTTCTCTTGGCCGTGGTGACGCTCGGCCTCTACCATCTCGGCATCAGCTCGGCCTGGCTGGGGCATCTCCTGCCGATGTCGGCCGCATGGCTCGGCGAGAGCCCGGCCTTCGGTCGGCTGGTTTCGGCGCTGCTGATCGCCTTGATCATCGCGGCGAACTGGAAGCTCCTGCGGCAATTGTCGCGCCGCCAGCAGGTCGTTGGCGTCTGGGTGGAGCTGTTCGCCCTGCTGATGCTGTTCTTCTATTCCTTCGATCTCTCCTTCGCCTTCATCGCCAAGAAGATCGGCTATCTGATCACGCAAGGCGTGACGACGACGCTCTATATCTCGGCGATCTCGATTGTCGTCGCCACGGTGATCGCGCTTGCCGGCGCTATCGCCAAGCTGTCGAACAACGGAGTGATCTACGGGCTTTCGACCTTTTATACCTCGCTGTTCCGCGGCCTGCCGCTGCTTATGCAGATCTACATCATCTATCTCGGTCTGCCGCAAGTGGGGTATGTCATCGGGGCGGTGCCGGCCGGCATATTGGCGCTGTCGCTGTGCTACGGCGCCTATATGACCGAGATTTTCCGCGCTGGCATCGAGAGCATTCCGCGCGGCCAGACCGAAGGCGCAACCGCGCTTGGCCTGAGCCCGTCTCAGACCATGGCGCTGGTCATCCTGCCGCAGGCGATGCGGGTCATCATTCCGCCGACCGGCAACCAGTTTATCGCCATGTTGAAGGATTCCTCGCTGGTCTCCGTTGTCGGTGTCTGGGAAATCATGTATCTGGCGCGGACACAGGGACAAACCGAGTTCCGCCATATCGAAATGCTGATCACGGCATCGATGATCTACTGGATCCTGTCCATCGGTCTCGAATATGCGCAGGCACGGATCGAGGAAAGGTTCGGACGTTTCAATGTCCGCTGAACAGTCGTCCATTTCTCTTGACGCGCCCGCCGCCGCACCCGCAAACGGGCGTGCGGCGTTGGTGGTTTTGCTCGCTTTTGCGGTCTTTTCCGCCGCCGATGCGCTGGTGAAGATCATGGCAGGACACCTGCCGCCGCCACAGGTGACATTTCTCGTCACCGCCGTCGCGCTCGTCATCCTCGTCGCCCATGCGGCGATGCGCGGCAGGCTCGCGCGTCTCGTGCCGCGCCAGCCGGGGCTGGCGATCTTCCGCGCCGCGTTGCTGGCCGGGGATACCGTGCTCATCCACTACGCCTTTTCCATGCTGCCGCTGGCGGAGGCCTATCTCATTGCCTTCCTGACGCCGATCCTGGTGGCTGTGCTCGGCTTCCTGCTGATCGGCGAGCGGTTGACGAAGCTTGCGACCCTTGGCGTTCTCGTTGGGTTCGCCGGTGTTGCCGTGGCGTTGAAGCCCGGTGTTGCGCCGCTGAATTTCGGCCATGCCGCAGCGCTGGGCTCGGCGGTGTTCTTCGCGCTGTCGCTGATCCTGTTGCGCAAGACGAAGAGTGGGGAAACCGACGAGGCGCTGGTCGCCAGCGCTCTGGTCGTCCTGATCCCGATTGCGCTGGCGCTGGCGGTGACGACGGAGGGGCTTTCGCCGCTGCAAGGCAACGATATCTGGCTGGCGCTTGCCGGCGGCGTTTTGATGCTCGCCGGCCATGGGCTTCTGGTGCGAGCCTTCCGCATCGGAGAAGCCTCCGTGGTCGCGCCCTTCCAGTACAGCCAGATCATCTGGGGCTGTCTTCTCGGGGTTTTCCTGTTTGCAACGCCCGTCGAACTGCACACGCTGGCCGGCGCGGCCATCGTCATCGCCTCGGGATTCCTGGTGCTGAAATAAGGCCGCTTACAGCGGCCGGGGCTGTTGCGGAAAACCGCCGACATGCATACAGGCTTGTGCTGCATGATCGCGCCCGGCTTCCAGGCAGGCCTGCAACGAAGCGCGTGCTACAAAAGCCTTCAGGAAACCGGCGATAAAGCTGTCGCCGGCGCCGGTGGTCTCGACCACCTCAACCGGGCGGATGCCGGTCGCGGCCCGGTCGTCGGCGCTACGGGCCATTGACCCATGCGCGCCGCAGGTCACGACGGCGGTTTGCGTGCCGTCAGCCAGAAAACGCTGCAGCAGCGCGTGCGCGGTGGCCTCATCGTCGCCGGCCGAGCCGAAGGCGACAGTCAGGCCCTCGACGCCGAGATTGTCCCGGTCGGCATTGACGGAAATATCCTGAGAGACGCTGACGCCGGCCTCGACCAGCGCCCGGCGCAAGGCCCCGCCATCGTTCAGCCAGCCGATATGGACATGGTCCATGGTCTTGAGCGCGTCGAGATCGGCGGGCGAAGGCCGGTAGTCGGCGCAAACACCGAAATCCTCGTGGATGAAGACCCGCTCTCCCGAGGGAAGCACCTCGATATCCGTATAGGCTGTCAGGCCGGGGCGCGTTTCGGCATGGTCGATGCGCACGCCGTTTTCAGCCAGGAGATCGAGTGTGCGTCGCCCGTCCGCATCGTCGCCGACCGCGCCGAAATAGAAGGCGGTCTGTCCGAGCCGCGCCAGCTGCACGACGACATTGACCGCATTGCCGCCGATCAACGATTGCCCGACCGGTGGCCGGAAACGGTCGATGCAATTGTCGCCGACGGCGGCGAACCGGAAGGAAACCATGAAAAGCCTCGCTGCGAACGAAAAAGCCGCGCGAGGTTTTTTCGCCCGCGCGGCCAGTGACTAACGGTATCGGGCCAAGCGGCTCAATAGGCAACCTTCTTGTAATAGCGACGCGTGGTCAGAGGATGGTTGCGCATCACTTCGAGATGGGCGCTGATGCGTTCCAGAACGGTGGCGAGCAGCACCGGCGAGATCAGGGCTCGAACATCGGCGGAAATGCCCGGCAGTTCGAAATCGGCGGTGTCGAGCACGGTCAGCTTGTCGGTATAGTTCGGAGCGAAATTCTCGATGCGCTCGGCAAGCGGCCGCAGCGCGTCTTCGCCCTTGAACAGGATGACGCTGACGCCCTTTTCGACCAGTTCCAGCGTTCCATGGAAGAAGTCGGAACCATGCACCGGGCGGGTGCGGATCCACTGCATCTCCTCGAGAATGCACATGCCGTAATAGAAGGCTTCCGGCCAGACATTCCCGGCGCCGGTGATGATGTGGTAATTCGAACCGGCGAGGATCTTGGCAAAACCCTCGGCCTTGGGCTCATAGGCGCGCTTGACTTCGAGGAGCAGCGACGGCAGCGAGACCAGTTCGGAGACGATACGCTCATAGCCGTCGATTTCACCGCGCGCGTTCAGGATCGCCAGCGCGATGAACAGCGATTGCAGGTAGAAGGATTCGCAGGACGTGTCGTCCTCGGCGAAATTGACGAAGACATGGTCGCCGCCCTTGCCGAGCGGGGTTTCCTCATGGCCGACCAGCGTGATGACGGTCGCGCCGATTTCCTTCAGCTTCGCCAGCAGCGCCACGCTTTCCTTGGTCGTGCCGGAAAGCGAGGGCATGACGACGATGGATTTTTCGGTGAGATTGGCCGAGCCGGTCATCACGATTTCGGCCGGCATGTCGATGAAGGCAGGAAAGCGCGAGCGGCGCTGCAGAAGCTGTGCGGCCGGCTGCATCAGGATGGCGGCGCCGCCGGTGCCGAGGAAAAAGATGCTGTCCGCGCCCTTGGCAAGGCAGGTGCCGATGACGGCGTCGAGTCGCTTCTGCAAGGCGACGGCGCCCGACTGGATGCGGAGGAATCTCTGTTCGTCGAAGTTCAGCATGGCGTGTCTCTCGGTGGCCGGGCGACGTGGGTGTCGCGTTCGCTAATGTTGTAAGACAACTGACATCATTGCCGGTGCGTGTCAAGGCGCAGCGCCAAATCGAAATCCCGTCGCCGGCTGTCGTCGCTCGTGGTCCCACCACCCTTGACCCAACAAAATTTGTCAGACAAGAAGAAGATTGCGACAACCAGCATATGAGGCAATCCCTTGGAGGAGCCCCTTCGCGATTCCCGCACTCTTGCCGTTCAGCTCCGTGACCGGATCGCGGATCTGATCCGTTCCGAAGGCCTGAAGCCGGGCGACAAGCTGCCGACCGAGGCGCAGCTGACCCAGCGCTTCAAGATTTCCCGGCCGGCATTGCGCGAAGCGCTGAAACTGCTGGAGCAGGACGATATCATCTATGTCGAGCATGGCCGCGGCCGGTTCGTGTCGGCGCTGTCTGCGGTGCAGGTCGATCGACCGATCACCGTGTTCGAAAGCGTCACCGATATGACGCGGCATTATGGCTACAAGCCGATCAACAAGGTGCTGTCGATTTCGGAAGAGAAGCCGGACAAGCGGCTGGAGGAAGACCTGCAACTTGCGGAGGGCGAGCGTGTCATCCGCATCGAGCGGCTGCGGCTGCACGACGATGCGCCGATCCTCTATTGCGTCGATTATGTGCCGCGCAGCATCATCCCGACGCGGCTGTTCGATATCGATTGGAGCGGCTCGCTGATCGCGCTTCTCGATACCTATCGCAACCGGCCGCGCATGTCCTCCGCCACGGTTTCGGCCGTCATGTTGCCGCAGGATGTGGTCGAACGGCATGATCTCGGCGATTTCGGGCCGGCGTTGCTCATCAAGGAAATCTGTTTCAACGCGGCCGGCGTTCCGGTCAACTACGCCATCGACTATCATCGCGGCAGTCATTTCTCCTTCAGCCTGATGCGCAAATAGCCATCTTCAGCGGTTCTTGAACACCGTGCAGGGCACGCCTGCTGCGTGGATGGCGGCGCAGAGCTTTGTTGCCTCGGCCCGGCTTTCACGGCCGATGCGGCCCGCATAGCGCAGCCGCGAACCGAAATTTCCGCCGCGCTGGCGCACGACCAGCGCGCGCTCGGCATTCAGCGGCGGCGGCAGTTTCAGGATCGCCAGATTGAACAGCCGATCGACGACCGCCGGATTGTAATGCGCGGCCAGTTGCACGCCCCAGGGCGCCCAGTCGGCGGATTGCGACAGGAAGGGCTCACGCATGCGGCGCGTCTCGGCCAGCGTTTCGCAGGCCTGACGGAACGGCATGTCCTTGGCCAGATCGGGTGCGGCGATATCCGGCGGGTTGTCGCGCCAGGTTTCGACGAACGCGCCGGTGATCATGAAGACATAGTCGCGGGTTTCGATCGGCAGGCGGTTGGTCGACAGAAAGCGGCGCAGCCCGTCTTCGCCGGCATTGTAGGCGGCGGCCGCGAGCCCCAGATTGCCGAACCGGCCCCGGAGATCGCTGAGATAGGCGGATGAGGCATCCAGTGCCTCGATAACGTCAAAACTGTTTCCCAACCCCCGCAGCCTGGCCGTCCCGGGCATGAATTGCGCAATGCCTTCGGCCCCCTTGGGACTGACGGCTTCCGGACGAAACAGGCTTTCGCGCCAGATCAGCCGGGCAAAGAAGGCCGGTGGAATGTTGCGTGTCGTGGCGAAATGATCGATGACTGCGCAGAGATCGGCGTTGAAGCGATCCTTGCGGATGCAGAGCGGATGATTGCCGTCGAAGCCCCGGTAAAGGCAGGCATCCTGGTCCGCATTATCGTTTGCGAAGGCGGGAACGGTCGCCGCCGCCAATGCGAAAACGGACAGAAGCGCCGCGAAACATGCTGCCGTCTGTTGCAAGGCGACCGGTCCTTTCAATCTCGGGGCGAGCCGAGTTAAACACAGGAGCGGGTTGCGGCTCAACAGCGGATTATAGGCACCGCCGCCAGCTGTCCGGAATTGATCACGGCGTTGTCGGCGGAAATTGAAGAGCCATGGTTTCGATTTCCTGGCGATACGCTGAGCGCGCATGTGGTTTCGTCATGTTGCGATCGGCATCGGGCACGAGGGTCAGGCGCGCATTCGGATATTTCGAAAGCTTGGCGCCATCGGCGCCAAAATGGTAGGAAAAATGGTGCAGCCCGACATCGTTGTCGCGATACATCAGCACCAGTTCCGCCGCATGCGCCTGAATCGCTTGCAGAGCGCCATGCACTTCTCGGCCTTCCCGCGACAGGCCGGGCAATGCCGCCGCAAGTGGGCCGGCAAATTCCAGCATTCGCTTGCGCACGAAACGGAACGTGTTCAGCGCGGCATATTTGAGATTGACGTCGCCACGGAAGATCTTCTTCCAGGTTTCCGCCTTCAATGCCTTGGAGCCGTAGGAGCTCAGGCGCTGCGGCGAAAACTGCAGCCATTCGTCGATCGACTGGCCGGGATCCCAGAACAGCGTATAGGCATTGACGACGACGATGCCCTTGACGCGGCGATCGCGCGCGGCGGTGCGAAATGCCAGATATCCGCCGCTGCAACGTCCGGTCAGCACGACCGGCCCGAGGCCGCGGCTTTCGATGAAATCGATCGCCGCTTCGCAATCGCGATGCTGGGCCTCGGAATAGATGATCTGCCGCGGCACTCCTGCAAGTGGCGGGCTGTCTGCGACATTGGCGGGATCGAAGCGCAGAGAGGCGATGCCCTTTGCGGCAAAGTGCCGGGCGGCCAGCGCCGTAATGCGTCCCCAGCCCGAGGCGCGTTCATAGGCGGTGCTGAGCAGAATGACGGTCGCGCCCCGGCGTCGACCATCGGCCGGCTCGCAGAGAATGCCATACAGGCGCTCGTCTTGACCGAAGCGGACCGGCGTTTCGACGAAACCGTCGCTGCGCAAAGGGAGCGACGGGACCGAGAGGCGGGGAGGGTGGGTGGCCGCAAGGGTGGTGGATTTCCGGCCGATCCTGCCGATCCAGTCAATGATGGTGCCAAGCATGGCGAGCGGCGGCTGCGATGTCGACAGGTCATGGACAAGCTCCGAGTAACCCTCATAGGGAACGAGTTCGACCTTGGCTCCGTGGCCGCGAAGCTGCTCCACCAGATCGGTCTCTGCCGGCGGGGTATGCCGGCTTGCCAGTAGATAGTGAGATACGCGTGACTGTTGCGCGCGGCCAAGTTTCAGGTTCTTGATATCGGCAATCAGTCGATCCGGCAGGGCGACACCGCCAAAGACGAGATTGCCGCCCTTCTTTTCCGGCGCTTCCTCTATCATCTGCGCCCAGATCGACATTTCGCGGACATAGGCGCGGCCGGAAACGGCCGGCGCCAGAAGCGCGATGCCGCTGACATGGTCGGCGTCGGCGAAGGTCTCGCAAGCCAGCGAAGCGCCGATCCCATGGCCGATAATGACGAGATCGGTCATGCCAGAGAGGCGGCGCAAGGTATCGGCGGCGTTTTCGAGCGCGTTGCGCCATACGGACAGGCCGGCATCCGCATCGCTGAAATCAAGGGCATCGCCCGTGCCGGGATAATCGAAACGCAGGCTGGCGATCCCGGCCTCCGACAGTGCCTCGGCCAGGACGCGCCAGAATTTTCGCGTACACATGTCTTCATAGCCCCAGGGGCTTGCAAACAGGACGGCAATATCGGTCTGGAGGCCGGGCTTTGCGGCCTGGAACAGCCCGATCGTATCCGCAAATGCGACCGGGCGTGCAACGGAGCCG
Organism: uncultured Rhizobium sp.; assembly: GCA_945952045.1. Taxonomy (GTDB): domain Bacteria; phylum Pseudomonadota; class Alphaproteobacteria; order Rhizobiales; family Rhizobiaceae; genus Metarhizobium. Next base: position 398,817 of record CAMFHE010000001.1, read on the forward strand.
GATTCGCCCTGGACGATGGGGGTTGCGCCGTATCGATCGGAAATCAATATAGTCATGGCGTTACGGGCTCTTGCGGCAGGCCAGAGACGAAAAGGCGGTATGTCCGGTCGTCGTCATCCTATTCCGGCACAGGACGCTTGCGCAGAAGGCGGAACATCGAGGCGTCGAGGTCAGTCAGGGACTGGTCCGCCTTGCGGAAGGCGATTGCCTGCACCGCATAGATGATGGCGCTGGCGATAACCGCTCCCGTGATGCCGAAATGCGGCACCAGCGCAAACAGTGCAAGGCATCGCAGCAGCACACCCATGGCGGTGATCAGGAGGTAGCGGCCCTCATGGCCCGAGAGCATCAGCGCAAGCGTCGAGGCGCGCGTGGTGCCTGCGGCTGCGGTCCCGAGGCAGAGGATAAGCAATTCCGGGAAATACTGGGTGTAGCTCTCGTTGATGACCCAAAGCGCGAAATAGCCACCAACGGCGATGCCGAGCAGGCCCATGACGGTGAAGAAGCCCATAATCCAGGCGAGATTGTCGAGCATCTTGTCCAGCGCCTTGCGCTCATCCCGATAGTAGAGTGCGGGAAGGTGCTGCGTGGCGAACAGGTTGACCGCATCCGCCGCCGCGGCAAACAGATTGGCGAAACGAACCGTGACGAAATAGGCGCCGGCAACCGTCGGATCCATCAGGAAGCCGATAATGATGACGTCGATATACTGGTTCGTCGCTTCCAGCGATGCGGTCATCCAGAGTTTGCCCGAGCGGGGAAGCCACTGGCGAAACTCGAAAATGGCGCGCACCGTGCCGAAGCCCGGAAACAGCCTGACGATACGGCGGCGGATCATCCAGAGCTGCAGAATGAGCGCGACGAACGCGCCGCAGGCCAGCATCAGGAAGACTTTTGCGATTGCCGCCGGCGTTCCGGTCATCAGGCACATGCTGAGATAGACGATCGGCGGGATGCCGACGAGTGCGAAGCTGAGGCCGTCGGCATAGACCGTGCCGCGTTCGGTGCGCACCAGATGGATGCAGATTTGCAGAGGTCCGGAGGCGATCAGATAGGCAAGCACGGTCAGCGCCGTCGTGTGGTCGACATAGGTCAGCGCCCAGGGCCAGAACAGCGACGTCGCAATCAGCGAGCCCATCAGCGCGGCAAAGAAGGTGAACAGCAATGCGCCCTTGAGGCGCGCGGCGTCCGCATTCACCTTCATCTCGTTCCAGATCCGCAAGACGAAGGGTTCCTGGCCGACGGCGGCGACGATGTAAAGCAGGCTGGCGGCGGAATAGAGGATGGAATAATGGCCGAAGGCATTGGCTTCGAGAGCACGCGCCGCGAGCGTGATCAACGTGAAGTTCAAGGTCAAAGCCATCACCTTGATGGCCACGGCCGTCACCATGCCCGAGATATCGCGGCGCTTGAGCAGCGAACGCAGCCTTTGAGACAGCGGAGAACGCCCTGCCGCCGGCGCGACCGTATCATCGGACATGCGCAACTCCCGCGGCCAAACCGTCGATCGTCGAAACGCCGGGCAAACGCTGCGCCAGCCAAAGCATTGACGGCATCCCATTCCTCCTTGCATCGCAGCGCGGCGCATCGGCGAGGATGCGAATTCATTCCCCTCTGTTCCATCATGGACCATCTTGCAGGGACAATGAAACCAGACTGCCCCTGATCTATAGAAGATGCATCGGCCCAAAACGTAAACGCCGTTGGGAATGTTAGCGCGAAGGTTAACAGTCCGGAATAGGCATCCTTCAAATTGCCCATACCTAGAGTCCACGCCACCGACGTATGCCTGCCGTGACCGATGCGACGTCGGCAGGCAGGCGACAGACGCCGACATGGAGGTCGTAAGGCGCCAGGATCGAGGCGCGAGGGTTTGAATGTTCGCCAATTTATTCACCCAAATGGTTGACTAATCTCCATCGATCTATATATTCAACCTACAGGGTGAATAAATGCACGATGATGTTCTGTCACAGATTCTGAAGGCCGCGGGCGATACCACGCGGCGCAAGATACTCACGCTCCTGGTTCAGGAAGGCGAAATGAGGGTGACGGCGCTTGCCGGGCATTTCGACATGTCGCTCAATTCCGTTTCCAAGCACATCAAGGTTCTTGAGGAGGCGGGGTTGGTCACCCGTCGGACCTTGGGCCGGGAACATTTCATCGCGGCCGAACTCGAACCGCTGCGGATAACGCAGGCCTGGTTCGCCGAACTGAAGTCGATTTGGGAACTGCGCCTCGATGCGCTTGAAAACCTGCTTGTTGATGAGGATAAACGAGATGACTGAGCTGGAACTGACCGTCAGCCGCAAGATCGCGGCATCCCGCGAACGCGTGTTCAACGCGTGGCTCTCGCCGGAAACGCTTGCAAAATTCATGCAGCCGCCGTTCGACGGCAGCAAGCCCGCCCGGGTGACCACGGATAAGGTCAAGGGCGGGCGCTTCTCCATCGTGATGATTGCCGATGGGCGCGAGATCCCCCATGCCGGCACCTATCTTGCAATCGATCCCCATGCCCATCTGTCCTTTACCTGGGAATCGCCCCACTCCCTCGATGACAGTGTCGTCACCATCGATTTCGTCGCCGTCGATGCCGGGACCACGGAAATAACCCTTAGGCAGGTGAAATTCCGCAGCGAGGAAGCCCGCAACGGTCACATTGGCGGATGGAACGCCATTCTGGACAAGCTGGAGACCGTCCTGGCCTGAGGGGTGGGGATCGATTGAGATGTCAGCCTGCATGGCGAGGGCATAATCCGCTCGTCGCCATGCAGGTTTCACTTTCCGGGCTTCAATACGGCCCGGAGAACGTCGAAGACTGTCGGGTCGAGGCATTGCGATACGTTGAAGCGCATGAAGCCAGAGGCTGCATGTGACAGGCTGAAGGCGTTGCCCGGCGCCATAACGACGCCGCGTTCGAGCGAGGCGCGGGCGATATCGGTGGCGTCGATGCCGTCCGGCAGGCGACACCAGAGAAACATGCCGGCTTGCGGTTCGATCCAGGGTTCGATACCGAGATTCCGCAGCCTGTCATGGACGTCGCGTCTCGCCTGCGCGAGCCGGCTGCGAAGGGTCTCGATGTGCTTTCGATATCCACCATCGCTCAACACGCTCAAAACCAGCTCGGCATTCATGCGCCCACCGCCGAACGACGTCGCGATCTTGAGGTCGGTCAGTCCTTCGATCCATTGCGGCCTGGCGACAATGAACCCGCAACGCGCCGAAGCTGAAAGGGTTTTCGAAAAGCTGCCGATCAGGATTACACGCTCCAGCCCGTCGAAGGCCGACAGGCGCGGCGCCGGCATATGCTCGAAATCGGCAAAGATATCGTCCTCGACAATGGTCAGGTCGAACTGTTCGGCGATCTTGAGAACCCGATGCGCCACCACGGGAGAAAGCGTCGCACCGGTCGGATTGTGAATTCCGGAATTGGTAATGTAGAGGCGCGGCCGATATTCGGCGACGATCTGGGCGAAGACCTCTATATCGGGACCGGCGGGCGTGTAGGGCACGGCAACCATTTTGACCCGATGCGCCCGCAAGAGGGCATGGAAATTGAAGTAGCAGGGATCGTCGACGAGAACGGTTTCGCCAGGCTCCAGAAGAAAGCGGCACAGCAAGTCGATGGACTGCGTGCCGCTATCGGTGAGCATGATCTGATCCGGCGAGGCTTCGATACTGCGTTCGCCCATGCGGCGGGCAAGGAGTTGTCGCAAGGCAGGCAACCCGAGCGGCGTTCCGTAATCTGCCAGCCTCGGCCCGGCCGTGCGCGACAGGGCGCGCAAGGCGCGACGGATGCTGTCTTCGGGCATCCACGAGGGCGGCAGCCAACCGCATCCGGGCTTGAGATCGCGGTCACCGGCATCCAGCGATTGGCGCGATATCCAGAAGGGATCGACGGCGCGATCCAGCTTTGGCCCGGTCTCGGACAAGGCGAAAGGCGCCGCCTGATTAGCGACATAGAAACCGGAACCTGCCCGGGACAGGATCGCTCCCTCGGCGACAAGACGTTCATAGGCATCGACGACGGTCGATACCGACACCTTCAGCGTCGCCGCCAGCGACCGGACGGATGGCAACTTTGCGCCGGGTGTGAGGTTGCGGGCCGAAATGCGCTGCCGGATCGTCTCCATGACAACGGAAACGCGCGTGCGGTTTTTGACGATTGTATCCATCCGTACTGGTTTCCGATCCATAACAGTTTCACCAAACTGTATCATACTGTCGCTGGCGAGGACAGGGATCCGGCACGATAAGGGAGAGAGTGAAACAGAGGATTGGATATGGACCGATCGACGGCCGGCTGGCTCAACGGCTTTCTTGGGGTATTGATTTTCAGCGGGTCGCTCCCCGCCACGCGCCTGGCCGTGATGGATTTCGATCCGGTGTTTCTGACCGTCGCGCGGGCCGCAATCGCCGGCATGATCGGTCTGGCGCTTCTAGCGGTCCTGAAACAGAAGCGGCCGAATGGCAGGGAAATCGTATCCCTCGTCGTCGTTGCGGCGGGGGTCGTTGTCGGCTTTCCGCTGCTTACGGCCCTGGCGCTGCGGCACGTCACTTCCGCGCATTCCATCGTCTTCATCGGCTTGTTGCCGTTGGCGACGGCGATTTTCGGCGTGATTCGGGGCGGAGAGCGGCCAAAGCCCGCCTTCTGGTTTTTTTCGATCCTCGGCAGCGCGCTCGTGGCCGGCTTTGCGGCGAACAACGGGCTCAGCGCTTCGCCGCTGGGCGACGTTCTGATGCTGGCGGCCGTGATCGTCTGTGGGCTGGGTTATGCCGAAGGCGGCAAGCTCTCGCGAACTTTGGGGGGATGGCAGGTGATTTCCTGGGCCTTGGTCCTGTCCTTGCCGCTGATGATCACGGCCACGATTTTCTATCTGCCGCCGACCTTTGCCAATGTCGGAATGCCCGCGGTCCTCAGCCTTGCCTATGTGTCGTTGTTCAGCATGCTGATCGGCTTCGTCTTCTGGTATCGCGGCCTGTCGCAGGGCGGCATCGCCGCCGTCGGCCAGTTGCAGCTGTTGCAGCCCTTCTTCGGCCTGGCGCTGGCCGCCACGCTTCTGAAGGAGACGGTCACCTGGGGAATGGTCGTCGTCACCATAGCCGTCATCGCGTGTGTGGCCGGCGCGCGACGGTTTGCGAGGTGACGGCCGCGCCATTGTGGCAATCGCCTCAGTTTAGCTGGCCCACGGTCATCATTTCGTTGATCTTGGCGGCCAGCGCGTCGACGGCAAAGGGTTTGCTGATCATCGCCATATTGGTGCCGAGAAAGCTCGCCTTCGTCGCGGCGTTCTCCGCATATCCGGTGACGAACAGGATCGGCAATTCGGGGCGATGCTGGCGGGCGATCTCCGCCAGTTGCCGACCGTTCATGCTGGGCAGGCCGACATCGGATACCATCAGGTCGATGCATTGTTTTCCCGCCAGGATCGGAATGGCGAAATTGGCATCGGCCGCTTCCACGACCCGATAGGACAATTCGGAGAGCACTTCCGAAATCAGCAGGCGCACGGAATCGTCGTCTTCGACGAGCAGCACCGTCTGGCCTTGGCCCCGGCCTTCCGGCGCAGCGTCGACGAGGCCGCTTTCGTCTTCATCCTCTTCGCCATCGGCGCCAGGAAGATAGAGCTTGATCGAGGTTCCTTCGCCCGCGCGACTGTCTATACGGACCGTGCCGCCGGATTGCTGCGCAAAACCGTAGATCATCGACAGGCCAAGCCCGGTGCCCTGGCCGATGGGTTTGGTGGTGAAGAAAGGTTCGAAAACCTTATCGATGATTTCGGGCGGAATGCCGACACCCGTATCTCTGACGGCGATTACGACATAGCTGCCCGGCTTCAGGTCGCCTGTCGCCTTCCTGGCTGAAACCTCCTCGCGAAGCGCGGTCAGAACCAGCCTGCCGCCATCGGGCATCGCATCGCGCGCATTGACCGCAAGGTTGAGGATTGCGCTTTCGAGCTGGTTTTCGTCGGCGACAACCTTTCCGACATTGCGGGCGGCCTGGATCTCGATCTCGATGTTTTCCGGCAGCGTCCGCTCCAGAAGTTCTTTCGTGGCTTGCAGCTGTCGTTCGACATCGAGGGGGCGCGCATCCAGCGTCTGCCGGCGCGAGAAGGCCAGAAGCCGGGCAATGAGCGCCGCTGCACGGTGTGCCGATTCCGTCGCCGCGTCCATAAAGCGCCCGACGTCGTCGAGCCTGCCGCTGGCAATGTGGCGCTTTGCGACATTGATGCCGCCGATGATGCCGGTCAGCATATTGTTGAAGTCGTGGGCGATACCACCGGTCAGTTGCCCGACGGCCTCCATCTTCTGCGACTGGCGCAAAGCGTCTTCGGCGCGGCTGCGGGCCGCCATCTCCTCCTCCAGCTCGGTCGTGCGCTGTTCGACGCGCGCCTCCAATGTACGGTTGAGTTCGTCGAGCGCCTCGCGTTCGCCCCGCAAGGCGTTTTCGGACGCCGAAAGTGCCCGTTCGGTGCGCTTTCTCTCGCTGATATCGATGACTGTTCCGATAAACCGGATCGGGCGTCCGTCCACGAACACCGATCCGCCCTTGGCGGCGATCCAGCGCTCGACCCCATCCTCGATGCCGATCGTGCGATATTCGATATCGACCGCGCCGGTGCCGCCGGGCTGCAGTGCTTTGCGCACCGCATCATCGGAGTTTTGCCTGTCGTCGGGATGAAGGCCCGCAAGAAAGCTGTGTTCATAGGTGATTTCCGCATCCGGCCCCAGCCCGAACATCGCCTTGCAGCGCCTGTCCCACCTCAAGCGGCCGGTGACTGGATCGAAGTCCCAGATGCCGATGCCGCCGGCATTGGTTGCAAGGCGCAACTGCGTTTCGCTCTCGTCGAGTTCCGAAAGGCGGTCGCGCATCTGGAACTGCTTCTGGCGTAACCGCATGGCCGATGCGATGGCGCTGAACAGCGAGGCCCGGCCGAGCGGGCGCTCCAGCACGACGCTGTTGCTGGCAAGATCGAAGATCGCCAGCCGCGAGAGCTGGGCATTCGGCGTGCGGCCGGTGCGTTGGGCGGCAAGCAGGACAAAAGGTACATCCGACCAGTCAGGCTGCGTCGCGAGCGCGCCTCGAAGCTTGTCGATATCCCCGGTCAGCGCTTCCTCAGTCAGGAGAACGGCCCCGGTCGTGTCATCGATGCGATTGGCTATCTCACCGATGTCTTTGCAGATGACGACATCGTAATTCTGCTCGCGCAGGATCATTGCAACGCTTTCGGCGTCTCTCCCATAAGGCGCGCTGACGAGAATGCGTTTGCCTTCGCTGCGCGCTTCAGTTGCCACTGTCGCGATCTTCCATCAGGGGGGCCTGGGCGCCGAGATATTCCGGCGTCCCGGTCAGAATTCCCCGGAATAGCGATAGCGGATCGCCGACCCTGACGCCACCGCTGTCGATCCTGAGCTCGCGGATCGTATCCTCATGCGCCCCACCACGGTTTTTGAGCACCGAGATCGCCTTGCGCACCCGGCCCTCTGCCTCGAAGAAGCGCAGGAGAATGACCGTATCGGCGATGTAGGAAATATTCAGGTTCGTGGTCATCGTTCCGACAAGGCCGTTTTGCGGATTGATGAGGAATGTAACGACGCCCTTATGGCTCAGATAGGACAGAAGCTCGTGCATTTGCAAAATGAGATGTTGCTCCTGCGGCATCGCCGATACATATCCGTTGAGACTGTCAATTACGATCATACGGACATTGCGTGTCTCGACTTCGAAACGCACCTTCGTCGCGAATTCGCCGGGCGAAATCTCCGCAGGATCGATCTGTTCGATGATGAGTGTTCCGTTGTCGATATGCGGCTGAAGATCGAGGTTGAACGCTTTGGCGCGCGACAGAAGCGTGCCGATCCGCTCGTCGAACTCATAGACCGCACAAGGCTCGCCTCGCTCACAAGCCGCAAACAGGTATTGCAGCGCGATCGTGGTCTTGCCGCTGCCTGCGGGGCCTGTCACAAGCGCGCTCGTTCCCCGCAGCGGGCCTCCGCCGAGCAGATTGTCAAGTTCCCTGATGCCGCTATGCGTTGCTTCACCTGTAAATTCCGAATGATGCGACGATGCGATCAGGCGCGGATAAATCTGCAGGCCGCCCTTGCGAATGGTGAAATCGTGAAATCCGGCGGTGAAATCGACACCGCGCAGTTTCTGGACCTGAAGCCGTCGGCGCGCCGCTCCAAAATCGAGGGTCAGCCGCTCGAGCGTGATGACGCCGTGGCAAAGGCTGTGAAGATGGGCATCGCGCTCGTCGGCGCTTCCCGTCATGTCGTCGATCAGGAGCACCGTCGTGTCGCGCCCGGCGAAAAACTGCTTCAGCGCCAGCACCTGACGACGATAGCGCAACGGATCCTGCGCCAGAAGCCGCATTTCCGAAAGGCTGTCGAAAACGATGCGCTTCGGCTGTATCCGCTCGACCTCGTTCTGGATCAAGCGGATGGTTTCGTTGAGCTCCATTTCCCAGGGGTGCAGGATGCTCTGCTCACGACCATCGCCGAAAATGTCGGAGGCGGAAGAGAATTCGAAAACGTCGAATTCGTCGATATCCCAGCCATGCGACATGGCAACGGCGGAAAGCTCCTCCTTTGTCTCGGACAGCGTAATGTAAAGTGCCTTTTCGCCTTTTCGCACCCCGTCGCGCAGGAATTGCAGTGCAAGCGTCGTCTTGCCGGATCCGGGTGCGCCCTCAATCAGATAGAGCCGCTTTTCCGGCAATCCTCCCTTGAGGATAATATCGAGTCCGTCGTTTCCGGTAGAAATAGTCGCAGGCAAGGTTCGATCCTGTTGGTGCTTGGTTGTACAGGACTCCAGAAAATATGCGGCATGAGGCGGAAGACAAGATGTGGCGCCGAATCAATCTGCGTCCGTAGCGAGCGTTACTCGAACGCGAGCTGGACCTTCAGCGTCCGTTCCGGATGCTGCTCGACGAGATCGAAGGCGGAGCGGGCGTCGCGCGCGTTGAAGGTCTGGGTGATCATCGCCTGCGGGCGCAGGGCGCCGGATTCCAGCCAGGTGATCACTTCGGGGATAAAACGCCGATTGAGGCGGGAGCCGACCAGCGTCAATTCCTTGCGCACGATTTCCTGCTGGCTGACATTGCAGGGCGCCGGCGAAAAGCCGAGCAGGCCGATGCGGCCAGCGGGTGCGGCGATGCGGCAGGCCTCTTCCAGAAGGCTTGGAATGCCGGCGCCGTCGATAACGATGGATGGCCCCAGCCCGTCGAGTTCCGGGGCGACGACATCGCCGACGGACTGTGTGCGCGAATTGATCACCGCATCGGCGCCGAATTCACGGGCGCGCACCAGGCGGTCGGCGTCGATATCGGCGACGATGCAGCGGGCGCCGTGCATTTTCGCCATCTGCAGAACGGTGATGCCGACCGTGCCGGCGCCATAGATCAGAACCACATCTTCGCCCGTGCAACCGGTGCGCCACAGAACGTTTGCAGCAACGGCCAGCGGCTCCGCGAGGGCTGCGACATCCAGGCCGAGCTTGGGGGAGACCTTGACCGCATTGGCTTGCGGGACGACAGCCGTCGACCGAAAACCGCCGTCGCGGTGGACGCCGATGACCTGCAGCTTGGCGCAGACATTGGAACGCCCGACGCGGCAGGGATAGCAGGTGCCGCAGGAAATCACGGGATCGGCGACCACATGATCGCCGATGGCAAGAGAAGATATGCCTGCGCCCAGCGCCGAAACGACGCCTGCGAATTCATGCCCGATCACCCGCGGATAGACCGCGAACGGATTGGTGCCGTGGAGGATATGCATGTCCGAACCGCAAATGCCGGCGCGATGCACGCGGATCGCGACCTCGCCCGGGCCGGGCTCGACGGCGTCCCGCTCGTTGACGAGAAGATGATGGGGTTCGCGGACGGAAATCGTCACCATGATCGTGGTCCCTTTGGCAAGTCGGCTTGTCTCGCACCTTAAGCGGCGGATGGATTGGAAAGCATCGCGTCGAGCGCGGCGCGCCAGGCTGCGTTCTGTTGCAATTCCGGCGGAAACAGTCCGGGAATGTCGAAAAACGGTGCGAAAGAGCGCTTTGCATGGGCTGCGGCCGATTTCAGCTCGGCGGCGCGGGGGTCGTCGAGCGTCTCGCTAGCGATGACATAATCGAGCCAGAGTGCGATGACGGCGGCAAATTCCTGCGCCGCGTCGCCGGCTGCCAGCCGTTCGATGGCGGGCGCAAAGATGCGCTGCGGCATCTTCTGGGTGCCGTCCATGGCGATCTGCGCCGTCCGGTGGTCGATCGCTGGGTTGGTAAAGCGTTCGACAAGCTGGCTTCGATAGAGCGTCAGATCGATGCCCGGTACCGGGTCGAGCGTCGGCAGGACCCCCGCCATATGCCGGCGCACACGCTCCGCATGGGTGGGAACGGCCATGACGTCGCGCACATAGTCGAGGCCGGTCAATTGCCCGAGATAGGCGATCAGCGAATGCGAACCGTTGAGAAGCCGCAGCTTCATCTTTTCATAGGCTTCGACATTGCCGACGAAGACCGCGCCGGCCTCGTCCCAGGCGGGACGACCGGCTGCGAAATCGTCTTCGATCACCCATTGGCTGAAAGGTTCGGTCTCCAGCGCCAACCGGTCCTCGGCGCCGATCAGCGTGGCCGCCAGCGCCCGCGTCCGGTCGGTGGCAGCCGGCACGATGCGATCCACCATGCTGGAGGGAAAACGGATGTCGCGTTCGATCCAGCGCGCCAATTCGGGATTGCGGCGTTCGGCCATCTCAATCACCAACCGCCGCACGATATGGCCGTTGCCGGGAAGATTGTCGCAGCAGAGAACGGTGATAGTGTCGCGCTTTAGCTGCATGCGTCGTGACAGTGCCTCGACGAGAATGCCGACCACGCCAACCGGATTGCCGGGGTCGGCAAGATCATGCGCGATAGCGGGATGGTCAAGATCCAGTCCGCCCGAAACGGGGTCGATGCCGTAAGCCTTTTCGCTGACGGTAAGGGTGACGATACGTGTGGCAGGCGCTGCCAGCCGCTCGAACAGCCGTTCACGCTCCCGGCTTGCGGCGATGGCCTCGACGATCGAGCCGACGACGCGGGCTCGGTCGCCGTCGGCTCCTCGGGTCACGACGGCGTAGCGATGATCCTGGGCCTTGAGGTCGGCGACGATCTCGACCGAGCGCAGGCTTGCGCCCGCAATGCCCCAGTCTCCCGGGCGGGCGGCGAGCGCCAGATCGGTGAAGACCGCCTGATGGGCGCGATGGAAAGCGCCAAGCCCGATATGGACGATACCGACCTTCAACGCTTCCGGGTCGAAGCCGGGGCGCTCGACGTCGTGCGGAAGGAAAGTGCTTTTGCCGAGGCGTTCCATGGATCAGGCAAGTCCGTATGCGGGATGGGTCAATGTCTGTTCGATACCGCGCAGTTCCGCAAGTCCCTTGAGGCGGCCGATGGCGGGATAGCCGGGCTGGGCGCCGCGCGTGAGATCCTCGAGGATCTCCTGGCCATGGTCCGGCCGCATGAAGATGCTGTCGTCGCGCCGGCCTTCCGCCTTGCGGCGGCGCTCTTCGGCAACAAGCGCGGCAATGACGGCGATCATGTCTGTATTGCCGTCGAGATGCTGGTCCTCGAAGAAGGAGCAGGGGAAGCCCGGGGTTTCGCGCCTGACATTGCGAAGATGCGCAAAATGAATGCGCGGCGCGAGGCGGCGCACCATCGCCGGCAGATCGTTGTCCGGACGCACGCCGAGCGATCCAGTGCAGAAGGTCACGCCGTTTGCTGGGCGATCGACCGCATCGAGAACTGTCACGTAGTCCTGCTCGGTCGAGAGGATGCGCGGCAGGCCGAGAAGCGGCCATGGCGGATCGTCGCCATGGGCGCAAAGGCGCATGTCGAGTTCATCGGCAACCGGCACGACCTCGGACAGGAAATCGATCAGATTGTTCCGTAGTTTCTCGACGCCGATACCTTCATAGCGGGCAAGTGCAGTGCGCAATTCATCGATACTGTAGCCATCGGCAGAACCCGGCAGGCCAGCGCCGATATTGCGCGACAGCATGGCGATCTTGTCGCCGGTCATCTCGGCAAAGCGCTTGGTGGCGGTCTCGACGAGGTCTTGCGGATAATCCTGTGTGGCATTCCAACGCTGCAGCACATGCAGGTCGAAAGCGACGAAATCGACGAGATCGAAGCGCATGGCGCGCGCGCCGGATGGTGTTTCCCAACGCAGATCCGTGCGGGTCCAGTCGAGCACTGGCATGAAATTGTAGCAGACGGTGGAAATGCCGGCCTTGGCGAGCTGGCGCAGGCTTTCCTTCCAGGCTTCGACATGCGCCTTCCAGTCGCCGGTCATTGTCTTGATGCTTTCGGAGACCGGGATGCTTTCGACCAGTTCCCATTCCAGGCCGCCGGCGCGCACCTCGTCCTGCCGCTTGCGGATTTCCTCGAAGGTCCAGGCGGTTCCGGTCGGCACATGGTGGAGGGCGCTGACGATGCCTTCCGCACCGGCCTGGGCCGCGTCGCGCACGCTTACCTTGTCGATCGGGCCGAACCAGCGCCAGATATGTCTCATGCTGTCTTCCTCTTGCGGGCCATGGTCATGCCAGGGCCGAAACGGTGTTTGACGGGTCGCGCGCCGCAAATGCCGCGATGGCGCGCAAGGGAGAGCCGGAGCCGCCCGCGATCGGCAACGGCATGGTGATCAGGAACGAGAAGGCCGGAACCTCGCCAAGCCGCGCGAAATTCTCGCCGATCGGCACGCCCGCGCCGAGCAGCAGCCTGTGGGCGGGAAAATCCGTGCTGGAAAAGCAATCGAGCGACAGGCAGTCCGACCCGGCGACACGGATGCCGCGCGCAAGCAGGTATTCGGCGGCCTCGCGCGACAGGCCCGGCCAGTCGCTGAGGAAACGCGGATGATCGGCCGGATCGGCCCAGAAACGGTCCCAGCCGAAATGGAAGAACACCGCGTCTCCGGCGCGAATTTCGCCATGCGCCGCTTCGAATGCCACGATCCGATCGACGCCAACAGCGTCGTCCGGGCTGCAATCGCGGGCATCGATCTTCGCCATGCGGCCGAAGAAGGATTTGAGGCCGATGGCGTCGATGGCGGCGGCGCCCTTGAAGAAATGCAGGGGTGCATCGAAATGCGTGCCTGTGTGTTCGCTCATGCCAAGGGCATGGTTGCAGGCGAGATCGCCACGATCATAGCTCTCGATGACTTCCTGGCAGAAGAAAGGATGTGTCGGCCAGACGGGAATGGCGGGCGATAGCGTATGGGTCAGATCGACCAGTGTCATCTCGCATCCGAAGGTCCGCACCAGCGTGTCGATATCCATCTCAGGCCGCCTTCGGTCGCGGCGCCAGCGCCACGATCAGGATGATCAGCGCGCCGGTCAGCACGAAACGCACGCCTGCCTGCATCTGGAAGGTGTTGAGCATCGTCGCCATGAGATTGAAGAACAGCGCAGCGCCCCATATGCCGACCGCATTGGCCTGGCCGCCGGCAACGCTGGTGCCGCCAAGGACCACCACGGCAATCGCCTCGAGAAGATAGGTATCGCCCATGTTCAGCGCTGCGCCGCCCGAGAAGCCGGCGAGCAGAAAACCGGTCAGGGCCGCCGCTATGCCGCAGAACAGGTAGGCCAGAAGCCGCACGCGGATTACCGGCACCCCGGCCAGGCGAGCCGCCCGTTCGCTCTGGCCGACCGCCAGCAATTGCCGGCCCCAGACGCTGCGGGCAAGGATGAGGGCGACCGCGATCGTCAGGAAGATGACGGCGATCGGCATGATACGGATGCCGCCGACCGACCAGAAGGTGAAGGCCGAAAGCGCTGCCGGCGGTTTCAGCGTCGCCTCTCCGCCGAGATTGAAGGCCAGCGACTGGAAGACGAAGCTCCAGGCAAGGGTGGCGATGATCGGCGGCAGGCGCAGCAACGTAATTGCCAGGAAGTTGGCAAGCCCCGCGATGGCGCCGACGAGGATGGCGACGGCAAGACCCGGCAGGATCATGCCGTTGCTGCCGCTCATCACCGCCATGGAAAGATAGGCGGCAAGCGTCAGCACGGAGGGCATGGACAGGTCGATATTGCCGGGACCGGAGGTGATGACCAGCATCTGGCCCGTGCCGACGACCACACTGAATGCCGCAAAGACCAGAGCCGAGGAAAGCGTCGGCACCGCGCTTGCGAAACCGGAATAGGCGATGATGGCGATCCACATGGCCAGCGCGACGATGAAGCCGTAGGTCCAGGGTTTGAGCGAGAGGTTGCTCATGACTTGTTCTCCGCAAGCAGGATGCGTCCGGCGAGCACCAGGAAAAGGATGCCGCCCTGCGCGCCGATCTGCCAGGTCGGCGGAACCTGCAGGAAGCTCAGAAGCGAGCCGGCCAGCGCCAGTGTCAGCGCGCCGACGACGGTGCCGACCGGCGAGACGATGCCGCCGGTAAATGCCCCGCCGCCGAGAATGACGGCGCCGACGCCGAGTAGCGTATAGGCCGGCGCAATGTTCGGATCGCCTGATGTCGTGAGGCCTGTGAGCGTAATGCCGGCGATAAGGCCGAGCAGGCCTGCGGCGGCGTAGACGGCGGTTCGGATCCCGGTGATCGACCAGCCGGCGCGCTGGATGGCGCGCGGATTGCCGCCCGCACCTCTCAGCACCGCGCCATAGGAGGAGCGGCTGATAACGATATGGCCGACAAGCGCTGCCAGCGCGGCAAGGATGACGGGCAGGGGCACGAGGGGCGGGCGCCAGGCCATGAAGCCGGAAAGCCAGGCGGGTGCTGCGCCCCCCGGCGCTGGCAGGATGATGATCGCCACGCCCAGCCAGATGAACGACATGCCGAGCGAGACGATGATCGACGGCAATTGCCGGACATGGATCAGCAGGCCGACAAAAGCATAGACGCCGATGCTTGCCACATAGATCGCCAGCGCCAGCATCGGCGCAGTGTCGAGATAGAGCGCGGTGACGCAGGTAACGAAACCGACGAAGGAGCCGATCGACAGATCGATATCGCCGAGCATGATGACGAGCATCTGCGCCAGCGCTGCAAACATCAGCGGCACGGCGAGCTTGAACAAGAGCGTCACGCCGAAATAGCTCATCGCGGCCGGGCGGATCCAGAAGATCACCGCCAGCATGATGACGAGCGCGACAGCGGGAAGCCCGACCTGCATGGCTGGCGCGAGGCGTTTGCCGATGTCGCGGCCTTGCTGCGGAACGGTGATATCAGCCATTGGCGCCTCCGAACGACGCTTCGAGAATACGGTTATGGTCGATCTCGTCGCCCGGAACTTCGGCGACCGCCCTGCCGTCGCGGAAAACGTAAAGGCGATCGCAGTTCTTCAGTTCCTCGAATTCGGTCGTGTACCAGATGAAGGTGCGGCCACGATCGGCTTCCTCGCGGATCAGCCGGTAGACCTCCTGCTTGGTGCCGACATCGACGCCGCGCATGGGGTCGTCGAGCAGGATGACCTCGCCATCCGATGCCAGCGCACGGGCGAACAGGACCTTCTGCTGGTTGCCGCCGCTCAGCGACAGGATCGGCGTGTCGATCGAGGGAGCCTTGACCTTGAGGCGCTTAGACCAGCTTTCGGCAAGCGCGCGTGCGGCCGAAGGCGAGACGAAGCCGCCCTTCTGCAGCGCGTTCAGGCTGCGGATCGTCAGGTTATCGGCAATCGACCAGAGCGGCATGACGCCTTCGACGCCGCGATCTCCGGCCACGAAGGCGACGGGCACCTTGCGCGTGGCTTCGTAGATCGCCCGCAGGCGTTCGCGCTGGCCATGGCCGTCGAGGCCGGCAAAACCGATGATCTCGCCGGCCGAAGCGCGGATCGCCTGATCGGCGCCGTCGATGCCGGCGTGATTGATGACGAGCGTCTGGCTGCCCTTGCGTTGCGCGGTTGCGCCCTTTTCATGTGGCGCTTCGATGTTGCCCATCATGCCGACGAGGTCGGAACGCGTCAGGTCGGCAGCCGGCTGGTCCGCGACAACAGCGCCATCCATCATCACGACGACGCGGTTGCTGACGGCAAGGATCTCGTTCAGCCGGTGGGTGATGAGAATGCAGGCGATGCCACGGCCGGCGGCCGTGCGGATATAAGCAAGAAGCTGTTCGGCCGGCCGGTGCCCGAGCGCCGAGGTCGGCTCGTCGAGAATGACGCAACTGACCTTGCTATCCGTTTCGGTGAAGGCGCGGGCGATCTCGACCATCTGCCGTTCGCCGATCGAAAGGTCGGCGATCCGGATATCGGGGTCGATGCCGTGGCCGGGAAAGATGTCGTCGAGAGCGCGGGTGATCAGGGCGCGCGCCCTTTGCCGCCAGCCGAGGCCGCGCAAGGCGCGGTGGATGATGCTAGTGTTTTCCGCCGCCGAAAGGTTGGCGCAGAGCGATAGCTCCTGAAAGATACAGCGCAGGCCGTTTGCCTGCGCTTCCGCCGTCCCCCAACGCTCCGCCGGTCGCCCGGCATAGACGAATGTCCCTTCGGTGCGCTGGAGCGCTCCGGACAACACGTTCATAAGCGTAGACTTGCCCGCGCCGTTGTGGCCGACGAGACCAAGCACTTCACCGCGCGACAGGGTGAAATCGACGCCGACAAGCGCGTGGACCGCGCCGAAGCTCTTGCGCACCCCGCGGGCCTCGACAAGGAGGCCCGCGGCGGTGTCCGCGGCTGGTTGGGAGGACAGCATTGGCGGAATGCCTTACTTGGGAGCCGGAACCATCGGAAGCGGCTCCTTCTTGACGTTGGCGTCGATGATCTTGGCAACCAGGTCCTGCGGGTAGTCGGCATTGACGACGCCGCCTTCGGGCACGGTCTTCAGCCAGGCATCGAGATCCTGCTGCTGGATTTGCAACAGCGGCACTTCGACGAATTTCGGCACGCTCTTGCCGGCCAGCACCTGCTGCGCCACCCAGAATGCCACCTGCGAGACCGATGGCGTCGCGCCGAGCGAGAAGGTCTCGTAGCCGGTGGCGTCGTGCTCCTGCTTCCAGAGCGCCAGTTCGTCCTGGCGGTTGCCCATGATGATGATCGGCAGCTTCTGGCCGACGGCCTTGAAGGCTTGTGCAGCGCCATAACCGTCGCCGCCCTGTGTCAGGACGCCATCGATCTGCGGCAATGAGGGCAGGATGCCCGACACTTCCTTCTGGGCGACGGTCGCCGTCCACTGGCCGTAGACTTCGCCGACCTTCTTGTAGTTGGGATGGGAGGCGAACGCCTTGTTGACGCCTTCGTTCAGGCGCTTGTCGAAGCCATCGCCGGCCATGCCGCGAATTTCGAGAATATTGGCCGGCTTGTCGCCGAGCTTGCTGGAAATATAGTCCAGTTCCGCCTTGGCATAGGAATCGAGATTGTAGTCGACAACATAGGCGCAAGGCTCGGTCACGCCGCTGGCGAAGGCGACGACCACGATGCCGGCATCGCAGGCTTCCTTGATTGCGCCGTTCAGCGCGGTGTCGGAACCAGCAAGCACGATGATCGCATCATAACCCTGCAGGATGAGGTTCTGGATCTGCGAGGCCTGTTCGGTCACCGAGTTGTTGGAGCTGACGACCGCCGTTTCGGCGATCTTGCCGTCTGCCTTCGCAGTGGCGCCCATCGACTCGAAGCTTTTGATCATCACCTGGCGGAACGAGTTGCCCGCATAGGAATTGCTGAAGGCGATCTTCTTGCCGCTGGTGTCGCCGGTTGCGACGCCTTCCTGTGCAGCCGCCGTGCCTGCGATCATGACGCTGGCCAGAAGCGACATTGTAACGGTCTTGTATCTTCCGAATTGCATGCTGTTATCCTCCCTAATGATAAGATCAGACCGCCATGGCGCTCGCGGTCGATACCATCAGCGGGTGCCGCGCAGCCTCTTGCAAAGCTGTGGCTCCTCCACCGCGCCTGCTTGGTAAATACATACTACCATGGTAGGATGTCAATCCGTGATGTAGATTGTCGCCTGAGAATATGCGATGCCGGTGTCAGAGATTTGGCGGAGGGATAGGGATGCCGATAAAACGAACAAGCCAGACGGGTATGGACGAGGCGCGCCCCACAGTTGCCGCCACATCCCCTCTGCCGGCCATCAACCCCCGTCTGCCGATTGCTGCCCAGATTTATGAGCGGTTGCGGCGCGCAATCACGACCTTGTCGATGTTGCCCTCGGAAGCGCTCAGCGAAAAGGAATTGTCGCTACAACTGGGGGTCAGCCGCACGCCTGTGCGCGAGGCGTTGATCCGGCTGGCGGACGAAGGCCTGATCGACATCCTGCCGCAGCGGGGCAGTTTCGTTGCGCCGATCCGCTTGCGAGACGTCGAAGAGGCGCAATTCATTCGCGAATCCCTGGAGGTGGCGGTGAGCAAGCGTCTGGCGGGCGGTTGCTCGAAACGGTTTCTCACCGAAATCAAAAGCAACCTCTACGATCAGGAAAAGGCTGTGAATGCCGAGGCGCTCGACCTGTTTCTCGAACTCGACGAAGCCTTTCACAAGAGTTTTTGCGACGAGGCCGGCTTGTCGAAAAGCTGGCGCGTCATCCAGGCGGTGAAGTTGCAGATGGACCGGGTGCGCTATCTCAGCCTGCCGGATCTCGGGCATTTGCGCGTCCTGCTGGCGCAGCATCGCTCCATCGTCGATGCGATAGAGGCGGGCGATGCAGAGAGAGCCGGCAATGACATGGCCGCGCATCTGCGCGAGGTGCTGCAGACCGCTCGCAAACTCAGCGAACAGCGCCGCGACCTCGTCGAAAGCTGATCGCGGCAATTGCATTTGCCATGGTAGAATTTCAGGCGCGGAGCGGAACCGCGCCGGAAAATGTCGCTTCGCGGGCCGAGTGCCGAAGATCGCTTGGGCGCAGGCCGTAATGCTTGCGGAAGGCGCGGCTGAAATAGGCGGGATCGTCAAAACCGAAATCGAAGGCGAGCTGGGTGATCGAGGTGGTGGCTTCACGCAGCATCAGGGCGTCCTTCGCGGCATCCAGCCGTCGTTCGAGCAGATAGCGGGAAAAGGTCGTGCCCGTGCGCTGGAACAGCTTCTGGATCGCCCGGGCCGAAACGCCTTGCTGGCGCGCGGCATCGTCAATGCAAAAGCCGCTGTCTGAGAGATTGGCGGCGATGGCAGCCTTGACCGAGGTCAGCCTGTCGGGGGCAATGGCGCGCGAGGCGTCTGCCGCCAGTTCCGCGACCAGCACCGGCAGGAGCTGGTAGAAGTGGCGCACCATCATGTCGGCATGGCTGTCGCTTTGGCGCTGTTGCTGCAGCATGTATCCGGCATAGGTGATCAGCAGCTGCAGCGGCAGGCAATCATGCGAGATCGGCCGCATGAGGATTGCCGAAATCTGCCTGGCCGGCATGTCGAGCACATGCGCCGGCAGATAGGCGCAGTCGAGACGCCCGCCTTGCGGCAAGGTGATCGTCAGCGGTGAATCCGCTGTCAGGAAGACGACGTCGGCGGCTTTCGCCTCGACGCGGCGCTGCCGTTGCTCGATCGTCATCGGGCTTTCCATGGCGCGCATGATGACGAGGCCGGAATCGGCCAATCCACTTGTCCAGAAGCGTACCGGCATCTCCGGCAAATAAAGCGTCGTCAGCGAAAGGCCGAGGCGGGCGAAAAACAGGCCGGACGTGCCGGCAAGCGCCGTTTCGGATTCGACCTCAATGCTGCCGAGCATTTCTTTCAGCACGAATCGCCACAACTCTTTCGGGTCGTCTGCGCCCGTATGCGCGCCGAACTTGAGCGGGGTGATCTCCCGGATACGCTGCACTGTGTAAAAACCTTCCTAGGTTCGTTTTCGTCCAAGTCCTGTTCGCTGCAATCTGTGCAGGCCGACCGGTGCTTCTATAAACATGACTAAATTCATCTTGTTTGACAACCGCCCGTGACAGGTGCGGCCGATCTGCGATTTTGGGGGTATATTCATGCGTTTGGAACTCGGACTGGGTGTGTCCCTGGTCGCCTTGATGGTAGCGATGCCTGTGCAGGCACAAGATCGCGACGCCGGGACAGAAACGACCAGTCAGGCCGGCGACCGCGCGCCGACGACCCTCGAAAAGATCACGGTGACCGGCAGCCGTGCGCCGCAGCAGATTTCGGAAACGGCCAAGACCATTCACGTCGTTGAAGCGGAAGACATCCAGTCGCGCGCCCACTCCGGCGAGAGCCTCCAGCAGATCCTCGCGCAGGAAATTCCGAGCTTCGACGCGGCAAGCTATGGTGCGCGCACCTCCTACGGTCAGAATCTGCGCGGGCGCACGGCGCTCGTCCTGATCGACGGCGTGTCGCTGAACTCCGCGCGCGGCGTCAGCCGCCAGTTCGATTCCATCGATCCGTTCAATATCGAGCGCATCGAGGTTCTCTCCGGCGCAACGTCGATCTATGGCGGCAACGCGACCGGCGGCATCATCAACATCATCACCAAAAAGGGCAAGGATGCCGAGGACGGCCTGCATGCCGAGGTGATGACCGGCTTCGAGAGCGGCTTCAGCGGCAAGGGCGACATCGACAAGCGCGCCGCCGCCGCCGTGACCTACAACAAGGATAATTGGGACGCGCGTTTTGCCGTTTCTGGCGTCGATACCGGAACCTTTTACGACGGCAGCGGCACGATCCTGATGCCGGATATCACCCAGACCTCGACCGCCGACAACAGAAGCATCGATGTCATGGGTTCGGTCGGCTACCAGATCGACGCCGGCAGGCGTCTGGAGGTCGGCGGTCAATATTTCGACAGCGGACAGGATACGGAATACGGGGTCTATTTCGGCCGTCTTCTTGCCGGGCTTTCCAATCCCAGCCTTCTGGAAACCCGCAGCGGCTACAGCTCGGATTTCAATCCCAAGACCCGCCGCGCGATGATCAACACCACCTATACCGACGACGACGTGTTCGGTCAGAGCCTGATGCTGCAGGCCTTCTATCGCTCCGAAAAGGTCCAGTTCCATCCGTTCCCGTCTTCGGCCTACTTCTACGGAAGCTCCCAGGATACGGACTATTACGGCTTCAAGGCCGCGATGGTCGCAGAGCCCACCGATGGCCTGCGCATCACCTATGGCCTCGACGCCGACCGTGATTCCTTCTCCTCGCGCCAAAATATCTTCGACCGCATGACGGCTCTGCAATCGGGCGCCATGGACTTCGACACGATCGGCGTCACCGGGCTTTACCCTGGCATCGACGTCACCACGGTCGCGGGCTTTGCCGACGTGTCCTATGCAGTCAACGACGCGCTGACGGTCAATGGCGGCGTGCGCTACCAGTATGTCGATACTGCTGTCGGCGATTTCGCAGGCGCGGCGCAGCAGATCGCTATCCTTCAGGGGCAGGCCCGGTCCGCCGACGCGATCCCCGGCGGCTCGGTGCAATACGATGCCTTGCTGTTCAATGCGGGTGCCGCCTACAGCATCACGGACAGCCAGCAGGTCTATGCGAACTTCAGCCAGGGCTTCGAACTGCCGGATCCCGCGAAATATTACGGCATCGGCACCTACAGCCTCGTCGGCGGTCACTATTCGCTGCTGAACAGCGTCAACGTCTCGCAATCGGCGCTGGAAGCGATCAAGACGAATTCCTTCGAGGTCGGTTATCGCCTCGACGAAGGCGGCTATACCTTCGACACGGCAGCATTCTATTCGATGTCGGACCGCTCGATCACCGTCAACCGCACGACGCTTGCCATCGAAATGCAGGATCAGGAACGACGCGTCTACGGTATCGAAGGCAAGTTCGGCGTCGAACTGGCGCATGGTTTCGACGTCGGCGCGCTCGGCCAGTGGGTTCGCACCGAAGTGAAGGGACCGGACGGCTGGGGCAAGGACAGCGTCGGTTCGGCCAGCGTTTCAAAGATCGGCGGCCATATCGGCTGGAGCGGCGAGGCGCTGAAGCTGCGCCTGCAGGGCCAGCACGTCTTCGATCTCACCGACAAGAACAATTACAGCATCGAGGGCTACACTTTGTTCGACCTCGTCGGCTCCTATCGCTTCGAAACGGCAAATGCGACCGTCAATTTCGGGGTCCACAATCTGTTCGACAAGGATTACACCACCATCTGGGGCTCGCGCGCCAAGGCGCTGTACGGCGCTTTGGCCAACGAAGCGATCTTCGACTACAAGGGGCGGGGCCGTACTTTCGCGGTCTCCCTGACGAAGACCTTCTGAGATGGCGGCACCGGTTGACACCGTCGAGACCTATGGCGCGCAGACGCAATCCGCGCGCGGGGGAGGGCGGCTCTATGCCGTCCTCGCCGGCCTCTATCTTGCCCAGGGCATACCGACCTATCTTCTGCTCGTCGCTTTGCCGCCGCTGATGCGCGAATCGGGTGCGTCTCGCACCGCCATCGGCCTGTTTTCCCTATTGATGCTGCCGCTGATCCTGAAATTCGCAGTCGCACCGCTCGTCGACCGTTTTTCGCCCCTGGCGTGGCTGGGGCATCGGCGCGGCTGGGTCGTGCCGACGCAGCTTCTCGTCAGCGCGCTGATTGCGGCGATGGCGTTTTTCGGTCCGGAACAAGCCGGTCCGCTGTTCGCGCTCGGCTTTGCCATAGCGGTCTTGTCGTCGCTGCAGGATATTGCGACGGACGGTTATGCCGTGCGCCATCTCGATGCCCGCTCGCGTCCGGTCGGCAATGCCATCCAGGCTGGGGCGGTCGCCCTTGGCGTCATCCTCGGCGGCACGCTCGCGCTCGTCCTGTTCAAGCAGATCGGCTGGGCTCCGACGATCCTGATCGTGGCGACATTATCCCTGCTGCCGCTGGTCGCGGCGCTGTTGATGCGCGAGGATGCCAGTGAGGCCGATGCAGGCGTGCAAAAATCACGCGCGACGCTACGCGGCTTCTTTTCGCGTCCGAATGCCTGGGTCGTTCTCGGCTTTGCTCTGACATACCGCGCCAGCGAAGGCCTGGTGCGTGGCATGGAGGGCGCCTATCTCGTCGATCTCGGTGTGCCCGTCAGCTGGATCGGTTATCTGAGCGGTGGCGCTGCCGCTTCCGCCGGATTGATCGGCGCCGTCGTATGCGCGCTGCTTATCCGGAAAGCGGGGCTGACAGCCACGCTCGTGCTGCTCGGGCTTCTTCGAAGCCTGTGCTTCCTCGTCTTCACGCTCAGCGCCGCGCATGTGCTTCCCGGCGCCATGGTCGGCATGGGCGCATCCGCCTTCCAGGCCTTCGTGCGCTACATGGAGCTGGTGGCAATCTATTCACTGTTTATGAAAGCTTCGTCTCAGGATCAGCCGGGCACAGATTTCACCATTCTTACCTGCGCGGAACTCATCGTCTACCTGATCGGCTCGTCGGTCGCGGGTCTGCTGGCGGATCATTTCGGCTATCCGACGCTTTTCGGTATCGCCACCGCAATCTCGCTGCTTGGCATCGGCCTCGCATACCGTCAGCTGGCCCGACTGGATCGGCAAACGTTGGCTCCACAGCCGTAAGGGGATATTCAGCTGGATTAACAATTAAAGAGTGTATTCTTTTTCGGCGCGAAGCCTGCCGCGCTGATTTCTCCCGGAGCATGTGAAAATTAACTGCGATTTTCAATCTGTGCGGGCAGGGATGAATATTGACTTCGCGACGGATTGCGATCTGAATTCCGGCTATCGTTCTCTGCGCAGAAAGATGGCAGATGCGCTCGATGACCGCCACGCCGACGCCCGATCGCATCGATGAGCGGAGCTCTTCCGGTTCGACGTTCGAAGTCACAGCCGAGGATGCGTTCGATTTTCGCTCCGCGGATTACGCCGAACTTTTCGCCGCGTCCGCCGCGACCGCATTTCAACATCCGATATGGCTTGCGCAATTGTATGAGAAAGTGGTGCGGCAGAGCGCTGCCGCGCCGCTCATTATCGTCGTGCGTGTTCGCGAGAGCGGAAAGCTTGCGATGGTCCTGCCGCTGGTGCGGCGCAGATACATGCTGTTGAGGGCCGTGGAATTCGCAGATATGCGGGTGTCCGATTACGCATCGCCGGTGGCAGAGCCTGAAACGTTTTCGCGCATCCTGGCGGATAGCCGGACGCTTGCAGCCATCCGGCGGCAGCTGCGCCCCTATGATATCCTGCGCATCGGCAAGCTTTCGGACCAGGCCCTGCCCATGCAGCGGCTGTTCGGGCTGGAGACTCGCAACAGCATGGAAATGAACGCCTATTGCGCCAAGCTGGAGCCTACATTCGCCGACTGGCGCGCGCGGCAGCTGGACCAGTCCTATCGCCGTGAGCTCGACAAGAAATGGCGCCAGCTCAATCGCATGGGGGAGGCGCGGTTCGACCGGATGATGGGTGCGTCCGACATCCGCATGGCGTTCGACGCGCTGAAACTTTACCGTGGCCGGCGCTTCGACGGCAGTGACGGTCCGGTCGACCTCCTGCAGCAGAAGCTCTATTTTGATTTCTATCTGGCCGTTGCCAATGAAGGCTGCGGTGGCTTTGCGCGCACCTTCGTCTTCTTCATGAACGGCAAGCCTGTGGCAAGCGCCCTCGGCCTCAAGCATCGGGAGACGCTTCTGGTCATTCTCAGCGGCTTCGATGAAACCAGCTATCGCAAACAATCGATCGGCAGCCTGCTATTCGAGCAGATCGCCCGCGACTGCATAGAGAATGGCGACCTCTACCTCGATTTTACGATTGGTGACGAGCCCTACAAGCGCATTTTCGGCGGGCGGCCATCGCCGATGTGGCAATTCCACAAATCCGGAAGCCCTTTCGGCTACGTCGCGCACATGGCGGTCGAAAAATTGCCGGCGCTCAAGGATGTCGCGCGCCGCATTCTTACCGCAACGCCCGGAGGAAAGCTCAAACCATCGACCTTCGCCCTACCGGTTTCCGACGAAACGGCCAGTCGTCCGGAAGGATGACGCCGTCCTCTATGGCGTCAGGTGGCGGCTTCCGCGCCGGACCGCTTGAGACGGCGCAATACGGCCGCAAGATTTGGACTTATCCGGTCGATTTCATTGAGAATGCGGCGCTTGCTGAAATGAACCTGCCGTCGCGCTTGCCAGCGCAGGCCGGAATCGATGGTCAGGCTGCGCCGGAAGTCCGCCTGCTGAAGACCATATGCGTCCATAGCCTGCTTGACAGGGTCGTTATAGAAAGCCGCGATCTTCTCCGCACCGATTCCGGGCGAGCCCATCCATTGCGGCACATGGAACATGCACAGGCGTTCGATATCGGTGAGCAGTCGGCTGACGCCGGTGCCGGCGGCGGGGCAGGAGGTCTGATAGGCATCGCCGATCAACACGGCGCCATCACGCTTGCAGTTTTCCGCAACGGTGATGTCCGTCAGCCAGCTGGAAACGCGATCCGTCACCTCGAAGTCGCCGAATGTCTCGACGAGGCCGGGAAGGTTCCGGACGAGCGCGTCACGGGGCCGCTCGCGCACAGCCTTGACGAAGGGGTCGTCTGGCTCACGGAAAACGAAAAGATTGGCGCGCGTGGTTCCGCCGGCGGGAAACAGGCTGAGATAATCGATGCCGTCGGAAGTTCCCTCGCCGTAATAGGTAAGGGCCTGATGCGCGAAACTGCTTGCGCCGACCGGCTTGAGATTGAAGCCGAATGTCATCGACTGCCGCCGGTGGACGAACCTGCGGTCTATGCCGAGGTCGCGGCGAAGAATATCGCCCATGCCGGTGGCAAGCACGAGAAGCTGCGCGGTTATATCGCCCTGACCGACGATCGAGACCCGCTGTCGGTCCCGGTTCGCCTCCAATGCGCCGACACGGCCGGCGATGAACTGGACGGTCTTGGGCAATTCAGCCCGCATCGTGCCGACAAGGTCGTCGTAGAAAATGCCGTAGTGGAGCTCCCGGGTGCGATCGAGCAAGCGTCCCTTGCGCAAATTGATGATCTCGCTGAACGGGCTCGCCTTCGCCGACAGGCTTTCCAGAAGGCCGATGCGACGCATTTTGTCGATCTGGTCGCCGGCGATCTTTTCGACGCGAAATTCCCGCGGAACGATCTCGTGGCGATCGATCAGCGTCACATGATAGCCTCGGCGGCCGAGCAGGATCGCGGCAAGCGTTCCCGACAGCCCGCCGCCGACGATGACGATCTCGGTGTCTAGGCCCGCAGGCAGCGGGCGAGGCGAATGTCCAGCTGTCATCGATCGCACCTCAACAGCACATGAAAGGCGTGAGGGCATTTGTCCGCTATTGGGCGAACTTCATCAAGCGGAACTTCATGGTTTGGTGAACCGGCCCAATCGTGCCTGCTTGCTCAGGCCTCCTGCGGCGCAGGCGCCGTTGCCTGGGCCGACGGAATGAGCAGGCAGGAAGGCACGATCAGGGCGGCGATCAACAGCATGGCGATGAAGGTGGCATGCAGCGCGTGCTGCAAGGCAAGGCGAATGTCTTGCATGCCGCCGATGGCCGAGCCCGTGCCATTCAACAGGCCGCGGATCTGCTCCGGGGTGATCGCCTGTCCGTTGGTTGCGTGCGACAGGCCGTAGGTGAGAACCGCGCCGAGCACGGCTGCGCCGAGCGTGCTGCCGAGGTTGCGCGAAAACACGTTCGACGCTGTGGCGCTGCCGCGCTCCGACCAGCTGACGCTATCCTGGGTGAGAATCAGGGCGCTGATATTGAGCAGACCCATGCCGAGACCCATGATGAGCGAGCCGGCGCCGGCAAGTACGGCCGAACTTGCGGGCGTCAGCAGCACGAACAGGAATGTGCCGACAGGGATCAGCAAACTGCCGGTGATCATGATCGGACGTAAACCCAGGCGCCCGAACTGGCGCGACGCGATGGTGGCGCCGCAAGGCCAGCCGAGCAGCAGCATAGTCAAGGCGAAACCGGCGACGAGCGGCGATCCGTTGAGCACCGTCTGCACATACATGGGCAGGAAGGTCGTCAGGCCCATGATCGACATGCTGGCGAAAAAGACGGCGAGGTTTGCGAAGGCAATCGGCCGTTTCAGCCACAGAGCCGGTGCGATCATCGGCGCTTCGGCGCGGCGCTCCTGCCAGATGAAGCCGACGAGGGCCGCGATGAAGACGACAAGCGCCGCGATGGCCTCTCCCGACAGCGCGCTTTCCATCTCGGTCAAAGCAATCATCAAGGCGGAAATGGAGATGGCGAAAAGCACTGCGCCAAGTATGTCGATCGACACCGAGCGCGACCGTTTTTCCTCATGCAGGAACAGGAGGAAGGCCGAGGCGGCGAAGATGCCGACGGGAACGTTGATCCAGAACACCCAGGCCCAGGGCAGATTGTGAATGATCAGGCTGCCAAGCAGCGGCCCGACGACAGCCGACAGCGCCCAGACGCTTGCCAGATAACCCTGGACCTTGCCGCGCTGGTTTCCGGGAAACAGGTCGGCGACGACGGTCATGGCGACCGGCTGGATCGCGCCCGCGCCGACGCCCTGCAACAGGCGGAAGACGATCATCGACGGCATGGACCAGGCAAAGCCGGCCAGCACCGACGCAAGCAAAAACAAAGTGATGCCGATGACGATCATCGGCTTGCGCCCGTAGATATCGGCCAGTTTTCCGAAGACGACCGTGGTTGCCGTCTGGGTCAGCAGGAAGGACGAGAAAACCCAGGAGTAGAGGTTGATCTGACCGAGCTGTGCGGCGATCTGCGGCATGGCCGTCGACACGATGGTCGCTTCGATGGCGATCATCGCCATGCTTGCCATGATCGCGACGACGACGAGGCCGCGATGAGACGTTTTTTCTGTCATGGGTGGCTTTCGGACCAGAGGGCCCGCTTCTGATTGGGAATGTTATCGTATGCTTAACTTACTAATCCGATGAATCTGTCCGTCAAGGCGGTTTTGGCATTTTGTTGCGGCGACATCTGGACGCGCCAGACCGGATCAATCGGCTTTTTCGTAGAAGGATCGCAGCGTCGAAATCGCCTCGAACACGGCATTGCGCAGTTTTTCTGGCTCCAGCACTTCGGCATCCGGGCCAAGCCGCATGATATCCATCACGGCTATCTGCCCGGTCGCGACGGGCAGGCGGACGGTTTGCCAGCCCTTTTCGTCAAGCTCGGGCGATATGTCCATCCGGGTGCGGACATAGGACGGACAATAGTGTTCGAGCATCCTCAAGCCCCACGGCGAAACGCGGATCACGGCCTCCTCGGGATAGAGTTCTTCTTCCAGCCGCCTTGTGTTTTCCGTCCAATATCCGGCGAGATCGAAGGTTGCCGGCCATTCGAAACGATCCTCGGTGACCACCAGATCGAGAATTCGGGCGATGCGGTAGGTTCTGACATCCTCGCCGACACGGCCGGCCATGTACCAGGCGCCGCCTTTCAGCACAATGCCGAGCGGTTCGAGTTCGCGATCCTTCTCCGCCTCCCACGTCCGGTAGCGCATTCGGATGCGCTTGCTGTTCCACACGGCATCGGCAATCGCCTGAAGGTAAAGCGGCTGTTCTCCTTCGGCGAGCCAAGCCGGTGCATCGAGGTAGAATTTCGACTGCATGCGCGCCGCGCTTTGGCGCAATTCCTCGGGCAGGGCCGCCGTCAGCTTTTTTT
Organism: uncultured Rhizobium sp.; assembly: GCA_945952045.1. Classification (GTDB taxonomy): domain Bacteria; phylum Pseudomonadota; class Alphaproteobacteria; order Rhizobiales; family Rhizobiaceae; genus Metarhizobium. The sequence goes on from CAMFHE010000001.1 coordinate 427,226, forward strand.
GGGCACCCGCCATCAGCGCGCCGAGACCGAGATCGGCGGCGGCGCCCGGCAGGCCGGAGAGAAACATCGCCTCCGCTTCGGCCGGCGACATACCGTTCAGGCGAACGCGGTATCCGTCGAGCAGCCGGTAGCCACCATCCGAGCCACGTTCGGCGAACACCGGTATTCCGGCCATGGAGAGCGCATCGATATCCCGGTAGATCGTGCGCACCGAGACCTCGTTTTCCGCCGCCAGCGTCTCGGCCGTCACCAGCCCACGCGCCTGCAACGTCGTCAGGATATTGATGAGACGGCTGGCGCGCATGGAAAGTCTCCGTTTTCTCCAATATCCATAAACCAACCTGACACAATCTGACAGGTATGGGGCGTTATTCTCGTTTCATCACCGCTCGCAAGGGCAGATCAAACGGAGAAAACCGATGAAAACCGACGCCATCACCTTTTATTATGCTCCCAGCAGCCGTGCGATGGGCACGCTGGTCCTGCTGGAGGAACTCGGCGCTCCCTATCAGCTTCATGTGCTCAACATAAAGCGGGGCGAGCAGCGCCAGCCGGAATATCTGGCGATCAATCCCATGGGCAAGGTTCCCGCCATCCGCCATGGCGACGTTCTGGTCACCGAACAGGCGGCGATCTCGCTCTACCTCGCCGATCTGTTTGCGGAAAAGGGTCTGGCGCCGGCCATCGGCGATCCGCAGCGCGGCGCTTATCTGCGCTGGATGGTCTTTTACGGCAATTGCTTCGAGCCGGCCGTGGTTGACCATTACCTGAAACGGCCCGCAGCCTCGAAAAACGAGACGCCTTACAGCAGTTATGACGAAGTGCTGGACACGCTGGAGAAGGCGTTGACGCCCGGCCCATACCTGCTCGGCGAGCGCATGACCGCGGCCGACCTGCTCTGGGGGACGGCGCTGCACTGGACGACGATGTTTGGCATCGTCCCGGAACGCCCGGCCTTCCGCGCCTATATCGACCGCATCACCAGCCGCGACGTCTACCGACGAGTGGCCGCGGAAGACCAGGCGCTTGCCGCACAACACGAAGAGATCGCAAAGAACGCTGGACGCGTCTGACGCATCCCGACCAGGGGACGCGCGAAGCGGAAACCGGGCGCGTTCCCCAACTGCTTGCATGCAATGCGAGCCAATCAGGCTGAAACCTGGGTGCTGAACCAGGCGACGAGTTCCGCCGCGTTGCTCAGTCCCGCCGCCTTCATCAGGCGAGCGCGATGGGATTCCACGGTTCTGACGGAGATCGCGAGCTCCAGCGCGATCTCCGTGTTCGTCTTTCCCTGCGCCACCAGTGTGACGATCTGGCGTTGCCGGTCGGTCATTTCGAATGCGCCCAGGACAACGGGTCGCGTCAGCGGCTGAAAACAGTAGATTGCCTGCGCGAAGGGATCGGTCGGGTGACGGGTTCGGCCATGCACCTGGCACCAGAACCGACGGCCATCGCTCGCGGTCATCACGCGTTCGTCGTAATAGACTTTTCCACCTGGCAGATGTGCGCCCCACATCTTGCCGGTCCGGACGAAATCGGCATGTTTGGGATAGAGTCGGGCAAAGCTTCGATCGATCAGTTCGGAGCGGCCGTATCCGAACAGCGTGGCGAACTCCTCATTGCAGTCGCGAATGATACGGTGGGTGGCGTAGACCATCGGCACCGGCAATTCCTTGAGCAGAAAGCGAAGAGCGCCGGGCGTATCCATGGAAACCTCGCAACATCCGGGATGCAGTATTTATACTGCTAACCGGTCGCCTCCATCAAGCGTTAGCATTTCCCGGTCGCCCGCATCTGCGGCGAAAAATTGCAATCTTGGAGGAGCAATTGCGTAAAATCATTTCGGACGCGTCCGAAGCCTTGGCCGGCGTCCTGACCGATGGCATGACCATCATGTCTGGCGGCTTCGGGCTTTGTGGCATTCCATCGACGCTCATCGAGGCGGTGCGCCTGTCCGGCGCGCGCGACCTGACGTTCATCTCCAACAATGCCGGTGTCGACGGCTATGGTCTGGGCGTGCTCCTGCAGACGCGGCAGATCAGGAAGATGATCTCGTCCTACGTCGGCGAGAACAAGCTTTTTGCCGAACAATTCCTGTCGGGAGAGCTGGAACTCGAATTCAACCCGCAGGGAACGCTGGCCGAGCGTATTCGCGCCGGCGGCGCCGGGATCCCGGCCTTCTACACCAAGACGGGCGTCGGCACGCTGATCGCCGAAGGCAAGGAAGTGCGCCAGTTCAACGGTGAGGACTACGTCATGGAGACGGGCCTCGTTGCGGATATCGCGCTTGTTCATGCGTGGAAAAGCGATACCGAGGGCAATCTCGTCTATCGAAAAACCGCCCGCAATTTCAATCCGATGATGGCGACGGCCGCAAAGCTGACGATTGCCGAGGTCGAACACCTCGTGTCCGCTGGCGAGATCGATCCCGATGCGGTGCATACGCCGGGGGTTTTCGTCCAGAAGATCCTGCATGTCGCCGATGCGCAGAAGCGCATCGAGCAAAGAACCGTTCGCTCGAAGACACAGGTGGCTTGATATGGCATGGACACGCGAACAGATGGCGGCTCGTGCCGCCCGTGAACTGCGCGACGGCTTTTACGTCAATCTTGGCATTGGCATTCCGACGCTGGTTGCCAATTACATTCCTGACAACATCGACGTCACGCTGCAAAGCGAAAACGGCATGCTTGGTATGGGACCGTTCCCGTTCGAAGGCGAGGAAGACGCCGACCTCATCAATGCCGGCAAGCAGACGATCACCGAACTGGCGAAGACGAGCTATTTCTCGTCGGCCGACAGTTTCGCGATGATCCGGGGCGGGCATATCGACCTGTCGATCCTCGGCGCCATGCAGGTTTCCGAAAGCGGCGATCTCGCCAATTGGATGATCCCCGGCAAGATGGTGAAGGGCATGGGCGGCGCGATGGATCTCGTCGCCGGCGTCAAGCGCGTCGTCGTCGTCATGGAACACGAGGCGAAAGGCGAGCCGAAGCTTCTGAAGGAATGCAATCTGCCGCTCACCGGCCGTCGCGTGGCCGATCTGGTGATTACCGATCTTGGCGTGATCGAGGTGGCGCGGCAGGGCGAGCCGAAGATGACGCTGATCGAACTGGCCGATGGCGTTTCGGTCGACGAGATCGTCGCCAAGACGGCGGCCACGCTGATCATCGGTCTGCGATAGCAGCGCGTCGCCTCGTCTCAGGACATGGCGCCCTGCCTGCGGGGCGCCGTTCCAGCCGGTTCGAAACGCGTCGCCCATAGGGTTTCTGCGCGTGCGTATGCCATTGCAAAAGTGAGCGCACCGGATGTTTCCAGCGCGAGGAGGGCCGCTGCGGCGGTGCTGAGGATGATCGCCTCGACCGAAGGATCGCGCGCAGCACCACTCCAGATAGCCTGCCAATACTGACGGCTGCTATAGCCCTTGGGAAGCGATTGCGTCGCAGGCGGCGGCTGCGATGGGACGATGGTGTCGATGGCTTCACCGGCGACGAGCTGGCTGATCGTCGTTGCCCGAAACGGCGTAAATTCGGCCACATCCCTGGTGTTGCCGAGCATGGCGATGTCCTGCGCGTCGAGAAGGCGCGCGGCATCGCGATGCAATTCCCGCTGCGAGGGTTGGGCGACGCCGGTAAGCGTCACGCGCGCGGCAAGCGGATTGATCAGATGCACCAGCGTATTGATCGGCAGGCGCATTTCCAGCAGCGGATAGAGGCCGAGCAAGCTCTGGATTTGCGGCGCGACCGTGCCGATCGGCAGATAGGCGATGGAATGATCCCGGATCGCCTCACGGGCTTGCGCCAAAGAAGCGCAGACGGGAATGCCGGCGAGACCTGCGGCCAGTTCGAACTTTCCGGCCTCCTCACCCTGCCCGTGATGGCCATGCAAAAGCACGCGGTAACCGCCGGCGGCGACCAGTCGTGCGGCATGCAGAAACCAGGGCGGCGTTCGCACCTTTGGCGAAACGTAGACCGGCCAATCGAGATCGGCGTGACGTCCAATGGCGGCATCGGCCTGTATGTGCATCTGCGCCGCCTTGACGAAACCGGCGACCTCCGCCGCGGTCACGCCGCGATATTGGATGACCGACAGCAATGCGCCAAGCTGGATCGGATCGGCGTCGCCGGACAGGATGATGCCAAGCGCGTCGGTCGCCTCGTCCATCGTCAGCGGTCGGCTTCTGCCGGTTCCGGCCGCCGTCGTCGCGATATATTTCGCCAGCCGCTTTCCCCCGTCGGCATTGTGACCGATCTTGGCGAGCTTGCGGGCGATATCGAGCGGTGACGGTTCGCCTTGTAACAGTTCGTCGCGCTGCACCGAGAGCGGCAGGGTGGCGACGAGCGGCGGATTTTTCCAGTCGTCGGAGACGGCGCCGATCGGAGCGGACTGGGTTCTGCGATGAATGAGGTCGTCCATCTCGGCGGCGATCGCCCTGACCCTGGCGCGCAATCCCTCGGCGACGGGCGTCGGCAACAGGCCCTTTCCTGTGCGGATGAAAAGCGGATCGTCGTAGAGCGCGCGCAATTGCGACAACATGCGGCTGACGGCGGGGCTCTGCAGGCCAAGGCTTGCGGCCGCACCCGCCACCGACCCCTCGCGCAGGAGCGCATCGAGGACGGCAAGCAGGCGAAGCTGGCCGAGACGATCCTGTTTCTGCTGTGCAGTCACGACTTCCACGATCCATACCCTTTCTTGCGACGCGAGGTATCGCATCGCCGGCACCAAATTGCGCTGGCTCGAATTTGGAATGATTCCAGAACAGCGCGGTTGACCCTGTAAGGGCTCCTATCTAAGTGGACCTAAAAGCTCAACTTATTTGGGCGCACTTAACGGTAACTTGAAACGGGGTGACGACCATGTGGGGTGGTTCCAGCGTAACGCTTGAAAACGATCGAACGGCTGATGCAGGCATGATGAAACAGGCGCTCGGCCTCCTCCTGGCGAGCACGGTGCTGTCCGCGCCGTTTGCCGCTTACGCTCAGGACGAAGCGCAGGATACGCGCCTGCAGGACATCGTGGTCACCGCCGCCGGTTTCGAGCAGAACGTCAAGGACGCGCCGGCAAGCATCACCGTCGTCACCCGTGAGGACCTGGAGCGCGGCGCTTATCGGGATGTGACCGACGCGTTGCGGGAAGTGCAGGGCGTTGCGGTCACAGGTATCGCCAACGAAAAGGACATCTTCATTCGCGGTCTGCCGGGCGCCTATACGCTGATCCTCGTCGACGGAAAGCGTCAGAGCACGCGCGATGCGCGCACCAACGGCAATTCCGGTTTCGAGCAGAATTTCCTGCCGCCCTTGGCGGCGATCGAGCGCATCGAGGTCGTGCGCGGCCCGATGTCGTCGCTTTACGGCTCCGACGCCATGGGCGGCGTCATCAACATCATCACCCGCAAGGTTTCCGACCGCTGGATCGGCAGCGTCACCACCGACGCCACACTGCAGCAGCATGGCGAATACGGCAACAGCGCCCAGACCTCCGTGTATGCATCCGGCCCGATCTACAAGGACATGCTCGGGCTTCAGCTTTGGGGGCGGGGCCTCAATCGTGGCGAGGACGAGGTTCTCAGCGGCACCACCAGCGCCCGCGAACTCGACATTGCCGGCCAGCTGACGCTGACGCCGAACGAGAACCACGACATCATCCTCAAGGGCGGCCATACGAACCTGCGCCGCGAGGCCAATGCCGGGCGCACGCTCGAAGCCATCGCCAACGGCACCTATAACGACAATACCCGCGATCACTGGTCGCTGACCCATGTCGGTCGCTGGGGCGGCACGACGTCGGAATTCTCGATTTCACAGGAGTGGGCCGAGCGTTTCAACTACACCTACACGCCCGCCCAGCGTCGTTATGTCGAAAACACCCGCTCGCCGGAAATCCGCAACACCGTTATCGACGGCAAGTTCACAACGCCCTTCGACCTGGCCGGATCGCATACGCTGGTGACCGGCGGCCAGTTCTTCGAGGCGCGGCTGAACGACCAGAATCCCGGCCGCCGCACCGGTCTGGACGAGACCTTTTCGGCAACGCAATGGGCGCTGTTTGCCGAAGACGAATGGCGGCTTCTCGACAATTTCGCCCTGACCACCGGCCTGCGCACCGACCACCACCAGGAATACGGCTCGCATCTCAGCCCGCGCATCTATGGTGTGTGGACCGTCAACAGCGAATTGACCGTCAAGGGCGGCATCTCCACCGGTTTTCGCGCGCCCGAGATCCGCAACATCGCGCCGGGCTATGCCTATACGACCGGCGGCGGCGGTTGCTCCTATGGGCCGAACGGCACCTGCGGCGTCATCATCGCCGATCCGGGCCTGAAGGCGGAAAGCAGCACCAGCTATGAGATCGGCGCTGTCTGGGACAATGGCGAAGTCGTCCTCGGCGCGACCTATTTCTACACCGATTTCAAGGACAAGATCTCGAATGCGCTGGTTCTCGACAGTGCCGGCCAGCCGGTGCGCTGGAGCGAGGATCCCAATTATCGCCTCTGGTACAACTACAATATCGACGATGCGGTGATGCAGGGCGTCGAACTGACGGCAACCTGGCATGCGACGGCGGATCTGTCCTTCCGCGGCAGCTACACCTACACCCATTCCGAGCAGATGACCGGCAGCTATGCGGGCTTCCCGCTGGCGCGCACGCCCGAACACATGGCCAATCTGCGCGCCGACTGGGTGACGCCGATCGAAGGGTTGGAAAGCTGGGCGGCGCTCAACTATCACGGCGCGGAAATCGCCGCCGGCGCACGCATCGGAACCAATGGCGCGCCGGTGACGATCAACGGGCAGCAGGGCCGCAAATACGATGCCTATGCCACGCTCGATCTCGGCGTGAAATACGCCATCAACGATACGGTGGCGCTCGCCGGCGCGGTCTACAACGTCTTCGACAAGGAGGTCGAGCCGACCGATTTCAATACGGTCGGCGAAGGCCGCCGATTTTGGGTCAGCCTGACCAAGACATTCTGACAATCGATGTTGCCGGCCGGGCCGGACGGCCCGAAAGCCAAGGAGAATTCTCGCAATGATTTTACATCACACCCGCGCCATCGCGGCGGCAGCCATTCTCGTCGGTTCGATGCTGACAGCCGGCCTTTCGCAGGCAGCGGATCTGGTCGTCAAACACAAGCAGGGCGAAACGACGTTGGCCGCGACGCCCAAGACCGTTCTCGTCTTCGATCTCGCATCGCTTGATACGCTTGCGGCGCTGAACATTCCGGTGGCCGGCGTTCCCGGCGGCGTCAAGCCCGCCTATCTCAAGCAGTATGACGATGACAAATACGTCAAGGTCGGCACGCTGTTCGAGCCCGATTACGAGGCGGTCAACGCCGCCGAGCCCGATCTCATCATCGTTGCCGGTCGCTCGGCGGCAAAATATGCCGAGCTTGCCAAGATCGCCCCGACGATCGATCTCACCGTCGGGCCTGAGAATTTCGTCGACGAAACCAAGGACAATATCCGCACGCTGTCGCGCGTCTTCGACAAGGCGGCCGATGGCGACGCACTGGTATCGAAGCTGGAAAGCTCTATTGCCGACGTCAGCGCGCTTGCCGCGACGAAGGGCAAGGGTCTTCTGGTGCTGACGACCGGCGGCAAAATGAGCGCCTTCGGCCCCGGTTCGCGCTTCGGCATGCTCTACAGCGTCTATGGCGTCAAACCGGCGGCGGAGACGAAGCATGTCGGCAATCACGGCCAGGCGATTTCCTTCGAATACATCCTCGAAAACGATCCCGACTGGCTATTCGTCATCGACCGCGATGCGGCGATCGGCCGGGAGTCCCAGTCGGCGGCGGCCTATCTCGACAATGAGGTCGTGCGCAAGACCAAGGCCTGGCGGGACGGCCACGTCGTCTATCTCGATCCTTCCATCTGGTATCTCGTCGGCGGTGGCGCCAGCGCTATCCAGAAGACGGTCGACCAATTGAAGTCGGCGCTGTCAGCCACGTGATTGACCTCGGCGCAGCCCTAAACGGCTGCGCTCTTCTTCTGTCGATATGCCATTGAAAATCGCACTCGCCTTCGTCCTCATCTGTCTTCTCGCCGTGGCAAGTCTCATGACCGGCGTCAGCCAGCTGTCGCTCTCGTCCCTGTGGGAGGGCGGCACGGCCGCGCTGGTGCTTGCCGAGGTGCGCCTTCCGCGTACGCTGGCGCTGATGCTGGCCGGCGCCGGGCTTGCCGTGTCGGGCACGATCATGCAGATGCTGGCGCGTAACCGTTATGTCGAGCCGTCGACGGCCGGAACGGTCGAGTCCGCCAAGCTCGGCATGCTCTTCGTACTGCTTCTTGCGCCGGACCTGCCGGTCTATGGGCGAATGCTGGTTGCCTCCGCCTTCGCCCTTGCCGGGACGGCGCTGTTTTTGCTGATCCTGAGCCGCATTCCGCTGCGCACCGCCCTGATGGTGCCACTGGTCGGCATTATGCTGGGCGGGGTCATCGATGCTGTCACCAGTTTCTTCGCCTATCGCTACGATCTCATGCAGTCTCTGGGCGCGTGGACGAGTGGCGATTTTTCAGCGGTCCTGCGTGGCCGTTACGAACTCCTGTGGGTAGCGCTTGCGTTGACGCTGGTCGCCTATCGGGCAGCGGATCGTTTCACCGTCAGCGGCATGGGGGAGGCCTTCGCCGCCAATCTCGGCCTCGATTATCGAAAGATCGTCGCGCTCGGCCTCGTCATCGTGTCGCTGGTCACGGCCTGCGTCGTCGTCACGGTCGGCAATGTGCCGTTCGTCGGACTGATCGTGCCGAACATCCTGGCGCTCGCAATGGGCGACAATCTCAGGCGCTCGCTGCCGTGGACCGCGCTTCTCGGTGCAGGCCTGGTGTTGGCCTGCGATATTGTCGGACGGTTGCTGATCGCGCCATTCGAGATCCCCGTCGGCACCATCCTCGGCGTCGCCGGCAGCGTCTTCTTCCTCTATCTCGTCCTGCGGAGGAATGCCCGTGTCGCCTGATAGCCTGCGCCAGCGGCAGGCGGTCCGCATCCTCGTCATTTCCGGCCTGATCTGCCTTGTCGCCTGCATTCTGTTCCTGACCCTCGGCGCGAAGGGAAAATGGAGTTTCGTGCTGACGCTGCGCGGCAAGAAGCTCGCCGCCATGCTGCTCGTCGCCTATGCCATCGCCGTCTCGACGGTCCTGTTCCAGACGATCACCAGCAATCGCATTCTCACGCCCTCGATCATGGGTTTCGATGCGCTGTTTACGCTGTTGCAGACCGGGCTGGTCATGGCGTTCGGCGCGGCGCGCCTGTCGGCGGCCGATCCGCGCCTGATGTTTGCAATCGAATGCGGCGTCATGGTGCTGTTTTCAGCACTGCTCTATCGCTGGCTGTTTTCGGGCGGGCTGCGCAGCCTGCATCTTCTCATCCTCGTCGGCATCATATTCGGCGTGCTGTTCCGCAGCCTCAGCCAGTTCATGCAACGTATCATCGATCCTAACGAATTCATCGTGTTGCAGGACCGGCTGTTCGCCAGTTTCAATTCCGTGCCCGGCGACCTGCTCGGCCTTGCCGCCATGCTGCTTGCCGCTGCCAGCCTCGTGGCATGGCGCATCGGCCATACGTTCGATGTGATGGCGCTTGGCCGCGAGACGGCGATAGGCCTCGGCGTCGATCACCGTCGGATAACGACCGTGCTGCTGATCGTCATCGCTGTCATGGTATCGGTGTCGACGGCGCTTGTCGGACCGGTCACCTTCTTCGGCCTGCTGGTCGCAAGCCTCGCCTATCGCATCGTTCCCGTCGAGCGGCATCGGTTCATCCTTCCGGCGGCGGCGCTTTTTGCGGCGATCGCGCTGGTCGCCGGCCAGACGATTCTCGAACGCCTGCTCGCCTTCGACACCGCACTCGGCATCGTGATCGAATTCGTCGGCGGGCTTTTCTTCATTCTCATGCTGGTTCGGAGGGCGGCGCGATGATCCGTGTCGACAGGTTGACGAAATCCTATGGCGCCAGCGTCGTCGTCGATGGCGTGAGCCTCGATCTTCCCGGCGGTGGATTGACTTCAATCATAGGGCCGAACGGTGCGGGAAAATCCACGCTGCTCTCGATGATCAGCCGTCTCATCGGCATGGATGCCGGCAGCGTCAGCGTCGACGGCCTCGACGTGACGCGCACATCGGGCGACGTTCTCGCCAAACGGCTATCGATCCTGCGGCAGGATAATGCGATGACCACGCGCCTGACGGTACGCGATCTCGTCGCCTTCGGACGATACCCGCACAGCAAGGGCCGGCCGACGCATGCCGATGCCGGTCATATCGACCGGGCGCTCGGTTATCTCGACCTCATGCCGCTTGCCGATCGCTTTCTCGACGAACTTTCCGGCGGCCAGCGCCAGCGGGCCTTCGTTGCGATGGTCCTCTGCCAGGATACCGACTACATGCTGTTCGACGAGCCGCTCAACAATCTCGATATCCGCCACGCGGTCTCGATGATGCGGCTTTTGCGCCGCGCCGCCGACGAACTCGGCAAGACCGTCGTCATGGTCCTTCACGACATCAACTTCGCCGCCTGCTATTCAGACCGGATCGTCGCGATGAAGAACGGCGCCATCGCCTTTCAGGGGACGCCGGCCGAGATCATTCGCGACGATGTACTCGAAGCGCTCTACGAAACGCCATTTCAGACCATGGAAAAGGACGGGCAGCGCATCGCTCTCTATTTTTCGGCAGGGTGACGGGCCGGCGCGTTGCGGGGAGGGCAAGGCCTAGCTTTGGGTCCTGAACTTGCGCAGCATTCCGGCTATCGCCGAAAATAGGACGATCAACGCGCCATAGCCCAGCGTCGTTTGCGTCAGCCCGAAAATACCGACGGCAAGGCCGGCGAGCAGCGTTGGCAAGCCGAAGGCGAGGTAGCTGAGTGTAAACAGCGCTGCGAAAAGCTCGCCGCGTTCCTCCGGTCGCACGACCGGCACGACGGAGCGCAAGACGCCGTAGAAGCAGGTTCCGAAGCCCGTTCCGGCAATGATCAGCGCGGCGAGATAGGCCGGCAGGGAGTGCCAAGCAATGGCGGCGAGCGTCAATGCGGTTCCGATAGCCAGTGCCGATGTGCCGTAGAGTGTTACCCACCGCGAGGAATGGCCACGCGCGATATAGCAGGCGGCAGCACCTGCGCCGCAGAGCAGCACGATCACGATCGCTTGCGTGACATGGTCTTCCGCGCCGAACACATGGCGCACGATGGGTGCGCCGAGCGACAAATAGAGCCCGCCCGTCGCCCAGCCGGCAATGACGGCCGGGGCGCTGCGCCAGAAGGCGGCCGCGGCTGCGGTCGGCACGCCGATCCGCGGCCGAAGCGAAGCCCAGACGCCCTGGTGTCGCGGCGCGGTCTCGGGGATGAACCAGATGACGGCGGCCAGAAACGCGTAAGCTGCGACCAGCGTGCCGAACACGTCGGCCTCGGCCCCCTCCGTCGTATCCATCAGGATGCCGGCGATGAGCGCGCCGATGGCCAAACCACCAAGCGGGATGACCGAATTCCAGATCGTCGCACTGCCCGGCCGGTCCTTCGGCTCCAGATCGACGACGGCGGCTGAGAGCGCAGAAAGCAGCAGCCCGGCAGCGACGCCTTGCAACATGCGGGCCGCGATCAGGCCGGAGACGTCATGCGCCTGCCAGAAGAGCAGCAGGCTGAGCGCCATCAATGAAAACCCGACCGAAATGACCGGCCGCCGGCCGATATGATCCGACAGCGAGCCGGTGATCAGCAGCGATGCCAGGAGCGCGACGGTGTAGACCGCGAAAATGCTGGTCAGCGTCGCTGCCGAGAAACCGATTTCCTGTTGAAGCGCGGGATAGAAGGGCGAGGGCGCGCTGGCGCCGGCCATCATCACCGCCATGGCCGTAAGCGTGATCCGGAAGCCCGAACGACTGCGCAGCGGCAGGGGTAACATCACATCGGTCACGAAGACACCTGTCGGTTCGAATAATTTCGAACAAATCCCTACTATCAATTTGCCGAGGGTTCAACTAAATTCGAACCATGGCGCTCGATATCACCGATTTACCCCATCCGGCCCGCAACGATCTGCGGCTGACCGACGTGCTCTTCGCGTTGAGCGATCCGGAGCGGCTGGCGATCGTGCGCCAGTTGGCCGGCGGCCCGTTGGATATGGCGCAATGCCATCTGTCAGACCCCACCATGCCAAAATCCACAAAGTCGCACCTGATGAAAGTGCTTCGCGAGGCCGGCGTCATTCGCAACGAACCCTTGGGCCGTGGTCGCCGCCTCAGCCTGCGCCACGACGATCTCGAATCGCGGTTTCCGGGGTTGATCGGCTCCGTCCTTCACGCCGCCATCGGCAGCTAGAGAGACGATTCCGCTTCGGCTGAAAATGCTCCAGGGGGAGGCATTGATCGCTGCCGGCGGCTGAGGATCGCAGCGATCACCATGACGGTAAATGAGACGATGGCCCGCGTGGGGGCGCGCTGGGCCGCGGGTCCGACATAAATGCACATGCCGGCCTATTTCGCCTTTGGCGTCAGACGCAGCAGGCGGCCGGTTTTGCTGTCCTCGATGAGCCAGACGGCGCCGTCGGGTGCAACCGCGACATCGCGAATGCGCGCTCCCATGGCCCAGCGCTCGGCTTCGTCAGGATGACCGTCCTTGTCGAAGGCGATGCGCACGAGCGCGCGGACCGCGAGACCGCCGATCAGCGCCGAGCCTTGCCATTGCTTGAACATTTGGCCCTCGTAAAAGGCGAGGCCGGCGGGTGCGATGACCGGCGTCCAGTAGACCGCCGGCGCGGCGAATTCCCGGCGGGTATCATGGCGGGGGATTGGCGCGCCGCTATATTCGTCGCCATTCGAAACCAGCGGCCAGCCGTAATTTTTGCCCTCTTGGATCAGGTTCAACTCGTCGCCGCCGCGTGGTCCCATTTCGTGCAGCCAGAGCCGGCCATCGGGCGCAAAGGCAAGCCCGTAGGGATTGCGGTGCCCGGTCGTCCACGTCTCGGCTTCGACGCCACCTTTAGCCGCAAGTGGATTGTCCGTCGGCGCGCTGCCGTCGAGGTTAAGCCGCAGCAGTTTTCCGCGCGCCTGTTTTGGGTCCTGCGCGCTTGAAGGCCGCATGCGGTCGCCGACGGTCAGAAACAGATGCTTGCCTTCCGGGTCGAAAGCGATGATACCGCCCGGCTGGCCGCCGCCTCCACCCGGCGTCTGCCGCCAGATGACCTTGGAACCCGCAAACGTGGCGCGCCCGTTCGCCTCCTGAAGTTTCGCGCGGGAGAGAAACAGTCGATCGCCACCGTCAGAGGGCGCGACATAGGTGAAATAGACGGTTCCACTCGTCGCAAAATCCGGCGCGATGGCGATGTCGAGCATGCCGTTCTGGCCGGAAGCTGCGACCCCGGGGACATTGTCGAGCTCAACCTTCGTGCCGTCCTGACCGACCAGGAAAATATGCCCCGGTTTTTCGGTAACCAGCATCCGTCCATCCGGCAGAAGCGCAATGGCCCAGGGCGTATTGAATTCAGCGACGGTCTGCGTCGCAAAGGGCGGATTTGTGCTTGCCGGACGCTCGCCGGCATTGATACTTTGCCCTTCAGCCACGCCAAGAGGCAGGAATGCCGAAATCAATGCAGCCAGTAAAAGGCCTGTCTTGCGTCGAACCATGATGCCTCCGGTTGGTTTGGGAACGGGTTTTTGCTGTTGAACATCATATAGGGGAGGGAGCTCCGTCGATCAGGGCGCGGCAGCTGTTTAAGGCCGCCTCACGCAAATCCCACGCAAAAGTGAAGGTCGAGCAAGTCCTTCGTCGTAAATGCTGCACTGCAATATATATTGTACTATTATAAGCTTTACACGCGCAGCGACCGGCGCTATACAGAATGCAACGTCGTGGAGGCGACGTTTCTTTGGGAGGACTTCAATGACAATTCTTCGCAGGCTTGCGCTCGGCGCGAGCATGATCGCCCTCGGCTGCTCTTCGGCACTCGCGGCGGATATGACCATCGGCTTCTCGCAGATCGGCTCGGAATCGGGCTGGCGCGCGGCCGAAACCTCGGTCACCAAATCGGAAGCCGAAAAGCGCGGCATTACGCTTAAATTCGCCGATGCGCAGCAGAAGCAGGAAAACCAGATCAAGGCGATCCGCGGCTTCATCGCGCAGGGCGTTAACGCCATCCTCGTGGCGCCGGTCGTCGCCACCGGCTGGGAAGACGTGCTGACCGAGGCCAAGGAAGCCGAAATTCCGGTGATCCTGCTCGATCGCGGCATCGATGCCCCGCAGGATCTCTACCTGACATCGGTCGCGTCCGATCAGGTCAAGGAAGGCAAGGTTGCCGGTGAATGGTTGACCAAGACGGTCGGCGACAAGGCCTGCAAGGTGGTCGAGTTGCAGGGCACGGTTGGCTCGACGCCGGCCATCAACCGCAAGAAGGGCTTCGAAGAGGCCATCGCCGCGCACAAGAACGTGTCCATCATCCGCAGCCAGACCGGCGATTTCACCCGCGCCAAGGGCAAGGAAGTCATGGAAGGTTTCCTGAAGGCCGAAAACGGCGGCAAGGACATCTGCGCCATGTATGCGCATAACGACGATATGGCCGTCGGCGGCATCCAGGCAATCAAGGATGCCGGCCTGAAGCCTGGCAAGGATATCCTCGTCGTCTCCATCGACGGCGTTCCGGATATCTTCGCGGCCATGGCGGCCGGCGAAGCCAACGCTACTGTCGAACTGACGCCCAACATGGCCGGTCCCGCGCTCGATGCGCTCGCCGCCTATGTCAAGGACAAGAAGCAGCCGGAAAAGTTCATCATCACCGAGTCCAAGCTCTATACGCCGGCTGACGATCCCAAGGGCGAATATGATCGCCGCAAGGGTCTCGGCTACTAAAGGGTTCTCCCGAGGAGGGGCTCCGTCGCATTGCCGGCGGGGTCTTTCCGGATCCGTTTCGCGCCGTTGCCATCTCGATGGCGAAACGGGCAGGACAAGGCATTTTCGGACTGCACGCGCAGGCCGGAGATGCTGTACTCTCGTAGCATCGGCATCGCGGTGGTGCCGCTTTGCGTTTGGACAAGCTCATGCCAGATGATTCCAGGGTCGTCCTCGCCGCCAGGGGGATCACCAAGACGTTCGGCAACCACACGGCGCTGAACAATGTCGAAATCGGCCTCAGGGCCGGTGAAGTGCATGCGCTTCTCGGCGAAAACGGCGCGGGAAAATCAACCCTCATCAAGATTCTGACCGGCGCCTATATCCCGGATGCCGGCGAGATCACCGTCGATGACGCGCCGA
This sequence comes from uncultured Rhizobium sp., assembly GCA_945952045.1. Taxonomy (GTDB): domain Bacteria; phylum Pseudomonadota; class Alphaproteobacteria; order Rhizobiales; family Rhizobiaceae; genus Metarhizobium. The sequence continues at coordinate 442,460 of CAMFHE010000001.1, forward strand.
TGCATTTCTCGACGCCGCAGCAGGCACAGGCGGCCGGCATCGGCACGGTCTATCAGGAGGTCAACCTCCTGCCGAACATGACGGTGCTCGACAATCTGTTCATCGGCCGCCAGCCGCGTCGTTTCGGCATGGTGGATCGCGGCCGCATGGCGCGGGAAGCGCGCGAGATCCTTGCCAAATACGGCCTCGATATCGATGTGCGCGCCGAGCTTTCCACTTTTTCGGTGGCGATCCAGCAGATCGTCGCCATCGCGCGGGCCGTCGAATTGTCCGGCAAGGTGCTGATCCTCGACGAACCGACCGCCAGCCTCGACCGCACCGAGGTCGACAAGCTGTTCGAGATCGTCCGTTCGCTGCGCGACCGTGGCCTCGCCATCGTCTTCATCACACACTTCCTCGATCAGGTCTTTGAGCTCAGCGACCGGGTAACGGTGCTGCGCAACGGAAGGCTGGTCGGCAGCGAGGCCATCTCCGGCATCGATCGCGCTCAGCTCGTGCGCATGATGCTCGGCAAGGATCTCGCCTTCGTCCATCCCGAATTCATCGATGTCGAGGCGCGCGCCGCCGATCCGCTGATGCAGTTCACCGATGTCGGCCTGCGGGGCTCGGTCAATCCCTTCTCCCTCACCGTCCATCGCGGCGAAGTCATCGGCATTGCCGGCCTGCTCGGCTCCGGCCGCACCGAGATGGCGCGGCTGATGTTCGGCGTCGATACCGCCGATAGCGGCCGACTGGAGATCGACGGCAAGCCGGTCAACTTGCGCAATCCGCAGGACGCGGTGTCCCTCGGCTTTGGCTTCTGTCCGGAGGACCGCAAGGCGGATGGCATTTTCGGCGAGCTTTCGGTGCGCGAAAACATCGTCATCGCCATGCAGGCCAAGCTCGGCTGGTTCCGGGCGCTGACCCGCGACGAACAGCTGGAAATCGCCGGCCAGTTCATCGAGGCGCTGGATATCCGCACCGCGTCCGCCGAGCTTCCGGTCAAGCTGCTCTCCGGCGGCAACCAGCAGAAGGTTATCCTGGCGCGATGGCTGGCGACCGATCCGCGTTTCCTCATCCTCGACGAGCCGACGCGCGGCATCGATGTCGGCGCCCATGCCGAAATCGTCCGCATGATCAGCCGGTTGCGCGAGGACGGGCTGGCGTTGGTCGTCATCTCCTCGGAGCTGGACGAGATCGTCAGCTATTCCTCACGCGTCGTCGTCATGCGCGATCGTTCCATGGTCGCCGAATTGCACGGCGCCGATATCACGCCATCGGCCATCGTTCAGGCCATCGCCGCCCAGAATGCCGAGGCCGCAGAATGAAACTCTCCGCCGCAAAAACCTGGCTCACGCCGCAGCTTTTCGCACTTCTCGGGGTGCTCCTGTTCAACTGGATCGTCTTTCCCGGCTTTTTCGATATCGCCTGGAAGGATGGACGCCTGTTCGGCAGCCTGATCGACGTGATCAACCGTGGTGCACCTGTGGCGATCCTGTCCGTCGGCATGACGGCGATCATCGCCACGCGCGGCGTCGATCTTTCGGTCGGCGCGGTCATGGCGGTTGCCGGCGCCACCGCCGCCATATGCGCCGTCTCCGGCCAGCCCGCCGTTGTGACGTTGCTGGCGCCGCTGCTGGTTGGCCTTGCCTGCGGTCTTTGGAACGGTTTTCTGGTCTCGATCCTCGGCATCCAGCCCTTCGTTGCCACACTGGTTCTGATGGTCGCGGGTCGTGGGGTCGCGCAGTTGATCACCGAAGGCTCCATCGTCACTTTCAGTGATCCCTTGCTGATTTTCGTCGGTACGGGCTCGCTCTTCGGCCTGCCGATGCCGGCCGTCATTGCCATCGTGCTGACTATTGCCGCCCATCTTCTGGTGCGGCGCACGGCGATCGGCCTGTTCATCGAGGCGATCGGCACCAATCGTTCGGCGGCGAGCTATACGGCGCTGCGCGGCCGGGCATTGACCCTGTCGATCTACGCCTTCGGCGGCATCTGCGCGGCCATTGCCGGCACCATCGCCGCTGGCGATATTCGCGGCGCAGACGCCAACAATACCGGACTGTGGCTGGAGCTGGACGCCATCCTCGCCGTTGTCATCGGCGGCACCTCGCTGATGGGCGGGCGTTTTTCCATTCCGATGTCGGTGCTCGGCGCCCTGATCATCCAGGCGATGAACACCGGCATCCTCGTCTCCGGCTTCCCGCCGGAATTCAACCTGATCGTCAAGGCCGGACTGATCATCATCATTCTCATGCTGCAAAGCGCCAGGCTTTCGCCGCTGCTCGCCCGCCTCGTCCGCCCGCGCCCCGCGCCCGCTTCCATCCAGACATCGGAAAAGACAGGATGAACCCGCGTTACCGGCCGCTGGCGGCCACGACCCTCATCTTCATCGTCGCCTATGCGGTGTGCATCTTTCAATATCCCGGCATGTGGTCGACGCGCGTGCTCGGCAATTTCCTGACCGACAACGCCTTTCTCGGCATTGCCGCTGTCGGCGCCACGTTCGTCATCATCTCCGGGGGCATCGATCTTTCGGTCGGCGCGGTCATCGGCCTGGCGGGCGTCGTCACCGCGCTGCTCATTTCCCATCTCGGCCTGCATCCGATGGCCTCCTTCGCCATCGTGCTGACGCTGGCGGCGGCCTTCGGCGCGGCAATGGGCACGGCGATCCATTTCCTGCAGGTGCCGCCCTTCATCGTCACCCTTGCCGGCATGTTCCTGGCGCGTGGGCTGGCATCGGTGCTGACGCAGGATTCCATTCCCATCGACCATCCCTTCTACAAGACGATCATGGGGCTGTATTATCGCCTGCCCGGCGGCGGACGGCTGAGCGCCATCGGCCTCCTGATGCTGGCCGTGTTCCTGATCGGCGGGCTGATTGCACACCGCACCCGCTTCGGCTCCTATGTCTATGCTCTCGGCGGCAACGCAACCTCGGCGGCGCTGATGGGCGTGCCGACCGCCAGCGTCACCATCGGCATCTACGCGATGTCGTCGTTTCTCGGCGGCTTGGCCGGCATTGTCTATTCGCTCTACACCTCCGCCGGCTACCCGCTGGCCGCCGTCGGCATCGAGCTTGACTCGATTGCGGCCGTGGTGATAGGCGGGACCTTGCTGACGGGCGGTTACGGCTTCGTTTTCGGGACATTGATCGGCGTCATGCTGCAGGGGCTTGTGCAGACCTACATCGTCTTTGACGGCACGCTCTCCAGCTGGTGGACCAAGATTGCCATCGGCTTCCTGCTCTTCCTGTTCATCCTGCTGCAGCAACTGGTGTTCACGGCGCATAAATCCGGCGCGCGCCTTAAAAAGGCGCCCTCATGAGCGAACCCGGAAGCCTTCTCCGCTCCCTTTCGGGGCGGAAGACGGCGCGGAATTTTCATTCGCATGTCATTCATGAACTCGGGACAGGCGTCATAACCGGCCAGTTTGCGGCCGGTTCCGTGCTGCCGAGCGATGCCGAACTCATGGATCGTTTCGAGGTATCGCGCACGGTCCTGCGCGAGGCGATCAAGACGCTGGAGGCAAAGGGGCTGGTCGAGGCGCGGCCGAAGGTCGGCACCAAGGTCGCCAAGCGCAACCGCTGGAACCTGTTCGATCCGCAGGTGTTGGCCTGGCATCTGCACGCCGCCCCCGATACCGCTTTCATTTCCGGCCTGCACGATGTGCGCATGTCGCTGGAGCCGCTTGGCGCGCGCGAGGTGGCGACGACGCGCACCGGCGAACAGGTTCGCCTCATGCATTACTGGCTGCGGCAGATGGAGCTGTCGATGGGCGAGCCACAATCCTTCTGCCTTGCCGATTTCGAACTGCATCGCATCGTCGCCGATGCCTCGCGCAATCCCTTCCTGCATGCGCTCTACGGCGTCATCGAGTTGGCGCATGCTTTTGCTTATCTGAAGATCGTCGAACGCGGCGATCTCGATGCGCTTGGCGGTTTTCTCGATCCGCATCGCAATCTCGTGCGCCAGATCGAGCGTTGCGATGGCGATGGGGCGTATGAGGCCATGCAGGCGCTTATCCTCTACGATCAGATAGAGGCGCTTCGAGCCGCAGTTTAGGCATTAAGGCTGACGCGGGATAAATACGGCAAAAAATAATTTGAATTGCAAATCAAATTAATTCGTGGTTTTATCCGGCCATGACCTCCAGACCCACGTCGCCGCGCGCCCGTTTCGGGATCCGTTTCTCCATGCTTGCACGCCGCTGGAGGCGGGCGCTCGATGAGCGCCTCGCAGAAGCCGGCCTATCCGACGCCACCTGGGCGCCGCTGGTGCACCTGCAGGTGACGGGCGGCGGCATCACGCAGAAAGAACTGGCGGCCCTTGTCGGCATCGACGGATCCAGCCTTGTGCGCCTGCTCGATATCCTCTGTCGGCAGGGATTTGCCGAGCGTCGCGTCGATGAGAGCGACAGCCGCGCGCGGTTGATCTACCTCACCGAAAGCGGCGAGCAGCGTGTCGCGGCCATTCGCCGGGAGCTTGCCAAGGGCGAGGAGGAGATGCTTGCCGATATTTCCGACGCGGATATCGCAACCATGCTGGAGCATTTCGACCAGATCGAAGAGCGGCTGACCGCCATGCAGACGCGGCGGAAGGAAAAATCGAAATGAGCGGCACGGCCCTTTCCACCACGATCGCCGCGCGGCGGATCGACGCCGCGCGCCACTTGCTGGGGCTGCGGCAATTGCGCGAAAGCATTGCGCTTTCCGGCCAGCCCTCGCTACGCAATTCCGCCCTTGCCGGATCGCAGGCGGCGTTGACTGCGCTGATCGCCCTGCCGCTGGTTCATCTGTCGCCCTGGCCGCATCTGATCGGATTTGCATCGCTCGGCGCGCTGGTCGCCCTGTTCGGCCGTTTTGCGCCGCGCGGGCAACGCAGCCGCATCGTGTTGCAATGCGCCCTCTGGCTGACCCTTGCCGTTCTTGCCATGTCGCTGATGGCATGGACAGGCGCGCCCGCCATCGTTCAACTGATGCTGCTGGCGCTGGCGTCGGGACTGTTTTTCTTCGTCGTGATCACCGGTGGCTTCGGGCCACCGGGCGGGCTAATTTTCGTCTTCGCGGCGGGCGCATCCATGGGCCATGTGGGCTCGGGTGAGGAGGTTGTCCAGCGTGCATTGGCCACAGCCATCGTTGCAGGATTGGCCCTGCTTGTTTGCGGCTGTACGGAATTTGTCCGTCACAGGGCGGACGGCGCATTTCCGGTGGAACCGTTGCGGCCGGTCAGCCACCGCGCCTTTGCCGCACTTCGCATTGCGCTCGGCTCGGCGATTGCGGCTCTTGCTGCCCATGCGCTTGGTGCTGCGCATCCCGCCTGGGCGGTGCTCGGCGCGATGGCCGTGATGCAGGGCACGCATTTGCATATCAGTATGAACCGTGCCTTGCAGCGCAGCCTGGGCACGGTGGCCGGCGCTGTCCTCGTCTGGTTGATCCTCTTGCAGGCGCCATCAGTCTGGACGGTCATCGTGCTGCTTGCCGTGCTGCAATTCGTCACCGAAATGATCATCGGTTCGAACTATGCGCTCGGGCAGATCATGGTAACGCCGATGGCGCTACTGATGAGTTATCTCGCCGCACCGCAAGCAGCCGGATTTGCCATGGTGCCAGAGCGCATCTTCGATACGCTGCTCGGCGCTGCCATCGGTATCGTTCTCGCCGTGCTATGCTCGACGCTGGACGATAGGCAATTTCTGGCCCGCCGCCACGCCTGACGCAAACCCCGTTCACATATCCATCACGACTGCCGGCGCGGTGGTGCGCGTTCTCGAAATCAGTTTCGGGCTGATCCGCAATTTCACCGCTTCCGTCACGCTGAGCGCGGCCTGAACGGCGCTTGTGATGTCGGACGACACGAAATCGGCATCGATCTCTTCTGCCGGCAACAGGGGTAAGCGGTCGCCTTCGGCAATCGGCATCAGGATGCCGACGCGCAAAAGCGGATTGATGCGCTTCAGCCGTTTGACCGCTTGGCGCGCATGGGTTTTCGAAGCCCGGTTCAGGAAACAGATCAGCACCGTGTCGAGCCCCTTCACGCCGGCGATTGCCGTGAGATCGCCACTCCTCCCGGTCAGTGCGGTGTGTGCGGCCTGCGATACCGTTGCACCCTCCACCGTCAGGACCTGGGCGACCATGGAGGCTGCGGCGTCATCGATAGGGCCCCGACCGCCGATGCAAAGCATGGTTCTGCCTTCTCCGCTCGGCAGGTCGTCGGCCGTGCCTTGTTCCGTTCCGTCGCCGTCTTCGGGCGCGGACGGTTCTTCGCTTGCTTCTTCCGCGGCGATTTCAGCGAGATTGCCGATCAGCGTGTTGGTCGTCGAAGCCAGAAGCTTGAGCTGTTCGGGGGTCATGACGCCGCGTTGACGGTCGAGTTCGCCAAGAACGAGTGCCGGCAGGCCGACGCTTTCGTAATAGTCGATGAGGTATTCCTCTTCGAGGTAATCCTCCGCATTGTCGGTCGCCTCGTTCGGATCGCCCGCCAGCAGCCGCTGGTAAAGCTTTTCCTGCGGCTTGAGCACCGGCTCGTTGCCGAGAAGCACGTCGAGGAAACTGAACTCCGGAACATATCGCCCGAGCACCACGAGACAAACGGTGAGCGGCGTCGAGAGCATGAGACCAACTGGCCCCCAGAGCCAGGACCAGAAGATGGCTGAGACGATGATCGCCAGTGACGACAGGCCCGTGTGGCTGCCGTAGAGCCATGGCTCGATGACGTTGTTGCTGACGAGTTCCGTGACGATGAACAGCGCCGCCACCCAGGCGACCAGCGACCAGCCGGGCGCGATCGCCAGCGCCAGGAACAGCGGCAGGATCATGCCGATGGCCGGGCCGATATAGGGCACGAACCGCAGGACGAGGATGAGAAGCCCCCAAAGGATCGCATTGGGAATGCCCAGGAGCCAGAGGCCGATGGTAATCGGAAGCGCGTAGAGCGCGTTGACGACGAGCTGCATCAACAGATATTTGCCGACCCGGCTTCCCGCATCCTGAAGCGCCGCCGTCGTGCGATGCAGGTCTCCAAGACCGACGAGCCTGATGAACCGGTCGCGTAGATCTTCGCGTTCCAAGAGCATGAAAATGACGAGGACGATCACGAGACCGGCGGTGGCGAAGGGGCTGACGAGCGGCAGGATGATGTTGCCAAGCGTTTCGATCGGGTTCGACCGCGTGACGATTTCGACCGGCATGGGTTCGCGTTTGGTGGCTTCCTGCGGGCGATCGTCCTGGCTGTCTTCCGCGCTGGTGCGCATCTCGGAGCCGATGCGCTCGACGACCTTGCTCAAATGTTCGAACACGCCGTTTCCGGACTGCGCCTGGGTCAGGGCGTGGACTTTGTCGACGATGTTGCGCTGATAGGTCGGGACGTTGTTGGCGAGGTTTGCGACCTGGGTGGCGACCACGAAGCTGAAAATGCCGATCAGCAGGAATGCACCTGTGACCGCGAGCAGGACGGAGGCAATCTTGGGCACGTGCCGCTTGCGCAGAAACGACACGATCGGCGCAAGCGTGAAAGTCAGCAGCAATGCGAGCGCAAGCGGAACGAAGACCTCCTGACCGACATAAAGGATCGCGGCGACGCCGATAAGGACGATGATCATTCGCAAGGATATGGTCGTATTCGCGACCGCTCCCTTGCCTGCGAGGTCAAACATTTCAAACCCCTTCCATGTCCTGTCGCTCAAAAGACGCTCCTGAAATCGCGCTGCGATCGATATCCAAGGCTAGATACGGCGGGGCGTCGGTTTATCGAGGGACCGGTGAAAATAAACGTTGGCGCCTTGCGGGTTCGAAAGCAGAGGCTTGCCTTGATTTTTTGAGGGAACGGGGATCGACGCGAAAAACGAAGAACCTATATCGCATGCATCGAACAGGGGATCGGGATGACGTCTATACTCGTGGAAGGTGAGACCTGTTGGCGGGTCAGAAAGGCGGATCGTATGACCGTTCTGGTCGATGCGGCCGGTTTTTTCGAGCATGCCAGAAGCGCGATGCTCAAGGCCGAGCGTTCGATCATGATCATCGGCTGGGACTTTGACACGCGTATCGATCTCGTTCCCGGCGAGCCAAAAGACGATGCGCCTGAAAAACTCGGTAAATTCCTCAACTGGATGGCCAAGCGGCGTGACGATCTGACGATCCGCATTCTCAAATGGGACATCGGCCTGATCAATTCGATCACCCGGGGCGAAACGCCCTTCTACCTGCTGGAATGGATGTTTTCCAAGAAGGTGCAGTTGAAGCTCGACAGCGCCCATCCCTCGCTTTCGGCTCATCATATGAAGCTGCTGGTCATCGACGACAAGATCGCGTTTTGCGGCGGGATCGATATGACGGTCGGTCGTTGGGATACGCGCGACCATCTGGATAACGACAAGCGACGGCGCTCGCCGATGGGGTTTGCGCAAGGGCCCTGGCACGACGCGACGACCTGCATATCCGGCCCTGCAGCCGCGACCATTGGCGAACTGGCGCGCATGCGTTGGCAAAGCGCGACGGGTGAGGCGCTCGATGCCGTTTCCACCGGTTCCGATCCGTGGCCACCCGGTCTGGACGTCGATTTCGAAGATGTCGATGTCGGCATTTCCCGGACATTGCCGCAATATGAAAGTCAGCCGCAGGTCTGCGAGATCGAGGTGGCGAAGCTTGCGATGATCGCATTCGCGAAAAAATGCATCTATATCGAGAGCCAGTATTTCGCGACGCGCATCATTGCAGAGGCGCTCGCCGCGCGCTTGCGGGAACGCGATGGGCCGGAGGTCGTCCTGATCAACCCGGAAGGCGCCGGCGGCTGGCTGGAGGCGAAATTCATGGACAGCGCGCGCATCCGCCTGATGAAACTTGTTCGAGAGGCGGATCTGCATGGTCGCTTCAGGCTGCTGTATCCGGTCAACGATGCGCGAACGCCGATCTACGTTCATGCCAAAATCATGATCTGCGACGATCGCGTCCTCAAGCTCGGTTCCGCAAACCTCAACAATCGCTCGATGGGCTACGATACGGAATGCGATGTCATCATCGAAGCGCCCGATGGAGACAATGCAACGGCCCGGTGCATCGCTGCCCATCGCAACGAACTCGTCGCCGAGCATCTGGGCTGCGAAACCTCGCAGGTCGAGGAGGAATACGCAAAGCGCGGCAGCCTTATCGCTGCGATCGACGCCTTGAACCGTTCCGACAGGCGCGGCCTGATCGACGTTCCCATGCGTGAACTGACGATGGACGAGGAACTGCTGGCGGAATCGGACATGGCCGACCCCGAACGCCCGAGCGGCGTTGCAAGACGCATGACGGGATATCTGCGTCGCCAGCGATATACGCACGCCTGATACCCCCGCCACCCGGCCGGTCAACGGTGCGCGTCACATCGTTTATGCAATCAAGTTGCTGGCAGCTATGGCGCCGGTATTGCCTGTCAGTTGCACGAAAAAGTCGCTATCGTCGACCTGATAAACATTGGTGCCGGTGTTCTGGAACAGATAGAGGCCTGCTGCCGATCCTGACATGATGGTCACCAGGTAGGCCTGGCTGGTATTGTTCAGAACCGCTGGCAAGATGAATGCGATGCTCGCCCAAAAGTCGCTGGTGTCGGCGCTTGTGATGGTAAGGTCGCCGATATTTGAGGCTTGGACGCCGGTCTTGAAATAGTCTGTTCCGCTCGCGTTGAAATTGTTCACGACGTCGATGTTGGTCCGGTTCGACATTGTCGGTCCGGTCGCGACAATCGTATCCGATCCGTTACCGGACAAACTCAAGTTTATGTAGTCGATGCCTGTACCGCCGGTAATCTTTGTCGCAGACGAAGAGGAGCCGAGGATATTCAGGGTCTGGCCGCCGCCGCCCAGGGAGATGGTCGTGTCACCGGTGCTCTTGGTGTAGTTGAGGATCGCGCCCGCGCCGTCCAGATTGGTGAAAGCGGCCGCGCCGGTGCTGTCTGCGACATTGACGGTCTGGATGTTCGTGACGGTGGTACTGAGATCGATCGCCTGGGTCGTGGTTGTGCCGATATTGAGGGTGTTGGAACCGCCGCCGCCATCGATGCCGGTCAGCAGATTGGCGACCTGATGAGCGGTGACATTGATGGTGTCGCCGCCGCTGCCGCCCGTGACGGAAAGGGTGGTATCGGTGGCAGTAAAGTTGTTCGTGCCGTTGGCAAGATTATACCGCTCGATATTGTCGACGGCGGTGAATGTACCCGCGGTCGTGACGTTGAACGTCTCTGTGCCTGCGGCCGCGATGGTGCCTGTGAACTGGCGGAGTTGATCGAGCGTCAGCGTTACCGCGGCATTGCTGGCAAGCGTCAGGTTTTCGAAGCCTGTTATCGTCGCCGCGCTGATATTGGGCGTCGCAGAGAGGAAAGACAGGCTGTCTGTGTCCGCGCCGCCGGTATAGGTGCCGAGAATCGTAGCGCCGCTTATTGTAAGGGAATTGCTGCCGCCACCAAGATGAACGGTGGAGGCAATAGTGCCGTTGATGACGACGTTTTCATCGCCGGTGCCGCCGGTATAGCTGACCCCCGCCATGGCCGCGTTCAGATTGACCGAATTTGTGCCGGTGGCGCTGCCCTTTATCGTCGCGTACCCGGCCAGCGCCCCGGCGTCCCAGGCAAATCCGCCCAGCGTGATGCCGCTCGCATCCACCGAGGTCAGCGCCGTGCTGTCTGCCGCCAGGCTGAGGCCGGCGTTGCCGCCGATTGTGATGGTTTCGACCGAGTTGCCAAGCCAGGTCAGGGAATTGTTGAAGGCTCCGCTGGGTGTCGCCTGATTGTCATTGACGCTGATATTGACGGTCTCGACGCCGCTCGCCGTAATCCCCGTGGTTGCAAAGGCAACGCCGGCTGCGCTGGCATCGCTCAGCGACAGATTGACGATATCGTTCGCCCCGCCGGCAAAGGCAGCATTGGCTATGGTCAAGGCAGTGCCGGCGCCGGTCAGAGCGACTTTGCCGCCGCTTGCGAGATTAAGCAATGTCAAACCGTTAGCGCCGCCGTCGAGCGTGACGTCGTTATAGTTGCCCAGCGCTTGAAGGTCGATTGTCTGGTTCGTGACGCCCGTGAGGCGCAACTTTTCGATCTCGGTGACATTGTTTGCGAAAATCGCGCTGCCCGAAGCCGTGGCCGCATAGCTTGCCGGCAGCACGATGGTGTCGGTGCCGCCGCCGCCCTTGATGACCAGGGGAAGCAAGGCGGTGGCGGGGACGAATGTGTCATCTCCGGAGCCGCCATTGATGTGGGTGAAACCAGCATTGGTATCGTAGGTAACGATATTGGTTCCATCGGCTAGGTTCAGCACTTTCACATTGCCGATAGTACCGCCGGTCGTGCCATTGTTGATGGTGACCGTGCCCGCGGTTGTCAATGTCAGGATATCTGAATCTGCCGCATTGCCGGTGATGGTCGTGCCGTTCAGATCGACAATGGCGGCCTTGAAAACATCTTTGACGCCCGAAACGCCATCATATGTGCCTCCGGCAGAAATCAGTGTGATCTTATCGGTTGGTGTGGAGCCGCCATCGACGGTGGGACCAGACACGATTGTCCCGATGACCCGGCCAAGGTCTGACAGCGCCGAGACCAGCCCTTCGGGCGTCGCCGCGCTGTTGAGCCACTGTGTCGCCAGGATTATGCCCCTGTCGGTCGAGAATGCGGCGATCTGCCCCGGTGTCTGGAGGCTCGCGGTAAATTGCGCGGCGGCTATCGCCTTGTTGGCCACGGCCACGCTGTCGCTACCCTGTGCGCCCGCAAAGATGGCGGTGACGATATTGCCGAGGTTGATGGTGCCATTGTCCAAATGCGCCGACCAGAATTGCAGGCCGGTGGCCTCGGCCGGACGCCCGAACAGGTTCTGATAAACCTTGTTGACGATAGCCGCGCTGTCGAAGCCCGCATAAGTCGCCTGGTATTCCGCCGACCCGCTGAACGCATGCGCGACGGCAGCGGTGCTGCCGCCGTTCTTCGCGACGATATCGACCCAGTAAGCAAGCCCGGCGGGATCGGCAGGGCGATTGAAGTATGCGATGTAAAGCTTCTGGATGTCGTCGGAGAGCGCCACGGTAAGGTCCAATCGGTATCTTGGATGGGAACGCGTAAGCGCGAGCCTGCCTCCGGGCATGCCAGCTAACGCAATCATGACATGTGTCAAACCGGTTCTATTTAGAGTAGCAGCGATCCGCAAGAGAAAATCGCGTGATTTTCTCGTAAATACAGTAAATTAGGTCTACTACGAAGGACACCGGATCGGCGATAGCAAGGCAGACGCGGCGGCGGGCCGGCTTCATGTTGAAACCGTCCGGCGGAACCCTCCCGACATCCTGGGAAAAGACAGCCGCGCAGGTTTCTATGCCGCAAGTGGCGGCTGGTTATCGCGTAGGCTTTGTTTTTCGGAACGAAGCTTGTCCAGAAGAAGGTAAATGACCGGCGTCGTGTAGAGCGTCAGCAATTGGCTGACGAGCAGTCCGCCGACGATCGCATAGCCGAGCGGTTGGCGCAGTTCCGAACCGGCGCCGTGGCCGAGCGCGAGCGGTAGCCCGCCGAGCAGCGCCGCCATCGTCGTCATCAGGATCGGCCGGAAGCGCATCTGCGCTGCCTTGGTGATGGCCTCCTCGCTGCTCAGCCCTTGCTCCCGCTCCGCCTGGATCGCGAAATCGACCAGCATGATGCCGTTTTTCTTGACGATGCCGATCAACAGGATGACGCCGATCATGGCGACGAGGCCGAAATCGAAGCCCGCGACCTGCAGGGCGAGCAGCGCGCCGAGACCGGCGGAGGGCAGGGTGGACAGGATCGTCAGCGGATGGATCAGGCTTTCGTAGAGTACGCCGAGAATGATATAAACGACGACGAGAGAAGCGAGGATGAGAAGCGGGATCGTCCCGAGGGAATCCTTGAAGGCTTTTGCACTGCCGGAAAAACTCGTCTGTAGCGAGGCTGGCGGATGCATGTCGGCCACCGTCTTCTCGATTGCCGCCGTTGCCTGGCCGAGCGCGACATCGGGTGCGAGGTTGAAGGAGATGGTGACGGCCGGCGACTGGCCCTGATGGGAGATGGAAACCGGAGAGACGCCGTTCGTCGTCCATTTGGCTACGACCGAAAGCGGAATGAGCGTGCCATTGCTGGCGCGGACCGACAGCCTGTCGAGTGTTGCGATATCGCGTTGCAGGTCCGGCAGCACTTCGAGGATCACCCGGAACGTATCGGTCTGGGTGGAAAACGAGGCGACCTGACGCTGCCCGAAGGCATCGTACAGCGTCTCGTCGATGGTCGACGGCAACACGCCATAGAGTGTGGCTGCCGCACGGTCGATCTTGATCGACAGGTTCGGCGCTTCCGCCTGCTGATCGCTACCGACATCGCGCAATTCGGAAACGCCCTGTAGAGCAGTGGTGATCTTGCCGGCCCAATTGCCGAGTTCCTCGACATTGCCGTCCTGAAGCGTGAACTGGTATTGCGTCTTGGCCGGCCGGGCGCCGATATTGATATCCTGCGCGGATTGCATGAAGAGCTTGATGCCCTGCTGGGCGTTGAGCGCCAGCCCCAGACGGTCGATTACCTGCTTGGCGCTGGCGTCGCGTTCCTCACGCGGTTTCAGCGTGATGTTGACATGGCCCTGGTTGAGCGCATTGCCGCCATTGCCGCCGCCGATATCCATGAAGACGCTGTAGACAGCCGGATCCTTCATGATGATCGCGCTGACGCGTTCCTGGAGCTTTGCCATCTCGGTAAAGGATATGTCCGGCGAGGCCTGGGACAGGCCGGCGATAAAACCGGTATCCTGTTCCGGAAAGAACCCCTTTGGCGCAATGACGAACAGAAATGCTGTGGCGGCAATCGTCGCCAAAAAGACGATCAGCGTCAGGTAGCGGTGCCGGATGACCGGCTTGAGGCTACGGACATAAAGGGATGTCAGACGTGCGAAAAAAGCCTCGCCGGCATTATAGAATCGGCTACGCTTGTCAGACTCGACCGGACGGATGAAGCGGGAGGCCAGCATTGGCGTCAGCGTCAGTGACACGATGGCCGAGAGGATGATGGCAATGGTGAGGGTGATCGCAAATTCCCGAAACAGACGTCCTACGATGCCGCCCATCAGAAGGATCGGGATGAGAACGGCAATCAGCGAAAGGCTGATCGATACGATCGTAAAACCGATCTCACCGGCGCCTTTCTTGGATGCCTCCATGGGATCGACACCATCCTCGATATGGCGGGTGATGTTTTCGAGCATGACGATGGCGTCGTCGACCACGAAACCGACGGCGACGACCAGCGCCATCAGCGACAGATTGTCGAGGCTGAAGCCGCAAACCCACATCGGCGCAAGCGAGCCGACAAGCGCAATCGGCAGGGTCAGGACCGGAATGATCGTTGCGCGCAGATTGCGCAGGAAGAGGAATATGACGACGACGACCAGCCCGATCGTCAGCATCAGCGTAAACTGGACATCGTCGACCGACGCCCGGATCGTTGATGTCCGGTCTGTCACGAGTTCGAGCTTGATAGACTTGGGGAGCGACGCCTGCAGGGCCGGAAGCTGTTCCTTCACCGCATTGACGACGGCAATCACGTTGGCGCCCGGCTGGCGGAAGACGTCGAGCGCAATGCCGCGCTCGCCATTCGTCCAATGGGCCATCTTGTTGTCCTCGGCGCCATCGACGGCCTGGCCGATATCGCGGATCCGCACCGGGCCACCATTGCGATAGGCAATCACCGCATCGTTCCATTCGGCGCTGCTGCCGATCTGGTCGTTGGTGTAGATCGGAAAGGTGCGGGTGGGATCGTCGATATTTCCCTTGGGCGCACTGAGGCTGAGATTGCCGATTGCCGTGCGCACGTCCTCGAGAGTGACGTCGGCCTGCGCCAGCCTGCCGGGGTCCACGGCGATGCGAATGGCCGGCTTCTGCTTGCCGCCGATATTGACGAAGGCGACGCCGGAGACCTGGCCGATCTTGGAGGCGACATTGCGTTCGATATACTCGTCGAGTTCCGGAAGGGTCAGCGTATCGGAGCTAGCCGAAAGCTGCATGACCGGCGCATCGGCGGGATTGACCTTTCGCACGCTCGGCAGCGAGGTCATGTCCTTCGGCAGTTGCCCTGCCGCCTCGCTGATCGCCGTCTGAACGTCGCTGGCTGCGGTCTGGATATCCTGATCCAGCCCGAACTGGACGGTGATCGAGGTCGTGCCGAGCGAGCTGTTCGAGGTCATCTCGCTGATGCCGCTGACGCGCGATAGCGCCTCCTCGATAGGCTGCGCGACACTCGATGCCATCGTCTCGGGTGATGCTCCGGGAAGGTTGGCGGCAATCTGGATGGTCGGAAAATCGATCTGCGGAAGGGCGGATACCGGCATGAAGGGATAGCAGATCGCACCAACCAGAAAGACGCCGCTCATGATCAGGCCGGTTGCAACCGGGTGGGTAATGAAGAAATCGAAGAAGCTTGCGGTTTTCGTTTGCTGCTTGCCGGCGCTGATCATGGTTTTACCTTCTCCGACAGTTCGCCGGTCGGCGCGCCATCCCATGGCGTGACCGTGACCTTGGCGCCGTCGCCGATGCGCGACTGTCCGTCCATGACCACCTGCTCGCCATCGCCGATGCCCTCGGTCACCAAGGCCCGTGCATCCGTCACGAAAGCCGTCTTGACGTTACGCTTGGCCACCTTCCCATCGCCGGAGACCACATAGGCATAAAGACCATCGCGGCCGCGCGCCAAGGCTTTATCGGGGACGACGATACCGCTGCGTTTCTCAATCGTCAGGATCGTTGCCACGGGCAGTCCTGGCCAAAGAATTCCATCCTTGTTGTCGAAAATCGCCTGGAGATGGATCGAGCCGTTGGAGGCGTCGACGGCATTGTCCATGATCGTCAGCCGCCCCGTCGCCAGCGTCCTTGCGCCATCGGTCGACACCAGCGTTACCGTCGCAATCCCCTGTTTCAGAGCCTCGCGGATCTCGCCGAACCGATCGCCCGGGGCCACGAAGGAGACGGCGATCGGATCCATCTGGGTGATGGTGACGATGCCGTCGGTCGCATTGGCGGAAATGACGCTGCCGACATTGACATGCCGGAAGCCGGTGCGCCC
Source organism: uncultured Rhizobium sp. (assembly GCA_945952045.1). Taxonomy (GTDB): domain Bacteria; phylum Pseudomonadota; class Alphaproteobacteria; order Rhizobiales; family Rhizobiaceae; genus Metarhizobium. Next base: position 458,512 of record CAMFHE010000001.1, read on the forward strand.
GGAAAACGGCGCGACGACCGTGGCGAAACCGAGCTGCGTTTCCGCGCTTTTGATCAGGGCATCGTCCGACTGGACGGCAGCGGCATATTGCTCGCTGGTCGCAGTTTTCTGCTCCAGCGTGGAGGCGGAGGCCACGCCCTTTTCGGCAAGCGTCGAATAGCGTTGGGCATCGGCCTTCGCGCTGCTTAACTGGGCCTCGTCCTGCGCCTTCTTGGCTTTGGCCGATGCCAAAGCGGACACAAGTTCGCGGTCGTCGAGTTTGAGGATGACGCTGCCCTTCTCGACCATCTCGCCTTCGGCAAAGGGAACCTCGACCACCTGTCCGTCGATCCTGGATCGCACCGTCACCGACTGCAGCGGAGCGACCGTGCCGATGCCGTTGATGACCCGGTCGAGCTGATCTGTCCTTGCCACGATCGCCGTGACCGGAACGGCAGGCGCCTCGTCAGCGGCCGAAGCATTCGAGACATGCGAAGCGAACACCGCCGCCAGCGCAAAACGCCTGCCGCTGCGGGCGACAGGCGCGAGAAAGGAAGGGATTGTCATGCCGGCCACTCCGTTGAAGCGGCGGAATAACGCGGTGCAGCGGCATTGGTTCGATCCCGTCGCGAAGTAACCGCCTCGGTCCATCCGTGATCGGGCGTAGGCGATGCAAGTGGGCCGCAGGCGGGCGACCTCGTATCCGGTCGCCGGGCCTATGAGGCTTTTCGTTCCCAGCTTGCGAAGGGATCGGGAAGATCCCGCCAGAGGTCGGGGGCGAATGCCGTCGCCGCGACCAGACAGGCGTCGAGTTCGGCGCGGATCGCGGGTTCGTCCATGGGGTCGGCGCCGATGAAGACGATCTCCTGCCGGCGGTCGCCCCAGACCGGATCGAGATAAGGCTGCATCATTTTCAGGAAGCCGGCGTCGCGCGGCCATTGCGCCCGGGGTACGGCCGACCACCACAGGCCCATACGGGATGTTCGTACGATTGCGCCCGCCTGGCTGATTTCGCCGACATGATGCGGCCGCGTCGCCAACCAGAAGAAACCCTTGGCCCGGACGACCCCTGGCCAGTCGCCATCGATGAAACGCTGGAAACGAACGGGATCGAAAGGACGCCGGGCGCGATAGACGAAGGAGCGGATGCCATATTCCTCGGTTTCCGGCACATGGTCGTTGAAACCGTGCAACTCCTTGAACCATAGCGGATGCTGCTCTGCCTTTGCGAGATCGAAACGTCCGGTGCCAAGTACCTGCCTCAGGTCGACATGGCCAAAATCGGTTTCGATCAGCAGCGCATCGGGGTTCAGGGAGACGATGATCTTGCGGGCTGCGTCACGCTGTTGGGTCGTCGCGCTGCCGACCTTGTTCAGCACGACGACATCGGCAAATTCGATCTGCTCGACGAGGAGGTCGACGACGGTGCGGTTGTCGCCTTCGCCGGCCGTATCGCCACGATCGGCCAGGAAATCGGCCGAGCCGTAATCGGCAAGCAGATTGGCGGCATCGACGACCGTGACCATCGTGTCGAGCCGAGCCACATCCGACAGGCTCCGGCCGTTTTCATCGCGGAAATCGAAGGTGGTCGCTACCGGCAGCGGTTCGGCAATGCCGGTCGATTCGATCAGCAGATAGTCGAACCGGCCCTGTTCGGCCAGCGCGCGCACCTCTTTCAACAGGTCGTCGCGCAGGGTGCAGCAGATGCAGCCATTGGTCATTTCCACCAGCTGCTCTTCCGTTCGCGACAGGTTCGCCCCGCCATCGCGCACCAGCGCGGCATCGATATTGACCTCGCTCATATCGTTTACGATGAGCGCGACGCGCAGGCCCTGTCGGTTGGAGAGAATGTGGTTCAGCAGCGTGGTCTTGCCTGCTCCGAGAAAGCCGGAGAGGACGGTGACGGGCAATTTTTCGGTCATGATGGCATCTATGCGATTAAGTAACGTTATATAGTTACAAATGAGCGCAAACCCACGGCGCGGTCAAGACGGTATTTTAAGCCAATGGCTAATTTGCTCATCGGCGAGGAGGACCCGTTGTTCGGCTTTTCCGAACGTCAGTTCCGGATTCGGGGCGCTTATCCCACCGGCGGCGATGGGCTATTTCATGGTCATCGAAACCGGCGCAATGCTCGGTCGGAATTCGGAGAGGATGCTTACCCGACGTCGAAGAACGGACGTCTTCAAGCATGTCTCCGCCGGTCGTTTTCGGCTCCGGCCAGGCATTTCGCCAACTCTGAAAGGAACCATCATGGCACGCCTCGTCAACAAGACCGCCCTCATCACCGGCGGCACCAGCGGCATCGGTCTGGAAACCGCCCGCCAGTTCATTGCGGAAGGCGCACGCGTCGCCGTCACCGGCAGCAGCGCGCAAGGCATCGAACGGGCGCGCATGGAACTGGGCGACGCAGCTCTCGTCATCCGCTCGGACGCCGGCAATATTGAGAGCCAGAAGGATGTCGCCGAAAAGGTGAAGGAAGCCTTCGGCCACCTCGACATCCTGTTCGTCAATGCCGGCGTGGCGCAATTCGGGCCGGTTGAGGGCTGGTCGGAAGCGGATTTCGACAAATCCGTCGCAACGAACGTCAAGGGTCCGTATTTCCTGATTCAGGCGCTGATGCCGGTCTTCTCGAAGAAAGCATCCATCGTGCTGAACACGTCGATCAACGCGCATATCGGCATGCCGAACTCGAGCGTCTATTCGCTGACCAAGGGCGCACTGCTGACATTGGCCAAGACGCTTTCGGGCGAGCTGATCGGCCGCGGCATTCGCGTCAACGCCGTCAGCCCCGGTCCGATCGCGACCCCGCTTTATGGCAAGCTCGGCATGTCGGAAGCCGATTCCAAGGCAATGGCCACGAATATTCAAGGCCAGATCCCGGCCGGTCGCTTCGGCGATGCTTCCGAGGTCGCCAAGACGATCATCTTCCTTGCCTCGGATGAAGCCTCCTACTTCGTCGGCAGCGAATTGGTGATCGATGGCGGCATGAGCACGCTGTGACGGTTCGCGCCGAGGCGTTCGTCAGGCGGCAGGGTCCCAATAGGGAGGATCGCCGAACGTCATCCTGAGATGGTCGCCAAGCGCGCGCAGCTTGAGCGACGGATTGCGGCCTTCGGGATGCGCCATATAGATGAATTCCGGCTCCGGCTTCGGGCCGACGTCGATTTCGCTCAGCAGTCCCGCGGCAATTGCGGGCGCGGCGATGAAGGATGGCAGCAGCGCGATGCCGAGGCCGGCGATAGCGGCGTCGCGAAGCATGTCGCCATTGTTGATGCCCATGGCAAGACGCCCTCTGATGACGACGGAACCCTCCGGCGATTCGAAGCGCCAATCGGCGATGCCCCTGTTGGTGTAAAAAAGGCCGCGATGACTTTCGAGGTCTTCGAGCGTCCGGGGCGTGCCGTGTCTGGCGAGATAATCCGGTGAGGCCGAAAGCATGCGGCGGCTGCGGGCGAGCTTCCAGGCGACAAGCCGGGAATCCAGGATCGGCCCGTGGCGGATGATGGCGTCATATCCGCCCGAGGTGGCGTCGACCCGACGATCGTCGATGTCAAGCGTCAGCGCGATCTGTGGATGCAGCGCCAGAAAGGCGTAAACTGCCGGCCCGAGATGCATTCGACCGAAGGTCACGGGCGCCGCGATCCGGAGCGGGCCGGAAAGCGTGCCGCGGCGTTCGCGGAAGGTGGCGGAGGCGGCCTCCATGTCCTGCAGTATTTTGCGGGCGCTTTCGAGGAAGGTGGCGCCATCCTCGGTCAGCGTCAGCTTTCGCGTGCTGCGATGGATGAGCATGCCGCCGAGCTTCGCTTCGAGATCGCCGAGACGCTCGCTGACGACCGATTTCGAGATCCGCAAGCGGCGCGCCGCCTCGCTGATCGATCCGCTTTCGGCAACGGCGACGAAGGCGATGATACCATCGATACTGAACACTAACGGCGGCCTCCCTGTCAGCGACCCGCAGGTTAGGGCTCTTTGCCAGCCGACGCCAGCCGCGCGGCGCAATTTCGCATATCGCCAAACGACCTATGCCAGCGTCACGCCGAGAGGCGAGGGATCGCGCAAGGCATCGAGGGGGCCCTCGAGGGCGGTGCGGGGCGGCACGAGCTGGGGTTCGACAAGGACGATCTGCGAGGCGTCTTCGGCGACATCCAGCAGGTCGAAGCCTTTTTCCAGCATCTCCGAAATATTCGGACGGATCATATAGACGGGGAAGGGGAGGAACGAGCCGAAAGGATCGTAGTCGAAGCACCCCACGACGATGTCGTCGAAAGCTTCGCCGTCATGCTTGCCCATGAAGCGCAGCAATCCTTCGAAATTGATCGACGAGTTGATGAAGAAACAACGCGGTAGCCTGCCGTGGCGTTCGTGGAAACGTTCGAAGGCGAGTGCGGTCATGCCCGGCGAATAACCGGTGCTTTCGAAGTCGTCACCGTCGGGAACGCCGAAAACCTCCTCCTTGACGGCGTGAAATCCGACGATGCGCTCGCGGCTGGCATGGTCGTTGCGCCCGCCGAACATGTAGACGTCGCCGGGGACGAGGGGGCCTTGCTGCTGCGCATGCCGGATGATCGCCGACGTCAGCGCCTTGGCGCCCTGCCTGTTGTCGGAAATCACGGAGCAGGCCTTGTCGCCGGGAAGGTCGATGTTGACATGCGGCACGCCTGCGCGCGCGCAAACCCTGTGCACGCCGTCAGGATCCGTGGCGCCGGCGATGAAGAGCGAATCGATCGAATAGGCGATGAGCGATTCGACCGTGCGGCGCTCCTCTTCTGGATCGCGTCGCCCTGACACGACAATCGGCAAAAGGCCGCGCTTGCGCGCCTGCGCCTCGAAGGTCTGGGCCATGGAGGAAAAGAAGCGCGTGTCGTAGACCGGCAGAAGCAGCCCCGCCAAACCCGACCGCGAACTTCTCAACGCTCTCGCCTGCCGGTTCGCGGTGTATCGATGTTCCTTGGCGAGCGATATGATCCTGTCTGCGGTTTCCTCGGAGATGCGGCGCTTGCGCCAGGTGCCGTTCAAAACCGCACTCACCGTCGAAGCCGAAGCGCCCGATGCGACCGACAGATCGTAAATCGTTGCTTTCTTTTGTTCTTTTTCGGTCATGCCGGAATCTCCTCACTTCTGGCACGTTGTAGATGACCTGCCCTCTTGACGAAAGCCTGCCGAATGATAATGTAATTGCACCATCGATTGTGCAAGAGAGAAATATCGATTGTGCAACATGGCCGCTTAGAGGAAGCGACGAGGGAGGAGCCTGTCCGGGCTTGAGGAATTCGGCCGCGGAAGCGTTTCGCTTCTGCAGGCATGCCTTTCCGCGTCAGGGGACATTCAGAGGAGGAGAACCCCATGAAGAAAATTCTCGCAGCCGCGCTTGGCATTTCGCTTGCGCTTCTTTCATCCACCGCATCATTTGCCGCGGAAACCAAGATCGGCGTCGTCGTCAAGATCGGCGGCATCCCGTGGTTCAACGCCATGGAAGCCGGCATCAAGGAGCAGAGCGCCAAGCTCGGCGTCAACGGCTTCATGGTCGGCCCGACCAGCGCCGACCCGGCCCTTCAGGTTCGCGCCATCGAAGACCTGATCGCCCAGAAGGTCGATTTCATCGGGGTCGTACCGAACGACGCCAAGGTGCTGGAACCGGTGCTGAAGAAGGCGCAAGCCGCCGGCATCAAGGTGATCACCCATGAATCGCCCAAGCAGGCCGGCGCCGATTGGGACTTCGAACTGGCGTCCGCCAAGGGTTTTGGCGAAGCGCATGGCAAGCTGCTGGCTGAAAAGATGGGCGGCAAGGGCTCCTACGCTGTCTTCGTCGGTTCGTTGACGGTTCCGCTGCACAATGCCTGGGCCGATGCGGCCATCGCCTATATCAAGGCAAACTACCCTGACATGAAGCTCGTCGGCGATCGCTACGGCGTTGCCGAAGACCTCGACAAGAGCCGCTCCACCGCGCTCGACCTGATGTCGGCCAATCCCGATCTCCATGGCTTCCTGGCATTCGGCTCGCAAGGCCCGATCGGCGCCGGCCGCGCCGTGGAAGAACGCCGCAAGGACGGAAAGATCTTCGTCATCGGCCCGTTCTCTCCGGGACAGGGCGCCAAGCTGATCAAAAGCGGTGCGCTGACCGGCGGCTTCATGTGGAACCCGAAGTTGGCCGGCGAAGTCTTCGTGACGCTTGCAGACCGCATTGCCAAGGGCCAGACGCCGAAAGCCGGCGAAACCATCGACGGTCTCGGCGAGATCAAGCCGGATGGCAACACGATCATTGTCGATCAGCTTCTGAAGATCGACAAGGAAAGCATCGACAAGCTCGTCTCCATGGGCCTTTAATCCTCCCAAGGGCCTGAAAGGGTCGCGCGGGCCTCCGCGCGACCCTCATTTCCAAGAACAAGAAAATCGAGCGGCCGCGGCATGCGTGGTCGAACGGGGAGACACGCCATCGTGAGTGCAGAACCGCTTCTATCCCTCAAAAATATCAGGATCGCCTTCGGCGGCGTGCGCGCTCTCAAGGGCGTCTCGTTCGAGGTCAATCCGGGCGAGGTCCATTGCCTTGCCGGCGAAAACGGTTGCGGCAAGAGCACCCTGATCAAGGTCATCACCGGTGTCTACACGCCCGAAGAGGGCGCAGAACTGATCTTCGACGGCAAGCCGATCACCACGATGACGCCGACGCTTGCCCAGTCGCTCGGCATCCAGGTGATCTGGCAGGATCTGGCGCTGTTTGGCGAAATGTCCGTTGCCGAAAATATCGGCTTTCAGCTCGCGGTGAACGGCAAGTTCGGCATCGTCGACAAGCGCGCCATCGAGAAGGCGGCGGAAAAAGCGCTGAGCCGTCTTGGCGTCAGTCTTGATATTCACAAGCCGCTCAAGGAATTGCCGATCGCCCAGCGCCAGATCGTCGCCATCGCGCGCGCCCTTGTCGGCGAAGCCCGCCTCGTCTTCATGGACGAACCGACGGCATCGCTGACGCAATCCGAGGCCGACTATCTGATCGAGATCGTCCGCAACCTGTCGGCATCCGGCGTCGCCATCGTCTTCGTTTCGCATCGCCTGGCGGAGGTGCTGGAGATTTCCCACCGGATTACCGTGTTGCGCGACGGAGCGCTTGTCGGCGTCTACCCCGTCGAGGGCATGACCCAATCTCGGATCACCGAACTGATGACCGGCCGCAATTTCGACAGCGCCGTCATCGCCACCGATCACAGCGATGCGCCTGTCGTGCTCTCGGTGAAAAACCTCACCCGCGACGGCGAATTCGAGAATATCTCCTTCGACCTACGCCGTGGCGAAACGCTTGGAATTACCGGCCTTCTCGGCGCCGGCCGCACCGAGCTTGCCCTGACGCTTTTCGGAATGCATCGCCCGCATTCCGGCGAAATCCTGATCGATGGCAAGAAGGTCGAGTTTGCCTCGAACAGAGATGCGATCCGGGCCGGCGTCGCCTATCTTTCGGAAGACCGGCTGTCGCTCGGCCTCAACCAGCCGCAATCCATCGCCGACAATCTGGTCATGGCCTCGCTGGATCGCATTCTCTCGGGCGGCCTGATCTCGCCGGCCAAGAAGGCGAATGTCGTCTCGCACTGGATTTCGGCGCTCGGCGTCAAGATCGGTACGCCTGACGATCCCATCCGCACCCTTTCCGGCGGCAACCAGCAGCGTGTCGCCATCGCCAAATGGCTGGCCATCGGCCCGAAGATCCTCATTCTCGACGCGCCGACCGTCGGCGTCGATGTCGGCGCAAGAGCCGGGATTTTCGAAATCGCCAGAAAGCTCGCCGCAGAAGGCCTGTCGATCATTCTCATCTCCGACGAACCGCCGGAAGTCTATTTCAACGCCGATCGCGTCATTCATATGGTGGAGGGCCGTTTCCAGGCCGCCTACGATCCGCGCGACATTTCGCTGACCGAACTGGAGTCCGCCGTCTATGCGTAGGCTCATCCTTGCCCACACCACCGAATTCACGCTTCTGGCCGTGATGATCCTGCTGTCGATCGGACTTTCGTTCGGAACTGACCGGTTTTTGACGCTCTCCAATGCCTTCGACGTGCTGAACGTCTCGGCCGTCAACATCATCTTCGCCGTCGGGCTTCTCGTCGTCCTGATCTCGGGCGGCATCGACATTTCCTTCGCGGTCGCCGCCTCGGTCGTGCAGTATGTCACCGTCCTTGCGCTGAGCGCGCTTGGCGGCGGCAACTGGGCGGAAGGCTTCCTGATTGCCGGCGCGGTCGGCATCGGCCTTGGGCTGATCAATGCCTTGCTGGTCTATCGCTTCCGCATCATTTCGATCGTCGCGACCATTTCGACGTTCAATATCTTTTTCGGTCTCTTGATGTTCTTCACCAAGGGCGTGTCGATCTACGACCTGCCCGAATGGCTTTCCACCCGCGTGGTCTTCTATGAACACGAAATGTCGGACGGCTCCTGGCTGGAACTGACGCTTCCTGTCGTGGTGATGATCCTGTGCTGCATCGTCACCTGGTTCATGATTTCGTGGACGACGACGGGGCGCAAGCTCTACGCCTTCGGCGACAATCCGGAAGGCGCGCGCCGCTTCGGCATCAATATCGGCGCCATGCACTACATCTCCTTTGGCTGGCTTGGCCTGATGGCGGGCATTGCCGGTCTCATGCAGGCGCATTATGCGCAGGAAGTCGTCCCGAATGCGCTCTACGGCCGCGAACTCGATGTGCTGGCCGCCACGGTTCTCGGTGGTGCGCGGCTCGGCGGCGGCAAGGGCTCGGTCATCGGCTGCGTGCTTGGCGTGCTGATGGTCTCGATCACCCAGAACGGCCTTAACCTGATGGGCGTTTCCCCCTTCGCCTTCAAGATGATCGTCGGCGCCATCATCCTGATCGCCATCACGCTGTCTTCCGCCCGGTTCGACAAACTGTTGCCGGACGCCCTGAAGAGCGCGCCAGCCAAGGGGAGCAAGCGCTGATGAAAACCCTGATCCAGAAGTTCAACGCGACCTTCGGCGCGGATATGGGCGGCCCGGTCATCGCCTTCGTCGCGGTGATGCTCATCTTCGGTCTCGCGGCGGATAATTTCATTTCAGCCGCGACCTTCGGTTCGGTTGCCTTCCAGCTTCCGGAACTCGGCCTGTTGACGCTGGCGATGCTGCTGCCGCTTCTGACCGGCGGGATCAACCTGTCTGTCACCTTTGCCGCCAATCTCGCCGGTCTGGCCGCAGCCTGGGTGCTGCAGGCCCATGGCGGCGTCGATGCGCCGGGCAGCGCCTTCGTCTTCGCCTGCCTCGCCGCGCTTGTGACCGGCGCTGCGGCCGGCGCATTGACGGGCGTCGCCATCGCCTATACCCGCGCCCATCCGATCCTCGTGACCCTGTCTATGATGATCTTTCTGCGCGGTCTCGGCGAATTCCTGACCCGTGGCGGCGATGTCTCCGGCTTCCCGAGCTATATGGCGCCGATCGGCCATGGATCGATCTTCGGCTTCCCGATCCCGCTGTTGATCTTCATCGTCTGCGTGGCGCTCTGGCATGTGCTTTTGACCCGGAGCAAGCTCGGCTTTGGCCTGCTGATGATCGGCTCCAACATGGAAGCCGCGCAATATTCGGGCTTGAACACCCGCAAGATCGTCGTGCTCGTCTATACCTTGTCAGGCGTGATGTGCGCGGTGGCCGGCATCATCATGCTTGCCCGGTTCAATTCGGTGCGCGTCGGCCATGGCGAGTCCTACCTGCTCATCACCGTGCTGGCGGCGTTTCTCGGTGGGGTCAATCCGTTTGGCGGGTTCGGCCGCGTTTTGCCGGTCTTCGTCGCGCTCATCGTGCTGCAGCTTCTGTCATCCGGCCTCAACCTGATGGGCGCAAACCAGCATCTTGCCACCGCGCTCTGGGGCGTGTTGATGATCGTGGTGATGGCCGCGCGGTCCATCGTTTCCAGCTATCGCAGTTTCAGAAGAAAGAAGGCCTGACGTGCAGGGACTTGGCATTCACGCAATGATGTGGACGACGGTGTGGGATCACGCCGGGGCAGAAAAAGCCATCGCCGGCGCTGCCCGCTACAAGCAGGATTTCATCGAGATACCCTTGATCGACATCCCCTCGGTAGATGCGAAGCACAGCAGGGCGCTGCTTGAAAAACATGCGGTTCGCGCCGCCTGCTCGCTCGTCCTTCCGGAGCCGGCCTGGGCGTCGGTGCGCCCGGATGCGGCCATCGACTACCTCAAATCCGCGCTCGACAAGGCCGCCGAAATCGGCGCCGAAGCGCTCACCGGCGTCACCTTCGGCGGCACCAACGAGCGGACCGGCTTTCCCCCGACCGAAGCCGAATACGACAATCTGACCCGGGCGCTGGGCGCGGCGGCGAAGCATGCGAAGACGCTCGGCCTGCAATTCGGCATCGAGGCCGTCAACCGTTACGAAAACCATCTTGTCAATTCCGCTGAGCAGGCGGTGGCGCTGGTCCGGCGGATCGGGCTGGACAATGTCTTCGTGCATCTCGACACCTTCCATATGACAATGGAGGAGAAGGGCATCGCCAACGGTATCATCGCCGCCCGGGATCACCTCAAATACATGCATATGTCGGAAAGCGATCGCGGCACGCCGGGCTACGGAAACGTGCCATGGGATGCGGTGTTCGCAGCGCTTGCCGCAATCGGTTTCAAGGGCGTGCTGACGCTCGAAAGCTTCGCCGGCATGCCTGTGGAAATGGCAGGCAACATCTCGACATGGCGTCCCGTCGCACGCAACCTTGACGAAGTGCTGGATAACGGCTTGCCCTTCCTGCGCAACAAGGCCATCCAATACGGACTGGCGTAAGCAGGGCTGGAGCGGGTAACCATGGAAAACACATCCGACACGATCGAACAGGCGTCTCGCAGCATTGCGGACGCCGCTGCCCGGCGTTTTGCCGGCTCCGGCGGACGGCGCATCATGCTTGGCATCGCCGGAGCCCCGGGCTCCGGAAAGTCGACTTTGGCCGAAAAAGTGGTGGAACTGCTCGGCGCCGAACAGTCACGCGCCGCCGCGCTTTTTCCGATGGACGGCTATCATTATGACGATGCGGTTCTGACCGATATGGGCCGTCTGGCCTATAAGGGCGCAATCGATACGTTCGACGCCCACGGCCTGCGGCATATGCTTTTGCGGCTGAAGGCCAACGAGGACGATGTGATTGCCGTTCCCGTCTTCGATCGCGCGCTTGAAATCGCGCGCGCCGGCGGGCGTCTGATCCCCCAATCGGTGGAGATCATCGTCTGCGAAGGCAACTATCTGCTGGCGAGCCAGACGCCGTGGAATCTCCTCAAGCCGATCTTCGATTTCACCGTTTTCGTCGATGTCGATGAGGACGACCTGCGGTCCCGCCTTCGCGAGCGCTGGCGCAGCTTCGGTCTGGACGAGGCCGAGATCACCCGCAAAGTCGAGGAAAACGACCTGCCGAACGGTCTGTCGATCATCTCGACGATTTCCGAACCGGACCTTCGCGTGAAAAATCCGGGGCGCAGCCAATCCGCGCCCTGACGCCCCGCCAAACAGCTGAACATAGAAAGAGGCTCTTATGAAACACGGAATCTACTACTCCTATTGGGAACATGAGTGGAGCGCCAAGTTCGGTCCCTATGTCGAGAAGGTCGCCAAGCTCGGATTCGACATTATCGAAGTCGCCGCCCACCACATCAACGAATACAGCGATGCCGAACTTGCGACGATCAAGCAGAGCGCCAAGGATAACGGCATCATCCTGACGGCCGGCATCGGCCCGTCGAAGGCGAAGAACCTCTCGTCTCCCGACGCCGCCGTGCGCCAGGCCGGCAAGGCCTTCTTCGAACAGACGCTGTCGAATGTCGCCAAGCTCGACATCAAGACGATCGGCGGCGCGCTTCATTCCTACTGGCCGATAGATTATTCCAAGCCGGTCGATAAGGAAGGCGATTACTCGCGCGGCGTGGAAGGCATTCACGGCATTGCCGATTTCGCCAATAATCTCGGCATCAACCTCTGCATCGAAGTGCTCAACCGCTTCGAAAACCATGTTCTCAACACCGCGGCCGAAGGTGTCGCCTTCGTGAAGGAAGTGGGAAAGCCGAACGTCAAGGTGATGCTCGACACGTTCCATATGAACATCGAGGAAGACAGTTTCGGCGACGCCATCCGCACCGCCGGCCCGTTGCTCGGCCATTTCCACACCGGCGAAAGCAATCGCCGCGTCCCGGGCAGGGGCAGAATGCCCTGGCATGAGATCGGTCTCGCGCTTCGCGAAATCAACTACACCGGCGCTGTCGTCATGGAGCCCTTCGTCAAGACCGGCGGCACCATCGGATCGGACATCAAGGTCTGGCGCGATCTCAGCGAAGGCGCAGACACGGCCAAGATGGATGAAGACGCGCGCAATGCGCTCGCCTTCTCGCGCTTCGTGCTGGGCGGCTGATCCAAGGTATTGAAGGACGATATCGCAGGCGGATTATCTCCGCCTGCGAATATTACAAAAAGCCAGTTTGAGCAGGCTTTTTCAATCGATGTCGGCCTTTACCACTCCGGCGCGGCAGGCGAGGTCATCGCATCGTTTTTTCCAGCTTCGCCACGATCATGTCCGCAATGGGAATCGCGGAGGTGGCCGCAGGCGAGGGTGCGTTGCACACATGCAGCATGCGCTCGGTTTCCGCAAAGAGGAAATCGTGGATCAGCGCGCCATTGTTGCGAACGGCCTGCGCGCGGATCCCGGCTTCGTGCGGCAGGAGATCTGCCAACGTCAGGCTCGGGCAGTATTTTCGGCACTCCTCAAGATAACCCGGCTTCCAGATCGAGTTGCGCAGCTCCACAGCCGCCGATTTCCGGTTGGCGAAAACCGTTTTCCAGAAGCCGGGAAACAGCGCGTAATCGGCCATGTCCGCAAGGTTGACGGAGAGGCGTGGATAGCCCTCCCGCGCAAATCCGATGACGGCATTCGGTCCGACGGTGACGCTGCCGTCGATCATGCGCGTCAGGTGAACGCCCAGGAAGGGCAGGTCGGGGTCGGGTATCGGATAGATAAGGTGTTTGACGATCTCGTTCTTGCTGGCTGGCAGGCGAAAATACTCGCCGCGGAAGGGCACGATGCGATGCTCGATCGAGAGGCCTGCCAGCACGGCCAGCCGATCCGACTGAAGACCGGCGCAGGCCACGAGTTTCCTGGCCCGCCAGCTTTCGCCATCCGAGCGAACGTCGACGGCATCGGACGTCTCGCTGATCCCGTTGACGCGCACCGAAAGGCGGATATCGCCGCCGAGCGCCCGGATTCGCCGGCCCATGGCCTGGCAGACTTCGGCATAGCTGACGATGCCGGTGGAGGGCACGAAGAGTGCGCCGAGGCCGGCGATATTGGGCTCGCGCTCGCGCAATTCCCCCTGGCTGACGCGGTGCACCTCGATCGTGTTCTGCTTCGACCGTTCGTAAAGTGCGTCCATGCGCGTCATCTCGAGATCGGATGTCGCGACGAGCAGCTTGCCGTAAACCTCGAACCGGATGCCGTTTTCGGCGCAGAAGGCCTTGGTGGCTTCCGCGCCCTTACGGCAGAGTTCCGCCTTGAGACTGCCGGGCGGATAATAGATGCCGGCGTGAATGACGCCGCTATTGTGGCCCGTCTGATGCTTGCCGAGCGCATCTTCCTTCTCGATCAGGATAAGGCTGCTGCCCGGTCTGTTTTCGAGAAGGCGCATCGCCGTTGCCAGGCCGACGATGCCGCCGCCGATAACGCAATAGTCGAAGATCATATGTCATGTCCTTGAAGCAATTCTCGCGAATGCTTGTCCTATATCGGTAACCGGAATTGCCTCGGCAAAAAGAGCCAAGGCATATTTCCGCCACGAAAACGCGCCGAATGCGCAGCGCCAGTTATGCCTGCGCCGCCTGGTGATCGCTGTAGCCGAAATAGGCTTCCTCCAAAGCATGGCCGTCCGCAAGGTCACGGGCCGCGCCTTCCAGCGCGACATGGCCATTGCGCAGCACATAGATCCGCGAGGCGAGGTCGAGAATGCGGGCGGTGGATTGCTCGACGACCAGAAGCGTCAGCCCCTCGGCATTGAGCTGGCGCAGGCTTTCATAGACCTGGTCGATAACCAGCGGCGCCAGGCCGAGCGAGGGCTCGTCGATCATCATCAGCGTCGGGCGCTGCAGAATGGCGCGGGCAATGGCGAGCTGTTGCTGCTCGCCGCCGGAGAGATGGCCGGCGATGCCGCGATAACGCGCCTTGAGGATCGGGAAGGTTTCGAGCGCCTTGTCGAGATCGGCCGCCGCCTCGGCCTTGTCCTTGCGGATCATCGAGCCGAGCAGCAGGTTTTCCTGCACCGTCAACGTGCGAAAGATGCTGCGTCCTTCAGGTACCAACGCCAGGCCCTTGCGGCACAGTCTTTCCGGCGGCTGGCCGGAAATGGTCTCGCCGTTGAAGGAGATCGTGCCGGCGGTCGGCGTCATGAGACCGGAGATCGTCTTGAGCAGCGTCGATTTACCGGCGCCATTCGGGCCGACGACGAAAACGATTTCGCCTTTTTTCACCGTCAGATCGACGGATTTCAACGCCGAAAGCCGGCCGTAGCCGGCCCGGAGGCTGCGAATGTCCAGCATATGGTTCCCCTTATTCGAGCTGCCGGCGCTTTCCGGATCGGAAGCGGACGCTCCATGTTTTTGCCGTTGACAAACGAAATCTAATACGCATTCTGTCTTCTGTCCACAGAGGACTATGTGCAAAAAATCAGGCCGGGCAAAGCCACGGCCGAAGGGGAACGACGATGAAATCTGTTGCTGTGGCCGCCTCGGCCGCAATCGCTCTTCTATTGCCTTTGACCGGCGCCCAGGCCGCCGACCCGATCAAGATCGGCTTCGCTATCGCCGAATCCGGCTGGCTTTCGAACTATGACAGCGCGCCTTTCAAGGCGGCGGTCATGAAGATCGAGGAGATCAACAAGGCTGGCGGCCTTCTGGGTCGCCAGATCGAATACACCGTCATGGACACCAAGACGGAGCAGGCCCGCGCCGCGACCGTCGGCGCGCAGCTTGTCGATGGCGGCGTCGACATGCTGGTGGTTTCCTGCGACTACGATTTCGGCGCGCCGGCGGCGCTGGCCGCAAAGCAGGCCGGTAAGATCGCCTTCAGCCTGTGCGCGGCCGACCCGAAGATGGGCGTGCAGGGCGTCGGCCCGCTTGCCTTCACCGCCAACAGCGCCGCGCAATCGGAAGGCATCGCCATTGCCGAATACGGCCAGAAGAAGATGAACCTGAAGTCGGTCTATGTGCTGGAAGACCTGACCATCGAATACAACAAGTCGGCGTGCGCCGGCTTCCGCGCCGCCTGGGCCGCTGGCGGCAGCAAGGAAACGATCCTCGGCAACGATACGTTCAAGAACGACGACCCGTCGATCGCCTCGCAGATCACCCGCCTCAAGGGCCTGGCGACCCAGCCGGATGCGGTCTTCGTCTGCTCGTTCACGCCGGGCGGGGCGTCCGCCGTGCGCCAGCTGCGCGCCGCCGGCATCGACCTGCCGATCCTCGCCAACACGGCGATGGTCGACAATTACTGGCTGAACGCCGTTCCCGGCCTCAAGGATTTCTACCTGCCCGCATTCATGTCGCTTTATGGCGACGATCCGCGGCCGGAAATGAACAAGTTCCTCGATAGCCACAAGGCGCGTTACGGCGAGCCGCCGGTCTCCTCCTATTCGGTGCTCGGCTACAGCCTGATCGAGCAATGGGCTTACGCGGTCGAAAAGGCCAAGACGACGGACTCCGAAGCCGTAGTCGGCGTCATGAACGGCTTCAAGGACCAGCCCTTCACCGCCGGCCCGACCTCCTTTACCGACCAGCTGCATATCCAGGTCGACCGTCCCTGGCTGATCATGAAGGTCGAGAACGACTCCTTCCACGCCGTGGAAGTCTACCGCAACACCTTCAAGCCGGACATGAAGCTGCTGTTCCGCGTCGGTCAGTGACCGCCGCTCCGCCGGCCGCACCCCTGCGCGGCTGGCGGGCCTGATCCTCCCGAACAAGTTTTTCGTCGAGCTTGAACATAGGTCTCGTCCGATATGTCACGTCCATTGAAACAAAGGCTTGAAGCCCGCGGCGTCGCCGTCGCCTTCGGTGGCGTCCGGGCGCTGAGCGGGGTCGATCTGGAGCTGCGCCGCGGCGAAGTGCTCGGCCTCATCGGCCCGAACGGCGCCGGCAAGACCACCATGGTCAATGTGCTGAGCGGCTTCCAGCGCCCGACCAGCGGTTCCATCGCGCTCGACGGCGTCGATGTCTCGCGCCTGACGGCTCGAAAGATCGCCCAGGCCGGCGTCGGCCGCAGCTTTCAGGCCGCTCGCCTGTTCCGGGCGATGACGGTGGAGCAGAACCTCTCCGTCGCCGCTATCGGCAGCGGTCTTTCCCGCCGGGCGGCGCGGGAGCGGGCTTTCGACATCCTCGACTGGATGGGGCTTGCCCAGAAAGCCGACCGGCGCTGCGACAGTCTCTCCTATGGCGACGAGCGGCGCGTCAGCATTGCCCGGGCGCTGGCGCTCCAGCCCTCCTTCGCGTTGCTCGACGAGCCGGCCTCCGGCATGAACGACGCCGAATGCGAGGCGCTGATGGAGGTCATCGCCGAGCTGCCGGCCCGTTTCGGCTGCGGCGTGCTGCTGATCGAACACAATATGAAGGTCATCATGGGCGTGTGCCAGCGCATCCATGTGCTCGATGGCGGCCAGAGCCTTGCCGAAGGCTCGCCGCAGGACATCCAGAAGAACCCCGTCGTCCGCCGCGCCTATCTCGGCGAAAAGGCGGTCGACAGCACCCTCGCGATCTAGGACCAGAGATCATGGCCAACATCGTTCAAGTTCTCGTCGATGCCATCGCGCTGGGCAGTCTCTATGCCCTCGTCGCGCTCGCCATCGGCCTCGTCTTCGGCGTCATGCGGCTCGTCAATTTCGCCCAGGCCGATTACATCACCATCGGCGCCTATGCGCTGGTCGTGCCGACGGCAAGCGTCACCCCGCCGCTGCTGCTCGGCGCGCTGCCCGCGGCGCTGATGATCGGCGGCGTGCTCATCGTCGTGGTGCTGCTGGCGCTGGTGACGGAGCGTGTCGCCTTCCGGCCGCTGCGCAATTCCAATCCCTCGACGCTGCTGATCTCATCCTTCGCCGTCAGCTATTTCCTGCAAAACCTTGTCATGCTCATCCATACCGGCCGGCCGAAATCTGTTGGTATCGGGCAGAGCCTCGCCAATGCGGTTGAGATCGGCGGCGTGCGGGTTCCCGGCATCCAGCTTCTGACCATGGTCGTCACCGCCGGCCTGCTTGTCGCCCTCGTGCTCTTCCTCAAGAAAACGCCGCTCGGCGTGCAGATGCGGGCGGCGGCGGAAAACTTCCAGATGGCCCGCCTGCTCGGAATGCCGGCAAACCGGGTGATCGCGCTCGCCTTCGCCATTTCGGGCCTGCTCGGCGGTGCCGTCTCGCTGCTCCTGACCATCCAGACGGGTACGCTCGACCTGCGCATGGGCCTGATGCCCGTCGTCTACGCCTTCTTCGCCACCGTCATCGGCGGCATGGGCTCGCTGCCCGGTGCAGCACTCGGCGGTTTCCTGGTCGGCGTCGCCAGCGTGCTCCTGCAAACCTATCTGCCGGCCGATCTGCGCCCGTTCCGCGATGCCGGCGTCTTCTCCCTCGTCATCCTGATCCTGCTCATTCGTCCGCAGGGCCTCATCGTCACCAGCGCCGCGAAGGAGCGCGTCTAATGAAGAGCGATACCCTGTCCTTCGCCGCGATCCGTCGCTTCTGGTTCCCGGTCTTCGCCCTCGTCCTGCCGCTGACGCTGATTGTCATCGTCACCGGCCAGTTCGGCGGCCTCTCGGTGCAGCGCACCGTCGTCGAGATGTTGATCAGCGTCGTCATCGTCGTCGGCCTCTATATCTTCGTCGGCAATTCCGGGATCATTTCCTTCGGCCATGCCACCTTCATGGCCATCGCAGCCTATGCGTCTGCATGGCAGACCTGCTGCGAGATGCTGAAGCCGATCACCATGTCCGGCCTGCCGCCCTTCCTGCGCGACCAGAGCATTCCGCTGCTGCCTTCGGCCGTTACTTCGGTGCTGCTGGCAGGCGGCGCGGCCTTCCTCACCGGTCTCGTCATCATGCGGCTGACGGGTCTTGCCGCCTCGATCTCGACACTTGCCGTGCTGTTCATCCTCAACGTCGTCTATTCCAACTGGGACAGCGTGACGATGGGCACGGCCTCCATCGTCGGCCTGCCGACCTATGTCTCCGGCTGGCTTGCGCTCGGCTGCGCGGTCTTCGCCATCGTCGTCGCCTGGCTCTACCAGACCTCGGCGCTCGGCCTCGCCATCCGGGCGACGCGCGAGGACGAGGTGGCGGCGGCCGCCTCCGGCATCTCGCTCTACTGGTCGCGGCTGATCGCCTTCACGCTGTCCGGCTTCATGGTCGGCCTCGGCGGGGTGCTGCAGGCGCATTATCTCGGCACGGTGTCGATCAACAGTTTCTTCCTGAGCTTCACCTTCCTGGCGCTCGCCATGCTCATCGTCGGCGGCATGGGCAGCTTGGCCGGCGCGGTCACCGGCGTGGTGGTGATTTCGGCGATGGTCGATATTTTTCGCCGCCTGGAAGCGGGAATTTCCATCGGCGACACGCAATGGTCGCTGCCGGCAGGCACACAGGAGCTTATCATCGCGGCCTTTATGCTGTTGATACTGGTCTTCCGCAAAGACGGAATCATGGCGGGGCGGGAATTGACCCTTCCGGAACAGGCACAGCATGAGAAAGGGCTCATCAATGGCTAATAATCTGATCTTCAATACCGACGAGCCGGTGGGCATCATCGACAATCGCATGCTCTCGGATCAGGTTTCGACCTTTCTCGTGCGCGAACTGATCTTCGGTCGTCTTCAGCCCGGCCAGCGTGTCAACGAAGCGGAACTTGCCCGCCAGCTCGGCATCAGCCGCAATCCAATCCGCGAGGCGATCCGCCGGCTGGAGGAACGCGGCCTGCTCGTCGCCGTGCCGCGCAAGGGCACCTTCGTACGCACCTTCCTGCGCAACGATATCGACGAGATCTTCTCCTTCCGTGTCATTGTCGAGCGTTTCGCCATGGAGCAGGCGCTTCCGCAGATGACCGATGGCGATGTCGAGCGCATCGCCGGCTTCGTCGACGCCATGGTCGCCGCCGCCAATGCCGATAACGAGATCGCCCTCGTAGAGAACGACCTCGCCTTTCATCTGGAGATCTGCAAGCTCTCCAGAAACCGCCAGACGCTGCACGCCTTCACCAACATCCAGGCCGAAGTGCAGATGCTGATCACCATGGCCGAGCGCCAGTTCGAGAGCCAGATGGCGGCCGCCGTCGATCACTGGCCCGTCGTCGAGGCGCTGCGCAGCCGCAATTCCGAAAAGGCGATGGACGCCATCAGCGATCATATCCGCGATTCCTGGCGCCACCTGCTCGAAGCTTACGAACGGGACAAACCCCGTTCGCCCTGATCCTCCATCCAGAAAAAAAGAGGGAACAATGCCTGACAACAAAATCATCGGCATCGACATCGGGGGGACGTTCACCGACTTCGTCTCCTACGATGCGGCGACCGGCACCATCGACAACTGGAAGAACCTGACGACACCCGCCGAGCCGATCGAGGGCGTGCTCCAGGGCCTCGGCCATGTGGAAGACGTCGCCGGCGTCGACAAGATCCGCTTGGGCACGACCATCGCCACCAATGCGCTTCTAACGCGCCGCGGCGCCAAGGTCGCCTATGTCACCACCACGGGTTTTCGCGACGTTCCCTTCATCCAGCGCGGCGACCGCCGCAGCCATTACGACATCACCTGGATCAAGACCAAGCCGCTGATGAAGCGTGCCGACACCTATGAGATCGGCGGCCGTTTCAGCGCCAAGGGCGAGCTGGTCACGCCGCTGGACGAGGCCGCCGTGCGCGAACTGGCAGCCACCATCAAGGCCGACGGCACCATCGAGGCCATCGCCATCTGCACCCTGTTCTCCTACATCGATCCCAGCCACGAGCAGCGCATCCGCGACATCCTCGCCGAAGAACTGCCGGGCATGCCGATCTCGATTTCCTATGACGTTCTGCCGAAGTGGAAGGAATACGACCGCGCCTCGACCACCATCGCCGACGCCTATCTCAAGCCCATCGTCTCCGACAATTTCCACCGTATGCAGAAGCGCCTCGACGGCATCGGCATCGGTGACAAGATTGGCGTCATCAAGTCGAACGGCGGTGAATCGACCCTGAAGGGGGCTGCCGAAGCGCCGGTGCAGATGACGCTCTCCGGCCCGACCGGCGCCGTCGTCGCCACCCGCATCCTCTCCGAACTGACAGGCATCAAGAACCTCGTCACCTTCGACATGGGCGGCACCTCGACCGATTGCTCGACTGTCGTCGACGGGATGGAACATGTGACCACCAGCTTCGAGATCGAATGGGGCCTGCCGATCCAAATCCCGATGATCGACATCCACACCATCGGCGCCGGCGGTGGCTCCATCGCCTGGATCGACAAGGGCGGCATGCTGCGCATGGGCCCGCAATCGGCAGGTGCTGCTCCCGGCCCGGCCTGCTACGGCCGCGGCGGCGAGAATGCCACGGTCACGGATGCGAACGTCGTGCTCGGCCGCATCAACCCCGATTACTTCCTCGGCGGCAAGATGAAGCTCGATGCCGAAGCGGCGCATCGCGCGGTCAAGAAGATCGCCGACCAGCTCGGCCTTGAGGTCGATGCGGCGGCCTTCGCCATGGTTCAGATCGCTAATAACAACATGCTCGGCGCGCTGCGCGCCGTCCTGCTGCAGCGCGGTCTCGATCCGCGCGACTTCTCGCTGGTCGCCTCGGGCGGCGCGGGTCCGGTGCATATCTGCGACCTCATGGATATCTCTGGCATCCCGCAGGGCGTCGTGCCGAACTATCCCGGCCAGTTCTCCGCCTTCGGCTTCATCATGACCGACGCCCGCGTCGACCGTCACCGCACCGTGCAGCAGACCTCGAAATTCTTCGACGGCGCCCGCGCAACGGCGGCGATGACCGAACTGGCGGACGGCGCCATCGCCGAGCTGGTCTCGCAGGGCTACCGGCAGAAGGTGGAGATCTACCGCTCCATCGAAGCGCGTTACTTCGGCCAGAACCACGAGCTGGAGCTGAGTTTCCCTGGCAACGAATTTACCGAGGAAACCATCGCCGACCTCTGGGAGCGTTTCCACGAGGAGCATCAGAACCGCTTCGGCTTCTCCATTCCCGGCGAGATCATCGAGACGGTCAACCTCAAGGTCGTCGCCGTCGCGGTTTCCGAAAAGCCGAAGATGCGCGAACTGGAAAAGGGCGAGGGCACGCCTGCGCCTTCCGGCAGCCGCAAGGTGCGCTACGAGGACGGCTGGCATGAGGTCAAGACCTATGACCGCGCCACCTTCAAGCAGGGCCAGACCATCGCCGGCCCGGCGATCGTCGAGGAAAACGCCTCCGTCACCATCCTCCAGCCGAAACAGACGCTTTCCGTCGACCGGCTCGGCAACCTGATCATCTCGGCCTGAGGAGGACCGTCATGGACTTCGTTACGATGAACATCCTGGAATCCAGCATGGTCTCACTCTGCAAGGAGATGGGGATCGTGCTGATGAAGACGTCCTATTCGACGATCTTCAACGAGGCGCTCGATTTCACCTGCGGCCTCGCGGACATGAACGGCGACATGATCGCCGTGGCCGATTATTGCCCGGCGCAGATCGGCGGCATGCCGCTCTTGGTCAAATCCTGCCTCAAGGAAATCCCGATCGGCGAAATCGAGGAGGGTGACGTCATCCTCCACAACGACCCCTATCGCGGCGGCCTGCACACGCCGGAGCACACCTTCTTCAAGCCGATCTTCGTCGATGGCGAGATCATGGGATTTGCGGTCGCCATTGGCCATATCGCCGAAGTCGGCGGCATGGCGCCGGGCGGCTTCTGCGGCGAGGCGACGGAAATCTTCCAGGAAGGTATCCGCATTCCGCCGGTCAAGATCAAGAAGCGCGGCAAGGACAATATCGAGGTCTGGAAGCTGCTGCTCGCCAATGTGCGCACACCGCGCGTCAACTATGGCGACCTGCGTGCCCTCATCGCCGCCGTCGATCTCGGCGAAAAGCAGATGACGCAGATCTACAAGAAATACGGCAAGGAGAAGATCAAGGAGACCGTCAACGACCTGCTGCTCTATTCGGAGCGTCGCATGCGCGCCGAACTGGAGGCGATCCCGGACGGCATCTACGCCTTCTCCGACAATATCGAAAGCGACGGCATCGATGCCGACCGCACCTACAAGATCAATGTCGAGGTGCATAAGCGCGGCGGCGAGATCATCGTCGATTATCACGGCTCCTCGCCGCAGGCGTCGGGCCCGATCAACGCCACGCTCGGCGTCGCCACCTCGGCCGCCTATAATGCCGTGCTGCACATGACCGACCCGACCATTCCGCGCAATTCCGGCTGCTTCCGGCCGATCCGCGTGATGGCGCCGCCCGGCTCTATCGTCAATGTCGACTTCCCGGCGCCTGAGGTCGGCGGCAACACCGAAACCCATCCGCGCATCGTCGGCACCATCCTCGGCGCCATGGCGCCCGCTGTTCCCAACCGCGTCATGGCGGCGGAAGGCGCGACCCATTGCAACTTCGTCTTCGGCGGTGTCGATGCCGACACCAAGGAATTCTTCGCCTGCTACGACCTCGAAGCGGTCGGCTGGGGCGGACGCGCCTTTGCCGATGGTAATGACGGCGTCGATTCCATCAACGGCAATTGCCGCATCACACCGGTCGAGGTTTACGAGACGCGCTTCCCCTGGCGCATCGAAAGCCTCGCCTTCAACGTCGATGCCGGGGGTGCCGGCGAATATCGCGGCGGCGTCGGCTACTCCAAGCAGATGCTGTGCCTCAACGACGAGATCATCTGCTCGCAGATGACCGACCGCCACCTGCTCGCCCCCTGGGGCCTCAATGGCGGCACGGAAGGCGGCGTCGGCGCGACTTTGGTCATGAAGAACGGTCGCGAGGACTGGCAGACGATGCGCGAGGCCTATGGCAAGGCCTCGACCAGCCGCTACTCCAACGTCTCGATCCGCCGTGGCGACCGCGTGCGGCTCGTCACTCCCGGCGGCGGCGGCTACGGCGATCCGGCAAAGCGCGATCCGGCGGCGGTCGCCGAGGATGTGCGCGAAGGCTACGTCTCCAAGGCGGCGGCCAAGAAACATTACGGCTATCAGGAGGCCTGAGACCATGAAGTTTTCGCTGAACGGGCTTTACATCGAAAGCTACACCAAATGTGCCAATTGCGGTGTGCTGATCTACGAGGCATCCGCCGAGGATTCCGCACGCAAGAAGGCGCATGAGGGGCAGACCTATTGCTCGCAGGAATGCGTCGATTGGAAAATCGCTCGCGACGCCCGCCACGCAAAGGCGGCCGTCTGACAGCAGAGGTTTCGGTCCCGCCCCAGACGGGCGGGACCGGCCAATATCACGCGCCGCGAAATCGCCGCGCCACAACAACCACAACACATCCAGGGAGAAACCCATGTCCACGAACGCTGCCTTCGCGGCGCGGCGCAGCGCCGCCATACCCGCAGGCCTGGCAAAACACCTCGACGTCTATATCGAGAAGGCCGAAAACGCCGAACTCTGGGATGTCGAGGGCAAGCGCTATATCGACTTCGCCGCCGGCATCGCCGTCAACAATACCGGCCATCGCCATCCGAAGGTGGTCGAGCGGGTGCGCGGCCAGCTCGACAAGGTCACACACACCTCGTTCCAGACGACGCCTTACATCGATTATGTCGCCGTCTGCGAAAAGCTGAACGAACTCGTCCCCGGCGATTTCCCGAAGAAGACGTTTCTCGTCTCCACCGGCGCGGAAGCCATCGAGAATGCCGCCAAGATCGCCCGCGCCGCGACCGGCCGCTCGGCCTTCGTCGCCTTTTCCGGCGGTTTCCATGGCCGCACGCTGATGGCGATGACGCTGACCGGCAAGACGAGCCCCTACAAGGCCGGTTTCGGACCGCTGGTGCCGGATGTTTTCCACCTGCCGTTCCCGATCCCCTATCATGGCATTTCCGAACAGGAATCGCTGACGGCGCTCGACCGCTTCTTCCGCTCCGAGGTCGATCCGACCCGTGTCGCCGGCATTTTCGTCGAGCCGGTGCAGGGCGAGGGCGGTTTCTATCCTGCGCCTGCCGCCTTCCTGCGGACGCTGCGCGACATCTGCGACAAGCACGGCATCCTGCTGATCGCCGACGAAATCCAGACCGGTTTTGCCCGCACCGGCAAGATGTTTGCGATGGAACATGCCGGTGTTGCCGCCGATCTCGTCACCATGGCCAAGGGTCTTGGCGGCGGCTTCCCGATTGCCGCCGTCACCGGCCGCGCCGATATCATGGACAAGATCCCCATGGGCGGCGTCGGCTCCACCTTTGCCGGCAATCCGCTCTCCTGCGCGGCCTCGCTCGCCGTCCTTGAGATCATCGAGGAGGAAAAGCTGATCGACCGCGCCAACGAGGTCGGCAACCGTCTCGCGGAAGCCTTCAGGGATTGGCAGGAAGGCAATGAATTCGCCTGTATCGGCGAAGTGCGCAACCTCGGCGCCATGGTTGCCATCGAATTCGTGCGCGACCGTGAGACGCGCCAGCCCTGGCCGGAACTGGTCAAGGCGATCACCCATACCGCCGCGGAAAAAGGCCTGCTGCTGCTTTCCTGCGGGGTTTACGGCAATGTCGTGCGCGTGCTGACGCCGCTCACCATTCCCTTCGCGCAGCTCGACGAGGGCATCGCCATCCTCAAGGACAGCCTGCGCGCCGCGCTCGAAAAGGCGGAGAGCGGGCAATGACGCCCGCGCTCCTGCATGACCGCGCCTTCGTCGACGGCGGGTGGGTCGCGGCAGAGAGCGGCGCGACCTTTGCGGTGCGCAATCCGGCCACCGGCGCGGTTCTTGCCGATGTCGCCGATCTCGGTTCCGGCGATGTCGAGCAGGCGATCCTTGCCGCCGAACGGGCGCAGCTGGACTGGCGCGAGCGCCCGGCCAAGGAGCGGGCGAAACTGCTGCGCGCCTGGTTCGACCTGATCACCGCCCACACCGAAGACCTAGCCCAACTGATCACCGCCGAACAGGGCAAGCCGCTCTATGAGGCGCGGGGCGAGGTGGCCTTCGGCGCCTCCTTCGTCGACTGGTTTTCGGAAGAGGCCAAGCGCGTCTATGGCGACGTCATCCCCTCGGCCGGGCGGGACCGTCGTTTCCTCGTGCTGAAACAGCCGATCGGTGTCTGCGCCGCCATCACGCCGTGGAATTTTCCGCTGGCGATGATCACCCGCAAGGCCGCCGCCGCCCTTGCCGCCGGCTGCACCATGGTCGTCAAGCCTTCCGAGGAGACGCCGCTGACGGCGCTTGCGCTTGCGGAACTGGCGCTGAGAGCCGGCATTCCGGCCGGGGTGCTCAACATCGTGCCGTCGAAGGATGCAGCTAGCATCGGTCGGCTGCTCTGCGAGCATCCGGTCATCCGCAAGCTTTCCTTCACCGGCTCCACCGCCATCGGCAAGCTCTTGATGCGGCAATGCGCCGATACGCTGAAGAAGCTGTCGCTGGAACTCGGCGGCAATGCGCCCTTCATCGTTTTCGATGATGCGGACCTCGATCTCGCCGTCGCCGGCGCGATTGCCTCGAAGTTCCGCAATTCCGGCCAGACCTGCGTCTGCACCAACCGCATCTATGTGCAGGACGGAATCCACGACGCCTTCGTGGCGAAACTGACGGAAGAAGTCGCGAAACTGAAGGTTGGGGACGGTGCCGCGCCGGAGGTGGTGCAGGGACCGTTGATCAACGAGAGGGCGGTGACCAAGGTCGTGGAACTGATCGGCGACGCCGTCAGCCATGGCGCCCGCATCGAAACCGGCGGCGACCGCCATGCGCTCGGGGGCACATGGGTTCAGCCGACCGTGCTGAGCGGCATGCAGGCCTCGATGCGTCTCGCCCGCGAAGAGGCTTTTGGCCCGGTCGCCCCGGTCTTCCGTTTCAGGGATGAAGCGGAGGTCATCCGGCTTGCCAACGATACGCGCTACGGCCTGATGGCATATTTCTATGCACGCGACATGAACCGTATCTGGCATGTGCTGGAAGCGCTGGAATTCGGCATGGTCGGCATCAACGAGGGCCTGATTTCCACCGAACTCGCCCCCTTCGGCGGCATAAAGGAAAGCGGATTCGGTCGTGAAGGCTCCAAATATGGTATCGAGGAGTATGTGGAGCTGAAATATGCCTGCTTCGGCGGATTGAAAAGGAGCTAGTCAATGTCCGAGACGCGTGATTGCAAGGTCGCCCTGATCGTCGGCGCGTCGCGCGGTCTCGGGTTCGGCCTTGTCGAGGCCTTTCTCGCGAGGGATTGGGACGTAGTCGCAACGGTGCGCAATGCGCGCGGCCGCGCCGCGCTGGAGGCGCTGGGCGCCGGCGACCGGCTTTCGGTGCTGACGATGGATGTGACGGTCGAGGAGGACATCGCGCGTCTGCGTCAGGAACTCGCCGGCAAGATGTTGGATGTGCTTTTCGTCAATGCAGGCATTGCCTGCGATCCGGCTGTTTCAGTGGAAGACACGCCGGTCGGCGATTTCGTCGACGTGATGGTCACCAATGCCTTCGCGCCTCTGCGCGTCATCGCCGGTGTTCACGATCGGGTGAGGCCGGACGGCGTGGTGGCGGCCATGTCGTCGAATATGGGTAGCGTCAGCGGCAATGCAGGCGGAGCATGGGAAATCTACCGCGCCAGCAAGGCGGCGCTGAACCAGTTGATGAAGAGTTTCGCCGCACGCCATGCCGACGACCGCACCTATCTCGCCGTCTCGCCCGGCTGGGTGCGCACCGATATGGGCGGGGATTTCGCCCCGCTCGATATCGCCACCAGCACCTCCGGCATTGTCGAAACCCTGATCGCCCGCGCAGGCGAAAGGGGCGTCCATTTTGTCGATTTCAACAATCGGGTCGTGCCCTGGTAGCCTTGCAAGTATGTCGCCATCTGTGCGCAAATGGCGGCTCATGCGCTTTCCTCGCGATAGTCTGTGCTCTCGCGAACCACGCTCAGGATTTCATCCTGGGTGAGCAGACCGCGTTCGATGGCGAGGTCGATGAACGGGCGCTTTTCAGCAGTCGATGCCTGCACCAGCCTGGAAACTTCGGCATAGCCGAGGCGGGGGACGAAAACGGTGGCCAGCGCCGACGATTGCAGCAGATTGCGCAGCGACTGTTCGCGATCCGCTTCGATGCCGGCGATGCACTTGTCAGCGAAGATGCGTGTCGATTTCGCCAGAAGCCCGATCGAATCGAACAGTCGCGATGCGATAACCGGCTCGAAATGATTGATTTCAAGCTGCCCCTGCAGGCAAGCGAGAGACACCGCCGCATCGTTTCCGACGACAGCGAAGGCGACTTGCTGCATCATCATCGGCAGGACCGGATTGACCTTGCCTGGCATGATCGAGGAGCCTGGCTGCACTGCCGGAAGCCTGATCTCGCCGACGCCGCTGTTTGGCCCGGAGGACAGGATGACGAGATCTGAAGCGATCTTGCCGATGACCTCGCCGCAGATACGGATTTCGGAGGAAATGCGGGAAAAGGCATCCGCATTCTGCATCGCGTCGAACATATCCTCGCCGGGGCGGACACCCGCACCGGTGATTGCCTTCAAATGCCTGTAGACCGCGCTGCGATAGCCCGGAGCCGAGCCGAGGCCAGTTCCGATGGCCGTGCCACCAAGAGGCAGAACCAGCAATTCGTCACGCGCCGCCTTCAGCTTTTCCACCAGCCGGCGGATGGAACCGGCGTAGCCGCCGAAAGCCTGTCCCAGACGCATGGGTTGCGCAGCCTGCATGCAGGTGCGGCCGATGCGCAGCACGTCGTCGAATGCGGACGCACGTTCCTCAAACGCGGCCGCCAGATGCGCAAGCGCGTCGATGAGCGTTTGCGACTTGTCGTAAACCGCGAGTTTGACGGCGGCCGGCAGGACGTCGTTGGTCGATTGCCCGGTGTTGACGTGATCGTTGGGATGAATGCGGTCATAGTCGCCCGGTCGGGCGCCGAGGATCTGCAGCGCGCGATTGGCAAGAACCTCGTTGACATTCATGTTGATCGAGGTGCCGCCGGAGCCTTCAAGAAGATCGATGATGAAATGGTTCGTATGGGCGCCATTCTCGACCTCGATTGCGGCGGCGATGATCGCTTCGGCAATCTCGGGCGGCAGGATGCCGATATCCCGATTGGCCGCTGCGGCGGCATGCTTGATCTGCGCCAGCGACTTTAGGAGCTCCGGCGCGTCGCCGAGCGTATGGAAGGAGATGTCGAAGTTCTCCTGGCCACGAAGCGTCGTGGCGCCATAGAGCGCGCCAGCAGGGAGTTCGCGTGAACCGAGGCTGTCGGTATCTGTTCGGGTGTGTACCATGGAAGCTCCAAAATCCGGTTTGTCGATGCGGCAGACCATGGCAAAGCCGCGCTGTGATTTGAACTCGAGAAGCGCTACTTAAGTGAAATCACTGACATCCATTATTTCAATTCATGCTGATGTCCCGTGACTTGCGCCGCCTGCGTTAGGACCGCTATCCATAGGCTTCACTTTCCGGAGAGGGCCATGCAGCCGAAAATCGCCTTTGTGGGAACCGGCGGAACGATCGCGTCGATCGGAACCGACCAATTCGACCTATTGGACTACACAGCCACCGGCGAGCGTCTGGACTCCGTCGGCGTGATCGAGCGAACCGGGCTGCAAGGGGCGATCGCAACCATCTTGCCCGTCAATTTTCGCCAGATCGACAGCACGGCGATCACCTTCACGGACTGGGCCGATCTTGTCGATCTATGCCACGAGCTTTGCGCCGACCCGGAACTTCAGGGGATCGTCATCGGGCATGGGACGGCGAGCCTCGAGGAAACGGCCTGGATACTCTCGCTCGTCCTGGATATCGGCATACCCGTCATCGTCACGGGTTCGATGCGACCGCTGAACGGCATTTCCTCGGATGCCAACGCCAACCTGGCGGCAGCGATCCGCGTCGCGGTGGCGCGTGCCGGGGAGCCCGGCGTTTTCGTCGTGCTCAACGATGAAATCCATGCCCCGCGATCGGTGACCAAAGCCCATACGCTTCGGCTCGGGGCATTCCAGTCTCCGTGGCTTGGCCCGCTTGGCTACGTGGACGGTCCCGATGTCAATGCCCCGCATCTTGTAGGCCCATCCCGGCCGGCGTCGTTCGGACGTGACCTTCTGAGACGACTTCCGCGCGTAGACATCGTCTACAGCTATGTCGGGGCAGACGGTCATGCTATCCGATCGTTCGTCTCGGGCGGCAGCAAGGGTATCGTTTCGGCCGGGTTCGGGCCGGGTATGGCAACGCCAGAGGAGACAGCGGCGCTGGGCGAAGCCTTCTCGCAAGGCGTTGTCGTCGTGCAATCGGCGCGCACCGGCGCGGGG
Organism: uncultured Rhizobium sp.; assembly: GCA_945952045.1. Classification (GTDB taxonomy): domain Bacteria; phylum Pseudomonadota; class Alphaproteobacteria; order Rhizobiales; family Rhizobiaceae; genus Metarhizobium. The sequence continues at coordinate 487,929 of CAMFHE010000001.1, forward strand.
CAGGTTGTCGATAGCAAGCATCATCGCTCGCTCGGCATCATCGCCGGCAGCGACCTCAATCCGCAAAAGGCGCGGATTCTGCTCGCTTTGTGTCTGGCTCGCGGCGACAGCCCTTCGGAGATCGAGGCTGTCTTTCAGGCAATCTGATCGCTGTCGCCCAGCGACGGCCGCCAGATCATGTCGGCGGCAACCGATTCAAGCCAGGGAATCTGGCCGACGATCTGCGGCAGCGTATGGTTTTCGAGCATTTCACGCGCGGCTTGGGCAACCCGTGGTCCGAGCGTATCGAACTCGCCGCGACGCGTGATCAGCGTCAGCTCGCGCGAAAAGCCAGGGCTTGGCAGCGGCAGTACCGACAGCGCCGGCAGATGCAGCGCGCCCTGCATCAGACAGAGCGGCGTCGTGACCGCGACGCCGACCCCGCCCGCCACCATCGCCAGCAGCGAGTCCGAGGTATCGAAGGACAGCACCTGCGGATGCTCGATGCGCAAGCGCCGCAAATGCCGCTCAACCTGGCTGCCCATATGCGAGCGGGCGCTGTAACGGATCAGCCGGTGTTCGAAAAGCACATCGCGCAGCGGCCGGTTGCGCAGCATGTCCCCCCAGGCGACCGGCGCGACCAGAACGAACGGTTCTCGATACAGTGGGAAGCGCATCAGCTCGTCCAGCTCCTCCATGGGATCGGAGGTAATCGCCGCGTCGATCTCATGCCGCATCAGCGCGTCCGAATGCGCCTGGGTCAATCCGGAGAAAGCCGTCACACGCAGCGCGATCGATCCCTCCATCAAATCCCGGATCAGCACCGGTCCGACCGCCGACGCGAAAGTATCGACCATGCCGAGGCGGAGATCCTGGCGTTCGGGACGCGAGGCTGTGGCGCGCACATCCTCTATGGCGCGCTCCGCCCGCAAGGCGATTTCGCGAATGTGGGCCACGAGCACGCGGCCGGCCTCGGTAGGGACGAGGGGACGACGATCGCGGTGAACGAGCGTGACGTCTACTTGCGCCTCGGCACGCTTCATCGCTTGCGACACTGCGGATTGCGTCATGCCGAGTTGAGCCGCAGCCGCGCTCATGCTGCCCTCTTCAATGACGGTTGCAGCGATTTCCAGCGCGTGGAGGTCGGGGAGGGGCATTGCGTTTTGAAGTCCAGTTAATGTTGTTCAGTAATTCCATTACTACTTCTGAATTCCGATTGAAGCAATCCGCCAGATTGGGGACAGTCTGATCGCACTGGCGCACCGCTCCGCATAACGAACACAAAACCGGCGGCGGCGATGGAAGCCATCCATCCAACCCAAAACATCATCAGGGGAACGGACATGATCAAACTGAAAGCACTCGCCCTTGCCGCCGGCATCGCCTTTGTCGGAACGGCCGCCGCGGCCCAGTCACTCGAATGCGGCGAAGATACGCTTTGCCGCGTCAAGACCGCCGGCGTCTTGAAGATCGGCACCAAGGACGATTACGTGCCGTGGTCCTATCGCGCTTCCGACGGCAGCTTCAAGGGCATGGAAGTCGATATCGGCAACAAGATCGCCGAAGCGCTCGGCGTGAAGGCCGAATTTGTCAAGGTCACCTCGGCAAATCGCTTCGAATTCCTGGCGCAGGGACAGATCGACCTGATGATCGCTTCGGCCTCCGATACCGCCGAGCGGCGCAAGGTCGTGGCCTTCGTCCACCCCAACTATTATTCGTCCGGCTATACCGTGCTGTTGCCGAAATCGGTCACCGCGACTGACTGGAGCCAGATCAAGGGCCAGACGGTTTGCGCCGTTCAGGGCGCCTGGTACAACAAGCCCGCGCAGGAGGAATTCGGCGTCAAGGTTCTCGCTTTCGCCGGCACGGCCGAAACCGAGGCGGCGATGTCGCAGGGGCGTTGCATCGGCCTGCTCGAGGACGACAATCAGATCAACGTGCGCCTTTCGAACGCCAAATGGGCCGATTACCAGATGCCGCTTCCCATCCAGGCCGACACGCCTTGGGGCATGGCGGTCCGCCAGGCGGATCAATTCGCGCCGTTCGGCTATTTCGTCGCCGGCATGGTTTCCGAGATGCATCGCGACGGCACGCTCCTCAAACTCGAAGCCGACAACGGCATCAAGAATTCGGCCTTTCTCGTCAAGATGCACGAGGCGCTGAAAGACCACGTCAACTGATCCCCGCACGGTCAATCGTCCGGCGCATGAATGCGCCGGATAAGCAGAGGATGGGGCATGATTACGGAAATCCAGACATTCTTCCGCGAGCTGGCAGGCTCGGGGATCAATCTGACGATCTTTTACGACGCCTTCGACTTCGATCGCTTTGTGACGGGTCTCGGCAACACATTGCTGCTCATCATGACCAGCGCGTTCTTTTCGATCGCCATCGGTGCGGCTGGCGCGGCCGTGCTGACCCTGAGCGCGGGGCCGGCTGCGGCGGCGGTTCGCGGTTATGTGGCCCTGTTTCGCAACACGCCGCTGATCGTTCAGATGTATTTCTTCTACTTCGCCATCGGCAGCATCATGCCGGTTGGGCGCAACAGCATCGGTTTGCCGGAACCGTTGATCGGCAGCTTCGCCTGGGCTGTCCTGTCGTTGTCGCTCTATTCCGGCGCCTTCAACGTCGAAACCTTCCGGGCCGGTGTCGGCGCGGTTCACAAATCCTATGAAGAAGCGGCGCTGGCCCTCGGCTACAATCGCCGGCAGGCGTTCTTCTCTGTGACAGTTCCGCTGGCGCTGCGCTTCTCCTTTGCGTCGCTCGCCAACAACCTCGTGGATCTCACCAAGGCCACGACCGTCGCTTATGCGGTCGGCGTGGCGGAGCTTCTCTATGTCTCAAACCAAATCTGGTCGGACTCCCTCAACACGATCGAGATGATGAACGTCATGCTCGTCATCTATCTCGTTCTCACCGGCGCCGTGGTCTTGGTCATCAACAGGGTCGAGGCCGCCATGCGGTTGCCGGGATTTGGTCTGGGAGGCGGACAATGACCCCCATGAACCTGTCTTCGCAGATCATCGAGTGGATGCCCTTCGTCATTCAGGGGTTCGGCCTGAACATCCTGATGAGCGTGCTCGCCATCGCCATCGGCACAGTGATGGGCACCTTTCTCGGCCTCGGGCAATTGTCGCCGTCGTTCGTCATCGGCATGCCGTCGAGGCTCGCAACGCAGCTTTTCCGCAATGCGCCGTGGCTTGTGCTGCTGTTCTACTGCATCTTCCTGATGCCCTATCAGATCAATATCGGCGGTTTTGTCATCCAGTTGCCGAGCTGGTGGCGGGCGACCATCGGCTTTGCCTTTCCCGTGGCCGCGAACTTTTCCGAAATCGTCCGCGGATCGGTCAATTCCGTGCCACGCGGACAATGGGAGGCCGCCGAGGCGCTCGGCTACAGCCGCCGCGCCACGCTATTCCGGATCATCCTGCCGCAATGCATCACCCGCATGCTGCCGCCGTGGATGAACCTCTATGCGCTGCTTCTGACCGCAACGCCGCTATCGATGATCGTCGGCGTCGAAGAGGCGCTGGGCCGGACGCAGGCCGCCGTTCAGGCGCAGGCCGACGCGCGCGTGCTCATCCCGATGTACCTCGCGCTTCTGGCGATGTTTTTTCTCTACACCTGGCCGATCAATCGACTGTCGTTGATGTTCGAACGCCGCTTTCGCACGAAATGAGGTGCCGCTATGACTGTTTCTGCCAATTCCAAACCGTTGATCACCCTTCGCGGCGTTCGCAAATCTTTCGGTGCGCTTGAGGTTTTGCGCGGCGTCGATATGGACATCCGCAAAGGGGAGGTCGTAGCAATCATCGGACCATCCGGGTCGGGAAAATCGACCATCCTTCGGACGATCAACGGCCTGACGCCGATCAGCGAAGGCACGATCGAGGTTGGCGAAATAAAAGTCAGCGACCCCGGGCTCGATCAGGTAAAGCTCCGCCACCGCGTCGGAATGGTCTTCCAGCAATACAATCTCTTTCCCCACAAAACTGTGCTGGAAAACGTGGCGATGGCGCCGATCCAGGTGCTCAAGCAGCCGCGCCGCCAGGTGGAGGAACGCGCCCGTAAATTGCTGTCCGACATGCGCCTGCCGGACAAGGCCGGCGCCTATCCGGGCGAGCTTTCCGGTGGCCAGCAGCAACGCGTGGCGATCGCCCGCGCGCTGTGCATGGAGCCGGAAGTCATCCTGTTCGACGAGGTGACTGCGGCGCTCGATCCGGAAATGGTCAAGGAGGTGCTCTCAGCCGTCCGCAAGGTCGCAGAAGATGGAATGACGTGTATTCTCGTGACCCATGAAATGGGTTTTGCGCGAGAGGCTGCCGACCACATCTACTTTACCGACAAGGGGGTGATCGTCGAACACGCGCCGCCGGCAGAGTTTTTTACACGCGCAAGCGATCCGCGCACCAAGGAATTTCTGTCCAAGGTCCTTTGATGGCGTTTATTCCAGGACCATGCCGCGACGCTTCAAGCACGGCTGGGTTAAAGAAAGAGATCACCGGGTGCTGGTTCAAACGAGATCGTAAACCGTCTGCGCCTGCTCACCAAGACAGGCGCTCGACCTATATCTTCGGTGCGATCTTCCTGAGCAAAGCGAGGGCGCGCTCTGGCCATCCCTTGGATTGCGATACCCAGGGATGGTCAGCATCTCATCGAGTTCTCGCGAAACGTTGCCCACAATGCGTCCGCTACTATCGTCATCATGGGTGAGGCGGGGTGCACATGTCCACCACCAACATTGTGCCTGAAAGCATTACTATTTGCCTCCGTTGCATTTGAAAATGGAACCCACCCGGGCACAAGGATCGATTACATAAGGAAAATTATGGAACCATCCGACAAGCAACGGTTCGAAGATCCAAGGCTGCAAAGCCTGCAGACATGGATGCTTCGCTTGACCGGCCTTGTCTCGCCAGATGCCGCTCTTCTGGCGCTCGCCGCCGCATGCGCCGGCCTTGTAGCCGCCAGCCTCACCACTCGCTGGCTGAATATCCTGCCACTCGGCAATGCGGCGAGCCGATCGCTGGGCATCACCCTGCCGGCCAGGCTTTGCCTGCTGTTCCTGACCTGCAGCCTCTCGGCCATCGACAGCCTGACCATCGGTCCTCGAGCTTCGTCGGCCTGATGGCGCCGCATATGGCGCGCACGATGGGCGCGCGTCATGCCCGCGCGCATCTTTTCCTCTCGGCCCTGCTCGGCTCCAGCATCATGATTGCGGCCGATGCCGCCGGCCGATTGCTGGCTCTCCCTTACGAAATCCCCGCCGGCCTGCTCGCCTCGCTTGCCTGCGGCCCCTATCTCGTCTGGGCGTTCCGGCGCAGATGAAACCCGCGCAGCCGCCCCTCAGCCGGCAGGCTGACGATGCGAGCGGACGTAGTCGATCAGCACCTTGAGCTTCAGCGGCTGTCGATGCCTTTTGGGATAGTAGAGATAAAAGCCGTCGAAGGGCGGGCAGAATTCTTCGAGTAGCGGGATCAGCCGGCCGTCAGCAACATACCGCTCGAAGGTCTCGACCATGCCGAAGGTGATGCCGGCGCCGGCGCAGGCCATGCGGATCATCATGTTCATATCGTTGGTCGTCAGGGCTGGATTGACAGTGACTTCGAAATCTCGGCCGTTTTCGGTGAATTCCCATTTGTAGGGCGCGACGTCGGGCCTTGGCCGCCATCCGATACAGGCATGGTCTATCAGTTCGCGAGGATGGTGCGGGGCGTCACGTCGCGCGAGATAATCGGGCGAGGCGACGGCGCAATGTCTCTGCATCGCGGAAACCGGCACCGCCATCATGTCCTGCTCCAGAACCTCTCCCAGCCTGACACCCATATCGAAGCCGGCCTCGACGATGTCGAACTCCTCGTCGGTAATCGTCACGTCCAGATTCAGGCCGGGATAGGCTTGCATGAAGCCGGCCAAAAGGGGGCCGGAAATGAAGCGCTCGGCAATCGACGACGCGGCAATCCTGATCAGGCCCGAGGGACGGCTCTGCACTTCACGCACAGCCTCGATCGCCTCGGCAATCTGCCGGGCTGAACCGCCGACCATGTCGTGAAAGCGTTCGCCAGCCTCCGTTAGGCGGACGCTGCGCGTGGTGCGCTGCACGAGCGCCACGCCGACCCGGTCTTCCAGCCGTTGAAGCGCTTGGCTGACCGCGGATCGCGTGACGCCGAGCCGCTCGCCCGCAATCCTGAAATTGCGGGCCTCGGCAATCGCCAGGAAAACCGAAATGCCTTCGAAATCATCCATCATTGGTTAGAGACACTAACCAGGCCATCTCGAATTGGCAACTCGATACCGACCAATCCGGGGCCTATGTTTTCCCTATCGACAACCGAGAGAACGGAAAAATGATGACCCACCCCTATGTCGGCATGTGGATCACCGACGACGGACATATTCGCCACGAACTGCTGCCGGAAGGCCGATACGACGAGGCGCGCGGCAAGCGACAAAGCGCCTACCGCGGACGCTACGAGATCAAAGGCACCCATATCGACTACCGCGACGACACCGGCTTCACCGCAGATGGCGATTTTGTCGATCTCGATACGCTCCACCATGCCGGCATGATCCTGCGTCGCCAAAGAGGCTGACCTTCACCGCCACCCATTTTCCAAAGAAAGGACATTCCCCATGACGGAAACATCCCCGATCTGGTTCATCACTGGTGCCTCCTCCGGTCTCGGCCATGCGCTCGCCGACGCGATTCTGGCGCGAGGCTGGCGGGCAGCGATCACAGCGCGCCAGCCCGAAAACCTCGCCAGTCTCGTATCTCGCTATCCGGACCTTGCCCTGCCCCTGTCTCTGGATGTGACCTCACCAGCTTCAATCGCCGATGGCGTTGCCGCAGCCGAGGCGCATTTCGGCGGCATCGACGTGCTGGTGAATAATGCCGGCTATGGCTATCTCGCCGCAATCGAAGAGGGTGACGATGCCCAAGTCCGTGCTCAATTCGAAACCAATGTCTTCGGCCTCATCGATGTGACGCGTCGGATCCTGCCGGGCATGCGCGCCCGCCGCAGTGGCCATATCTTCAACATCTCTTCGCTCGGAGGTCTCGTGGCCTTTGCGGCCACCGGTTACTACCATGCGACCAAATTCGCGGTCGAAGGCCTGTCGGAGTCGCTGTCGCATGAACTGCGCCCGCTCGGGATCGCGGTCACCATCGTCGAGCCGGGTGCGTTCCGCACCGATTGGGCGGGCCGGTCGATGATCGAATCCGCGACCATAATCGATGACTATGCGCAGACCGCAGGCAAGCGCCGGCAGGCGACGCGCTCCGTCTCCGGCAACCAGCCCGGCGACCCCGCTCGTGCCGCCGCCGCCATTATCGCCGCTTACCAGTCGGAAGCGCCGCCCCTGCGCCTTCTGCTTGGTGCCGGCGCCCTGAAAATTGCCCGCCAGCGCCTCGACGACCTCAGAGCCAATTTCGACCAATGGGCCGATCTGACGGTCAGCGCCGATTTCCCGGCCTAAACCAGACAGACATTCCACAGACAGAAACAGGAGAAAAACGATGTCCGGCATCGAAGGAAAAGTCATTGCCATTTCCGGCGCCAGCAGCGGTATCGGCGAGGCCTCGGCGCGCATGCTTGCGAAGGCGGGCGCTCATGTAATCGCGGGTGCGCGGCGAACCGATCGCCTGGAGCGTCTGGCCGGCGAAGTCGCGGATGCGCGCGGCTCCATCCGCATCCGCCGCCTCGACGTCACGGACCAGTCGGATGTGGAAGCCTTTGCCGCCTATGCGCAAGAGGAGTTCGGACTTCTCGACGTCATCGTCAACAATGCCGGCGTCATGCCCCTGTCGCCCATGGCCGCATTAAAGGTGGATGAATGGGATCGGATGGTCGACGTCAACATCAAGGGCGTGCTCTACGGCATCGCTGCAGCCCTGCCGATCATGAAGCGCCAGGGTTTTGGCCACATCGTCAATATCGCCTCGATCGGCGGCCATGCGGTGTCTCCAACCGCTGCCGTCTATTGCGCCACGAAATTCGCCGTCCGGGCAATTTCCGAGGGCCTGCGCCAGGAAGAAACGGACATACGGGTGACGATCATCTCGCCCGGCGTGACCACCTCGGAACTGGCCGACACAATCAGCGACGGTTCGGCGCGCGAAGCGATGCGAGCCTGGCGGGCGATCGCGATCAGTCCGGACGCCATCGCGGGTTCGATCCTCTACGCCTTGTCACAGCCGCAGGATGTCGACGTCAGCGAGATCATCATCCGTCCGACAGCAAGCCCGCACTGACAGGCACGGTCTTGGAATGAAGCCAGCTTGTCAGGAGCAGCCTGCAGCTCCGCTCCAGTCAGACCTTTCAAGGCTCGATGAAAAAGCCACAGGGGCGAGCTAGACCGTGATGGCGGCGAGCGCCGCAATCACGGACGTTTTCCCAAAGCTCGTTGCCGGATGTCCTGTTGGCGTTGCTTTTATCGAACAAACTCAAGTTGCTTCGGTTCACCCTTGCGATGCGACCATATCGCTGGATTGGGCTCAAGCTTACGCGACCAGCATCGACGTTCTCGACCGTCTAGCCAAGGTCCTTGGCGTGGAAGCGAGGTGGCTCGGTTTGTCTGAACAGTTTCGGGCGTTTCGCTAAGTGGATTTCTGCCTCGATTATGCCGCCACCATCATTGGTGCCAGTGTGTTGAAGTAGGCCTGATCCGGTGTCTGCCGGTCAAGGGATGAATGTGGGCGTCGGCTGTTGTAAAAGGTTAGATATCGGCCAATGCCAGCACGGGCCTTGGAGACCGTCTTGTAGGCGTGGAGGTAGACCTCCTCGTATTTGATCGAACGCCAGAGCCGTTCGACGAAGACATTGTCCTGTCACGCGCCCTTGCCGTCCATCGAGATGGCGATCTCCGCCTTCTTCAGCACGGTGGTGAAGTCGATGGAGGTGAACTGCGATCCCTGGTCGGTGTTGAAGATATCGGGCTTGCCATAACGAGCAAGCGCCTCTTCGACGGCTTTAATGCAGGAGGCTGCTTCCATCGTGATCGACAGCCGCCATGACAGGACCCTGCGGCTGAACCAGTCGACGACGGCACAGAGATAGACAAAGCCCCGCGCCATGGGGGGATGTAGGTCAGGTCCATTGCCCACACCTGGTTCGGCCGGGTGACCGCCAGCTTGCGCAGGAGGTAGGGATAGACCTTGTGCCCAGGCGCTGGCTTGGAGGTGTTCGGGCGGCGATAGATCGCCTCAACCCCCATCGTCTTCATCAGCGTGGCGATGTGCAACCGCCCAGTTTCCAGCCCTTCTCCCTTCAAGCGCCCTTGCAGCATCCGACTTCCGGCAAAAGGGTAGTCAAGATGCAGCTCGTCGATCCGGCGCATCAAAGCCAGATCGCCATCCGACACTGAACGTGGGGAATAATAGACGCTGCCACGGCTGAACCCGAGAAGCTTCGCCTGGCGTGCGACCGACAGCTTGTGTGAGCGGTCGATCATTTCTTTCCGCCCAGCAATCCCGCCTTGCCGAGCGCTCCGGATAAAAATTGTTCTCCAGTGTCAGTTCGCCGATCTTGGCGTGCAGTGTTTTCACATCGACGGTCGGACCAGCAGGTTCCGCCTTCGCTTGATCGCCGAAAACGCCTGTCGCTCCCTCAAGCAGCTGGTCTTTCCACTGCTTGATCTGATTGGCATGCACGTCGAATTGGTGGGACAACTCCACCAGCGTCTACTCACCTCGGATCGCGGCAAGCGCCACTTTTGCCTCGAAAGCCGGGCTGTGGTTCCGGCGGGGTCGTCTTGTCATGATATCTCCTGTTCCCGGCATCTAAGCCGAACTCAGGCAGAAATTCCACTTATCACAACTGTCCAGATTTCTCGAGCCAGCTCTTTTGAGCAGACTGGCTGCCGTCCGGTGCGCCTTGAGAGGGGTGGCATCGATCATCAACTAATCCGGCTTTGGTCTGCCCCCTGAAAAGTGATCCTTCATGAAGTATGACTTATGAGCCTCAGA
>CAMFHE010000002.1 GCA_945952045.1 uncultured Rhizobium sp.
GAGGCTCATAAGTCATACTTCATGAAGGATCACTTTTCAGGGGGCAGACCAGCGGCCTGATTCACCACTCGGACAGGGGCGTTTAAGGCGGGATTTAAACGGTCGTCGCAACACTCCAATCATGGAGGTGTTCATGGGACGACCGTTTGAACCCGCCGATGGCCCCCGCACCGCGTTGGCGGCACTTCTCCACAGCTGGTCGTCGCAAAGCCCATCGTAATCCGCGATGGCCAAGCGCCGCTAAATTGATGAGATCGTAACGGGTAGCAGCAAAGAGCAAGCTTCAACCTCGAAAACGGAAAGGATGTCGCCGTCAGCGCCGCTGCCTGTCTCCATTTCAACACCGTGCTGGACCCCAAAAGCGATGCCGCCCACGAGACCGCCTCCACGTGACGTACTGTAGAGAAAAAGCGGCTTGCGCTATTTTCACTAAGGAGAGACCTCCGGGGACCATTCCGACCATCGACTTGAATGCGTCCCCCGGCCGTGGGCTGACGACCGGGAGGCGAGTGTCGATCAAAAGAACCGCAAGCCCGGCTCTATCAGGTGTACCAAATGCCGTTCGCGGTAGCGGCGGTCGTGCCGGTGATGTTTTCAGCGCTTTCGGAGAAGTTCGCGAGGATCACTTCTTTCGTAACGCCATTGTTCATCTGCCCTTCCCAGTAGGCCATGCCTGCAGCTTCGCCGTCGCGATGCAAAACATTCTGGTAGAGCTTGCCAATATAGCCGACATTGGTGTTGATGCCAGTATAGAGATTACTGAACTCCGCCGACGAGACGAAGCCAGCCGCGATATTCCGCAGGTTGCTACCTGCATCCATCGCTTTAACCCAAAAAGACAAACCGGCTGCGTCGGGCGTCCTGTTGAAGGCCGCCTGATAGATGCGATAGGCTTGCCCGGCATTGCCGTCGATATCGAAGGCCAGCGTCGCGTCCTTGAATCCCACGCGTTCGACGCCGATCAGTGTCTGTGTGTCTGCACCCAGCGAAAGCGACGCGAAGGCATTGGCTTTGTCATACTGGACGCTGCTGACGGCCGAGCGGGAGACGTCTTCGCTTACGAAATCGAAGCCCGTGCCGGCATTGATCTGGATCGATCCGCCCCTCACGAGGATCGTGTCGTCTCCGGCGAAAGTGACGATCGCATCTTTGCCGCCGCCGCTATCGATCACGTCATTGCCACGGCTGCCCTTGATATATTCGCCGGCGGCCGTACCGGTCTGGCGCAGGGTATCTGTATTGGCGTCATAGCTCCAGGCGAAGGGATAGGCGGCGTCAGCAGCCTGCGTGCCATAGAGCGCATGAACCGCATCGAGGTCCAGCGTGCCAAGCGTCGGCAGGTAGTCTTTATAGGTCATGACCGTGAAGGCGCCATTGTCCTTCGTCGGGTTCAGCGTGATGTTTGGGTCGGTATCGAACGGATGCTTGAGGCCGAGCGCGTGACCGACTTCGTGCAAGGTCACATGCATGAACTGGTCGTTGGTCATATTCACCGTATTGGCCGCATAACGCACAACGCCGGCGCCCAAATCATTCGTGCCGCCGAAAACGGCAAGACTGCCGTCGGCCTGAACGAAGGCGCCGCTGCTCGGCAGCCCGGCATCGGCGGCGGTCGTCGGGTCGTTCAGCTTGTAGACGCCGAAATTCAGATCGCCTTCCGCCTTCTTCGTCTCGATGAAGATAATGCCGCTATTGTCACCCCAGGTCTTGAGCGCCGTGCGGACGAGATCCTGATGCGCGCCATCGAGTGGGCCGACGAAAGGCGTCGTCGCGGCGTCCCTGTTGCCCGTGGCACCGGTCGTTGCAAAAGAATATGTCAAGATCACAGGACGTTGCTGGAACGTCGGCGTCCAGTAAAAGCCCGATAAAAGCGCAGTATAGTCGTCAACGACGGCCATTATTTCCCCCTAAATTATTAGAAATCACCCCATGCGCCCTGCCTAAATGACACATGTCAAAGACGCTGTCGAGGGTCACAGAAGTTGTTAGGCAACCTGATTTCACTCAAATATAATTTTTTTTGGGCGCCTTAACCGCAATGTAAAATCGGGTGGATTAATTAAGTTCATGCGAATAGACCTGATTTTCGCAGACGCCCTCGGGGTATATTTTCTGCTGTATCTCGAACTCGACGCGCGACAGTATTGCGTTTTTGACGCGCTTGCGTTCCGGGTTGTTGCCTCGATGTAGTCGAACACGCCTGGTGAGCTTCATCGCGCGAAAGGTAGACTCTGCGAAATATCCTCTCTCTCGCTTTAGAAGGTCGAAGAAGCTTTCGGCCATTGCACTATCATGGCTATTGCCGCATCGGGTCAGACGCGCAACCCGGTTCAGATGGCGCATTTCGCCCTGGCCGAGCAGATCCGTCATGCGGCTTTCGATATCCATAGACCTTGCCGCTCTCTTCCCACGTCCTCAGGAGCAACGCGTTCTGTCGCTTGGCCCCGGTGGCTCGCCTGCTCGTCGGGTTCTTCAACCAAGCGTAAAACCAACTCGGGTGAACCAGCAGGAGGCGGCACATCATCCGGACCGAAAACTGCAGGCTTTTCAGGGCAATAAGCGCATACTTCACTTTGCATCCCTGGCGAAATACACGGCCGCTTCCTGAGAAACAAAGTCTCCAGCCGTCATGAGTGCCAGCTCGTATCCCATAGACCGGGCGGGTCGCTGGAGATTTGCAATGACGCGACCTCGGTGCCGTTCATCGTAGGCCGCAGCCCTTGGGTCCCGATAACCATCCCCAAATCGTAACGCATTGTCGAAAAGGAATGCAATCTTCCTCGCGGTCGCTGCCTTCTGCTTACCGGTACGCCTTGCCAGCCTTCGATAGAACGCCCCGAGAGCGATGTCACTCCGCCCGATCGAGGTCGCAGCCAGCCATGCACGATCCGCTCGATGACGGACCGGCGGACATGCGAAAAGCGTGCAAGCTTTCGAAGTTTGGCCCGCCGTTCACACGCCATGTCATGCCCCGTCATGCAATGTTAGCCGCTGAGCTCCGGCCCTTCCTTGTCGATACAGACGTTGCGCCGGACCCTGCGAAAAATCGTCGAGAGATGGCGCCTAAGCTTCTCGGCGATGATGTCGACACTCAGGCCAGCCTCATGCCAACGGGCGATTCTGCAACGTTCGTTCAAGTCTAGATGGGAGCAGGTGCGTTTCATAGAGGTGTCCTTGCGATAGATAACCCATTGGCATCATTCGCAAGTCGCACTTCACCCTTGAACCCACCCAGCTACAATATCGTATTGCATGCTTTATTATGGAACCACCCGATAATCCAGGGCCGCTGACTAAATCGGTAACCGTTGCCCTGAAGAGCCGCGATCCCGGCTCTGTAAACCCGGAAATAGCGGACCACCGTATTGCAATCGCCTAAATCACCTGAGGTAAAATGACGAAGCGCTTGATGCTGGCTGCAGGCTCGCGCCAAACGACTCTACGATATCACTCCTCGCCCTGAAACGCGCTATGACCGCCGGCCGCGGGGCGTTCATCGTGCAGGGCCACCGTCAGCCTATGCCTCGCAGCCATCGCTGCGGCAGACACCCCGGCGGGCCCGCCTCCCACGACAAGAATATCGAAGACGTCAACCAAGCTCGTGGTCCTTCTGCCATAAGGTTGTCGCCGGATGAACTTGCCTGCGGATGCGCATGCCCTCGGTCACATTTCGCAGGCATCCCTGCCGGTTCGGCACGCCGTCGATTTCCACCAGACATTCGAAACATACGCCCATCATGCAAAATGGCGCCCTGCCCGCTCCCGACAGAGGTCCTCCCATGGGCTTTCGGCCCATCGGATCAATGCAGGATCTGGCTGAGAAACAGCCTGGTGCGTTCGTGCTGCGGGTTGTCGAAGAATTCCGCCGGCGAATTCTGTTCGACGATCCGGCCCTGGTCCATGAAGATGACGCGGTTGGCCACCTGGCGGGCAAAGCCCATTTCATGCGTCACGCACAACATGGTCATGCCTTCTTCGGCAAGGCCGACCATCGTCTCCAGGACTTCATTGATCATTTCGGGATCGAGGGCCGATGTCGGCTCGTCGAACAACATGATCTTGGGATTCATGCACAGCGAGCGGGCGATCGCCACGCGCTGCTGCTGGCCGCCGGAAAGCTGGCCGGGATATTTCTTCGCCTGATCGGGGATCTTGACGCGGGTCAGGAAGTGCATGGCGATTTCTTCCGCCTGCTTCTTCGGCATCTTGCGCACCCAGATCGGCGCCAGCGTACAGTTTTCAAGGATCGTCAGATGCGGAAAGAGATTGAAGTGCTGGAACACCATGCCGACCTCGCGACGCACTTCGTCGATCTTCTTGAGGTCGTCGGTCAGTTCGACGCCATCGACAACGATCTTGCCCTTCTGGTGTTCCTCGAGCCGGTTGATGCAGCGGATCATCGTCGACTTGCCCGAGCCCGAGGGGCCGGCAATGACGATGCGCTCGCCGCGCCTGACTTTCAGGTTAATGTCACGCAGCACGTGGAAATCGCCGTACCACTTGTTCATGTCGGCGATCTCGACGGCCACGTCGGCGTCAGAGATATCAAGCCTGCTCTTTTGAGCGTCAGCCATCGTCTGTTCCCTTTTCGACAGGAGGCGGAGCCGGGCGCGCCCGTCTCCGCCTCGGCAAGTTTCCAACTGGCCGGAGATCACTCCCCTACGGCAGGGCAACCGTGAACTGGATCTCGACCCGGATGTCCGGCAGGCCAAGAACGGCCTGAACGGTCGCGCGCGCCGGTGGCTCATCCCTGTCGATCCATGCCGTCCACGCGCCGTTCATTGCGTCGAAATCCCCGATATCGCGCAACCAGATGGTTGCGCTGAGGACGAGCGAACGGCTGGAGCCGATCGCTTCGAGGAAAGCGTCAGCCTTCGCAAGGATCTGCTCGGTCTGGCCGACCGTGTCCTGGCTTTTGTCGTCCGCCGTCAGCCCTGAAAACTAGGCGACCTTTTCGTGAACGACCACGCGGCTGAGGCGCTCGGTCTTTGCGATGCGCTTGATGGTCAAGACCGTTCTCCCAAGCCGTTTTTGGCCGCCAGGAAGCGATCCGGGCGGAAATCCTGCAAGCTTTCGTGGGCATGCCCGCGAACGACTTCCTGCGCTACCGCCTTGCCGAGATGCGGAGCGATGGAGACGCCGCTGTGGGTGACAGCGACGTAATATCCTTCGACACCCGGCATCCAGCCGCTGCATGTCAGATTGTCGCTCGGGATCGGGCGAACGACCGTTCGAATGGATTCCATGTCGTCCGGCTGGACCGCCGGCAACACCCTGCGAACGGCGTCGAGCAGATGCCTGGCCTGCGCGCCGGCAGTCTCCAGAGGCTGCATTTCGGTGACGAGGGAGTCGGCCGAGATCTTGTGGATCATCAGGCGCCCCGCGCCATCGGGGCGCACGTCGAGATCGTCCATGTGGAATTGGCGGCGCAGCGTGGTCGCCAGCGGGAACGTGAAGCCAATAATGCCCATGTTCGAGGCCATGGGGATCGGGGGCACGCCATCCAGCACATGGGCCGCCCAGCTGCCGGTGCAATTGACGATGGCGTCGGCTTCATGGACAGCGCCGTCCACCGTCCTGACGGATTTTGCCACGCCGTTGCGCACATCCACGGACGTCACGGCCGCGTGGGACCGGATATCGGCGTTCCACTTCTCCTTGGCCGCCCGCAAAAGCCAGGCGGCGTAAAGCGCCGGCTGAACCCAACCCTCTTCCGGATAATAGACCACAGGCGAATTCGCGATTGCCGCAGGGTCGATTTCCGGCTCGAGCTCGGCCACGCGCGCCTTGCCGATCCACTCGACGCCATAGCCCCAGTCGCGCATCTGCTCGGCATTTTCGAGCTGGGCTGGCCAATCGGCTTCATTCGAATACCATTCGATGCTGCCGGTCTGGTGAAACCACGGCGCATGGCCGAATTCGCGGGCAAGATCCAGATGCGCCCGCATGCCGGCGACGTTAAGTGCGAAATAGGGCTGTGGGCGTTTGCCCGTCGCGTTCGTCCACGCAAAGCTGGTGGTCGACGCACCGCCCGCTATTCTGCCGGCCTCGAGCACGGTGACCTGAGCCCCGGCCCTGGCCGCCTCGTAGGCCACGGAACTCCCAATGATCCCGGCCCCTATCACTACGACGCGCATATTCTTCTCCTGTTCACATCGGTTCGACCGGATCGACGCCTTCCCGAGGGAAGCCGGCACATGCGGTGATGCCTGTTTGTATGGGCGACGGAAGCAGCAAGGGTCAAACAACCGGAGGGGGCCGGTTTATAAGCAATAGTTATGAAGGGGACGCGCGCCTCCAATCCATGGCTTCCTCATGAGAAACAGGCAGGAGCTCGCCCGCTGAAGTTATCAAGTTTGCGGAATTGGGCTCGCTCTTTGATGATATCTCTTGGCTCCTGCGCCATCATTTCGAGGCTGGAATGTCATCATCACCGTCAAACAAGATCCTGGTCGTCGATGGACCGACCGCCGAGGCGCTCGTCAGCATCGAGGAAGGCATAGACCTTGCCGAGGCTGCACTTCGCAGCACAGCCGACGGGACGGCGCGGCAGGACATCCGGCGCACCCTTGCGCTTCCCGGCATGGCGGGCACATGTCTTTCGGTCATGTACGGCTCGGCGGCGCCGCCCTTCTCCGCCCGGCGCAGAAAGATCTCGTGGGCAGCGGCAACGACCGGATCGACCGCCGCCTGGTATAGATCAGGACAAATCCCGATGGTGATGTCGGCAAGGTCGATATCGGGCATGTCCGGTTCGGGGACGCCACGCATGGCGTAATGAACGGCGCGGGCATCTGCGATGCTGGAGGCAATCGGGCCGATCGTGTCGAAAGACGGCGCAGTCGGCAGCGTGCCGTCGGGGTCGATGGTCCCATAGGTGGGCTTGAAGCCGACCAGACCGGTCGCTGCGGCGACCGACCGATTGGACCCGCCGGTGTCCGTGCCGATCGCCGCGACGCAGAAACCGGCGGCGACTGCAGCCGCAGAACCGCTGCTCGTCCCACCGGTGCCCCGGCGCGGGTCGAGCGGGTTCACGACCATGCCATACCAGGGATTATCGTGATTGCCGGCCGTCAGCTCGTGCAGGTTGGCCTTGCCGATGATGATGGCGCCGGCCGCCCGAAGGTTGGCGACGCAGGCCGCATCGCGCCCGGCAACTGTCGAGCCGAACAGGCGGGAGCCGCCGGTCGTCGGCCATCCCCTGACATCGATGACATCCTTGACCGCAATCGGCACGCCGTGCAGCGGACTAAGACGTTCGCCGCTGCGCAGCGCTGTCTCGGCTGCGCGGGCCGCTTCCAGCGCCTCATCCTCGGCAACATAGATCAGTGCCCGATTTTCCGCGTTTTGCTCGGCTATACGCTGCAGGCAGCCTTCGACCACCTTCACTGGCGACACACCATCAGCGAAGCCGTCACGCATCTGGGCAATCGTCTGAGGAACGGTCTTGGCCATCAGGTCTGGTCGCTCTCGCGTCGCTGTTTCAACTACGAGAACGCTAACAGGTCGGCTCCGAGCTTCCTAATTCCTGCCGACGGTCGGTTAATTACCAATAGTTATAACTCAAACCGGAACGGCTGGCCGCCGCCAGACACGCGGCGCCGCCGGACAGGCGCCGACAATCGCGACACCTGAATTGATCAACAGAGCGCGCGGAAACGCTCCACGATCACATCGAGAACCTCGCCGGGATCCCGCTTCCACCAATTCTGCGCCGAGAAAATCTCGACTTCGCAGGGGCCGGCATAGCCGGCGCCCTCGACACTCCCACGGATCGCCCGGAGATCGGCGACGCCGTCTCCCATCATGCCGCGATCAAGCAGCACGTCGCGCGTCTCGGCAAGCCAGTCGCAGAGGTGATAGCCGAAAATCCGCCCTGCCCCGGCACGCTGTAACTGGGCGTCGAGATCGCTGTCCCACCAGACGTGATAGACATCGACGGCGATGCCGAGGTTTGGCGCGCCGAGCGCATCGCAGATATCGACGGCATCCCGAACGGTCGTCAGGCAGGAACGGTTGCCGGCATAGAAGGGGTTCAGCGGCTCCAGCGCCAGCTTGACGCCGCGCTCTGCCGCGTAAGGCACGATCTCGCCGAGGCGCTCGGTGAGGATCTTCAGGCTCTCCTCCGTGCCTTTGGTGTCCGGATGCACGCCGCCGACCACGATGGTCAGCACCGCCGCGCCAAGGCCGGCGGCCATGTCGATGGCGGATTTGGCTCCGTCGATGGCCGCCTGCCGGTCCATGGCCTCAGCGCCGGTGAGGAACGGCGTTCGGCAGAGCCCGGCGACCGAAAGCCCGGCCGCCCGCGCCCGTTCGCCGATCGCGACCGCCCGTGAACCGATTTCCCGACGCCAGAAAACGATGGAGCCGAAGCCGCGCTCCGCGCAGGCATCGATCACCCGCTCCGGCGACCATCCCGCCCCATGGCCGTCGAGATTGTGCCCGAGGCTCGCCGTATTGAGGGCGAGCGCCGAATGGTCGTTGGTGAAATCGCGCATGCCCTCAGGCTCCGTAGAGCGCGAGCAGCGTCTTCATGCGCTGGACGGCAAGTGCCGGATCGCGCAGCAGGCCGCATTGGTCCGCCAGCCGGAAAACCTCGACGAAATAGGGCAGCGGCCGCATGGCCTGCGCCCCGTTCAGCATGATGAAATGATCCTGAAAACCATTCAGCCAGGCGAGGAAGACGACGCCGGTCTTGTAATATTGCGTCGGCGCGCGAAAAATCAGCCGGGCAAGCGGCACGGTCGGATCGAGCGTCGCGCGGAAACCGGCGGCATCGCCCGCGCCCAGCCGCTCCACGGCATAGGCCGCCGCCGGCGCCAGCGGATCGAAGATGCCGAGCAGCGCATGGGAAAAGCCCTGCGCATCACCTTCGATGAGTTCGGGATAGTTGAAGTCGTCGCCGGTATACATCTTCACGCCCGCCGGCAGCCGGCGGCGCATGACGATCTCCTTCTCCTTGTCGAGCAGCGAAATCTTGATGCCGTCGACCTTGGCCGCATTCTCCTCGATGACGGCAAGCGCGGTGCGCATCGCCGGATCGAAATCGGCGCTGCCCCAATAGCCGCCAAGCTGCGGATCGAACATCTCGCCCAGCCAATGCAGGATCACCGGTTCGTCGCAGGTTTTAAGTACATCCGAATAGACGCGGATGTAATCCTCCGGCCCCTTGGCGACGCGCACCAGCGCGCGCGAGGCCATGAGGATGAGCCGGCCGCCGAGTTTCTGGATGGCGTCGGCCTGTTCCAGATAGGCGCGGCGCACCTCGTCGAGGCTGGCGACCGTCGTGGGATCGAGATGGTCGGTGCCGCAGCCATTGGCGACCAGCGCGTCGGGCAATTCTTCCCGCGTGCGGCGGATCAGTTCGAGGGCGCCGGGCCAATCGAGGCCCATGCCGCGCTGCGCCGTATCCATGGCCTCGGCGATGCCGAGCCCAAGGCCGGCGAGGTAGCGGCGGAACTCCATCGTCTTGCCCCAATCGACCGTGGCACGGCCGGAGGGATCGTTGGCGGTGAAGGGATCGGCAACCACATGGGCGGCGGAATAGACGACGCGGGCGGGATTTTTGCCGAGCGTCGCGGCGGCAATCGGCGTCCCCGTCAGGTGGTAATCGGAGCGGAGGCCATCGGTATCGGGAAGCGTTATCTTCATGGGAAAACCTCAGAAACGCGGGACGAGCATGCCGGCATCGGCCGGGATTGCCAGTCCGGTGGTGTAGGGCAGCCGCCCGGATGCCAGCGACGCGATCAGGGTACCGATCTCGTCTGGCTGGCCGACACGGGGGAACAAGGTGAGGCCCTGCTCGGCCCGCGCGCGATAGCTGTCGATCACCGGCGCGGTCATCTCGGTGGCGATGAGGCCCGGCTGGACATCGTAGACGGCGATCTCCTCGCGCCCGAGCCGGACGGCAAGCGTCTTCGAGACCATCGACGCCGCTGCCTTCGAGGCGCAATATTCCGCGCGCTGTTCGGCGGCGGCGACGGCATTCGACGAGGTGACGTTGACGATCGAATGGAACAGCGCCGGCCGCTTGCGCGACAGCAGGCGCTTGGCAAAGGCCTGGCTCAGGAAAAACAGGGCCTTGGCATTGACCGAAAGACAGCGATCCCAGCTCTGTTCCGAGACCTCCAGAAGGTCGCCGCGCTGGAGCACGCCGACGCCGGCATTGTTGACCAGCGTCGTCAGCGGACCGAACGTCTGCTCGATCCGTTCGAGCGCGGCGTCATGCCCGCCAATGGCAGTGACATCGAACGGCGCCGCAACGGCCGGAACGCCAAGCGCTTCGATGCGCGCGACGGCGGCGGCCAATTCCGCGTCGTCAGCCGGGCCGTTGACGGCGACGGCGAAACCCTCACGCGCCAGAGCCTCGGCCACGGCCAGGCCGATGCCGCGCGACGAGCCGGTGACGAGCGCGGCCGGGCGTGCGCCACTCATGCCCGCGCCCCCTTCTTCAGCAGTTCGCGGGCGATGATCATGCGCTGGATCTGGTTGGTGCCCTCGTAGATCTGCGTGATCTTGGCATCGCGATAGAGGCGCTCGACCTCGAAGCCTCTGATATAGCCGGAGCCGCCGAAGACCTGCACGGCATCGGCGGTGCGCTGCACGGCCATGTCGCCGGCAAAGCATTTGGCGATGGAGCAGGCCTTGGTCGCATCCGCGCCGGCATCGATTTTCGAGGCTGCGGAATGGACGAGCAGGCGGGCGGCCTCGATATCCTTGGCCATGTCGGCGAGCAGCCATTGCACGCCCTGGAAATCGGAAATCGCCTTGCCGAACTGTTTTCGCGTACCGGCATATTCGAGCGCGGCTTCGAGGCCGGCCTGGGCGATGCCGACGGCCAGCGAGGCGATGCCGACGCGGCCCTTGTCGAGCACGGACATCATCATGTGAAAACCGCGCCCTTCCTCACCGAGCAGGGCATCGGCCGAAAGGCGCACATCGTTGAAACTCAGCGCGCCGACCTGGCTGGCGCGCTGACCCATCTTGTGTTCTTTCGGCCCCCTCTCGATGCCATCGGCATGCAGGTCGACGATGAAGATCGACATGCCGCGATTGCCGGCTTCCTTGTCGGTGCGCGCCAGCACGAAGCCGTAATCGGCGACCGGGGCATTGTGGATCCAGATCTTGCCGCCGTTCAGCCGCCAGCCATTGCCGTCGCGCACCGCCGTGGTGCGGATGCCGGAAACGTCGGTGCCGGCTTCCGGCTCGGTGATGCAGTAGGCGACCTTGGCGCGCATGCCGAGAACCTCCGGCAGCATCGCCTGCTGGCGCTGCGTGCCGTGGCGGACCAGCAGCGACGAGATGAGTTCGATCAGGCCGCACTGGTCGGCGACGGAGGCATAGCCGCGGCTCAGTTCCTCCATGACAAGCGCATAGGTCAGCGTGTCGAAACCCGGGCCGCCCAGCGCCTCCGGCACGCCGATGCCGAACAGGCCGAGCTTCGCCATCTCTTCGTAGAGTTCTGCCGGAAAGCGCTCCTCGCGGTCCAGTTCCTCGGCCAGCGGCCGGATCGTTTCATCGGCAAAGGCGCGCGCCATCTCGCGCACCTGCTCCTGCGTTTCGGTGAGATACATCGCCCTCGGCTCCCGTCTAGTAACTATCTGGTTACATACCTTCGCATCCCCGGAGCCGTCAAGACGGAAAAATCCGCGCCGCCCGAGGAAGCCGCTTGCACGGGCGTTTGGCGCATGCTTATTATTTCACCAAATGGTTACTTGTGGAGGACAATCATGCATCCTGGCGAAAAGAGGAAATTCGGTCGCACCGATCTGGACGTCACCGCCTTCGGCTTCGGAACCGCGCCGCTCGGCAATATTTTCCGCGAAGTCGACGAGGAAACGTCGCAGGCGATGTTCACCCGCGCCTGGGAGGCCGGCGTGCGCTTCTTCGACAGCGCACCCATGTATGGTCATGGCCTTGCGGAACTGCGCACCGGCCATGCGCTACGCTGGAAGAAGCGGGACGATTTCGTTCTCGCCTCCAAGGTCGGGCGGCTGCTGCGGCCGGCAAAGCGCGAGACGATCGACTTCGCGCCCTGGGTGAATGCCGCGCCCTTCACCATGCATTTCGACTACAGCTATGACGGCACGATGCGGGCGTTCGAGGACAGCCTGCAGCGTCTCGGGCTGGAGCGGATGGACATGTGCTTCATCCACGATATCGACGTTTTCACCCGTGGCGGCGAGCAGCCGGCGGTGTTCGAGCAGGCCATGGACGGCGCCTGGCGGGCGCTGGAAAAGCTGCGTTCGGAAAAGCTGGTGAAGGCCATCGGCGTCGGCGTCAATGAATGGGAAGTCTGCCATGAAGCGCTGAAGCGTCACGATTTCGACTGCTTCCTGCTGGCCGGCCGCTATACCCTGCTGGAACAAGAGGCGCTCGATGCCTTCCTGCCGCTCTGCGAGGCGCGCGGCGTCGCCGTCGTCGTCGGCGGCGGCTTCAACTCCGGCATTCTCGCCACCGGGGCGAAGGACGGCGCGAAATACAATTATGCGCCGGCGCCGCGCGCCATTCTGGAAAAGGTCGCGAAGATCGAAGCGGTCTGCGCCGAACATGGCGTGCCGCTCGCCGCTGCCGCGCTGCAATTCGTCGTCGCCCATCCGGCCGTGCCCTCCTTCATGGCCGGCACGCGCACGGTCGAGCAGCTGGAGCAGAACCTCGCCTGGTTCGCCCATCCGATCCCGGCCGCCTTCTGGGCGGACCTCAAGCATAAGGGATTGCTGCGCGAGGATGCGCCCGTTCCCGCCTGACCATCCGTCCCCCGCGCCGCAGCACGCCCGCGCGGGGGACGGATTCTGATCACACGCCGAAACGTGGGGGACGCTTCTGCCGATAGGCCGAAAGACCTTCCGAGAGGTCGACGGATGCGGCCGCGGCCGCACCGGCCAGCGCATCCACCACCCGCTCGTTCTCCTCGCCTTCGGCGGCATTGATCAGCATTTTCGTCAATTCCGTCGCGCGTGGCGAACGGTGCAGCACCCGGGCGGCGGCGGCATCAGCCGCGGCCTGCCCCTCGCCGGTCGCCACGAGCTGATCGACCAGCCCCAGCGCCAGCGCCTGCTCCGCCGTATAGACCTCGCCGAACAACGCCATACGGCGAACGAGTTGCGCCCCGAAACGTCGTGTCGCTCGCTGGGTGCCGGACCAGCCGGGAATGATGCCGAGGCCGGGTTCCGGCTGGCCGATCTTCACATGCGCCTCGGCGATGCGCAGGTCGGCACAGGCGGCAAGCTCCAGCCCGCCGCCCAGCGCATGTCCGTTCAGCACAGCAATCAAAGGCACGGTCAGCCGCGCCAGCGCATCGAAGGCATCGTGACCGTCGCGCAACCAGCGGCGCGAAAACGCCTCCGCATCGAGACGGCTCCACGCCTCGATATCGCCGCCGGCGCAGAACGACCGCCCGCCTTCGCCGCAGAGGATGGCGACGCGCGCATCGGATCGCTCGATGGCGCGGGCCGCCTGCAACAACGCCTCGATCATGTCGGCATCGATGGCGTTCAGCTTTTCCGGGCGACGCAGCGTCAGCCGGGCGATGCGGTTGTCGACCATGAGTTCGACGCGCGGATCGCTCACAGCGCCAGCCCCATGATTTCCGGCCGGAACAGGGCGGCATCCATGGTCTTGAGCGTTTTGGAGACGCCGAGCGGCGTGGCCGCCTGATCCAGGATATCGCGCTGGAGATCGAGGCCCGGCGCTATCTCGGTGACGACAAGCCCGTCCTGCTCCAGCCGGATCACGCAGCGCTCGGTGACATAGGTGACATCCTGCCCCTGCGCACGGGCGCGCTTGCCGGAGAAGCTGACCTGATCGACCTTGGGAACGAATTTGGCGATGCGCCCTTCCTTGTCGATGACGAGCCGGCCGTCCTCGATGCGCATCTTCGCGCCGGCATTGAAATTGCCGGAAAAGACGATCTTCTTCGCCCGCGATGTAATGTCGACGAAACCGCCGGCGCCGGCGGTGCGATGCGGCGTCGCCGCCAGGCGGCTGACATTGACCGAGCCCTCGGCGTCGATTTCGAGGAAGGACAGCAGCGAACAATCGAAACCGCCGGCCTGGAAATAGCAGAACTGGTGCGGCGAGGCGACGAAGGCCTCGGCATTCGAGGCGCAGCCGAACTTGAAATCGAGCAGCGGCACGCCGCCGACCGCTCCCTGCTCGATCACCCAGGTGATCTTGCCGTGATGGCCTTCCTCGATGAGGATGCGCGGCACATTGGCCGAGATACCGAAGCCGATATTGACGGCCCAATCGGCCTTCAACTCCTGCGCCACCCGGCGCGCGATCACCTTGCCGACATCGAGCGCCGGCAGGCGGAAGGTTTCGAGCGGCCGGAACAGTTCCCCCGAAATCGCCGGGTCGTAGGGCGTCGCCGTCGTCTGCAGCTGGTCGGGGGCCTCGACGATGACATCGACGAGAATGCCGGGAACGCGCACGTCATGCGGGCGGAACGTGCCGCTGGCCGCGACGCGCTTGACCTGGGCGATGACGATGCCGCCGGAATTGCGCGCCGCCAACGCCATTTCCATGGCGCCGAGCGTCGCGCCCTCGTGTTCGAAAGTCAGGTTGCCTTTCTCGTCGGCGGTGGTGGCGCGGATGATCGCCACATCCGGCTGCAAAGCCGGGAAATGCAACCACTCCTCGCCGGCAAATTCGACGCGTTTGACGAGCGGCTTGGCCCGCGCGCTGGCATTCATGGCGCAACCGTCCTGATCGGGATCGACGAAGGTTTCCATGCCGACCTTGGTCAACACGCCGGGGCGCTTGGCGGCGCCTTCGCGCAGCATGTCGAAGACGATGCCGGAAGGCACGTTCCAGGCGGCAAGCTCCTCGTTGAGGATCATCTGCCAGATCAGCGGCGGCTCGGCATTGCTGGGACCGGAGGGGTAGGAACCGCCAATGATCTTTGCCAGCATGCCCGGCTTGGCGATGTGATCGACGCCCCTGGTGCCGAAGAAATCGCCGGCGGCGATCGGATGGATGGAGGTGAGGCCGCGCGGATGTCCCTCGTGGTCGAAGCGCTCCCCCAGCGCTTTCAACACCGCATCCGGGCAGCACAGGCCGGACGAGGAATTGACGGCGACCACCGCGCCATCCCTGACAAGCCTGGCCGCCTCCTCCGCGGTTTTCACTTTCCTCATCGTCTCCACCTCAGTTCCTCATTGCTTTAAGTAACTAACTAGTTATACATTAATCATGAACATGGCAAGCGCGCAGAGGCCATTTCCACGGGCGCGGCCAGCGCGCTACCGGACACGACAACGGCAAAGGAGGAGAGATGAACATCTATTTCCAGAAGAGCTTCCAGCGGGGTTTCGGCACCTTCCCGCTGAAGGGCGAGGACCTGAGAAACGCCATCGACGCGGCCATCGACGCCGGTTACCGGGCCTTCGATACGGCGCAGATGTATGGCAACGAAGCCGAGACCGGCGCGGCACTCGCCGCCTGCGGCGTCGCACGGAGCGAACTCTGCATCACGACGAAGGTGCATCCGGACAATTACACCGAGGAAAAATTTCTTGCCTCGGTCGAGGCGAGCCTCAAGGCCTTGCAACTCGATCGTGGCGATGTGCTGCTCCTGCACTGGCCGCCGGTCGGCGGCGATGTCGCCCCGTCGCTGCGCCTGCTGCAATCGGCAAGGGACCGGGGGTTTGCCGATGCCATCGGCGTATCGAACTATACCGCGCAGATGATGCGGACGGCCGCCACCCTCGTGGACGGGCTCGTCACCAATCAGGTGGAATTCCACCCGCTGCTCGACCAGAAAAAGCTGCTCGCCGCCGCGACGGAAACCGGCATTCCGCTCTCGTCCTATGCATCGGTGGCGCGCGGCGAGGTTTTCAGGCACGGGCTTTTTGCCGAGATTGGCAAGACCTACGGCAAATCCGCCGCCCAGATCGTGCTGCGCTGGATCCTGCAGAAGGGCGTGCCGCTCAACACCATGTCGACCAAGCCGGAGAATATCCGCGCCAACTTCGAGATCATGGATTTCACCCTGTCGTCCATCGACATGGACCGCATCGACGCCCTGACGGCGACCAACCACCGCATCGTCAGCACGGGCCTTCTGCCCTGGGTTCCCGCATGGGACTGACGCAAAAGGGCGGCCGCGAGGCCGCCCTTTCCATTTGGACTATCAAGTCAATCAGGCATTGCCCCGGATCATGTCCGCCGCTTTTTCCCCGATCATGATCGTCGCCGCATTGGTGTTGGAGCCGACGAGGCTCGGCATGGTGGAGCTGTCGCAGATGCGGATGCCGTCGAGGCCATGGACGCGCAGGTACGGATCGACCACCGACATCGCGTCGCGCCCCATCTTGCAGGTGCAGGTCGGGTGATAGGAGGTGCGGCCGTATTGGCGGGTATAGGCGATATAGTCTTCCTGCGTGCGCACGTTCCGGTCGGGGAAACGCAGCGTCTTGATATATTTCTGCAGGGACGGCTGGCTGAAGATTTCCTGGCTGATCTTCACCCCTTCCGCGGAGATTTTCACATCCTCGGGATCATCGAGGAAATTCGGATCGATGACCGGCAGGTCGCGCGGATCGGCAGAGCGCAGCGTCACCGTCCCCCGCGATTTCGGCCGCAGCGTGTAGGAATTCAGCGTGATGCCGGAAGCGCCCTTCGGCACGCTGGGAACGCCGGCTTCCGCGCCGGCACCGGCGAGGAAATGGAATTGCAGGTCGGGGTTGGCATTGCCCCGGTCGCCATACCAGAAGGCGCCGCCCTCCACCACGTTCGAGGTGATCGGGCCGGATCGGAACAGGGCGTATTGTATGCCCGCCCAGAGCGACCAGTGCAGCCTGTTATACTTGTCGAGGCTGTCATGGTTCTTAAGTTCCGCGACGATATCGACGCCGAAATGATCCTGCAGGTTTTGCCCGACACCGGGCATGTCCTGCACGACGGCAAGCCCATGCTTCTTCAGCGCGTCGGCCGGACCGATGCCAGACAGCATCATCAGTTTCGGCGTGCCGATGGCGCCGGAGGTCAGCAGCACCTCGCTCTCCGCCCGCGCCGTCATGCGGTTGCCACCGAGCTGATACTCGACGCCGACAGCGCGACGCCCTTCGAAGATAATGCGCAGGACGAGCGCGCCGGTGATGACCGTCAGGTTCGAACGCTTCAGGGCCGGGCGCAGATAACCGACGGCTGCCGAGCAGCGGCGGTTGTCGCGCGTCGTCGTCTGGTAGACGCCAGCGCCCTCCTGCACCGGGCCGTTGAAATCCGGATTATAGGGAATGCCGAATTCCTGGCAGCTCTGCACGAAGGCGCGCGTCATGCGCTGGGGTTCCGGGATATTCGAGACGCCGAGCGGCCCATCCGTCCCATGCCACGCGCCGGAGAGGATGGCATTGCCCTCCGAACGCAAGAAATACTTCTGGATGTCCCTGAAACCCCAGCCTTCGGCGCCCTCTTCGACCCAGCGGTCGAAATCGGCGGGAACGCCGCGCGTAAACACCTCGGCATTGATCGAGGAGCCGCCGCCCAGCACCTTGGCCTGGGCGTACAGGATTTCGCGGTTGTTGGCGTGTTTCTGCGGCGCGGTCTTCAGGCCCCAGGTCAGCGGTCCCGTCGTCATCTTGGCGAAGCCGACAGGCATGTGGATCAGCGGATTGGTGTCGCGCCCGCCCGCCTCGATCAGGCAGACCTTGGCGGCCGGATTTTCCGAAAGCCGCGCCGCCAGCACGCAGCCGGCGCTGCCGCCGCCGACGATGACGTAATCATAGCCTTCAGCCATCATGCGATCCAATGCCTGCGTTTGCCGATTTCGACATGAACGGATTTCACCTGCGTATACTCCTCCACCCCGTACATGCCGGCCTCGCGGCCCCAGCCGGATTGCTTGAAACCGCCAAGCGGCATTTCGGGACCGCCGGCCATGATGGTGTTGACCCAGAAGCGCCCGGCGCGAACCCTGCGGCTCACCGTCAGCGCCTTGTCGATATTCTTCGTCCAGACGCTCGCCGCAAGCCCGTAAACGGTGTCATTGGCAAGCTGGATGGCTTCTTCCACCGTATCGAAATGCATCGAGCAGAGCACGGGGCCGAAAATCTCGTCGCGCGCGATCGCCATGTCGCAGGATACGCCGGAGAACAGCGTCGGCGCGATATACTGGCCGCGACCGAAATCAAGCGCCTCCCCGCCCGCCAGCAGCGTCGCGCCCGCCGCCTTGCCCTTGGCGATATAGTCGAGGATCGTGGCGTTCTGTGCCTCCGTGGTGATGGCGCCGACCTGCGTCGCCTCGTCCAGCGGATCGCCGACGCGGATCTTCGCCATTTTCTCGGCCAGCAGCTTTTCGAATTCGGCGGCGACCGAGCGCTCGACGATCAGCCGTGACGATGACACGCAGCATTGCCCGGTGTTGAAGCTGATGCCAAAGGCCGCGCCGTCTGCGGCGTCCTCCAGATCGGAATCGGCGAAGACGATGATCGGGTTCTTGCCGCCGAGTTCCAGGCCGAGTTTCTTGAAATTGCTGTCGGCGGCGGCGTGAACGCAGGAGCGGCCGACCGCCGTTGAGCCGGTAAAGGACAGCATGTCGACATCTGCATGCTCCGACAGCGCCTGGCCGATGACGCGGCCGGAGCCGGTGACGACGTTGTAGGCGCCGGCCGGCAGGCCGGCTTCGGCCAGCACCTCGGCCAGCAGCAGCGTGGTGGCCGACGTGACCTCCGATGGCTTCACCACCATGGTGCAGCCGGAAGCGAGGATGAAGGGCACGCGCTCACACAGGATCAGGAAGGGGAAATTCCACGGCGTGATCAGGCCGACGACGCCGATCGGCTCGCGCAGCACCATGCCGAAGAGGTCGTCGCCCAGCGAATTGAAGCTGTCTCCATGCAGCATGCGCGCAGCCCCCGCGCCGACTTCGAAGCAGGCGATGCAATGGTCGATCTCGCCGCGCGCCTGGGAAATCGGCTTGCCGTTTTCCAGCGTCTCCCAATAGGCGATCTCGTCGCGGCGGCGGCGCAGGATTTCGGCGGCGCGCAGCAGGACGCTTGCCCGCGCAGCACCCGAGAGGCCTGCCCAGCGGCGATCCTCGAAGGCGCGGCGCGCGGAGGCCACGGCGGCATCGAGATCATCGATGGTGCAGCGGACCGTGCGGGTGACCGGCAGGCCATGGCCCGGCGAGGCCCGTTCGAAATGATCCGCCCCCTCCTTCCACTGCCCATCGACGAAGAAGCCGAAGGTGCGGGCTGCGGCGGGAGGAGAAAGGAACGGGGTCTTCTGGTCCATCGGATAGCTCCACTTCAAAAATTCACGCCGCGATGGCGATTTGCGTCTTCAGGTCTTGCGGCCGGTCGGCCAGCGTTTCGAAAGCCTGCTGGATCCGCTCCAGCGGATAGCTTGCCTTCGTGAAATCCCCGATGCGGAAGCGGCCATGCGACAGCAGGGTCAGCGCGTCATGCATATCCTCGCCCATGCCGGCGACGGAGCCCTTGAGGCTGCCCTCCTCCAGCACGGTGCGCAGAATATCGACCGGCAGCGTTTCGCCCGGCGGCGTGATGCCGAAAAAGGCGACATGCCCGCCGCGACGGGCCAGGTCGAAGGCCTGTTCGTAAAGCTTTTTGCTGCCGACGCTCTCGATCACCAGATCGGCGCCGCGCCCGCCGGTCATCCGGCGCACGGTGTCCTTGAGTTCGGCCGGGTCGGAGACCGCCGCATCCGCGCCCGCATCGAGCGCCATCCGGCAGCGTTCGGCGGAGAGATCGGCGACGATGATGGGCGCTGCGCCGACGAGCCGCATCATCTGCACATGCAGGTTGCCGATAGGCCCCGCGCCGAAGATGACGACCGATTGCCCAAAAGTTGCCCCCGCCTTGCGGGCCGCACGGACGACGCAGGCGACCGGTTCGGTGAGGACGAGAACGTCGTCGGCGATATCGGCCGTGACCGGGATCGCGAGGCGCGCCGGCACCGCGACATAATCGGCAAAAGCCCCATCCCGGCCGATGCCGACCTGGGTGACCTCGGCGCAGTTCAACACCTCGTTGCGCCGGCACCAGAAACAGGCGCCGCAGCCGATATTGATATCGACCACGACCCGCATGCCGATATCGAGATGGCGGACATTCCCCCCACGCGCGGCAATCGTCCCGCAGAATTCATGGCCGGGTATCAGCGGCAACCGGTTGGCGGCGTAGTGGCCGTTGAAGATATGGATATCCGTGCCGCAGATGCCGGTGCGCGTCACCTTCACCAGTACATCCTCATGGCCGATGGCCGGGATGGGAACCTCGCGGATCTCGAAGCGTTTCGGCGCGGTGAGGACGGCGGCGCGCATGGTGGTCATCGCCCTCTCCTCACTTCACGGTGCGCAGCTTGGCGCGGTCGATGGTCAAAGCGATGGCGACGATCAGCACGAAACCGAAGACGATCTGCTGGCGGGTGGCGTCGATCTCGAAATAGAGCATCGAGGCGCGGATGACGGCGACAATCAGCGTGCCGACCACGGTATTGGCCACTCCGCCGACACCGCCCGTCAGCGGCGTGCCGCCGACCAGCACCGCGACGATGGCGGGCAGCAGGAAACCGTTGGCAATCGTCGGCGCGCCGCCGGAAAGTTTTACCGCGAAGATCAGGCCGGCGACGGCGGCAAGCGCGCCGGAAATTGCGAAGGCGAGGATCTTGTAGCGGGCGACGTTGAGGCCCGAGGCGGCGGCGGCCAGTTCGCCCGCACCGACCGCCTTCAGGGCGCGGCCGAGCGTCGTGCGGCGCTCGATGAACAGGCAGACGGCGACGAGGACGGCAGCGATCAGCAGCTCATGCGGCACGCCCCAGGTGCGGCCGATCATCCAGCCGAAGGTCTCGTTGCGCTGGGCCGCATCCATGTTGAGCGCCCGCTGGCCGGAGAGCCATTGCGCGATGGAGAAGGCGACGCCGCCAACGGCGAGCGTCGAGATGAAGGACGGCACGAACATCCGCGTCGTCACATAACCGGAGAGCATGCCGAGCAGGAAGCCGGCGGCCACACAGAGCACGGCGACCCACGCCCCCATCGAGGCGAGATAGACCGAGGCGACGACCGTGACCATATTGGCCATCGACTGGGCCGAGAGATCGATGCCGCCGATATAGATGGCGAAGGTCAAGCCCAGCGCCATGATGAACAGCGGCACGATATCGCCGGCAATGCCGAGAAGGTTCGAAGGGCGCAGGAAGCCCGGATCGTTGACGCCGACGATGGCGACGAGCACGACCAGCGTGATCCAGGGCAAATGCGGTTTGAGGCGCTGAATATCCATCTTGTCCCTCAGATCATGTAGTGCAGGAGGTCAAAGGGCGTGGGCTTGGCGCCTGGCTCGCAGGCGAATTGCTTCTGCATGCGCCCGTCCTTGACGACGATGATGGTGTGCGACAGGCCGATCGCCTCTTCCAGCGTATCGGCGACCAGGACGATGCCGACGCCGGCCGCGCTCATGGCGCGGATCATGTCGTAGACATCCTCCTTCGCGCCGATGTCGAGGCCGCGCGTCGGGTGGTCGAGCAGCATGATGTCGGAGCCGGCCGAACGCCATTTGGCGAGCACGACCTTCTGCTGGTTGCCGCCGGAGAGATTGCCGCAATCGGCAAACTCGGAATGCGCCTTGATCGACAGCTTCTTGATCCAGTCGCGCGCCAGCGCCCGCTCTTCCGAAACGCGTAGAACCCCGCCGCTCGAATGATTGCCCATCTGCGAAAGCGTCATATTCTCGTAGACATTCATACCGGCGACGATGCCTTCGATCTTACGCTCGCGCGGCACATAACCGACGCCCCGGGCGACCGATTGCCGTGGCGAATAGGCGTTGGCATCCGCGCCCTTGATCGAAAGGCGGCCAGTCGTCGGCGTCAGCATGCCGTAGATCGTGCGCAGGATCGCCTCGCGCCCCGAGCCTTCCGTGCCGACCAGACACAGGACTTCGCCGGCATGCAGCTTCAGCGAGATATCGCGGATGCGCCCGGGCAGGCCGACGCCCGCCATCTCGACCAGCACCTTTCCGGCATCGAACGGCTTTTGCAGGTGCTCGCGGTAATATTGCTTGTCGACGTTGCGGCCGACCATCTTGTGCTGGATGGTTTCGGCTGTCGCGCCGCCGCGCTCAACGACATCGACCACCTCGCCGTCCTTCATCACATAGATGCGGTCCGAAAGCTCCATTACCTCGTCCATGCGGTGCGAGACGAAGATGAAGGAGGCACGGGTCGTCAGCTCGCGCACGAGCTTGAACAGCAGCTCGACCTCCTCCTTCGACAGGACCGAGGTCGGCTCGTCGAGCAGGATGACCAGATCGCCCTCGACCCGTTCCTCCAATGTCAGAACCTTGGCGAGTTCGACGAGCTGGCGCTGGACGAAGGAAAGCTTCGAGGTCACCGTCGCCGGGTCGATATCGAGCTTCACCTTGGCGAGCTGCGCTTTTGCGGCGCGCGCCATCGCCTTCCAATCGACGACGCCGAAGCGGACGAACTGGGCCTCGTAGCCGAGGAAGATGTTTTCCATGACGGAGAGGTTCGGGATCAGGGATTGTTCCTGGAAGACCATCCCGATGCCCTTTTCCATCGCCTGGCGCGGATTGGCGAAACGCACCGGCGCGCCCTTGATCAGCACCTGGCCGCCATCCGGTTGATAGGCGCCGTAGATGACCTTCATCAGGGTGGATTTGCCGGCGCCGTTCTCGCCGACCAGCCCGACGATCTCGCCGCGCTTGATGTGGAAATCGATGGATTTCAGCGCATGCACGCCGGGGAATTTCTTGTCGACGGCTTTCAACTCGTACATGGCGCGCCTCACTTGACGAAGGAAACCATCTTGCGGTCGGTCGAGAGCACGACGGCAAGAATGACGAGCAGGCCGAGCACGCCGGCTTGGAGGAAATCGGGCAGGCCGATGACGACCATGCCGTTGTCGATGACATTGACGATTAGCACGCCGACCAGCGCATTCCAGACGCCGCCGATGCCGCCCCACAGCGCCACGCCGCCGACCACGACGGAGGTGATGGATACGAACATGAAGTTCGCCCCGGTCACCGATTCCGCCTGCCCGATGCGGGCAACGACCAGGATCGCGGCAATGGCGTAGAAAACGCCGGCCAAAGCAAAACCGGTGACGCGGACGCGAGTGACATTGAGGCCCGAGGCATGCGCCAGATCCTCGCCGCCGCCGACGGCATAAAAGTTGCGACCGAGCGTCGTGTGGGTCTGGATGAACCATCCGACCAGCAGGAAGAAGCCGGCGATATAGACCATCAGCGGAAAACCGAGCCAGCGCACCGTCAGCAGGCCGCGAAACGTGGCGTCGCCGACCTTCACGATATCGCCGCCGGTGAGCAGGATTGCCGCCCCCGTGCCGACGAAACCCATGGCGAGGCTCGCCATGAAGGACGGTATCTTCAGTTTCACATGCACCAGCCCGTTCACAAGCCCGATCACCCCGCCGAGCACGAGGACCAGCGGCATGGCGACCCAGCCGAAGCCGCCGAGAGAACCGCCAAGCCAGGCGAAGATGAAGGCGAAGGAGACCGCCGTCAGCGAGACCGTTCCCTCCATGGACAAGTCGATCGAGCCCATGACGATGATGAAGGTGACGCCGATGGCGACCATCAGCGCCGGCGCCGCCGCAATCGCGATACGGGCGAAGTTGCGCAGCGAGAAGAAAGTCGGATTGAGCGCGGTGAAAAAGATGACCAGTGCGACCAGCACCAGCAACGGCGCCCATTTGATCAAGGTTTCGCGCGATAGGCGACGTGTCACGTCAGACACCCCTCTTCCAGAAAATTTCGCGGAAAAAGCGGCGGCAGCGTCAGGCGCTGCCGCCCGGCCTCATCAGGCCTTGTACTGGATCTGGCCGTTCGACGGCCCCCAGAAATCCTTCCAGTCATAGGCCGGCACGGAATCGAGGTATTTCGCCTTGAATTCCGCCGCGTCCTTGGCCGTGACGAGAATGGTCGGGCCGTAGAATTCGCGGTGCTCCTTCGGCTCCTCGGAGGGTTTGAAGGTGCCGATGGCCGCATGATAGGCAAGAGCCGCACTGATGCCGCCGCCCCAATGCGGATTGGTGAAGACGGTGGCCAGCAGCTGGCCGTCCATGACCATCTTCACCGCTTCCGGATTGCCGTCATAGGCGACGATCGGCATGTTCTCGATGCCTTCCGCACGCAAGGCCTCGATGACGCCATAGGCGATGTTGTCGTTGGCGCAATGCACGCCCTTGATCTTGTCGCCATAACGCGTCAGGAACGAGGCCATGAGCGCCGCGCCCTTCTGGGTGTCCCAATCGGCCGGCTGCGCATCGAGCAGCTCGATCTTGGGGAAATCCTTCAGCGCGTTCTTGAGGCCGGCAAGGCGCTCGACGGCCGGATTGTTGGCCGCGATGCCGCCGAGATGGACCACGCCGCCTTCGCCGCCCATGGCTTCGAAGAGGATGCGCGCCGTCTGTTCGGCCGGCTTCTCGTCAGACCAGGTCATGTGCGACACGTAGTTGTCGCCGAAATCCCAGGGATGCAGGTCGTCGGTCTTGTTCCAGATCGTCGAAATATAGGCGCCGGCGCCCTGAACGGCCTCGACGACCGGGCGGGCGTTCGGGCTGTCATTGGCGTCGCAGGCGATGGCGCAATTGCCGTTGTTCTTGGCGAGGAAGGCCTTGATGTCGGCGAGCGACTTTTCCGTCGAACCCTCGTTGATCAGGCTGACCAGAGCGCTCTTCGGCTTGCCGAGCGATTCCACGAAGGCTTCACCGCCCGAGACGACCGAGTTCCAATAGGCGGAAGCGCGGTCGCGATAGCTCCAGGCAATCGCCGGATCCGTCAGCGCCGCGCGCGCGCTGCCGGCGCCGAACAAACCCGGCATCGCGGCAGCGCCCATGCCGGCCGCAGCGGCAAACAGAAAATTGCGGCGGCTCACCGTCTCGCGTTCGATGAAATCCTTGATAAAGGTCGACATTCTTTCCTCCCAAATCCCCGATTGAAACGCTTCGCGCGCTACCGCCGACCTGACTGCCGGCAAGGAGAACCTCCTCCTGAGGTAAGGCGCTCCACCGCGCCACCGCCTCAATTAACGCACTAACTAGTTACTTCTTTAGTTTCGCCCAAGTCAAGTGGTTTCGAGTGGGGCAAGAACAGCCAATCGCGCCGGGCGGCTTTGACGGATGGCAATGCGTGCGTGTATGAGTCACAGCAAAGACATCACGACTGCGCCAAAGGACAGGCTGAAGACATGACCGGCGAACATACAGAAAAACCGGGACGCAAACCCCGCATTCGCGACGCCGAGGCCACCAAGGCGCGCATCCTGGATGCCGCCAAAAAAGAATTTGCAAAGAATGGCTTAGGCGGCGCTCGCGTCGATGACATCGCTGAAAAGGCGAAGGCCAACAAGCGGATGATCTACCACTATTTCGAGAGCAAGGAGGGCCTGTTCCAGACCGTTCTGGAAGACGCCTATCTCGACATCCGCAGCGCCGAGCAGAAACTGCATCTGGAAGATCTCGACCCCAAGGCGGCGCTCGAAAAACTGGTGCGTTTCACCTGGGAATATTATCTGAAAAACCCGGAATTCCTGACGCTCGTCAACAGCGAAAACCTCCACCGCGCCAAGCATCTCAAGAAATCGGAAATCATCCCGGTTTCGAGCCGCAAGCTCGTCAGCATGGTCTCGAGCATTCTGGAGCGCGGCGTGAAGGCGGGCGTTTTCCGGGATGGCGTCGATCCGGTTCAACTCAACATCACCATCGCCGCCGTCGGCTACTATTATCTGACGAACCGCTTCACCGGCACGATCATCTATGAGCGCGATCTCATGGCCAGGGATGCGCTCGAGCAGCGCATCCGGTTCAATATCGAGACGATCATGCGGCTGGTCACGGCGTAATACAAGCGGCCGGGAACCGGGCGCCCGACGCTGACGCAGCGCGCATCCGCACAGGAAAATCCCGTCTTGTCGGCGTCGGTTTACGAACTGCCGGATTTGCCCCGGGCGATGATTGCGTCGACCATGATCACCCCGATGAGGAAGGTGCCGATCCCGACCGCCTGCCACTCAGACGGCACGCCGAGCAGGTTGAAGGCATTCGTCATCAGCGTAATGAAAACGACGCCGACGAGCGCGCCGATATAGGAGCCCTTTCCGCCCGCAATCGAGCCGCCGCCGATCAGGCAGGCGATGAAGATCTGCATTTCGAGACCTTCGCCCATATAGCGGTTCGCCATGCCCGCGCGCGCGGTCATCATGATCCCGGCAAAGGCTGCAAGACCGCCTGAAAGCACGAAGGCGAAGAACTGGATACGGGCGGTGTTCAGTCCGATGGCCCGCGCCGCCTGCGGATTGCCGCCAAGAAACAGCAGGCGCCGCCCCGGAACGGTCAGCCGCAGAAAAATCTCGAAGGCTGCGCACAAGAGAAGGGCGAAGACGAAGAAACCGGAGACGCCTCCCATCGTCCACTGCGCGAGACGGGTGAATTCCGGCGGAAAGCCGGTAAAGCCTCCAAGCTTCTCGCCGACCATCACGACTTCGATGATGCCACGCAGCATGTAGAGCACGCCAAGCGTCGTGATGAGATGGCTTATCCCGAAATAGGCAACCATCAGCCCATTGAACGCGCCGACCGCGATGCCGGTCAGAAGCCCGGCCGCAAAGGCAAGCGGCACCGGCGCGCCGGCATCCAGAGCCATCGCGACGACAATCCCCGACATGCCCATGACCGAACCGACGGAAAGATCGAAGCGGCCGATCATGAAGAGCGTCATCATGCCGATCCCGACGATCAGCGCCGGGGCTATCGCCGTCTGCAGCGAGACGAGATTGTTGGCATCGAGAAAGGCGGGCGACATGAAGGCGAGCGTCGCCGCCATCGCCAGCCCGACGACAATCGTCAGGGTTTCCTGCTCCAGCCGATTGGCGCGCAGGAACGTCGGTCTGCCGGCATCAGCCATGGTCCAGCCTCCGGGTTCTGTTGACGAAGGTATCCAGCGCCACGGTCAGGATCAGAAGGAAACCGATGATGAATTGCTGAAACACGGGTTCGATATTGTACATGATCATCCCGTTCAGCACCAAGGCGAGCATCAGCAGGCCGAGCGCGGAGCCCCTCAGATCGCCACGGCCGCCGTAGAGGCTGGCGCCGCCGATGATGGCGGCGGTGACGAGGACGAATTCCAGGCCAAGGCCCATGCGGATGTCTGCGCTCGCAATGCGGGATGCCGTGAATATGCCGGCAAGCGCTGCCGTCACCGCGCTCAGCACGAAGGCGGCGATCTTTATGCGTCCGACGCGGATCCCGTGGACGATCGCGGAGCCGGCATTTTCTCCGATGAAGCACATCTTCCGGAAGAGCGCGGCGCGGCGCTGGAACATCCAGCCGGCGAGCACGAGCAGGACCATGACGATGACGGTCAGCCGCACATCCATGAAACTGGTGCGCGACAGGCTTCGAAAGGCGCGGGGATAGGTCTGGCCGCCAAGTTCGTTGACGAGCACATTCGACAGCCCCCTGACCAGAAGCATGGTGCCGATGGTCAACATCAGCGAATTGATGTTGAACCGCACCACGAGCAAGCCGTTGACGAAGCCTATCGCCCCGGCCAATGCCAGGACGACGATAATCGCCGCCCATATCGGCCAGCCGGAAACCAGAAGCGCGCCGGTCAGCGTGCCGGCCAATGCGAAAACCGACCCGACCGACAGATCGATTTCGCGCATCACCATCACATAGGTGAAGCCGACGATGGCGAGGAAATCGATCGAAACCCCGAACAGGATGGAGCTCAGGTTCTGGCCGCTCATGAAGTTTTCCCGGGTCACCGCCAGGAAAACGAAAATGGCCGCCGTGATCACCGTCAACGGTATGATATTGGAGCCGGAACCGAACCGGCTCCGGGCCTCCTTCTTTTCTGGAACTGCATCACCATTGATTGCGGTCATCGCACCGGGCCTTTCCTGAAGTCAGCCGCGACCGGCGGCGAGCGCCATGACGGCCTCTTCGCTCATCTCGTTGCCTTTGATTTCGCCGGCCAAGCCACGCGAACGCATCACCACGATGCGGTGGACGAGCCTCAGCAATTCCGGCAGGTCGGAGGAAAACACCAGAATGGCGCTGCCCTCCGCCGCTTCCCGGCGTACGATATCGTGCACCTCCGCCTTGGCGCCGACATCGACGCCGCGGGTCGGCTCATTCAGCACGATGATCCGCGGCGCACTCGCCAGGCAGGCCGACAGCATGACCTTCTGCTGGTTTCCCCCGGAAAGCTGCCGCGGTTTTCCGTCCGGTCCCCCGACGCGGATGGCAAAACGCCGGATGTCGTTCCTGGCGCGCTCCCTGATCTTTCCGTCATCCACCAATCCAAAACGCGAAACCCGGTCGAGAATGGGGGCGGAGACGTTGTCGGCTATGCTCCGGTCCATATACAGACCGGCTTCCTTGCGGTTGCCGTTGAGATAGCTGACGCCACGCTTCATCAGGTCGGCGGGCGAGGGATTGCGCGCCGGCTGGCCATCGATCTCGATCGTCCCGGCCGTCGCGGGCGCTATGCCAAAAATCGCGCGCGAAAAATCTTCGGCGCCGGAGCCCTCAAGGCCGAAGACGCCGACGATCTCGCCCTCGCGCAGTTGCAGCGACATATTTTCGAATTTTCCCGAACGGGTGAGGTCGTCGACCTTCAACACCGTTTTCGAAGACATGGCCGCGACAGGCGGCGTCCCTTCGGCGGATGCGAGGTTTCGCCCGACCATTCGGCGAACGAGATCGCCTTCCGTCAGTTCGTCATTGTCCAGCGTATCGATGTACTGGCCGTCGCGCAGCACGGTGATGCGATCGGCAATGTCGAGCACCTCATGCAGCCGGTGCGACACGTAGAGGATCGTATGGCCGGCCGCGCGAAGGCGCTTGACGAGGCCCATCAGCGTTTCCGCCTCAATGTTCGTCAGCCCGGACGTCGGCTCGTCGAGGATCAGCAGGCTCGAATTGCGCTCGATGGCGCGCAGGATTTCGACAATCTGCTGCTGTCCCGTCGTCAGCTCGCCCAGAAGCGTTCTCGGGTCGAGTTGAAGGCCGAAAAGGCCAAGCAGTTCCGATGTCCGGGCGCGCATGCGCGCGCCATCGATCCGCAAGCCGGTTCGCGGCATGCGATCCACGAAGATGTTTTCAGCCACCGACATGTTCGGAAAAACGGCCAGTTCCTGATGCACCATCGAAATGTCGCCCCGCAGGCCGGCCGCCCCGGAGCGTTCCGCACCGGCGAAGACGACGGTCCCTTCGTCGGGTATGACCTCGCCGCTGATGATCTTCAGCGTCGTGCTCTTGCCTGCACCGTTCTCTCCCAAAACGGCGTGGATCTCCCCGCGCCGGACGTCGAAGCTGACTTTGCTCAGGGCTTTGACGGCGCCGTAGGACTTGCCGACCGAACGCAGTGACAGGATTGGTTCGACTTGCATTGGATTTCGCCTCGATAAGCATGCAACGTCTGGTCTGCGACAACGCGGGGCGCACCACGGAATGGCCGCCCCGCGAAGCACTCAGAACTTAGGCAGGTTCGCCCGCATGAATTTCTCGACGTTCTCCTTGTCGATCACTTCCGTCCCCATGAAGATCGCCGAGGGGAAAGGATTGACGCCCGCCGCCTTGTTGTCGGCCGAGATCGGAACGGCTGCCAGGCCGGTTTTCTGGTCGTTGTATGCTTCCAGCATCTGGACCGCCATATAGGCCTGGAGCGCGGTCTTGTTGACGATCGTCGCATCGATCACGCCATCGGCGATGCATTCGAGAACCGAATCTTCGCGGTCGTGCACAATGACGGTCAGATCCTTGATGTCCTTTTCGAGTTCCTCCGCGCCCAGGCAGATGCCGGAGCCGGACGAACTGTCGAGACCGATGACGCCGGTGATATCGGGATAGGTGTTGAACATCGCCTTCGCCGCATCGATGGCGGTGGAGGTCGTGGCCTTGTCATCGACCTTGCCGACGATCTCCCAATTGCTGTTCGCCTTGAGATAATCCGTCAACCCCTGAAGTTTTGCATCGGTGTTCGAAGCACCCCAGTTGCCGGACACGGCGAGTTTTCCCTCAGCGCCTCCGCGCTTGATCAACTCCTTGGCGGTATCGACGCCGGCCTGATAATTGTCCAGTCCGATAAAGGTCAGCGCGCCGCCATTGTCGGCTGTGACGGCTTCGATCACGACGACCGGAATGCCCTGCTCCATGGCACGCCGGATGCCCGGCACGCCGCCTGGCTCCCACAGGGTCGTGATGATGCCGTCGGGCTTGCGGGCGACGGCCTGCTCCACGGCCTGCGCACCCGCCACAGGATCCCAGCCCTGCGGCCCGACCCGTTCGACGGTCACGCCGAATTTCGATTGCGCATAATCCATGCCCAGCAGGCTATCGAGAAGATAGGGATGCCCCTGAAGCTGCGATGCGTTGATATAGGTGCGCTTGGCGCCGTCCTGGGCATTGCCTGGCCCGGCGGCGAGCAGCGCTGCCGCTCCGGCGAGCGACGCCCGAAGGCAAATTGCTGCGATGGTCTTCATGGTCATGAGTTCCCCTCCCTTTTTACGGTCTTTGCGTCCTCGGCGCGCCGCGTGGACCTCCCAATCCGCTCGCGTCGTTGATGGAAACGCTAACAGCGTAAAAATTACATGTCTATGATATTTTTTATCTTGAAAGTAATTTTCTTTGAATGCAGATTTCAGTCAATCCGTGGTAGCGGTGAAGCTCCATGGCAGAAGGAACAGGAACTTGGGCTCGGAGATCGGAATTCTTCAACATATTCAGAGCTTGCGAGGCGGGTTGAAGCCGACCTTGCAGCTGTTGGCCGATGCCATTCTGGCCCAGCCGGAGCGGGTCAAAGGCTTGAGCATCAAGGAGCTTGCAGCGGCGACCGACGTTTCGGAAGCCTCGATCAGCCGCTTCGTGCGCAGTCTGGG
The DNA here is from genome assembly GCA_945952045.1 of uncultured Rhizobium sp. Lineage (GTDB taxonomy): Bacteria > Pseudomonadota > Alphaproteobacteria > Rhizobiales > Rhizobiaceae > Metarhizobium. Next base: position 30,892 of record CAMFHE010000002.1, read on the forward strand.
CATGTCGTCCTACCGGGCCTTTCAGCTGCGAATGGTGGAGGATGGCGCCCAGAGAGCGGCGTCACGCGATCAAACGCCAGCCGAAGGCGACATCTACGAAAACATCGGCCGGCAAGACACCGCCGCGACGATCCTGACCAAGGTCACACACCGCGTCGCCGACACCGCGCGCGCCTGCCTTTCGACGCTGGATACCGATGCCGTCGAAATAGCCGCGAAAATGGTAAGCGATGCGCAGGTGGTTTATTTTTTCGCGGCCGGCCTGTCCGCCATGGCTGCGGAAAATGCGCTTTTGCGTTTTGGCCGCATCGGCAAGCCGGCGATCTTTCATCGGGATCGCAACAATCAGCTTTTGATCGCCGGTTCGCTGTTCGAGGGGGCGCTGGCCATCGGCATCAGCGATTCGGGCCGCACCAACCAGACGGTTGCCGCTCTCGCCGCGGCAAAGCAGGCGGGCGCTGCGACCATCGCCATGACGGCGTTTCCGGATTCGCAGCTCACCCGGCACGCCGATCTCGTCCTGGTGACGCCCACCGGTTACACGCCCGCGGGGGAGGAGCCGATCTATGAGAGCATGGTCAGCAAGTTCGGCCAGCTGCTGGCGATCGACGTGCTCTATTCGCTCGTCGCGGTCCAGAACTTCGACGAGTCGGCCGCCGCCGTTCGCAGGGGCAACATATTCATACGCAACAGCCGCAGCGTGCGGCGGCAGAACGACGTGGACTGAAGAGACAACATGCCGTCGCTAGAAAACCTTTACTGGCCGCATCGTGGCGGCACGCTGGAAGCGCTGCTCGACAAGCAGCCCGAGATCGTCCAACTCGCCCCGCCCGACGCCGATGAGATCATCGTGCGCGTGGAAGCCGTTTCGATCTGCTCCTCGGATATCAAGATCGTCAAGATGGGACTGAGCCATCCGCTTTTCGCCGGACGCGACGGGGCGATCGATACGGTGCTGGGCCATGAAGCCTGTCTGCGGGTTCACGCCGTGGGCGACGCGCAGGCCGGCCGGTTCCACGAGGGGCAGCGGTTGGGCCTGCAGCCTGCGCTGGTCGTGGATGGCGTGCGAAGCATCATTGGCATGGGCCGGCCGGGCGCCTTCACGCAATTTCTGCGGCTCGGCCCGGAAGTGCTCGACGGCTACGTGTTCGATGTTCCCGAGCATGTGCCGGCTGCGGCCATCGCGCTGCTCGAGCCTTACGGATGCGTCGAGAAAAGCTGGCGGCAGAACGCCCGCTGCGATCTTCTGCCCGGAGGAAGGGCGTTGATCGTCTCGGCCGGGGGCGACTTCCAGCTCGATACCATCCCAGACTGGAAAGAGATCACCGTCGTCGGAGAGCCCCCGGCTTTTCTCAGGACACGGACAACGAAGCGGGTCGAAACCATCGGCGAGCTGCAAGGCAGCTTCGACGACATTCTGGCGCTGGGCGATCTTCCCGCATCGGATCTCTCGCGGCTCTGCGAATTGATGGCCGAAGGCGGCCTGTTGCTTCAGGGCCGTAAAGGCTCCTCTCCGGGGCCCGTGAGGATAGATCCGGCCCGCATCCATTATCACAGGCTGAGCCTTCTTGGCACATCGTCACGGAATTTGGACGAGGCTTTCCGCCCGGCGGCCCGTCGGTTCGATGTGCGCCCTCAAGGCGTCGCCCTGATCCACGGCGCGGGCGGGGCGATGGGCCGCATTCACGTCCATCGTCTTCTGCAACTGACGTCAGGACCGAAGACAATCATCGCCACCTCGCGCAGCGGGCAGCGCCTCAACGATATCGAGCGTGATTTCGGGCCGCTGGCGAAGGCCCATGGCAGGCGGCTCGTCGTGACGAGCGTCGATGCTTTGCCGTCCGTCATCGAAACCGAAGCGCCCGGCGGCCTCGATGACGCCGTGGTCGTCGTGCCCAGCGCATCGGCCATCGAAGACGTCGTCGGCTATATGGCCCCGGACGGGTTGCTGTCCGTTTTCGCCGGCTTTCCCTATGGGCAAACCGTCGACATCGATCTTGCGGCTGTTGCGCTCACCGGCATGCGGTTGACGGGTTCGACCGGGTGTTCGGTCGATGACATGCGCGATGTCCTGGCGCGGGTGGAAAGCGGCGATCTGGACCTGTCGCCCAACATTGCCGCCGTTGCCGGATTGAACGACTTGCCGCGCTCGCTGCAGGCCGTTTCCGATGGCGATGTGTCGGGAAAGATCGTCATCTACCCGCAGCAGCCGGCTTTGCCGCTCACTGCGGTTGGAAATTGGGGCAGCGCGGACGAGGTCGGATTGACCGGCGCCGAGCGCCGATAAGGAAAATGCCAGATACGGGAGGACGTCATGAAAAGCCATGTTATCGGCATCGATATCGGCACCACAGGGACGAAGGCGGGGATTTACGATGCAGACGGGCGCTTGCTGGGAGACGCCTGGGAGGAGTCCATCCTGCATTACCCGCGTCCCGGCGAGGTCGAACAGGATCCGGAAGATATCTTCCGTTCCGTCGTGAACACCGCCCGGGCGGCCATGGAGAAGTCGGGGCTTTCCCCCGACGCCATCGCCGCCATCGCGCTGGACGGCCAGATGGCCGGCATCATGGCGGTGGACAGGGACTGGCGGCCGGTCACCCAATATGACAGCTGGCTGGATACCCGGTGCGCTTCCCAACTGGAGAAGCTGCGGCCGCATGAACGCGATATCCTCTACACCTGCGGCATGGCCCTGGCGTTCAACCACGCACCCAAGATCCTCTATTGGCGCGAACGGCCTGACGTCTGGGAGAAGATCGCAAGCTTCATACAGCCGGCGGCCTATGTGGCCGGAAAACTGGCGGGGCTGAAAGGCGAGAACGCCTTCATGGATCGCACCTATCTCGTATTCTCAGGCTTCGGCAGCAGCGAGCACGCCGTCTGGAACGAAGAGCTGCTTGCCCGCTTCGGGCTGACGACCGAGAAGCTTCCAAGGATCGTCGAGCCCTGGGACATCATCGGTACGCTCAAACCGGACTGGGCGGCCGCGATGGGCATCGCCGAGGGCACGCCGATTGCGGCCGGTTGCGGCGACCAGAGCGCCAACGTCCTTGGCGCGGGCCTCGTCGATCCCGGCGTCGTCTTCGATACGTCAGGCACCGCATCGGTATTCGCGACCGTCATCGACCGGTTCGGCGTCGATGCGACCTATCGCTGCCTGATGACCTGCCCTCATGTCGTGCCCGGATTGTACTTCCCCATGGCCTATGTTGCGGGTGGCGGGCTGAACCTTCGCTGGTTCCGCGACTCCCTTTCCTCCAAGGAAAAGGCCGAATGGGAAATGGCGGGCGTCAATCCCTACGATGCGCTTGCCCAGGCCGCGAGCGAGATCGAGGCCGGATCGGAGAAACTGATTTTCCTGCCGCATCTTTCCGGACGGAATACGCCAAACGATCCCGATATGCGCGGCGCCTTCCTGGGGCTGACGTGGCGACACGGAAAGCCGCACATGGTGCGCGCCATCATGGAAAGCATCGCTTACGAATATGCTTTCTACCTCGATGCCGTGCGCGAGATCGCGCCGGGCTATCAGCCGAAGTTCGCCATCAATATCGGTGGCGGCGCGCGCTCGGAGGTCCTGCGGCAGATCAAGGCCGACACGCTGGGCCTCGACTATCGCACGCTGAGCCGGGAAGAATTCGGCACGCTCGGCGCCGCCATCGTCGCCGGTCACGCTGTCGGGCTTTTCCCGGATATCAGTGAAACGGCGCGTCGTTTTGCAGGCGAGCCCACCCAGTCGATACGCTCGCGGCCCGGCCTGACGGAGAGATACACGCCCTACGTCGCGGCCTATATCGACGCGATGGAGACGCTGTCCCCGCTGTTTTCGCGTTTCAGCCGGCAGCTTTCCTGAGCGCGTCGTGGGTAACTGGCGGCTTGCCGCGCAAGGCGCCGGTCGATGCAACCGCCATCCCTCTTGCGCCCCGGTCTGTTCGGGGGCATAGCGCTATGCCTGATACGGGCACATGCGAGGTTTCATGCAGGAAGAAAACGACCGCTCAAACCGGTTGCCGGTCGATGAAGTCCGCGAACATCTCATGATAAAAGTCGCGCGGATGACGTATCATATGGACAGCACGCAGGCGGAAATCGGGGCGGAGACCGGGCTGACGCGATGGCAGGTCAGCAAGCTGCTTCAGGAAGCGAAGGAACTGGGGATCGTTCGCATAGAGATCGTTCCCGTCGCCGAGCGGTCACCGTCCCTCGAAGCCGAACTGAAGGATCGCTACGGGCTTCTGGAATGCGTCGTCGTCCCGGTTGCGAGCGATGAAAGCCAGCCCGCCGAAAGCGTCGCCAAGGCAGCGGGGCAATATCTGGCGACGCTGCAGCCCAGACCGTCGATCGTCGGTGTTTCCTGGGGGCGCACGATGGCCGCCGTTGCGCACTGGTTGCCGCAGGGCTGGCATTCCGGCGTGACCGTCGTGCAGATCAACGGGACGATGGTGCGGCCGCTTCAAAGTGGGAGGTCGAACCATGTCGTCGAGACCTTCGCACGCAAGGGGCGTGGCCGCGCCGTGCCGTTTCCCGTTCCGGCCATCCTCGGCGAGGCCGTGACGCGCGAGGTCCTCGAGCGGGACAGGATCGTCGGCGACGTCCTCGAAATCGCGCGCAGCGCCGATGTCGTCTGCCTCTCGATCGGCGCGCTGGACGACCAGTCGGTTCTGGTCACGTCCGGAAATATCGAGGCGGCGGACCTGGAGGGCCTGTCGGCGCGCGGCGCCGTCGGCGATATCCTCGGCCGGTTCATCACGCGTGACGCGACGATCGCCGATCCCACGATCGACGCGCGGACAACGGGCCTGTCTCTGGAAGACCTGCGCAGCGCTCCGAGCGTGATCTGTGTCGTCGCCGGCCAATCGAAACTGACCGTCACACAGGCGGTGCTGCGTGGAAAGCTCGTCTCCACGCTGATACTCGACGATGGCCTGGCGCGCGCGCTTCTCGAAACGCCCTGAAAACCAGCTTTTCAGCGGGCATGCCCGCGCGCGGCGGCAATTTTTGCCGACAGGTCGTTCATATGGACGATCACGTCGACAACGCCGGCCGAGCGCAGTTTTTCACCGTGACCCGGATAGGTGTGCAAACCGCCCGTAAATCCCATCACGGCCATTCCCGCTGCCCGTGCCGCATGAACGCCGGCGACGCTGTCTTCTATGACGAGGCAGGTCGACGGATCGACGCCGCACTGGCTTGCTGCGAATAGGAAGACATCAGGGGCCGGCTTGCCGCGCGCCACCTGGCTTGCGGAAAAGATGTGCGGCTCGAAGAAATCGATCAGGCCGCACACGGAAAGCGATCGCCTGAGTTTCGGCAGGGCGGATGACGACGCGACAGCCATCGGCTCGGTCACGGCAGACAGAGCCGCCGCGACGGCATCCACCGCGCGAAGGTCCGTCTCGATGCGCTCGAGCAGCAGAGCGTCCGCTTTCGCCAACAGGCCATCAGGCCAGGCGACACCGCGCTCTGCGGCTATCGCCGCCCAGATTTCCGCCTTTGGACGGCCGATATAGCCGCGGATCAGATCCGCGGCCGTAATGGCATATCCTGCCTCTCGCATGAGTTCGGCGTCGATCGTGTTGGAGATGATCTCGCTGTCAACAAGGACGCCATCGCAATCGAAGATGATCATTCGCCGTATGGGACCCAGATGTTTTTCACTTGCGTCGCCCGCTGCAGGAACAGACGCCCCTGCCCCTCGGTGCTCGACCAGTTGCGGGCATTGCCGTCTTCCGTCCAGGTCTGCTTCAGGTTGAAGCAGGAGGCTTCCTCGACCATCCGGCCGCCGTCAGCCGTTCCGAAATACCAGACGGCATCGACGTCGTCGTGCTCGGCCAGGGTCTTGACGAGGCTATCGCGTTCGCCGGTGACGATGTTGACCACGCCGCCCGGCACATCCGACGTATCCAGCACCTGATAGAGATCCGTGGCGGCCAGCGGATGGATTTGCGAGGGGACCGCGATCACGCGGTTGCCCATGGCGATGGCCGGAAGGACCAGCGACACGAAGCCAAGAAGCGGCAGCGCCGCCGGCGCTGCGATCCCCATGACGCCGAGCGGCTCGTTCATGGCAAGCGTCACATGGGCGGATTTCGTCGGGTGAACCGCGCCGTCGAACTTGTCGGCCTGCGCCGCATACCAGAAGATGCGGCGGATCGAAGCGTCCACCTCGGCGCCGGCGGCTGCTTTCGTCTGCCCGAAGGAAACCAGCCGCTCGACGAATTCCGCCGATCGGGCCGAAAGGTTTTCGGCCAGATAGTAAAGAACCTGCGCCCTGTTGTGGCCGGTCTGCGCGCCCCAGCCAGAGGCCTTGTGCGCCGCCTCGACGGCGTTGCGGATGTCCTTCCGGTTGCCGAGGCCGGACAGGCCGACGCCCGCGCCCTTTGCGCCGGTCACCGTATAGGAATAGCCGCTGTCCGGCCGCGCCTGCTTGCCGCCGATATAGAACTTGGCGGTGCGGTCGATGCCGCCGGCACTGCCCTGCGCGGTCGGAACGGCGCTCAGCGCGGCGGGCGCTTCCTCCGGCTTGCGCGCACGGGGCGCGCGATAAGTGAGGTAGGCCCCCATGCCTTCGCGTCCACCTTCGCGCCCGAAGCCGCTTTCCCGGTAGCCGCCGAACCCGGCGCCGGCGTCGAAGATATTGGTGGAATTGATCCAGATCACGCCGGCTTTGACTTTCGCCGCGATGTCGATCGACAGATTGATGTTCTCGGACCAGACGGATGCGGCGAGCCCATAGCGCGTATTGTTGGCGAGCGCGGTCGCCTCCTCAGGCGTGCGGAACGTCGTCAGCGTCACCACGGGACCGAAGATTTCCTCGTTTGCGAGGATGGAGGCCGGTTCGATATTGGTCACGAGCGTCGGCGGATAGAAGCAGCCCGAGGGCGCGGACGCCTGATGCAGTTTCGCGCCGGTGGCGACGCCCGCCGCAACGAGCTCCTCGATCCTCTTCAACTGCACCGGATGCACGATGGCGCCGACATCGGTGGACTTGTCGAGCGGATCGCCGGTTCGCAACGACGCCATGCGGCGCTTCAGCAGTTCCTCGAACCGTTTGGCCACGCTTTCGGCGACAAGGATGCGCGATCCGGCGCAGCAGACCTGGCCCTGGTTGAACCAGATGGCATCGACGACGCCTTCGACGGCGGCATCCAGATCGGCATCGGCAAACACGATGAACGGCGATTTGCCGCCCAGTTCCAGCGTCAGCGCCTTGCCCGATCCGGCCGTCTGCCGACGGATGATGCGACCGACATCGGTCGAGCCTGTGAACGCCACCTTGTCGATGGCGTCATGGCCGGTGATCGTGGCTCCCGTCTTGCCGTCGCCGGTGACGATATTGAGCACGCCTTTCGGAAGGCCCGCTTCCCGCGCGATCTCCGCCAGCGCCAGCGCGGTGAGCGGCGTATATTCGGCCGGCTTCAGTACCACCGTGTTGCCGGCTGCCAGCGCCGGGGCGACCTTCCATGCCAGCATCAGCAGGGGGAAGTTCCAGGGAATGACCTGACCGCAGACACCATGCGGCCGGGCGCCGGGAAACTCCGTCTCGATCAATTCGGCCCAGCCGGCATGATGATAGAAGTGGCGCACGACGAGCGGAATGTCGATGTCGCGGCTCTCGCGGATCGGCTTGCCGTTGTCGAGTGTTTCCAGAACGGCGAGAAGACGGGCATGCTGCTGGATATGCCGGGCAAGCGCGTAGAGATGGCGCGCACGGTCGTGGCCCGAAAGGGCGGCCCATTTGGGTTGGGCGGTCCGCGCGGCCGCAACGGCCGCGTCCACATCGGCACTCGTGCCCTGCGTCACCCTGGCGATCGTCTTTCCGGTCGCGGGATTATCGACGGAAAAAAGCGCGCCCGGGGCGGTGAAGCTGCCGTCGATGAAGTGACCGAAGCCGCCTTCGTGCGATTTCAGCCATGCGTTGGCGATGGCGCTGTCTTCGGGAGCCGGGCCGTAGTCCATGGTGCTCAGAATATCCACGATCTTGTTCATGTCAGAAATCCTCAGGCGAGTGCGTGCCGCGACGACGACGCGTAACGGCCGGTCACGTGATGTTCGAGCTGGCGTTCAATGTCCCCGAGCATGGAGGACGCGCCGAGACGGAAGAGATCGCTGTTGAGCCATTCGCGGCCCATTTCCTCCTTCATGAGGAACTGCCAGTTGAGCGCGTCCTTGGCCGATTTCATGCCGCCGGCCGGCTTGAAGCCGATCTTGTGGCCGGTCGCATCGCCGTAATCGCGCAAGGCCCTCAGCATTACGAGGCTGACCGGCAGGGTCGCGTTGACGCCTTCCTTGCCCGTCGACGTCTTGATGAAATCGGCGCCGGCCTGCATGGCGATCATGGATGCGGTATAGACGTTGCGAAGCGTCTGCAGGTCGCCTGTCGCGAGGATCGCCTTGAGATGCGCTTCCCCACAGGCTTCGCGCATGGCGGCCACCTCGTCGTAAAGCGCTTGCCAGTTGCCGTTGAGGACATGTTCCCGGGTGATCACGATGTCGATTTCATGCGCGCCCTCGCCGACCGCGTAGCGGATTTCCTCCAGCCGAAGCTTGAGCGGCATGAGGCCGGCGGGAAAACCGGTGGCGACGGAAGCTACCGGGATTGCCGTGCCGGCCAGCGCCTTTACGGCATGCGGCACCATGGTCGGATAGACGCAGACCGCACCGGTCGTCAGCCCCAGCGACTGGATGCCCAGACCTTCGACGATATGGGGCGCAAGCGGCTGGCGCGCCTTGGCGCAAAGCCGCTTGACGCGCCCTTCCGTGTCGTCGCCTGCCAGCGTCGTCAGGTCGATGCAGCTGATAGCGTTGATCAGCCAGGCCGCCTGGAAATCCTTCTTGACCGTACGGCGGCCGCCGAGCGACGCGGCCCGCCGCTCGGCGGCGCTGCGGTTGACGGCATGTCCCTCGAACATCTCGGGTTTGAGAGGCGTGCCGGGATTGCGGACGATATTGGGCAGAGCGCCCGGAAAATGCTCAACGCTCATGCGCGTGCTCCAATGCAAATGTTGCGGTTGCCTCATCGGTGACGAGGACGTTCACAAGCCCGGCGCGCAGCACGCCAAGCACGACCTTGAATTTATCCTTGCCCGCGGCGATGCAGATCACGCGGTTGGCGGCCTTGAGATCCGAAAGCGAAAGACCGATGGTTCGAGCATCCAGCTCGGCATCGACGATGTCGCCATGGGCGTCGACGAAGCGCCCGAGCACATCGCCGACGGCGCCTTTCGCCAACAGGCTGGCGAGTTCGTTGCCTTGAACATTCCCGGATTGGACCAGAACGGAATCTTCGCTCAGGCCGCCGCACGACAGGACGAGAACCCGCGCCGAACGCGCCCGCTCGAGCACATTCGCCACGATCCGGTCCCGTTCCAGAACCTCGCGCGTCGCCCGCTGACCGACAATCGCCGGCACCGGCAGCGGAACAAGCCGCGCATCGGCCTTGCGCGCGAAGATCTCCGCGACGTCATTGTGATGCATGGCGCCAGGGATGGGCGCCACCGTTCCGTTGATCTGGACGACTTCGCCACCCTCGCTCCATTGCGCCGGCAGCCAGTGGGCGACGGCGCCCATGGTGCGTCCCCAGGACACGCCGACGGTCGCGCCTTTCGACTTCACCGAGGCGATGTATTGACCGGCGGCCTGCGCGACGGTCTCGATGCTCTGTGCCTGTTCGCTTTCCCGCGACACGACCACGGCGTCGCTCAACTTGAAGGCCTGCTGCAATGCCGTTTCGATATCGGGGCGTCGCGGCGAGCGGGGGACGATTTCGATGCGGACGATGCCGAGATCGCGCGCTTCCTGCAGCAGCCGGCTGACCTGCCAGCGGTTAAGACCGGTCTCCGCCGCGATTTCGGACTGGTTCAGCTCCTGCTGGAAGGTCATGCGCGCGACCTTCACCATCAGATGCTCGCGGCTTTCGTCCATCGGCAGGCGATTGCTGCTGCGCTCCGTCTCGTCTTTCATGATCTCTCCGTCTTCGCTGTGGACGCGGCCGGCGTCGAGAGCCCGTGAAACACAGGTGTCAGCAGCCGCGTCGCTTCGCGATAATCGGAGAGCATGGTCAAGTATTGGCCATGACGCTGCATATTCGGTTTTCTTTCGACGACGGGCGCGCGCAATTCACGCGCCGCCGTGGTGAGATCCGGATGCAGGCCAAGGGCGACGGTGCACGCGACAGCGCCGCCGTAAAGCGAGAGATTGTCGTCCAGCGCCAGTTCCACCGGCTTGCCGATGGCGTCCATGGTCGCCTCCAGCCATAGCGGATTGCGCATGATCCCGCCCGACATGACGATCCGGTTTATCGGAACGCCCTGTCTTTCGAGATCGAAGACGACATTGGCCGCGCCGAGCGCCACGGCGGTGACCGCCGCGCGGTAGATGCTGGCGCGGTCATGCGACAGCGACAGGCCAAGAAACGCGCCGCGCAATTTCGCGTCCCGGTAAGGCGTGCGGTTGCCCATCCAGTAATCGAGGGCAAGCAGCCCGGTCGAATCCGGTTCGATGGCACCGGCTTGGGCACACAATGCCTTGAGGCTGGCGTCATCCAGCCCGAAAATGGTCTGGCTCAGCCATTGCAGAATGGAGCCCGCCGAAACCTGCCCGCCCTCGATCATGCGAAGCCCCGGCGTCAGCGCATTGGGATAGGGCCCCCATACGCCGCGGATGTCGCGGCCGTCGTCCGGCACCTGTGTGAGATGAACATTCGAGGTGCCGCCGATGAAGAGCATGGAGCCGGGCGTGACGGCGTCCGCGCCGAACGTTCCCATATGCGCGTCGATCCCGCCCTGGACGACGACGGGTTCGCCCGGGATGCCCAAGGCGCGCGCCATCTCGGGAAGCATCGGGCCGATGACGTCGCCGATATCCACGATCCGGCGCGGCAGTTTTTCGCTCAGGTCCGGTACGCCGAGAAGCGCGTAGAGATCGTCGCAAAACACGCGCTTGCGGCTGTCATAGTTCCATTTGCATGTGGCGTTCATCAGCGATCCCGCCCATATGCCGGTCAGCCGGTGATTGACGAAGTCGAGCGCTTCGCAAATCACGTCGGTCCGCGCCCAGAGCTCCGGCTCGTTGCGTGCGAACCACATGGCCTTCGGCACCAGCCATTCGGCGGCATCCGAGCCGCCGCTGTCGGCGAGAATGGGATGCTCCACCGTCTCGGTGAAGGTGGCCTCATCCGCCGCGCGCGCATCCATCCACAGAACGGCCGGGGCCAGCGGCTGGCCGGCGCGATCGCAGACGACGACGGTGGAGGCGAATGTGGCGACGCAGACGGCATCGATGGCAGGCGATCCCGCCTGCTCGATCAGGCCCGGCACGATGGAAACGAGCGCCCGCATCCAGTCTTCCGGGTCCTGCTCGGCCCTATTGGGCGGCAGGTGTCGGGTCCGGTAGGACGCTTCGCCGCGCGCGACGATACGGCTGGTCGCCGTATCGAAGATCGCGGCCCTGGCGCCGCCGGTCCCGAAATCCAGACTGAGAACTGTAGGCATGCCGTTTTCCTCCCTGCTCCACCACACCTTTCTCATGAACGCTCAGGGATGGAACAGCACCTTCGAGAAATGCAAGTCCTTCGCCGCGAAACGCGCGAAGATTCCGGGCAATTCCGCCAGGTCGAGATCGTGCGAGATCATGAACTCCCACTTCAGCTCGCCGGACGCGAACTTCTCGATGGTCGTCGTCCATTGCGGCCCCGGGAAAGGCGCGCCGAAACTGTTCCAGGAACCGTGCAGCGAGATTTCCTGGCGCAGGAAACGCTGGAACGTCGCATTCGACAGCTTCACCTCCGGAACGGGAATGCCGATGAAGGTGACGTGACCGCCCGGCGCAGCCAGGGCGATCGCAGCATTGATCGTCGAATCGATGCCGACCGCCTCGATGACCAGATCGGCGCGTTCCTTGTTCTCGGCGGCGTTGGCCGACAGGATGCATATATCCGCGCCGGCCTCCCTCGCCAGTGCCAGCTTCTCCTCGGAAACGTCGATGGCGATGACCTTGGAGGCCCCCATGATCCGCATCCACTGGACCGCGAACAAACCGATCGGGCCGCAACCGACGACGGCGCCGGTCTGGCCGACCTTCATGCCACCCGCTTTCCAGATGGCATGCAGCGCGATGGAGGCGGGATCGGTCATCGCGATGGCGCGGGGGTCGATATGCTGCGGCGTCTTGATCAGGTTCTCGACCGGGACGGCGACGAATTCCGCATAAGCGCCGTCACGCCGGCTGCCGAAATAATCGTAGTCGCGGCAACGGGAGAAATTCCCCGTCTTGCATTCGATACAGGTATTGCACGGCATCAGCGGCGCGACCGCCGTCAGTTCGCCGATTTCCCAGCCCGAAACGCCCTCGCCGAGCGCATGGACGTGTCCTGAAAACTCATGCCCGGTGATGAGGGGCATCTTCCACGCGCCCTTGACGAGCATGCGCGGCAAATCCGAGCCGCAGACGCCGACCGAAGCGACGCGCAGGAGAACCTCTCCCGCCCCCGCTTTCGGAACGGGCCGCTCCTCCAGCCTGATGTCGCCCGGAGCGTGAAGAACGATGGCACGCATGGTGTCTCCCGTGTGTGTGTTTGTCATGTTTCCACCTTGTTATCGCAGGGGCGTCACCCCGTCAACAAAACATCACATATGTGATCGTATTTCACATTAGTAAAAATGGCAGACGGCTACCTTTCGGATCGACCGCGCAAACGGCGCCCGTCGATGCCGCGCATCCCTGCGCGGCAAGCTGTTCATGGAACTGGATTTCCTCTCACCCCGACGCTGGAGCCTTTCCAGCAAGAGTGCGGAGCGGTGTTGCGTTCGGAAATGCTCTAACGCTTGAGCGACCCGGTGCTGTATTGCAGCAGCATGGCGATCACGATGATGCCGCCCATATAGACCTGTTGGTGATAGCCCGGCACGCCGGCCAGGTTCATGATGTTGGTGATGATGCCCATGACCAGCGCGCCGAGGAGCGTGTTGATCACGCCGCCCTTGCCGCCCATGAGGCTCGCGCCGCCGATGACAACAGCGGCGATCACGTTCAGTTCCGCGCCGATGCCGACCTGGGCCGAACCCACGCCGGTGCGGCTGGCTGCGATCACGCCGGCGATGCCGGCCAGCAGGCCGGAAATGACATAGACGGACAGAATGTAGCGCGGCACCGCGATGCCCGAGAGACGGACGGCTTCCTCGTTCGAGCCGATCGCCGTGATCACGCGGCCGAACCGGGTGAAGTTGAGCACGATCCCCCCGACGATGTAGACCGCGAACATCAGGATGACCGGCTGGGGAATGCCCATGATGAAACCGGAGCCGAAGCTGCTGAACGAGGCCCCCGCATCGCCAAGCGTGATCGGCCTTCCCTCGGAGATGATCAGCGAAAATCCGCGCGCGATCGCCATCATCGCAAGAGACATGACGAAAGACGGCAGCCGCATGTAGGCGATGAAGCCGCCTGTCACCAGGCCGCATACCGCGCCGCAGAGCAGCACGAGAAAGATGGTCGTTGCCGTTCCGTAGCCCAGCGTCGCACAGAAATAACCCGTCAGCACCGAGCCCAGCGCCATGACCGAGCCCACCGAGAGGTCGATGCCCCGGGTCAGGATGACGAACAGCATCCCGACGGCCATGATGCCTGCCGTCGAGGCGACCTGCCGCAGGACGTTCAGGATATTGCCGCGGCTGAGAAAGCTGTCGGACCACCAGGTGGCGACGGCGACGAGCACCAGAAAAATCGCCAGCGTCCCGAAGCGCTGGATGATGGCGCGATAATCGACGGAGCTCTTGGAGGGTGTCGTCGTTTCGGTATCGAGTGTCTGGGTCATGGATGCTTGCCCTGATTGATCGCTGTAGTTCCGCCCATCATCGACAGGCCAAGCAGATTTTCTTCCGAATAATCATCCGGCGTCAGCTCTCCCTTGATCCGTCCCTGGCCCATTGCCAGCACGCGATCGCAAAGACCGAACAATTCCTGGTGCTCCGACGAAATCACGAGCACCGCCTTGCCGGCGTCGGCAAGCTTGTTGATCAGCGTGTAGATCTCCGACTTCGCCCCGACATCGACGCCGCGCGTCGGTTCGTCGAGAATGATGACGTCGCCATCGGCATGAAACCATTTGGCGAGGACGACCTTCTGCTGGTTGCCGCCGGAAAGGCTCGAGACCGGTGCATCGATGCTCGAAGCCTTGAGCCTCAGGCTCTTGCCGAGCGCCGTGACGTCGTCGCGCTCGACCGCTCGCCGCAGGAAGCCCAAGGCGTTCGTGACGGTCGACATGCGCGCCATCGTCGCGTTGACGCGAATGGGTTTATCGATGACGACGCCCTGCTCCTTCCGGTCCTCCGGCACCAGCCCGATCCCGGCGTCGACGGCGTCTTTGGGCGATTTGAGCTTCAGGGCCTGCCCCTTGAGGCTGATCGTGCCGCTGTCCAGCGGATCGGCGCCAAAGATGGCGCGGGCGACTTCCGTGCGCCCGGAGCCGATCAGGCCGCCGAGGCCGAGGATCTCACCGGCCCTCACGGAGAAGCTGACGTCGCGCACCATGCGGCCGGCATTGATGTTGTCGACCTTGAGCAACTCGTCGCCGAACGTCCGCTGGCCACGCTCGGGGAAGAGGTTGGCGATCGGACGCCCGACCATCATGCGGATGACGTCGTCGATCCTGACGTCGCCGGTCGCGACCGTGTTCACCGTCTGGCCGTCCTTCATGATCGTCATGCGGTCGGCGATATCGAAAACCTCGTCGAGGCGGTGCGAGATATAGACGATCCCGACGCCGCGATCCCGCAGGCCGCGAATGATGCCGTGCAGCTTCATCGCGTCCTGAGCGCCGAGAACGGCGGTCGGTTCGTCGAAGACGATGATCTTGATGTCCTGGGAGAGCGCCTTGGCGATCTCGACCACCTGCTGGTGGGCCACGGAAAGCGTGCCGACGATCCGCCGGGGGTCGATGTCGAAGCCAAGACGATCGATCAGTTGCTTGGCGCGCTCGCGCAGCTTCGCTTTCGAGATGAAACGGGGAAGCTCGCCCAGAAAGATGTTCTCTGCGACGCTGAGATCGGGCGCCAGCGCCAGTTCCTGGTGAATGACGACGATCCCGAGCGCCCGGGCGTCCCTTGGATCGCGAAATTCCCGCGGTTTGCCGTCGATGACGACTTCGCCCTGGCTGGGAATGATTTCCCCGCCCAGAACACGCATCAAGGTGGATTTTCCCGCGCCGTTTTCTCCCAGCAGCGCATGAACCTCGCCCTGCTGCACGGCGAAATTCACCGACTTCAGCGCGTGAATGCCTCCGAAGGATTTGGAGATTGACTTCAGATTGACAAGTTCGGTCATCGTGCCCTCCGAAACGATGGTTGTCGGACAACGGGCATAGCCCGTTGTCCGGTCCGCGATGGCATCAAGCCGTTCAGGAGGCGCGGATCAGAAAACCGCGTCGGGGCGGTAGAACTTGTCGACGTTTTCCTTGGTGATGACGGCCGGCGTCGTCAGCTGCAGCTTCGGGAAGTCGCCCGGCAATTCGCCCTTGACGGCCTTCAGACCGATATCGACGGCCGTACGGGCAACGAGGTCGGGGTCGTTGAGGCCGGTTGCGCCGTATTTGCCTTCCTTGATGAGCGCGAGCGCTTCCTTCTGGCCATCGGCAGCCGCCAGCGCCAGAACGTCCGTCTTGCCCTGCGCTTCGAGAGCCTTCATGGCGCCGAGCACCATGGAGTCGTTTTCGCCGAGGACCACGTTGGCATCCGGATGCGCGGTCAACAGGTCTTCCATCGCTGCGAGGCCGCCTTCATGGGCCCAGCCGCCCCAGCCCTGCCCAACGACCTCGAAGTTCACCTTGCCTTCGTTGACGAGCTGACCTTCGACGAGACCCTTGAAGACGCCGAGACGGCGATCGCGTCCGACTTCATTGCCCTTGTCGCCCGACAGAAGGATGATCTTCATCGGCTTGCCCTTCATGTTGTTGGCAAGCCATTGACCGACGAGAACGCCATTCTGGTCGTTCGACGAACGCACCTGGGTGACGACGTTCGCCTTGGTGTTGATGGAGGAGTCCATGACGACGACCTTCACGCCCGCAGCCGATGCGGCATCCGCGGCGGCGACGAGGCCTTCCGGATCGCGCGGGTTGAGGATCAAAAGATTGATACCTTTCGCCACCATGTCTTCCACGTCCGAAATCTGCTTGGCCATGTCGTTCTGGCCGTCGGAACTGGTGACTTCGCAGCCCGCTTTCTTGGCCTGATCCTCGGCTGCTGCGACCTGCGCGGCGAAATAAGGCGCGCCCAGCGTATACATGGCAATGCCGACCTTGCAGTCGGCCGCATTGGCGACGCCGACAGACGCGACGCTTGCCAAGAGAGCCAACGTGCATCCTGCGATTATTTTCTTCATGGGTTACTCCTCCAAGTCCATGACCGAAAGCACTCCTCGCTTTCTACTCCAGCTTAGACGCGCTTGAAGGCAGGTCAAGCGAATTCATCCCATATTTGACAAATTTTCACATCTGTGACGATATTCGCCATGGGAGCAGTGAGGATGCAGTCCGCCGTCCGCCACGGGAAAGAACTTGGGGCAGACGCCGACTTCATCAGCAATCGTCAGTTATCGGGAGGACCATCGGATATGATCGTAGAGCCGGGAATCGGGAGAGTGGACGTCGAATCCGGGCAGCTGCAAGGCGCCACCAACCGCTATGTGAAAACCTTTCGCGACCTTGCCGGGCTCTATCGGGACGAGGCCGCATTCGACAGATTGCTTGCGCAAAGAGGCGGCGATACCGCCTACGAAGTGACGGACTACAAGCCTTCCGCCAATGCGGGCGACATGATCATCGGCGTCACCCGGATGGAAGCCGGCAAGGTGGGCGACGAATATTTCATGACGCGCGGCCATATCCACGCCAGGCCCAACAGGCCGGAGATGTATTATGGCGAGGCCGGGGTCGGCGTGATGCTGCTGGAATCCCCCGATGGCCAAATCCGCACTCTGGAGATACGGACGCGGACCATGTGCTACGTTCCCCCGTTCTGGATTCACCGCTCGGTCAATGTCGGCGCCGAGCCGCTTGTCATGACATTCGCCTACCCTGCCGATTCCGGGCAGGACTACGATATCATCGCCAAGGCAGGCGGCATGCGCAGCCGCATCGTCGATGATGGCCAAGGCGGGTGGAAAGCGATCGAGAACGATCTTTACCTTTCCCGACCTCAGTCGCTGGTGGACAGCATCATGGCCAACCGCGATTGACGCATCCGCTAAACGGCGGCGCATCTCACTTTCGCATCACCCGTCAGGAGAAATTCATGTCCCGTTCTTACGGAAGTCCCGGACGCTACATCCAGCGTCGCGGCGAAATCGGCCGGCTTGGCGAGCATCTGGAAACGCTCGGGCGCAAACCGTTGTTTCTGGTGGATGCGTTTCTCTACGAGAAATATGCGCAAAGCCTTGGCGATAGCCTGGCATCCGGCTTCGACGCCCGGTTCGAAAAATTCGGGGGCGAGTGCAGCGAGCGCGAGATCGACCGGGTCACGGCAATCGCCAGGGAATTCGCAGCCGACGTCATCGTCGGCATCGGCGGCGGCAAGACGCTCGACACCGCCAAAATGACGGCCTTTCACATCGGCGCGCGAATGCTGGCCGTGCCGACCATTGCCTCCACGGATGCGCCGACCAGCGCGGTGGTTGTGATCTATAGCGATGCGGGCGTGCTTCAGGAGGCGCGCAACCTGCCGCGCAATCCCGATGTGGTTCTGGTCGATCCCGAGATCATCGCCGCAGCGCCGGTGCGCTTTCTCGTCGCCGGCATCGGCGATGCGCTCTCCACCTGGTACGAGGCGCGCGCGAATATCGACGCGGGCACGTTCAACTACATCGCCGGCGGGTTTCCGGCGACCCGCGCCGGCATCGCCATCGCAAAAGAATGCCATGCGGTGGTGATGGCCCAGGCGATCAAGGCTAAGCAGGCCGTCGAAGCCGGCGTGATCACCCAGGCGGTCGAGGATATCATCGAGGCGAACACGCTGCTTTCCGGCCTCGGCTTCGAGAATTGCGGCGTTTCCGCCGCCCACGGCATCCACGACGCGCTGACCATCCTGCCGGATGTGCACGGCCTCCTGCATGGCGAGAAGGTCGCTTTCGGCATATTGTGCCTGCTCGTCCTGGAAAACCGGCCGGAGAGCGAGATCGACGACACGATCCGCTTCTACTGCACAATCGGCCTGCCGACGACATTGGCGGAACTCAACATCAGGGATGACGTTGGCGTAAAGGTTCGCAAGGTCGCCGAGGCGGCGACGAAGGGCGCCATCACCCATGCCACCCGCGCCTCGGTCAACCCCTCCGATATCGAGGCGGCCATTCTGGCGGCAGACGCCTATGGACGCGCTGCCGCTGTCGGCTAGAACGGTTCAGATGAACCCTTGATCGGCGCAAATGCTCAAGATGGCGTGTTGCGATAGCTGACAGGACCGGGGCTACCGCGCCGGTCAGATCCACGAATGAAGCGGCGGCTGGACGCCGTTCAGGTAATATTGCCCGATCGCATGGAATTTCCAACGGACGGGATCGTGAAGCGTGTGGGTGCGGGCATCCCGCCAGAAGCGGTCGAGATTGTGCTGGCCGAGCGTCGAGCGCGTTCCGGCGAGTTCGAAGAGCTTGTTGGCGGCTGCAAGCGCCGCCTCCGTCGTCAGCACCTTCGCTTCCGCGACGGCGATCTTGGCCTTGGCGATCGATTGATCGTTGACCTCGGCGATCGTTTCATCGAGCTCGCGGGCCGCCCGTTCGAGAAGCGCTTCAGACGCATGGAGCCGGATCTTGAGGTCGCCGATCGCCGCGATCGTATAGGGGTCGTCGGTAGCCCGGTCCGATCCGCTGTCGATCCAGGGCCGGGCGTGGTTCTGCACGAGGTCGATGGTTGCGTCGATCGCGCCCCGCGCGATACCCGCGTCGATCGCCGCATGGATGAGTTGGCTCTGCGGACCGACGGCGCTCTGGTTCTCGTAGACGATATGGGCTGGCAGGACGCGGCTTGCCGGAACGTCGACGGCATCGAGGATAACCGTGCCGCTGGCCGTCGTCCGCTGACCGAAGGCCGACCAGTCGTTGACGACCTCGAGCCCTTTCGCATCGCGATCCGCCACCGCGACGACGACATGGCCTTCCTCGTCGAGCGCCACGATGGGCACGAGATGGGCGAAGAGCGCGCCGGTCGAATAGAATTTCCGGCCGGACACGATGAACCGGTCGCCTTCGCGCACGAGCCGGGTCTCGAAGGCCTCGACATTCTTGCCGCCGAATTCCGAGAAGGCATTGCCGAGACGCTTGCCGGCGAGCACGGCGCCGAAGAGGTCGCGTTTCTGCTCCTCGCTTCCCGTCTGGCGGATGACATCGATGATCTCGAAACTGTTCTGCGCGATCTGGGTCAGAGATGGATCGCCGGCGGCAAGGATTGAAAAGACCTTGGCGAGCGTGACCTGCGAGACCCCCGCGCCGCCATAGGCTTTCGGAATGGTGATGCCCCAGAGCCCGCTTTGGGAAAAGAGGTCGACCTCCGCGAAGGGGAGGCGCCGCGCCCGGTCACGCTCACGCGCGTCGGCGGCAAAGAGCGGGCGCAGGCGCTCTGCGACCGCGATCGCCTCCGCGTCGTCGCGGATGACATGGGCGGGTTTTGCCGGCTGGGCAGGCAACCAGCCCGGTTCGCCGGGAGCCGGGTCGTTCACGGACAGGCGTTGCGTGGCGTTTGTGGGGGTCATGATGGGGTCTCGTGTAAAAAACGCGGAGAACCGGGCTGCGCCTCTTTCGCAGCCCGGCGACGAAGAACGGCCGTGTCAGAAGGCGGCGACGACCTGTCCCTTGTAGCGCTCCTTGATGAAGGTCCGCGTTTCCTCGCTGTTGAGAGCTTTGGCGAGCTTGGCGATCCGCGGATCGTCCTTGGTCTCCGGCCGCGTCACGAGATATTCGCTCCACACATTGTAGCCGTCCTGCCCGCGATCGATGAGCAGCGCCTTGGAAATGTCGAGCTTCGCCTCGAAGACGTAGTTGCCGTTGAGCGCGGCGAGATCGACCTCGCTCAGCGCCCGGGGCAGAAGAGCGGATTCGAGTTCGACGATCTTCAGGTTTTTGGGGTTCTCGGTCACGTCCTTGAGGGTCGGGAGCTTGTCTTCGGGCGACGTCAGCTCCGGCTTGCCGGAGACCTTGATAAGGCCAAGCTTCTGGAGAAGAAGCAGGCCGCGCCCGCCATTGACCGGATCATTCGGGATCGCGACGGTCGCGCCGTCGGCGAGTTTGTCCACGCTGTCGAGCTTCGTCGAATAGGCGACGAAGGGCTCGATATGGACAGGCACGATCGGCACGAGGTCCGTGCCGCGCTCCTTGTTGTAGTCGTTCAGGAACGGCCGGTACTGGTAGTAGTTCGCATCGAGTTCGCCCGAAACGAGCTGGGCGTTCGGCTGGATGTAATCCGTGAAGACCCGGATATCGAGGTCGAGCCCGTCCTTGGCGAGGATCGGCTTGACGAATTCGAGGATCTCGGCATGCGGAACGGCGGTGGCGCCGACGACCAGCGTTTCGGCGGCCCGGGCGGCGCCGGAGACGGCGAGCGCCAGCCCTGCGGCGATGGCGAGTGATTTCAGGATGCGCATTGGTCCCTCCTAATGCGGTTCATTTGCGGGAAAAATGAGTGACGAGACGGTTGCCGCTCGCCTGGATGAGCTGCACGACGACGATGAGGATCGCGACGCAGACGAGCATGATTTCGGTCTGGAACCGGTGGTAGCCGTAGCGAATGGCGAGATCCCCCAGCCCTCCCCCGCCGATCGCGCCGGACATGGCCGTGTAGTCGACGAGCACGATCGCCGTGACGGTGACGGCGGCAAGCAGGCTCGGCAACGCTTCGGGAAGCACGGCGCGGACGATCGTCTGCGTCGTCGAGGCGCCCATGGCCAGGCTGGCCTCGATGATGCCGCGATCCACTTCGCGCAGCGCCGTTTCCACCAGCCGCGCGAAGAAGGGCGATGTGCCGACGACGAGAGGAAAGATCACGCCCCGGATGCCGAGCGACGTTCCGGTGACGAGGACCGTCACCGGCATCAGCACGATCAGGAGAATGATGAAGGGCACCGAGCGAAGGATGTTCAGGACGAAGGAGAGCGTCCCATGCGTGACGGGCGCCTGGAGAAGCTGCCGACGGCCGGTCAGGAAAAGAAGGATGCCGAGCGGCAGGCCGACAAGGACGGTCAGGAAGAGCGCGCCGCCGACCATGGCGAGCGTTTGTCCGAGCGCCGCGCCGATATCGCCCCAATAGAGATTTTCAAACGACATGGCGCGACCTTTCCGCGACGGATGGGACGCTGTCCGGAAGACCGTCCTGCAATTCCACATCGACGCCGCTTGCCCTGAGCGTGGCGATCGCACCGGCAACGTCACGCCCGGAAAGCGACACGAGAAACTGCGCATAGGGCGTCTCGCGGATGTGGCCGACGCGACCGGCGAGAATGCCGTAATCGACATGGTTCTCCCGCGCGATGCGGCCGAGCAGCGGCTTGTGCGCCGCCTCGCCCCTGAAGGTCAGCCGCACCGTTCGTCCAGCCAGGTCGAGCGCGCCGCCGCCGTCGAGCACGCCACCGTCCGGTTCGGCCTCGCGGACAAGCCGCAACGTCGCCGGATGGCGCGGATGCAGGAAAACCTCCGTCACCGGCCCCTCCTCGACGACGCGGCCGCGATCGAGGACGGCGACGCGGTCGCAGGTGCGGCGGATGACGTCCATTTCATGGGTGATGAGAACGATGGTAACGCCGAGATCGCGGTTGATCTCGCGAAGCAGATCGAGCACGGCGCCGGTCGTCTGCGGATCGAGCGCGCTCGTCGCCTCGTCGCACAGAAGGATCTTGGGGCCCGAGGCCAGCGCGCGGGCTATACCGACGCGCTGCTTCTGCCCGCCCGAAAGTTGCCGCGGATATTTGGCGGCGTGGTCCGCGAGATCGACGCGCTCGAGGAGCGATGCGACGCGCCGGGCGATGTCCGCCTTTCCGTACCGGCCGGCGAGTTCCAGCGGGTATGCGACGTTGCCGGCGACGGTGCGGGCGTTCAGCAGGTTGAAATGCTGGAAGACCATGCCGATCGACCGGCGCAGCGCCTGCAACTGTTCGCCCCTGGCCTCCGTCACCCGTTCCCCGGCGACGAAGACATCGCCGCGCGTCGGGCGCTCGAGCAGATTGATCAACCGGACGAGCGTCGACTTGCCGGCGCCCGACGAACCGATGATGCCGAAGATCTCGCCCTCGGTCACGGTCAATGCGATATCGCTGAGCGCCGCAACCGCGCCCTGGCTGCCCTCAAACGCCTTGGAAATGCCCTCGAGCCGGATCATCGCCGTCAACCCGCGAGGCCGATGCGCCACTGATAGGGCGGCGGCGTGCCGTTGACGGCGAAATCGCCGACGATACGGTCCTTGTAGATGCGCGGATTGTGCGACGACAGCGTGCGGGCATTGCGCCAATGGCGATCGAGGCCGAGCGGCTTGCGGGTGGATGACGCGCCGAGAGCGTCGAAGGCAATGGTCGATGCCTCGAGAATCAGGTCCGTGACGACGGTCAGCGCCTGCGAGGTCTCAAGCTCGGCAATGGCATTGGCCCGCTCCTGCGCCGCTTCGTCGCCGCCGGAATGGGCGAGGTAAGCCCGCTCGATCGATCGGGAGACCTGGAGGACGATCGCCGAGGCCGTGTAGGCGTTGCTGCGGATCCGGCCGACCACCTGCAGCACCTGCGGATCCTGGCTGGAACGCGGACCCGCCGCGTTGGAGTAGTTGCGCACGCGCGCGGAGACGGCCGCAGCGACCTCCTGCGACAAGGCGCGGCCGATGCCGGCAAGCGTCGCCAGATGAACGATCTGGTAGAAGGCGGCGCCATAGCGAAACTGGTCGTCGTCGGCGACGATGTCGGCCGGATCGACCTCGGCGCCGACAAAGCGGGCGGTGCCGCTCGCCGTCAGGATCTGCCCGAAGCCGTCCCAGTCATCGACCACCTCGACGCCCGGATCGTCGCGGCGCACCTGTACCATGCTGCCCGTCCCGTCCAGGCCGCTGACCCCGACATTGATCCAGTCCGCGAAGAGAGAACCGGTCGTGTAGAACTTCTGGCCATCGACCACGTGCTTGCCATCGGCCTGCGAGACCTTCGTCGAAAAGCCGCTCTGCTGGGCATTCCCGATTTCCGTCCATGCGTTGCCTGCAATCTCGCCACGGGCCAGCCGCTCGGTCCAGCGGGCGCGATCCGGCCCGGCCGCCTTGTTGACGATATCCTCCACGAAACCGAAATGGCCGCGCAACGCCTGGGTGATATTGGAATCGGCCGCCGAGAGTTCGATCAGAAGATTGACCAGCTCCGGCACGGTCGCACCGAATCCGCCTTCCGCCTCCGGCACGCGCAGCGCGCCGAAGCGGGCGGCCTTCAGCTTGGCGATCTCGCCTTCGGGCAGCTTGCGGTGCAGCTCACGGTCGAGCGCGCCGCTGGCGATCTCGGCGAACAGGGGGCGGAATTTCTCCGCGAGTGTCTCGTAGCGCTCGGAGGGGCCCTCGCCCCAGCCTTGGTCGATCTGCGTCATGCTTGTCTGTTTCCTGTCTTTGCAAGGGCGGAGGCGGCTCAGGCCGCGTCTCCGAGATAGAGGCGGTGAAGATCGTCGCGACCGGACAGGTCATCCGCGCTGCCGCTGAGCACGACGCGTCCGCTCTCGAGGATGTAGGCGCGCGCCGAATGCTTCAGGGAAAGGGCGGCATTCTGCTCGGCGAGCAGAAAGGCCGTGCCGCGCTCGCGATTGAGGCGGGCGATGATCTGGAAGATTTCCTGCACGATCAGCGGCGCCAGGCCCATGGAAGGCTCGTCGAGAAGCACGAGGCGCGGGCGCGTGAGCAGCGCCCGGCCGATCGCCAGCATCTGCTGTTCGCCGCCCGAGGTCAGCCCGGCCTGCGTGCGGCGCTTCTCCTTGAGGCGCGGAAACCAGTCGTAGATATCGTCGATCTGTTCCTGCAGCGCGCGACGGCCTGGCCGATGGAGAAAGGCGCCGGCCAGCAGGTTTTCCTCGATGGTCAGATGCGCAAAGACGTGCCTCCCCTCCAGCACATGCACGATGCCGCGCTTGGTCAGATGGTTGGCCGGCTGGCCGAGGATATCGTCTCCGTCAAAACGGATCTGGCCGCGGCGAACGCTGGCGCGATCGGCCGATGCCAGTCCCGAGATCGCCTTGAGGACGGTGCTCTTGCCGGCGCCGTTGGCCCCCAGAAGCGCAACGATCTCTCCGGGTCCGACCTCGAGCGATACATCGGAGACCGCGAGGATCGCGCCGCCATAGACGACCTCGATCCCCGAAACGGAAAGTTGGGCCTGGTCAGCCTGGTCAGGCTTGCCGGTCGTCGTCAGCGTCGTCATGGGTTCGTCTCCGTTGGTCGCCGGGGCGGCCGCTTGCCGCCCCGGATGTGTCCGGTCAGTTGGTGCCGACGTCTCGCGGCGTGATGCCGTGTTCCTTGGCATAGGCCTCGGACTTGGCGTCGATCAGCGGGCGCAGGGCCGCGCGGTCGGCCTGTACCCAGTCGCTCACGAGATTCCAGCGACCGCCATCCCATTGCTGGACGCGCACGGCGCCGCCGCCTTCGTGGTCGGCCGGGGTGAGTTGCAGGTTCTGCACGAGGCCGAGGAAGCCGGCTTTCTCAAGCGCCGCATCGTCGAGCTTGAGATGTTCGAGAGCCCACTGACCTTCCTCGCCCGTGATCGGCCGGTTGCCGAACTTCGCCTGTGCCTGGCGCACCACCTCGACGGAGATCAGCGCGTTCACCAGGCCGGAATTATAGTAGACGCTGCCGAAGGCCTTCGGGTCGCGAAGGTCGGATTTCCCGGCATCGACGATGTGCTGTTTCAGGCGCTTGTGGATCTCGAACTCGGTTCCCGCCGGATAGGGCGTGAGCGCGAGGTATCCCTTGGCGGCATCGGCCGCCGGGATCACGTCCTCCTCGGACGAGGCCCAGACATCGCCGATGATGCGATCGGCCGGAAAGCCGTAGCGCTGCGCGCTCTTGATCGCGACCGGGGTCGAGACGCCCCAGGTTCTCAGGAAGACCCAATCCGGCTTCTGCTCGCGGACCTGGCGCCATTGGGCGGATTGCTCGCTGCCCGGATCGGCGACGGGGATCTGGATGTTCTCGAAGCCGTATTTTTCGGCGAAGAGCGCAAGCGGATCGAGCGTCTCGCGCCCATAGGCGCTGTCGTGGTAGACGGTCGCGATCTTCTTGCCCTTGAGCTTGTCGAGCCCTCCTTCCCGCTGGGCGATATAATTCACCAGCGCCGAGGCCTCGCTATAGAAGGTGACCATGACCGGGAAGATATAGGGGAAAACCCGGCCGTCGGTGGCTTCCGTCCGGCCATAGGCCATCGTGACGAGCGGCAGCTTGTCTTCAGCCGCGCGATCGGACAGCGCATAGGCAGCCGGCGCGCCGTTGGGGAAATAGGAAGCGACGGGCGCGCCGTTCAGGCCTCGCTTGAAGCGTTCGTAGCATTCGATGCCCTTCTCTGCCGTCCATTCCGTCTCGCATTCCTGCCAGACGATCGGTACGCCGTTGATGCCGCCCTCGACCTCGTTGATGTAGCGATAGTAGTCGATGATCCCGGCCCAGATCGATGTGCCCGAGGCGGCGTAAGGGCCGACGCGGTAGCTGGCGATCGGGAAGAACTGCTTGCCGCTGTCCGGACCGGGCGTGGTGTCGATGGCGTGCGCCGCACCCGCCAGCAAGGCGAGCGAGACGGCCGCGATCAGGGTGCGTGAAAGTCTCTTCAGCATGATGGAACTCCTGATGCCTTGTCAGTTGCTTTCGGTTTCGGGGGTGCGCGGCGTAATGCCGTGTTCCTTGGCATAGGCTGCCGCGCCGTCCTTGATCAGCGGGTTCAGGAGTGCGTGGTCCGCCTTGATCCAGTCGGTCTGGAGAACCCACTTCTTGCCGTCCCAGCTCTGGATGCGCGCCGCGCCACCGCCCTCGTGATCCGTCGGGGTGATCGCGATCGGCTGCAACAGACCCTTGAAGCCGATTTCCTCCAGCCGCTTGTCATCGATCGTCAGATGCTCGAAGGCCCAACGACCTTCCTCGCCATTCAGCGGCCTGGCGCCGAAATGCTTGTAGCCGACGCGCAGCGCCTCGACGGCGAGCGCCGCATTGACGAGGCCGATATTGTAATTGACCGCGCCGAAGAGCTTCTGGTCGCGCAGGTCCGACTTGCCCTTGTCGAGGATCTCGGCCTTCAGCTTCTTGTGGATCTCGAAATCCGTCCCGCCCGGATAGGGCGCGAGCGCCGAATAGCCGATCGCCGCATCGCCCGCGGGGATCGCATCCGATTCCGAGCCCGCCCAGACGTCGCCGATGATGTGGTCGGCCGGGAAACCGAAGCGCTTGGCGGTCTTCAGCGCGACGACCGTGGAGACGCCCCAGGTGCGCAGGAAGACCCAGTCCGGCTTCTGTTCGCGGATCTGGCGCCACTGCGGCGACTGCTCGTTGCCGGGATCGGCGACGGGGATCTGGATGTTCTCGAAACCGTAGGTCTTGGCGAGCAGGTCGATCGCCGGCTGGCTTGCGCGGCCATAGGCGCTGTCGTGGTAGACGGTCGCGATCTTCAGGCCCTTGAGCTTGTCGAGGCCGCCGACCTTCGAGGCGATGTAGTTGATACCGGTCGAAGCCTGGCTGTAATAGCTGAAAAGAAGCGGGAAGGCATAGGGGAAGACAGTGCCGTCGACCGTTTCCGTCTTGCCGCCGGCCGGATCGATCAACGGGATCTTGTCCGCCGCCGCCTTTTCCAGGAGCGCGTAGGTCGCAGGCGTGCCATGGGTGAAGAAGAAGGCGAGCGGCGACCCGTTCTTGCCGGCCTTCACCCGTTCATAGACCTCGACGGTCCGGTCCGGGCTCCATTCCGTCTCGAACTCCTCGTAGTCGAGCTTGACGCCCTCGACGCCCCCTTCGACCTCGTTGATGTAGCGGAAATAATCGCGCTCGCCCGCCCACCAGAGCTCGCCGGACGAGGCATAGGCGCCGACGCGGTAGGTCGGGAGCGGAATGTATTGCGTGACATCGGCGGAAAAGGCCGATGCGGCGTGCGAAAAGACGGCGCCGGCGAGAAGGGCGGCGACGAGCAATCGTTTCATGGTTGAAGCTCCAGCGTTCGGGGGATTGAGAAACGTCATGAGGGGAAAAGACGGCGGCTGGCCGTGCGCCGGAGGGCCAGAAGGCGCGACAAGCCCTCAGGTTCGCGGATCAGGAACCAGATGATGAGGATGCCGAAGATGGCCTTCTGCACGTTCTGCAGCAGCCCGGCATCGACCTGGCCGCTGAAGAGGTATTGGAACAGCCAGTCGAGGGCGAGCGGCAGGAGGCTGACGAAGGCCGCGCCCAGGAAGGCGCCGCGGATCGTTCCCAAACCGCCGATGATGATGATGAAGAGGATCTGGTAGGAGCGGTGCAGGCCGAAGCTCTGCACGCTGGCGGAGCCGAGATAGGCGAAGGCCCAGAGCGCGCCGGCAATGCCGAGGATGAAGCTCGAGACCGCAAAGGCCTGAAGCTTGGCGCGCAGCACCGGCACGCCGATGACCGCGGCCGCCGTATCCATGTCGCGGATCGCCATCCAGTTGCGACCGGTCTGGCTCCGGATCAGGTTGAACGAGACGAGCGTCAGCAAGGCGACGGTGGCGAGCGTCAGATAGTATCGGCCGTGCGGACCGTTGGCGTCGAGGCCGAAGACCGAAAGGCCGCGCGACAGGGCGATCGTCGCCGAGGAATTGCCGTTGTAGAACCACGGGAATTTCAAAAACAGCCACTCGAAGAAGAACTGGGCGGCGAGCGTGCTGACGATCAGGTAGAACCCCTTGATGCGGGTCGACGGCAGGCCGAAGACCGTGCCGACGACGCCGGCGACAAGCCCGGCGACGATCAGCGCCAGCGGCAGCGGCAGATCGGGTATGCGCAGTTGCAGGGCAAAGGTGGCATAGGCCCCGACCATCATGAAGGCCCCCGCCCCGAGCGAAAGCTGGCCGGCATAACCCGTCAGAAGGTTCAGCCCGAGGCCCGCGAGGGACAGGATCAGGAACGGGACGATGATCGCGTTGATCCAGTATTCGGACGCAAGGAAGGGCGCGGCCAGGATGACGGCCGCAACGGCCGCCAGCGCTACGGCTCTCGGGCCGATGCCGCCGGCCGGTTCCGCGGTCGCGGACAGATGGAGCTCAGCCATGGATCAGACCCTTTCGATGGAACGTTCGCCGAAGAGGCCGGCCGGACGGATGAAGAGGAAGACGAGGGCCAGCACATAGGCGAACCACGGCGTGATCCCGCCGCCGAGGAACGGGCCGATATAGGTTTCCGCCAGGCTCTCGCCTGCGCCGACGATGAGGCCGCCGACAATGGCGCCGGGGATCGAGGTGAAGCCGCCAATGATGAGAACCGGAAGCGCCTTCAGCACGACCAGCGACAGGGAGAACTGCACGCCTTGGCGCGCACCCCACAGAAGGCCGGCGACCAGCCCGACGAGGCCGGCGACCGCCCAGACGATCTGCCAGATGCGGTTGATGTCGATGCCGAGCGAAAGGGCCGCCCGCGTATCGTCCGCGACGCCGCGCAGCTGGATGCCGATGCGCGTCCTGTTGAAAAGCAGCGATAGGACGATGACAAGGGCGAGCGCGACGCCGGCGGCCGCAAGGTCGAACTGGCTGATCAGGATATCGCCGACGAAGAGCGGCAGATCCTCGATGCCGAGATCGAGCGCCCGCACCTGCGACCCCATGATGCCCTGCGCCACGCCTTCCACCACATAGGAAAGGCCGAGCGTCGCCATGAACAGCGTCATGGGGCTGCGGTTGGTCAGCGGCCGGAGAAGCAGCCTCTCGATGGCGATCGCCGTCGCCACCAGAAGCGCGATGGTGATCGCGATCGCCCCCAGGGCCGGCACGCCGTTTTCGGTGAGGGTGACGAAGGTCAGCGCCGCGAAGAGAAGAAGCGAGCCCTGCGCATAATTGAAGACGCCGGAGGCCTTGTAGATCAACACGAAGCCGATCGCGACCAGCGAATACATGGTGCCCGACAAAAGGCCGCCGATGAGGGTTTCGAGGAACATGCTCATGCGGCCGCCTCCGCGACGTCGGAACCGATATAGGCGGCGATGACATCCTTGTTGTCGCGGATCGCCTCCGGCGGACCATCGGCAAGCTTGCGCCCGTAGTCGAGGACGACCACGTGATGGGCGAGCTTCAGCACGATGCCGACATCATGCTCGATGAGAACGATGGTCAGCTTCAGTTCGGCATTCAGCCGCTGGATCACCGCGGCGATTTCCTGTTTTTCACCGGCGTTCATGCCGGCCAACGGCTCGTCGAGCAGCAGAAGGCGGGGTTCGGCGACGATGGCGCGCGCCATCTCGACTTTCTTCTGCACGCCGTAAGGCAGGGTTCCGACCGGTGTATTGGCATGTTTTTCGAGGTCGAAGAGATGCAGCACGGCATGCGCCCGGGCGCGAAAATCGCTTTCCTCGCGCCGCGCCCGCGGCAGCCGGAACATTTCCTCGACAAGCCCCACCTTCGAATGCCGCGACAAGCCGGCAATGACATTGTCGATGACGCTCATGCCGGAGAAGAGCGCATTGTTCTGGAAGCCGCGGCCGATGCCGCGCCGGGCCGCATCACCCGGCCGCATGCGCCGGAAATGCTCACCCTCGAAGACGATCTCGCCGCTGTCCGGGACATAGACGCCGTTGATGATGTTGAGCAGCGAACTCTTGCCCGCGCCGTTCGGACCGATCAGCGCGCAGATTTCCTGCGTCTCGACCCGAAAGGAAAGGTCGGAGATCGCCTTCACGCCCTTGAAAGAGAGCGATACGTTCCGGACTTCCAATGCTGGCCGGACTTCCAATGCTGGCGCCGCATCTGTGCTCATCGAATTCCCACTCCATTGCCTGCGTCGGCCAAGCGCCATCCCTCACCGGGACCGACAGTCCCGGCGTTGATGTGATCGTCATGCCGATGCGAGCGATCGCGTTCGCTAACGCGGTTTCGTTTTTCCCTGGAAAGGCCTCGGGTCAGGCCGCTTTTTCAGCGGCCCTGGCGGCCTCTTCCCGTTTCACCTTCTCGATGTCGCGGAACCGGTTTGCCGGATGGGTCTCGGGAAGATAGGGCCCCTCCCCGAACAGCTTTTCGCGCAACGTGCCCTCGCGATAACCCGTCGCGTAGACGCCGCGCTTCTGCAGTTCCGGCACCACGTAGCCGATCACATCGGCAAAGGTCTCGTGGGCGAGCGCATAGGCGAGGTTGAACCCGTCGATATCGGTTTCCTCGACCCATTCCTGCAGGATATCGGCGATCGTCGAGGGCGAGCCGACGAAGAGCGGTCCCATCCCGCCAATGCCGCCCCACTGGGCCAGTTCCTCGATCGTCCAGACCTTACGGCCGTCGGACAACCGCTCGACCGCCGAGGTGATCGCGTTCGTCTTGAGGTTCTTGACGGTATCGGTCGGCTTGTAGTGGCCGAAATCGATCCCGGTCCATCCGGACATCAGAACGAGCGCGCCCTCATAGGAAGCGTATTTGACGTATTCCTCGTATTTCGCCCGCGCCTTGGCGTCGGTCTCGTCGACGATGATCGTCGCCATGGCATAGACGAGAACCTTCTTCGGATCGCGCCCCTGGGCAGCGGCCTGCGCGCGGATATCGGCGACATAGGCTCGCGTCGCATCCTTGAGCGGCGTCGATATGAAGACGCATTCCGCATGGCCTCCGGCAAGCGCCTTGCCCGCACTCGACGCCCCCGCCTGGAACAGGACGGGCGTGCGCTGCGGCGAGGGTTCGCACAGGTGATAGCCGGGAACGTCGAAATACTGTCCCTTGTGGCCGATCTCGTGGATCTTGGTCGGATCGGCGAAGATGCCGCGCTCCTTGTCGCGCAGCACCGCGCCCTCTTCCCAGCTGCCTTCGAAGAGCTTGTAGAGGACTTCGAGATATTCCGTCGCCACGTCGTAACGATTGTCGTGCGAGCGCAGACCGCCCTGCCCGACATTCTTCGCGCCGCTCTCCAGATAGGATGTCACGATGTTCCAGCCGACGCGCCCCTTGGTATGGTGGTCGGCCGTCGAGAGCCGGCGGGCAAACGTGTAGGGATGCTCGAAGCTCGTCGAGGCCGTGATGCCGATGCCCAGATGCTTTGTCGCCTGCGCAATCGGATTGGCGAGCTGAAGCGGATCGGCGACCGGGATCTGGACCCCTTGCAGAAACGCATTGTCGAGATTGCCCTTGTAGACATCGTAATAGCCGATCACGTCGGCGATGAAGACGGAATCGAAGAACCCGGTCTCCAGAAGTCTGGCGAGGTCCGTCCAGTATTCCAGATCCTTGTATTGCCATGACCTGTCGCGCGGATGGCGCCAGAGGCCCGGCGACTGATGTCCGACGCAGTTCATTTCGAAGGCGTTGAAGCGAATTGTTTTGGTCATGGGAATACCGGCTGTTTCAGGAACGGCTGGACATTAGGACGCAGCGCACCGAAAGCATAGTTTGTTTATGCTTTTTATAGACTATTAGGGAGAATATTTTTGTCCGCCGGCTTTTGTCGCCGAAGGAGGCTGCCGATCGTCTCGGCCACGAAGATGGCATGCTCGGTCACTTGCGGCAGGCCCATCAGCTCGCCGAAAGTGCCGCGCGCCAGCGGGCCGGCGATGAACAGCGTTTCGGCCGGGCGGCCATCGCTGCCGATCGCCCGGCTCTCCCCATCGACGGCAAGGCCGAGCCCCGGGGCGTCCGCGGTCAGATGGCCGGCCTGCGCCAGACCCGCGAGCAGAGGCTGGCTGCGCAGGATCGCACGATGGTCCGGGCCGGTCGTCACGATGACGGCGTCGAATACGTCGGTGAAATGCCGGCGGCTGTGTCGCTGGCGGAAGGTCACAGCGGCGAGCCCCGCCGCCGGCCGCGCGACATCGACGATCGAAGCCGCATGGAAGCGAAGCGTGCCTTGCCCAACACGCCGCTCGATGACCGCTTCCACCTGCGGCG
Source organism: uncultured Rhizobium sp. (assembly GCA_945952045.1). Classification (GTDB taxonomy): domain Bacteria; phylum Pseudomonadota; class Alphaproteobacteria; order Rhizobiales; family Rhizobiaceae; genus Metarhizobium. The sequence goes on from CAMFHE010000002.1 coordinate 62,932, forward strand.
CGATGCGGAACCGGTGAACATCCCAATAGGGCCTGAGAAAACGCACGAGACGACGGCGCTCCACGGGCGGAAGCGTGGACCAGATCTGTCTGCCTTCGCCCCGCAGGCGGTCGAAAACGGCGTGCCAGGTGAGGCCTTGGTCAGCGGCGGCCCGGACGGCCGCGCGCACCTCGCGCACCAGCTTACGGGCCGACGTGATCGGCACGGTCGTGAAATCGCCGAAAGGCTCCAGCGCATCGAGATTGTGGCCGCGCGAGCGAAGGCCCCGCCGCGAGATCGCGGCGATCGGGCCGCGATGCCCCGCCGCATCGAGGCTCGCAATGACGTCCGAAGCCGTCAGTCCCGTGCCGACGACGAGCACGCGGTCGTCGGGACCGATTGCGTCGAGAGCGCCCGGCCGCGTCGCATCGGCGACATAGCCTCGCGCACCGCCAAGGGCTTGATCGATGAACCCAGGCGCATGCGGCGCGGGATGGCTGGTCGCAAGCACCACGATATCCGCCTCGATTTGACCGCCGGTGTCATCGATCAGGCGCCAGCGATCCCCGCTGGCGGAAACCGTTCGAACAGGCACGCGCCGGTGCTCGACAGCGCCAAGCGCGAGGAGCGGTTCGAGTTGAGCCGCGACATAGCGGCCGAAATCGCGCCGACGCGCGAACGCATGACCCTTTGGCGTCAGCGCGTCGGGGTCATCCGCAAGAGCTCCGGTCGCGGACAGCCAGGCCGGGAAATGCGCCTCATCCCCGGGAATGAGGCTCATGCGCGTCGCGGGCACGTTGATGCGATGGACAGGGTCGGCGGTGTCATAGGCAAGGCCGGCCCCGACGATGGCGCGCGGCTCGTAAATGACGATGCGGGCATCCACTTTCAGACCCTGTGCAAGGCGGTATGCGACGGCCGCACCCGTGAAGCCACCGCCGATGATGGCGATGACGGGCCGGTCGTTCCGATCGTCGCCTTGCGTCGATGCCAATGGCTGCCCTTCTTCCAATGTCGGCAATGCAGCCTTCATGTCAGATGCCAGCCGATTTCAAGGCCGGGACCGCTTCGGCCTCGCGCCGCTTGACCGCCTCGATATCGCGATAGCCTTCCGCCGGATGGTTGGCCGGCAGGTAGGGGCCTGCACCGAACAGCTTCTCGCGCAATGTACCCTGGCGATAGGTCCGGGGATAGGCATTTCGCTTCTGCAGCTCGGGGACGATCAGGCCGACGACGTCCTCGAAGGTATCCGGCGTCACGGCATAGGCGAGGTTGAAGCCGTCGACATCCGTGTCTTCCACCCATTCCTGCAGGATATCGGCGATGCGCTCCGGCGAGCCGACGAAGACCGGGCCCATGCCGCCGATCCCGCCGAACTGCGCCAGCTCGTGGATCGTCCACGACTTGTCGCCGCCGGCGATATGCTCGACGAAGGAGTGGATCGCGTTGGTCTCGACGCGCTCGATGACATCCGTCGGCGCATACTGCCCGAAGTCGATGCCGCTCCAGCCGGACATGAAGGTCAGCGAACCGTCATAGGAAACATAGGACTTGTAGTCCTCGAATTTCGCCTGCGCTTTCGCTTCCGTCTCGTCCGTGATGATGGTGACGAGCGTGTAGATGAATACTTTCTTCGGATCGCGGCCCGAGGCGGCGATGCGCGCGCGGATATCTGCGACATAGGTTTTCAGCACGGATTTCGTCGGCGCGGCGACGAAGATGCATTCGGCATGGGCCGCCGCGAAGGCCTTGCCCGGACCGGAGGCGCCTGCCTGATACAGCACGGGCGTTCTCTGCGGCGAAGGCTCCGTCAGCCCGTAGCCCGGCACCTCGAAGAAGCGGCCCTTGTGGCCGATCTCGTGCACTTTTTCCGGATGGGTGAAGATGCGGCCGTCGCGATCGCGCACCACCGCACCTTCCTCCCAGGAGCCTTCGAGCAGCTTGTAGAGCACTTCCAGATATTCGGCCGCCACCTCGTAGCGGTTGTCATGCCGGCGCAGCCCGCCCTGCCCGACATTCTTCGCGCCGCTCTCCAGATAGGAGGTCACGATGTTCCATCCCACGCGGCCCTTCGAGTGATGATCGGCCGTCGCAAGCCTTCTCGCGAAGGTATAGGGGTGCTCGAAGGAAGTGGAGGCGGTGATGCCGATGCCCAGATGTTCGGTGGCGAGCGCGATGGGACCGGCAAGCTGCAAGGGATCGTTGACCGGGATCTGCGCCGCCTGGCGGATCGCATGATAGTTCGAGCCCTTGTAGACATCGTAATAGCCGATGACATCCGCGATGAAGATACCGTCGAAGATGCCCCGCTCCAGCGTGCGGGCGAGGTCCTGCCAGTAGTCGAGATCCTTGTACTTGGACGACTTGTCGCGCGGATGGGCCCAGAGGCCGGGTGATTGATGGCCGACGCAATTCATGTCGAAGGCGTTGAAACGGATCTGACGGGTCATGGCAGGCGATCTCCAGCAAGGCGGGCTCAAGCCCACCGGGTGCAGCGAAAATATCGTCTCTCCGGCAAAAATACAAAAATTCTATCTTTTATATGTATTTATATAGGAAATGGCTTTCCTCGCCGGAGACCGGCCGCTTTGGGAAGATGCGGATGATTTTGCGGGACTTCCCGTCCCGCCAACCACCATCAACGGCAGGAGATCGCCCATGACCGCTCTTCATCTCGTTCCGGACCCAGCCCTCCAGGACGACCGCACCCGCCTCTTCGCCAAGGCCGAAGAGATTTCCGCGGATCTCGCAAGACGCGGCGCCGCGCTCGACATCGAAGGCAAGCCGCCTTTCGCGGAAATCGCGCGGCTGAAGGAAGAGGGGCTGCTGACGGCGCTTCATCCCGTCAAGATCGGCGGCGGCGGGCTCGACTGGGTGGACGGGCTGAGGCTCGTGCGCATCCTCGCGCGCGGCGAAAGCTCAATCGGCCAGCTGCTCGGCTATCACTATGTCAACAGCCAGTATGTCTACTGGGCGGCGGATGACCCGGACAAAGCATGGGACCTCGGCGTCGAAACGGTGGCGAAAAAGCTCTACTGGGGCGCCGCCGTCAATCCGCGCGACCCGGGCCTTACGCTGACGAAGGCCGGCGACCACTATCTCCTGAACGGCAGAAAGACCTTCTCGACGGGTGCGCGCGTCTCGGACCGCATCAATGCCAACGCCGCTTATGGCGACGAGATCGCGAACCTGGTCCTGCCCACCGACCGCGCCGGCTATATCGCCAATGACGATTGGGACAATATCGGCCAGCGGCTCTCCGACAGCGGCAGCGTCGAGTTCCGCGACTACGCCGTTTACGAGAGCGACTTCCTGCTGCCGCTTCTCGCAAGCGATGCCGCGCCCGCCGTGCAGGCGACCTTCAACACGCCGCTGATCCAGCTCGTCTTCGTGAACTTCTACCTCGGCACGGCCCAAGGCGCGCTCGATGCCGCTATCGATTACATCCGCACCACGACCCGGCCGTGGATCACCTCCGGCGTCGAACGCGCCGCGGACGATCCCTATATCCTCGAGCGTGTCGGCGAATTCCGCGCCGCGCTAAAAGCCTCCGCAGCCCTTGCCGACAGCGCGGCCGCAATCGTCCAGAGCGCGCTTGCCCGCGGCGCGGCCCTCACCGCCCGCGAACGGGGCGAGGCCGCCATCGCCGCCTACGAGGCCAAGGTCAACGCGACCCATGTTTCGCTCGAGGTCACCTCTCGCGTCTTTGAACTGACCGGCGCCCGCTCCACCGCCGGCCACCACCGTTTCGACCGCTACTGGCGCAACGTGCGCACCCACACGCTGCACGATCCGGTGTTCTACAAGGCGCGCGAGGTCGGCGATTTCGCGCTGAACGGCCATGTGCCGGAGCCGAGCCTCTATAGCTAGCCGGCAAAAAGGCCGCAATCCTTGCGGATTGCGGCCCAACGACTGCTAGCCGCCACGAGGGCAGATATCTGCGGCTCTATCGCTTTCCTGAAATCAGAAAAGCGATAGAGCCGTTTGTTTTGAGGATTTTCCGAAAGCCTGTCAGAGCGCGCCATTCTTCGGGGGAATGGTCCCGTTCAGGTGATAGTTGCCGACGACGTGGTACTTCCAGCGCACCGGGTCATGCAGCGTGTGGGTCCGGGCGTTGCGCCAATGGCGTTCCAGATTGAGGGAGCGCCTGGTGGCCGATGTGCCGGCGAGTTCGAAGAGAATATTGGTGGCGTCGATTGCAAGCTCTGTCGTCAGGACCTTGGCGGCGGCGACGGAAAGCGTGGCGGCGACGGCCGTCTCTTCGTTGAGCGACACCTGGGCGCGATCCACCTTGTGGCCGGCGCGCTCCAGCGTTGCCTCGGCGGCCTCCAGGCGAATGGCGAGGTCGCCGATCTTTGCGATTGTCAGCGGATCGTCGGAGGCGCGCTCGACGCCGCTGTCCATCCAGGGCCGCGCCCGCTCGCGCACAAAGCCGATCGTCTCCTTGATCGCCGCCCGGGCGATCCCGAGATCGACGCCGGCATGGATGATCTGGCCGACGGAACCGATCGTACCGGGGCGCTCGAAACCGTTCTGATGCGCGATGACGGCGTCCGCCGGCACGTAGACGTCCGAGAGGATCGTCGTGCCGCTGCCTGTCGTGCGCTGGCCGAAGCCGTCCCAGTCGTCGACGATCTCGATGCCCTGCGTGCCGCGCGGCGCGAAGGCCATGTTGAGCCTGCCCGCGGGATCGACGGCGAAGATCGTGATCCAATGGGCGAAGAGCACGCCGGTCGAATAGAACTTCCGGCCGTTGATGCGGAAGCCTGCGGCGTCCGGCGTGATGCGGGTATTGTAATCCCCGACGGTCTTCGTGCCCACCTCGGAAAGCGCATTGCCGAACCGGTCGCCGGCGAGCGCCCGCCCGAAATAGAAACGCTTCTGCGCATCGCTGCCATCGTGCCGCAGCGCCTCCAGAATGTAGAAGTGGTTCTGCGGGATCTGGCCGATCGAGCTGTCGGCTTCCGAGAGGATGGCCGTGACCTCGGCGAGGACGGCGTTCGACACGTCGATGCCGCCATATTCCTCCGGGACGGTGATGGCGAGCAGCCCCGAGGCGGAAAGCCGGTCCAGCTCCTCATGCGGCAGGGCTCTTTCGAAATCCCGCCGGCTGGCGCCGCTCTCGAACTGCGCGGCGAGCGCGCGGGCGACGGAAAGAGCCTCTTCCTCGCTCTCGATACGCCGCACGGTTCCGGAGTTGTCGGCGAGTTTGATGACGCTGCTCATGGCGATATTCCTTTTACGATGCGGCGGCGGCCTTGCGATTGGCGAAGCCGATGGCAAGGACGGAGAAAATGAGAAGGCCGGTGCCGACCTGCTGCCAGTAGAAATTGAGGCCCGACAGCAGCAGTCCGTTGGCAACGATCCCGAGAAGCGCAACGCCGAGCACCGTGCCCGGGACATTGGGCCGGCCATGCGGATCGAAAGTCGTGCCGATGAAGGTGGCGCCGATGGCGTTGAGCAGGAAGGCATTGCCGGAAGACGGGATATAGACGGTGACGGTCGAGGTGAGGACCAGACCGACGACGGCCGCGATCGTCGAGACGAGGATGTAGGTCAGGGCCGTGACGCGGCCGAGGCGGAGCCCCGAATAGCGCACGACGCTCGCCTGGATGCCGGTCGCCACCACCACCCGGCCGAACCGGGTGCGGGCGAGCACGAGCCAGGCGCCGGCGATGACGAGGCCGGCGACGAGGAGCGGAACGGGAATGCCGGCGACCGCGCCATGGCCGAGAAAGCGGAAACCGTCCGGCACGCCCGCCGGCGGCAGGTAGACGGGATTGCCGCCATTGGTCAGCAATTGCTGCACGCTGCGGCCGACGAAGAGCGTCCCGAGGGTCGCGAGGAAGGGCGAAATACCGATCCCGGCGATCAGCAGCGCGTTGAACAGCCCGACCAGGGCCCCACCCGCCAATCCGCCAAGGATCGCCAGCGGGATCGGCTGCCCGGCGAGCACCAGGGACACGAAGGCGAAGCTTGCGAAATCGATCGCCGTTCCCACGGAGAGGTCGATGCCGCCGGCCGAGACGGCGAAGGTCATGGCGATCGAGACGATGGCGAGCAGCGCGACATTGTTGACGAGGACGCTCACCAGGTTGGCGCTCGTCAGGAAGCCCGGCGCAAACGTGGCGAAGATCGAGAACACGCCGGCAAGCGCCGCGACGAGGGCGTATCGCCCGAGCGTGTGCGTGATCGATGCAAGAACGGCGCCGGACATCAGATCGCTCCCTTGCGGCGGATGAGCGTCGTGGCGGAGACGACGGCGAGGATGAGGAGGCCCTGGACGCCGCTCACCAGCGTCGAGGAAATGTTGAGAAGCTGGAAGCCGTTGATGAGAATGCCGACGAAAAGCGCCGAAAGCAGCGTGCCTGTGATGGTCGGCACCAGACGGCGCGAAAAGACGGAGCCCAGGAGCGCGGTGACGACGACCGGCAACAGCATGTCGCCCGCACCCGTCGTGCTTCCCGAGAGGTAGGCGACCGAGAGGATGCCGGCAAGGCCGCCGCAGAGCCCGCTGGCGACGAACGAGCCGGCGACGAAACGCTTGACGGGCAGGCCCGCCGCCCGCGCCGCGTCGGGAATTTCGCCAACGGCATAAAGCCGCAGGCCAAGCGGCGTATATTGCACGATGGCCGCGACGAACAGCGTGAAGACGAGGAGCACATAGGCGAGCACCGGCAGGCCGAGGAAACCGCCGGCCGACAGCGCCGAGAGGAAATCGGACGACGCCGGGACCACCGTATTCTGCGTCAGCACCAGTTCCAGGCCCGCCACGACGTTCATCACGGCAAGCGTGGCGAGCAACGGCACGATGCCGGCAAGCGTGACGGCTGCGGCATTGACCGCGCCGATCGCCAGCCCCGTGCCAAGCGCGCCGAGGATTGCCAGCCCATCGCCGTAACCGGCCTGCGAGAGCGTGGCGTAAACCGCAGCGGAGAGGCCCATATTGGCGGCGAGCGACAGATCGATCCCGCCCGTCACCACATTCGATCCGCCGGCAATGACGACGATGGTGAGGCCGATGGCCAGCACGCCGGCAATCGCCGACTGGCCGAGCACGTTGCCGATATTGAAGACCGTCAGGAAGAAAGGCGCAGAAACGGCGAAAAAGACGAAGACGCCGAGGAAGACGGCCAGCGCGCCGCCGCGCAAGGCGAGGGTGGCGAGCCGGCGGCGGATCGGCGTCGTGATGGCCTGCGGAGGCGCGGCGCGGCCCGTCTCGGTTTCGAGTGCGGCGGTCGGGGCATAGGTGGCGTCAGCCAGCATGGCGGAGAGACTCCTCGGCGCCGGTCACGTCCGCAAGGACCTGTTCCGGCGTCGTTTCGGATGAGGGGACGTGGCGCGCGATGCGGCCGCGGAAGAAAACGAGCAGGCGGTCGGTGATCCCGAGCAGTTCGTCGATATCGGAGGACAGCACGATGATGCCGGCGCCGCGCTCGGCAAGCTCGCCGATCAGCCGGTAGATCTCGACTTTCGCACCGATATCGACGCCGACCGTGGGCTCGTCCAGGAGATAAATCTCGGACTGGCGGCTCAGCCATTTGGCGATCGCCACCTTCTGCTGGTTTCCGCCCGATAGCGTGCGAACCAGCGCGTCGATGCCGGCGGTCTTGATCTGCAGGCGGCTGACGAGGTCCTCCGTCTGGCCGCGCTCGGCCTTGCGGTCGATCAGGCCGCGCGAGAAGCGCTCGAGGCTTGCAAGCGTCGTGTTCTCCTTGACGGAGAGCGGCAGCGCCACCCCGTCGCGGCGGCGATCCTCCGGAACGAGCGCCAGACGCTTGTCCGTCGCGGCCGCGGGATCGGTGGAGAAGACCGTTTCGCCCCTGACCTGAACGGATCCGCCCGTCGGTCTTTCGAGGCCGAACAGCGTGCGCAACACTTCCTTCGCGCCGGAGCCGACAAGGCCGGTCAGGCCGAGCACCTCGCCGCGGCGAAGCTCGAAGGAGACATGCGCATAACGGTCGGCAAGCGCAAGATCGCTGACGGAAAGCAGTGTTTCGCCGGGCGTCACGTCCGGCTTCGGATAGAGGTCGCCGATGTCGCGGTTGACCATCAGCGCGCCGATCGCCGCAGCCGAGGTTTCGGCAATCGCGAGCGTCGCCACGTCCCGGCCGTTGCGCAGCACCGTCACCGTGTCGCAGAGATCGACGATTTCGCCCAGATAATGCGAGATGTAGAGAATGGTGATGCCATCGGCGCTGAGCCGCCGGATGAGCTTGAACAGCAGATCCGCCTCGCGGCGCACCAGCGCTGCCGTCGGCTCGTCGAAAACGAGAACTTTCGGATCGGCCATCAGGGCGCGCGTGATCTGCACGATCTGCTTTTCGGCGGCCGAGAGCTCGGAGATGAGGGCGGACGGGTCGAGCGACAGGCCGAAATAGCGCTCCAGAATGTCCGCCGCCTTGCGGCGCATGGCGCGCCGGTCAAGGAAGGGCGTGCCGGGAAAGCGGATCTCGCGCCCGAGAAACAGCGCCTCGCCGACGGTGAAGGTCGGGACGAGCAGGCGGTCCTGGTGGATGAAGTGAATGCCGAGCGCTTCCACGAGATGCGGCGTCAGCGAGGCATGCACCGTCCCGTCGATGGCGATCGCCCCCTCGTCGGCCCGGTGAAGGCCGGCGATGAGCTTGATCAGCGTCGACTTGCCGGCGCCGTTCTGCCCGACGAGCCCGTGCACCGCTCCCCGCCGGACGAGGAGCGACGCCCCGTCCAGCGCCTTCGCACCGCCAAACCGCTTGACGATGCCGTCGAGGCGAAGGATCGCCTCGTCGCCGCCTGTCTCATTCACCATGACCACCTGCTCCTTGCTGGCTGATAGGCCCGCGGCATCGCCGCCGCGGCGCCTGCTTGGGAGGATCAGCCGAGACCGAGCTTCTTGGTGATCTCGCCGACATTCTTCTTGTTGGCGAGAAGCGCCGGCACGTAGCTTTCGCGCGGCAGGGTCTCGCCGGCGAGATGACGGGCGACGTTCTGGATGGCGAGGCGGCCGAGTTCGGCGGGCTGCTGGGCGACGTTGCCGGCGGCGGGCGAATTCGGGTCGGCGACGAGCTGGAGCACTTCAGGGCTGCCATCGACGCCATAGGTCTTGATCTCGGTGCGGCCGGCCGCGGAAAGCGCCTGCGTCGCGCCAAGCTGGGGAATGTCCCAGGCCGACCAGATGGCCTTGATCGAACCTTTCTCCGGATATTTCGCGAGGATCGCGGTGATCTGGGTAAAGGCGTCCTGCACCGTGTTCGGGATCACGTCGCGCAGCTCCGGCTGGACGATCTTGATCTTCGGGAAATATTTGGTGACGTTGACCAGCTGGTCGTAGCGGATGGCGCAGGGCGTGACGCCGTAGAAGCCGTTGAAGACGACGATGTCGCCCTCCCCGCCGATGTCTGCGACGAGCTGCAGCGCCAGATCCTTGCCGATGCCCCAGTTGTCGGAGGTCGAATTGTTGATCGAGTTCAGCGAGCCGACGTCGATGGTCAGCACTGGAATGTCGGCCTCGCGCGCCTTCTTCAGCCACGGGTCGATGACGGAGAGCGTGCCGAGCAGCTGTACGATGGCATCCGGCTTCTGGGCGATCAGCGTCTGAAGCTGCGAGACGAGCTTGCCGTCATTGCGCCCCGCATCGACCGCGATCGGCTCGCCGCCCAGTCGCTTCACTTCCTCGATCTGTGCGTTATAGGCCTGCAGGTCGAAGAAATGGTCGGTGCCAGCGGTGCTGATGCCGATGCGCTTGCCCTTCAGCGAAAGGCCTTCGTTTGCAAGCGACGGGCGGGCCGCAAGCAGACCGGAGCCCGCGACGACACCGGCAACGGCGGTGAGTTTCAGGAGATTGCGGCGGTTGACGCCGGAAGCAGTTTCGTTGGTCATGGTGTACCTCGGGCTGTGAATATAATCGATAGAATAGATAGATTACTGACCTGAGACAGGCAGATTTTTCCAATCGGATGGGGCGGCGGAGAAATATTCCGCTCTTTTGCGCAACGCGGAGGGGTGAAGAAAAAGCCCGGCGCCTGGTTTTGCGCCCGTATCGCGCCTCAGGCGCGGGCGGGCGGGACGGAGAGCAAGAGACCCACGACGAACACGGCCGCGGCGCCCCAGAAGGCCTCCGGCGCATACCACCGGATGCCGTAAAGATGCTGGTCCGTGCAAAGCGCCTGCGCGAGCGTGCAGAGGTCGCTCGCACCGGCGATACAGGTGACGGCCTGCCGCACCGTCAGATAATCGTTGGCGACGACCTTGCTGAAGATCAGCCACCACCATGCCACCGACAGGAGCGCGAAGACGATGCCCGCGGCGGCGACGAGCAGGCTGGTCCGGGCACTAGACGTCATGAGAAATCCCCAGCGTGGCGAGAAGATCGGCCCGAAGCGCGATCAACGCCGGGTCGTCGCGCCGGCGCGGATGCGGGGCTGCAACGGACACCTGCGCGACAATCCTCGCCGGACGGTCGGACAGGACGATGACGCGATCGGCGAGCAGCAGCGCTTCCTCGACGTCATGGGTGACGAGAAGCGCGGTAAAGCCGACATTCGTCCACAGGTCGAGCAACTCGTTCTGCATCCTGAGCCGCGTCAGCGAATCGAGTTTGCCGAAGGGCTCATCCAGTAAGAGCAGTTTCGGATCGTTGACGAGCGCCCGGGCAAGCGCCGCACGCTGCGCCATGCCGCCCGAAAGCTGATGCGGGTAGAAGTCGGCGAAAGCCTCCAGCTTGACCAGCTTCAGCACCTCGTCGATGCGATCGTGCTTCTCGCGCAGAAGCCCACGCGCTTCGAGCCCGGTCGCGACATTGCCCCTGACGGTTCGCCAGGGAAAGAGCGTTGCATCCTGGAAGACGAGGATACGGTCCGGGTTTGGCCCCGCGATCACCCGCCCGTCCTCGCGCACCGCGCCGGCGCTTGGACTTTCGAGACCGGCGGCGAGCCGGAGCAGCGTGGACTTGCCGCAGCCGGACGGCCCCAGAAGCGCCACGAATTCGCCCGGCGCAAGCGACAGCGTCACATCGTCGACGACGGCGAGCGACCGTCCCTCGACGCCGTAGCGATGGGAGACGCTTTCGACGTCGAGCGCGATGCCGCTCCCCCGCACACCCTGTTCGAAGGCGACAGCCATCAGAGGATCCCTTTCTGCCAATTGAGCAACCGGTCGCGGAGCACGAATTGCAACCGCACGAGACCGGCGCAGATCAACGCCATGATGACGAGCGCCGCATAGACATTGGCATAGGCGGAGTAGGCCGTATTGAACTGCAGATACCAGCCAAGGCCGAATTTCGCGCCCAGCATTTCGGCGACGACGAGCACCGCGAAGGAATAGTAGAGCCCCATGAAGAGACCGACGAAGACATTCGGCAGCGAGGCGGGTATCGCGACCTTCAGCACGAGGAAGCGGTTGTCGGCGCCGAGCGTGCGGGCAACGTCGTAATAGGCCCGGTTCACCTGTCCGACGCCGGCCGCCGTCAGGATGGCGACGGGAATGCCCGAAGCCAGCGCCACGAGGAAGATGGAGGCGTGGAACGTGGAGGGAAAGATGAAGAACGTGCAAGGTATCCAGGCGCTTGCCGGCACCGGACCGATCAGTTTCAGAAGCGGCATGCCCCAATAGGCAAAACGCTTCGACCAGCCGAGCGCCACCCCGCCGGCAAAGCCGACGAGGATGCCGGAGAAGAAGCCGAGCGCCCAGAGGCGGCCGGTATAGGCGACGCAGATCAGGAGCCTTTCCCAGTCCGTGACATAGACATGGAGCAGGCCCTGTGGCGGCGAGAAGAAGGGTTTCGGCAGCCAGCCGAGCTTGGCCGTCAGCACTTCCCAGATGGCAAGCCACAGGCCGAGCACGATGAACCAGGGTCCGTAATGGACGAGCGTGCGGCCTGGCGCGCCCAGCCGGTAGACTGTTGCCGAGAGAGTGAGGAAGAGCGCCGCGGCGGCGAGCGTCACGGCGGCGAAAAGTTCGGTTGCGCCCCAGCTGATCACATCCGGCAGGAAATAGGTGAGCGCGGCCGCAAGCGACCACGTGCCCGCCGCCAGCACCCCATGGAGCCAGACCCCCTGAAGGGTGTGGGAGAGCGACGTCTCTCCCGCCCCGATGACCGTTTCGTCCAAAGCAGCGCTCATGGGATCACGCGAAAATGTCGATCGTGATGCGGCTGGCGATTTCGGCCGGATCGGTCGAGGCATCGACGACCCCGGTCAGTTTCAGATCCTCGTAGCCGATCTGCACCTCCTTCAGAAGGTCCTTGCCAAACCAGTGGTCGTGATAGGTGAAAGAGGCGAGGACTTCGGTCAGGTCTTCCAGCGGCAAGCCCGGCTTCAGCGTGTCGAAATACCACTTCGCCACTTCGTCCGGGTGCTTCGCCGTAAATTGGTGGATTTCCAGATTGGCCGCCGCGACGCGCTTGATCGCGTCCTTGTTGGCTTCGTAGTAGTCGCCATTGACGCCGAGCACGCAGCAGACGCGGTCTTGGAACGTGCCTGTCTGGGTATCGGCAACGCGGCGGAAGCCATGCTTCTTCTCGTAGGAATAGGCCCAGGGGTCCATATGGGCGACGGCGTCCGCCTCGCCCTTCAGCACGCCTTCGGCGACGAGATCGAAGGGAAACACCTTCCACGTCACATCCGTCTCGGGGTTCAGCCCCGCCTTGGCCAGCGCCACCGAGAAGGCGACGCGCGACGGCGACATGACGTCGAACGTGCCGATGGTCTTGCCCTTGAGATCCGTGAGCGTCCTGATGTCCGACTCGGGCTTGACGAGAATGCTCTGGCAGCCGCCATGCGAGCCCGCGAAGAGGCGCACGTCGAACCCCTGCTCGATCGGCTTCAGCCAATCGTAGAGCAGCCCCGGCCCGGCCTCGGCCTTGCGGGTCGCGAGCGCCTGGATCAGGGTCTGCCCGCTCGCCCCCTGATAGAAGAGCTCCACCTCCAGCCCGTGCTTGGCATAGATGCCTTTCGAGAGACCGAAGCCGACCGGAGAGTGGCAGGCGGCCACCTCGGTCCATTCGAGCTTGATCGGAATGAGATTGCCGGCCATCGCATAGCGCGTCGACCGCGAGGCAACGACGCCAGCCGTGGCGGCAAGCGCGGTGACGCCCGCAGCCTTGACCAGATTGCGCCTGGAGAAATGTTTCGTCAGAATGGAGTGGCTTGGTTCGCTCATCGGTCGTCCCCCGGAAAATGATAGAACCAGACTACAAGAAATACACATAGTTTATAGATTTTATGTATTATTATTTTGTTGGATTTTGAAATCCCTTTCCCGCCACAACCTCGATCGCGGATTGGCGTTCCTCAAATCCCGAAATTGCCTGCCATCGACGGGCGCATCGCCTGAATGGCGTTCAGATACACGAGCGTACCCTGCATCGTCGTTTCCGCCGTCCTCTGCCACGCCAGGCGCGTCGGCGCCTCGCACGAAAACGGAACAGGAGGGAAAACCGCATCTCCGGGTCGGGCGCGATGAATAATCCTGTCAGCGCCGATTCAACAGAATTTATTTCCTTACTAAAACTATAGAATTTATTATATTGATGGCGAATGGCGCCGGCAACCGCTCCGGCCCGAGATCGAAAGATTTGCGATGACGAAGACCGAACAGCCCCTCGATTTCCTCTGGTTCATCCCGAGTTCTGGCGATGGCGCCTATCTCGGGTCAGACGACCTCAGCCGTCCGGCCGATCCCGGCTATTTCCGCGAGATCGCGACGACGGTCGACCGTCTCGGCTATTCCGGCGTGCTGATCCCCGTGGGCGCGGCCTGCGAGGAGTCTTTTGTGCTTGCCGCCGATCTCGCCGCACGGACCGAAAAGCTGAAATTCCTTGTCGCGATCCGGCCCGGCACGGCGACGCCGGCCTATTACGCACGTCTTGCCGCGACGCTTGACCGCGTCTCCAATGGCCGTCTGCTTCTCAACATCGTCGTTGGCGGCAGCGCCGAGGAACTCGCCGGCGACGGCATCTTCCTGCCGCATGACGAGCGCTACGACCACGCGGCGGAATTCTTCAAGGTCTTCAACGAACTGATCGAAACCGGGCGTTCGACGCTCGACGGAAAATATATCAAGGCGATCAATGCGCGGCTCGGCCTGCCCCCGGTGCAGGCGCCGCGGCCGCCCATCTATTTCGGCGGGTCGTCCGATGCGGCGATCGACTTTGCCGGCGGCCTTGTCGACAAGTATCTGACCTGGGGCGAGCCGCCGGCGCAGGTGGCTGAAAAGATCGCTCATGCCCGCAAGGCCGCCGCCGCCAAGGGCCGCGAGGCCACTTTCGGAATCCGTCTCCATTTCATCGTGCGCGAAACCGATGACGAGGCATGGGAGGCGGCGGACCGGCTGATCTCGAAACTCTCCGACGACGCGATCGCCTCGGCGCAGGCCGTGCTGACCAAGAACTCGGATTCGGTCGGGCAGGCCCGGATGGTTGCGCTTCACAACGGACGCCGCGACAAGCTGGAGGTCTCGCCCAACCTCTGGGCCGGGATCGGCCTCGTTCGCTCCGGGGCGGGAACGGCGCTCGTCGGGTCGCCGAAAACAGTTGCGGCACGGCTGCGCGAATATCAGGCGCTCGGCATCGATACGGTGATCGCGTCCGGCTATCCCCATCTCGAGGAGGCATATCGGGTGTCGGAGCTTCTCTTTCCCGAACTCGGCCTGCCCGGCCCCCGCAACCAGTTGCGCAGCTCCTTCGGCGACCACCAGGTCTTCGGCGGCGGCGGCCATGGCGGCAATGTCAAGCTGACCTCGGCTTCCTGAGGTCCGGGCTGCCGCCTGACAATTTATCAAGTCGTTAACAGGATTGCCGAAAGGCCGGCGACGGGCGCATCATGCCGGTCGCCGGCCTCTCTCCGTTTTCGGGCCTGCCAGCGATTACGATATCCGCATCGCAGCCGACCCTTTCGTGACGGAAGGGATCGTGACCGCGCAAACCCATGAAATCGATCCCAAGCGGATGGTCGCGGCCCTGGAATTTCTGAAACCCGCATAGGCGAAAAACGGCCAAAGCCTTTGCGCAAGAACCGGCGTTGCGCGTCCGCCTCTCACGCAAGTCAATGTCCTGATTTTGGAGCACTTCCAGCAAAACCGAGCGGCGGCTTTGCGTTTGGCCACTAGACCGTCAATGCGAGGACCTTGGCATTGTTGATGTGTTCGGAGAGCGCCTCAACGGCGGCCGTGACATCGCGGCGCTCGATGGCGTCGATAATTTTCAGATGCTCCCGCATCACCGGCGCGACGCGACCTTCTATCGTGTAGCGATCCTGGCTGATCAGGCGCGTCTTGACGGAGTTCACCTTGTAGGCGTCGTAGATGATCTGATTGTTCATCGCCTCGATGAAGGCGTTGTGCATCGACCAGTCCAGTTGCTGCGCGGCCGCCACCTCCTCATCCGTCAAAGCGCCTTGCAACGCTTTCGCCAGCAGGTCCTCGTGTTCCTTGCGCATGCGCGCGATCGCCGCGTCGGAAGCCGTCCTGGTAAACAGCGCGACCGCCTCCTTTTCCATGACGAGGCGGAACTGGAATGCTTCCCGGATCAGATGGATATCGACGATGGCGATCTGGATTCCGCGCTGGGGCAGCGATGTCAGAAGCCCCTCCGACTCCAGGCGTGGAATGATTTCGCGGATCGCGCCCAATGGCAGGCCGGTCACTTCCACAAGCTGGCGCTGCGACAGAAACTGGCCCGGCACAAATTCGCGCGCCAGGAGCTTGTCTATGATGCTTTCATAGGCAAGCTCACGGAGCTTGACTGTTTCCGACCTTTTAGGGCGGCCTGGTTCTGCGGGCATTGCCATCTTTGCTCTTTGTAACACACGTTCCCCGTTCGATCACAAGACTGTTCATTCTACCTTTAGGCAAGATGGGCAGACAACAGTTGAGGCTGTTCTCACAGGAAAGTCGCCTGCCAACCGCCTCCTCCACGGCCGGACACCCGGGGCGAGAACTCTGTCGTCAATGCAGAATCTGGCTCAGGAACGTTCTTGTCCGCTCGTGCTGTGGATTGCCGAAGAATTCCTCCGGCACGTTTTCCTCGACGATCTGCCCCTGGTCCATGAAAATCACCCGGTCGGCGACTTGGCGCGCAAATCCCATTTCATGCGTCACGCAGATCATCGTCATCCCCTCGCCGGCCAGTTCCACCATCGTGTCGAGAACTTCCTTGACCATCTCCGGATCGAGCGCGCTTGTCGGTTCGTCGAAGAGCATGATCTTGGGATTCATGCACAGGGCGCGGGCGATGGCGACGCGCTGCTGCTGGCCGCCGGACAGCTGGCCGGGATATTTTTTCGCCTGCTCGGGGATCCTGACGCGGTTGAGGAAGTGCATCGCCGTTTCCTCCGCCTGCCGCCTCGCCATTCCGCGAACCCAGATGGGGGCGAGCATGCAGTTTTCGAGGATCGACAGATGCGGGAAAAGGTTGAAGTGCTGGAACACCATCCCCACTTCGCGGCGCACCTCGCTGATGTTTTTCAGGTCGCCGTTGAGCTCGGTGCCATCGACAGCGATCAGACCCTGTTGGTGCTCCTCCAGCCTGTTGATGCAGCGGATCATCGTCGACTTTCCCGATCCGGAGGGACCGGCGACGACGATGCGCTCGCCGCGCGCAACCTTGAGATCGATGTTCCGCAGAACGTGGTACTCGCCGTACCACTTGTTGACCCCCTCCAGCACCACCGCGTCGCTGTGTTCCAGAGCCTGAGCTTTTGTTCGCATTGTCTGTTCTTTCAAAATGGAATTAACGCTTATGGCCGGTCTCAAGGCGTTTTTCGACCGCGATCGAATAGCGCGACATCGAGAAGCAGAAGACCCAGAAGATGGCGCCGACGAAGAGAAGACCGCTCACGGGGGTCACCGGTGAAGACCAGTTCGTATCGGAAAAGTTCAGGCGAACGATCCCCAACAGGTCGAACATGGCGATGATCGTCACGAGCGAGGTGTCCTTGAAGAGGCCGATAAACGTGTTCACGATGCCGGGGATGACCAGTTTCAACGCCTGCGGAAGGACGACCAGCAACGTTTTTTGAACATGCGACAGTCCGAGCGCATCCGCGCCTTCATACTGGCCGCGTGGAACCGCCTGCAAGCCGCCGCGAATGACCTCGGCCATATAGGCCGACGCAAAGAGCGACACCCCGACCAGCGCGCGGACGAACTTGTCGATCGTCACGCCCGACGGCAGGAAAAGCGGCAGGACGACGCTCGCCATGAACAGCACCGCAAGCAGCGGGATGCCGCGGACGACTTCGATGAATGTCGTCGCCAGCACACGCACCACCGGCAATTCCGATCGCCGGCCAAGCGCCAGCCCGACGCCCAGCGGCAGAGAAGCCACGATCCCGACATAGGACAGCGTCAGGGTTACGAGCAGCCCGCCCCAAAGCGACGTCTCGACATAGGGTAGCCCGAAAACGCCACCCAGCAGCAACACACCCGAAAACAAAGGCAAAGCCACGAACAGCAAAACCGCATTGATGGCCTTGTACGGCAGCCGGGGGACCAGAAGCGGAACGAGAAGCGCGGCAAACAGCGCGAATACGATCACCGGGCGCCAGCGCTCCTCGAGCGTGTAGCGTCCGAAAACGAACTGGTCCATCTTGGCGTCGACGAATGCCCAGCAGGCGCCGCTCCACCCCTCCGGGCGAATGCCGCCCTGCGAGATCGTCGCGCACACGCTCCGGCTCGTACCTTCCCAGGCCGCATTGGCAATCAGCCAGTCGAATGCCGGCGGCGCGGCGAGCCCGAGCAGAATAAGGGCCAGGACCGTGAGAATGCCGTCCCTGACGCTGCCAAAAAGCGCCGTCCTGCAGCGATAGACGATGCCGCTCGCCGGCTTTGGCGGCGGAAGGGCTGCGAGCATTTCGGATCGCACGAAAAGGCTGGAGTTTTCCATTTTCATCGCTCCGGCAAAGCCATCTTCTTGTTGAACCAGTTCATGAATGCCGAAGCCAGCAGGCTTATCGTCAGATAGACGCAGGCCCAGATCGCGATGATTTCGACCGCCTGTCCCGTCTGGTTCATGATCGTCCCGCCAACCGAGACCAGATCCGCGTAGCCGACGGCAATTGCCAGCGAGGTATCCTTGACGAGATTGAGATACTGGCTTGTCAGAGGCGGGATGACGATCCTCAACGCCTGCGGGATGACCACCAGCCTCATCGTCTTGCCGGAGGACAGGCCGAGCGCCTTGGCAGCTTCATTCTGACCGTGCGGCACGCCCATGATGCCGGACCGGACGATCTCGGCGATATAGGCGCCGGTATAGAAAGAAAGCGAAAGCAGAAGCGACAGGAACTCGGGGCCTATGCTCATGCCGCCTTCCAGCCGGAATTTTCCAAGCGCGGGCGTATCGAACGACAGAGACGCACCGGAGGCGACGTAGGAAAGCGAAAGGCACAGCGCGAAGACTGCGACGATCGAGGCCAGGACGGGCAGTCTTTTCCCCGTTTGGACCTGAACGCGCTTCGCGTAGAACCAGAAGCCGACCGAAAGCAGCGCTGCGATCGCAAGGCCTACGGACAGGTAGAAAACGCCGCCATCCAGAACAGGCTTCGGCAGGAAAATGCCCCGGTTGTTCACGAAGACCGAGAAGGGCAGCTGCATCGACTGCTTGACCTGCGGCAGGATTGCCAGCACGCCGACATACCAGAAGAAGACGATCAGCAGCGGCGGAATATTGCGAAACAGCTCGACATAAATCTCGCAGATGCGCGCAATGAGCCAGTTGCTCGACAGGCGCCCCACACCGACGAGGAAGCCGAGTATGGTGGCGAGGACGATGCCAGCGGCCGCGACCAGCAGGGTGTTGAGAATTCCGACGAACAGCGCCTTGGCATAGGTGTCGTTGCTGGAGAAATCGATAAGCGACTGCGAGATATCGAAGCCTGCCCTGCCCTGCAGAAAGCCGAAGCCCGACGAGATGTTGGCGCGCGCAAGATTATCGATCGTATTGCGGATGACCCATCCGACGAACAGACAAAGGATCGCCAGAGTCAGGGCCTGGTAGACCAGACCCTTCATATTTTTCCGCGTGCTGATCCGGATCGGCGCAGCCTGTGAGCCGCTGCCGAGCATGACGCTGTCGGTCATCGCTGATCATCCCTAGTTTATTGAGGTCGCAAGCCTTGTTCGCGACAAGGCGAGGTCCCGGCTTCAGTTTCTCGAAAGCCGGGACGACACGGTATAGTGGCTTGGGTTCAGCGGATCGGCGGCGCGAACTGAATGCCGCCATTGTTCCACAGGGCGTTCAAGCCGCGCTCGATCTTCAGCGGGCTGTCCTTGCCGAGGTTGCGGTCGAAGATTTCGCCGTAATTGCCCACGGCCTTGACGATGTTGGCGGCCCAGGCGTTGTCCAGGCCGAGATCCGTACCGATCTTGGTGCCGGCCTCAACCCCGAGGAAGCGCTGAATGTCCGGATTTGCCGAGCTCTTCTGCTCTTCGACATTGGCTTTGGTGATGCCGAATTCCTCGGCATTGATCAGGGCGTAATGGACCCAGCTGACGATATCGAACCACTGGTCGTCGCCGTGACGCACGGCAAGGCCGAGCGGTTCCTTGGAGATGATTTCGGGAAGGATGACGTGGTTGTCCGGATCCTTGAGGGTCAGACGCAGCGCATAAAGAGCCGACTGGTCGGTCGTGTAGACGTCGCAACGACCCGCGGCATAGGCGCCATCGACCTCTTCCTGCTTTTCGAACAGGATCTGCTCATATTTGAGATTGTGGGTGCGGAAGTAGTCCGCGATGTTCATTTCCGTCGTGGTGCCGGTCTGAAGGCAAATCGAAGCCCCGTCGAGATCGAGGGCCGACTTCACGTTCAGATCCTTGCGGACCATGAAGCCCTGGCCGTCATAATAGTTCACGGGCCGGAAATTGAATCCCAGCGCGGTGTCGCGGCTGATGGTCCAGGTCATTTCACGCGAAATGACGTCCACCTCGCCCGACTGAAGCGCCGGCACGCGCTCCTTGGAGGTCAGCGGCTTGAACTTGACCTTGCTCGCATCGCCGAAAACGGCAGCCGCGATCCCATGGCAATAATCGACCGAGAAGCCATGCCATTCGCCCTTGTCGTCCGGGGACGCAAAACCCGCCAGACCGGTATTGACGCCGCAGTTCAGGAAGCCGCGCGCCTTGACGTCGTCGAGCGTGGATGCGTGCGCAGCCAGCGGCGCAGCCGCCAATCCCAGGAGAAGAGGCAGAAGAATTCTTTTCACGATGTTCACCCTTATGTTTTGCCAGGGAAAGGCTGGCTTGAGAAGATATGTGGGAGCCGGATGCTCACGTCCGGAGCTTGGAAACGGCTTCGACGACGCGTGCGCATGCGCCGCGCAGCGTTTCGGTGTCGACCGCATAGGCAAACCGGATATGGCCGGGCATTCCGAACGCCGCGCCGTGAACGACACCGACATGCGCCACGTCCAGCAGGTATCCGGCGAAATCGAGATCGGTTTCCAGCGTCTTGCCGTCCGGTGTCTTGCGACCGAGGAGACCACGGCAATCGGCAAAGACATAGAACGCGCCTTCCGGAATATCCGCCTCAAGTCCGTCAGAGGCCTTGACCATGTCCATGGCGATGGCGCGTCGCGCGCTCAATACCGCGAGCCAGTCGTCCATGAAGCCATGTCCACCCTCCAGCGCAGCGACCGCCGCCGCCTGGCTGATGGATGAGGGATGCGCCGTGCTCTGCGACTGGAGCATCTCCATTGCCGAAACGAGCCAGGCCGGACCGCCAGCATAGCCCAGCCGCCAGCCCGTCATCGAATAACCCTTCGACACGCCATTGATCGTCAGCGTCCGGTCGGCAAGCTCGGGCGCGACTTGCGCGATCGTGAAGAATTTCGGGCCATAGGTGACATGCTCGTAGATGTCATCGGCCATGATCAAAACGTCGGGATGCCGCTTGAGAACCTCCGCCAGCGCCAGAAGCTCCTCACGCGTGTAGATGGCTCCCGTCGGATTGCTCGGGGAATTGAGAATGACCCATTTGGTTTTCGGCGTGATGGCGCGCTCGAGTTCCTCGGGCTGCAGGATCCACCGATTGGCGCGGCTGGTTTCCACAGCCACAGGCGTTCCGCCGGCAAGCCGGATCATATCCGGGTAGGAAACCCAATAGGGGGCCGGGATCACGACCTCGTCGCCATCGTCCAATGTGGCGAAGAAGGCGTTGAAGATAAGCTGTTTTGCGCCGGCGCCGGCAATGATCTGGTTCGGCTCGTAGGCGAGCGTGTTCTCGGTCCGGAACTTCGAAATGATCGCGGCCTTCAAAGCGGCCGTGCCCGAAACGGCGGTGTATTTCGTCTCGCCGTTGCGGATGGCGGCAACGCCGGCATCCGCGATGCTTGCCGGCGTTGCAAAATCGAGTTCGCCTTCCCCGAGATTGACGACGTCATGCCCGGCGGCGCGCAGCGCCCGGACCTTGTTGGAGATCTCTGCGGTGGGAGAAGCGCCGATGACGTTCATGCGGGGCGCAAGATGGCGGCTGGACATACGACGTATCCTTAGCGTCCTGGGAGGACATTCATTGAGATTTGGATCGGGGAAAGATCAGTAGGCGCGAAGGGAAACGCTGCCGTCCTTCGAGCCCTGGCTGCGATAGGCTTCGAGCGCAGCTTTCGCCGCGTCGCGCAGCAAGGCGACATCATGCGGGCCAGCCACGATGTTGTAGCCCCGCGCAAAGAGTTCCTCGACGGATGCGCCGGCGTTCGGGACGGTTCCCATCAGTTTTCCGGACCGCAGGATCGCCTCTTCGGCGCGCTCGACGAGCGCACGAACGTCCGGATGCCCCGTCTGCTCGAGCTTGCCGATCGATCCGGCAAGATCGTTGACGCCGATGAAAACGCAATCCAGGCCTTCGACTGCGCAGATGGCCTCGATTTCGTTCACGGCGCTTGCCGATTCCACCTGGCAGATCGTCAGGATATTTTCGTTCGCCGAGGCCGCGTAGTCGGTCTTCAGCCCATAAGTGGATGCACGCACGACGCCAGCTGCGTAACCGCGCCGGCCTGCGGGCGGATACAGGCATGCGGCGACGGCAGCCCGCGCTTCATCTGCATTTTCAACGGAGGGGATCATCACGCAATCGACGCCGGCATCCAGAGCCCGCTTGAGATAGACATGATCGTTCCAGGGCACCCGGACGATCGTCGGCGTCGGGGTGGTTTCGGCAGCGCGAAGCTCGTCGACGATCTCAGCCGAGTCACCCACGCCGTGCTCGTGATCCAGCAACAGAAAATCGAAGCCGATATGCCCGAGGATTTCGGTCGCCGTCACCGACCCGCCGCTGACCCAGCAGCCGAATGCCCGCTCACCATTGAGCAAGCGCTTCTTCAATCTATTTTCTCGAAACATGTTCATGCCCTGACGCTGGTATCGATTGACGGGCGGACCTTGTCGATCCGCTCGATGCCAGGAGCGGATGCCTCCCGCGCCTGCTTTCGAACTCCCTTATCAATCCATACTGAATAAGGTCAACATCATTTTTAAATAATCTGATAATCACTAACATGTTAGTCATGCGAAAATCATTTTTCGAAGAGAAATAGTCATCGCATTCAATGCCTTATCAAGATCTGTGGAAAGTGGTGACCGCCCTGGTCACAAATGGAAAACTGTCCGGTCCACCCACGGCGGCAAGGCGCGTCGGAGATGCAACGCAAATCCTGCCGTTGCGACATCGACCTCCATGCTTCGCGCTCGATCGCGGTTGCGTGCCGGAGCGCCGGGCAAAGCGACAGAAGCCGGCGGCACGTCAATCGGAATTGCCAGGCTTCAGCCGGCTGTCGCCACCTGCCTGCGCTGACGCAGCTTCGGCCAAAGAATGAGCCAGGTCACGAGTGACAGGTTCACGACGTTCCACAACAGGCCATGCAGGAACGCCAGGCGATAGGAGCCGGTGGCGTCGAAGATGTAGCCGGCGGCGAGGCCGCCGCAGGCCATGCCGAGCACGGTCGCCATCAGAACGAGACTGATGCGAACCCCCGCTTCACGCGGCGGCAGGAACTGGCGGATGATCACCGCATACATCGGCACGATGCCGCCCTGGAACAGGCCGAACAGACCGGAGATCACATAAAGCGACGATTGGCTGTTGAAGAACAGATAAAGCAGGAGCGCCGATGCCTGCATGGACGAGCCGAGGATCAGCATCGGGCCGGCGCCGATCCGGTCGGCGACCACGCCGGAGGCGAGACGGCTGACGACGCCAAGCCCGAGCATCAGCGAAACGATCTGCGTGCCGACGGCGACGCCATATCCAAGATCGCCGCAATAGGCCACGATATGAACCTGCGGCATCGACATCGCCATGCAGCAGGCAAACCCGGCGACGACGAGAATGCCTTGCAGCACGTTCGGCTTGAGACCGAGTTCGGTGCGCGCCGCTTCGGTTGCCGCCTCGGCCTCGGCATAGGCCGAAGTCTGCAGGCGCCGCCGCAGCAGGAGGCCGAGCGGCACCATCACCATCGGGACAAACAGGCCGATGCCGACATGGGTGGCGCGCCAGCCCTGCGTCGTCAGGAAATGCTCGATGACCAGCGGCCATATGGCGCCGGCGAGATAGCTGCCCGACGCGGCAAAGGTGACGGCGAGCGCCCGGCGCTTGCGGAACCAATGGGAAAGGTCGGAGATCAACGGCGAAAAGCCGGCCGCGGAACCGAGGCCGATCACCGCCGAAAGGGCGGCGAATTGCCAGATATTGTTGGTAAAGGCAGCCGCGATATAGCCGATGCTCAGCAAAAGCGCCCCGATCATAACCGGCGCGACAATACCGACGCGGTCGGCCAGACGCCCCATCGCCACGCCGCCGAAGGCAAATCCGAGCATGGCGCAGGTATAGGGCAGCGAGGCGCCGCCGCGCAGCGTGTCGAACTCAACCTGGAGGGTTGGCAGCACCACCACGATAGACCAGTTGCCGACGCAGGCGACCGTGCCGAGAATAAGCGTGATCACCAGCCGCAGCCAGGAATATCCCGAATCGACGCCGCCGTCGCCGATCGCCTTGACCGTGTTCATCCGCCTCTCCCCCCGCGCCGGTCCGTGATGGACCTGACCTGCAAACTCTGCCGAGTCGCATTCAATCGCGTCGGGATTATCGCCGGCGTTCACACACGATCAAGGCCTCCTGCGGCTGGATTCGCCCATATATCAGGAGCGTTCATTGCTATTTCGAGACGTAGACCAGCTTGCGAACCGGATAGGCATAGGGCTCGCCGCTTTGATAGACGAAGCCAAATCGGGACAGGCAGCCGCGCAGCGCAGGCGAACCATTGCGGCGAGGATAGGTTCGAACGCTGCCGGTCACGTCGACGGCATTCAGGCTGCACCAGGCCTTGGCATTGTCGTAGGCCAGCATGAGTTGCGGATCGCCGGCCACGGGGACCGCGCCGTAGAGGTATATGTCGGACCTCGCCTGCGCCGTCTCGGCCGCGCAGATCAAACCCAGGACGATGCCGAATGTCAGTTTGAAGCTCATGTTCATCTCCCACCGCTGCATGTCGCGGGTAACGGGATTGGCCCCGATTTGTTCCGGACACCCTGCATGATATCGTTATCCTGGCATTCTGGCCTTTGCGCGGAATGGTGAGGCAGCACGAACGCGGCCCTGAGCCAACGCGCGCGGCATTGCCTCAGGGGATCCGGTGCGGAGCATTTCGAAACGCAAAATCGCCACCCGGTTTTGCCGGAGGCGCGCCGGCTAGCCTGCCTTTTCGGCGACGCCGCCGCCGGTCATCACCTGTTCAAGCGCATCGATCGTCGGTCTCTCGTAAGCCGAAATGGTCTTCCGGCCGTATTCCAGGGCAACCTGCGGAACGGAACCGTTCATGTAAGCCAGCATCGTCTGTTTAACCACGATGTAGAGACGGTGTTGCTTCGTCCTGACGGCCTTGATCTGCGCATTGATCGGAGCACATAGGGAATAGGAGAGAAGGATGCCCAGGAAGGTGCCGACCAGGGCGGCGCCGATCAGATGGCCAAGAACTTCCGGAGGCTCGTTGATCGCCGCCATCGCCTTGATCACGCCAAGCACGGCCGCGACGATGCCGATTGCCGGGAAGGCGTCGCCCATCGCCGAAAGTGCGTGATAAGGCTTCAATCGATCACCCAGAACGGTGTTCAGTTCCTCGTCCATCAGCGCCTCGATTTCGTGTGACCTGGCATTTCCGATGATGATCAAACGCACGTAATCGCAGATGAATTCCGTCAGCGGCTTGTTCTTGAGCAGGGTCGGCGCCGCCTGAAAGATTGAAGATTCAGCGGGATTGTCGATATGGGCTTCGACCTCGTTCCTGCTTTTGGTTCGAAGGTCGCGCATCAGCAGATAGAGGGCGGTGAGCACGTCGAGATACTCCCTTTCCTTCGGCACGGAATACCGAAAGGCTTCCCCGAGTGCTTTCAGCGAATCCTTGATGACCTTCATCGAATTCGCCATGACGAAACCGCCGATGCCGGCCCCGCCGATGATGACGATTTCAAATGGCTGAAACAGCGTCTCGATCTTGCCGCCCATAGCCATGAAGCTGCCGACGATGCAGCCGGCGGTGATCACCAGTCCAATTATGATATTCATTGTGAATGAGCTCGTCCATGCGCTGCGCCGGACGGCATGGTTCTGAGCCAGTGCCGGGCGCAAATGATTGTGATTATGGGAAAATAATCAGGCAGCGCTTATTGGAGGACGAAGCAGGACAGGCTGGATACTGAAGCCGACGCGCGTTTGCGCCTCGACGAATCTCAGTTCGATCGCCGACAGGACGGCGCCATCTCCGCTGGATTCGAAAATGCAATTGTGGATCGAGCAATGGTCGCCCCGCTCGACGCGCGGACCATGGTCAGACCCTTGATGGCCCTGCCCACGCTCGAAAACCGAATGGCCGGAATTGTAGATCGGCAAATCAGAAGCGTCGGCTCTTGAATGCGCGAAAAGGTTTCCGACCAGGACCGCCAGCAGAAGCAGCACCACAGCGGCAACTGTTCGATTTGACGATTTCCGCATCCCGATCCCATACAATATCCGACGCTTACCATCATCAAGGCGCTTCCTTGCGCGAGGCTTGCCCGGCGGAGAATGAAAGCGACGCTCAGTCGCTCGGATCGCGGTTTTCCCTGCGCCACTCAAGCACCGCCTCGGCGCCGGCCTTGCCGCCGCGCGGACCGTGGACAGTCACGGAGCGGGAGGCGGCCGCGGTGGAAAAATCCAGCGCCTCGGCAAAGGACCGCCCCTGGGTCAGGCACCAGGTCAGCGCTCCGCCAAACGTATCGCCGGCGCCGGTGACGTCGACCACTTCGACCGGATAGCCTGCGGCCAGCAGCCGCGTTTCGCCGTCGAAGGCCTCGGCGCCATCGGCGGCCATGGTGCGCACGACCCAGCCGATGCCATGTTGACGGATCCAGTCTTCGATCAGGCCAAGGTCGTCATGGCCGAAGGTGGCGCGAAAGCCGACCTGATTGAAGATGACGACGGCCGCGCCGGTGAGATAGGGCATGTCCCCGGCCGTGCAGCCGCCGACATCGAGATCGAAGACGGCGCGGCGGCCGTGACCGCGCAGATCGGCCAGAAGCGCCGCCTGGCTGAGCACGCCCTCTTCCGTTTGGCTGCGCAGCCGGCGCACGCGGTAAAGCGTCGTATAGAGAAAACCCGGCTGGCGCAGCGCGGCGAGCGTTTGTGGCGCAAGCCACATCGGTTGCTCGCCCATCTCGACGGTCAGCACCACATGCTCGCCATCGATGAGGAAGATGAAGTTGCGCGATTCCGCGATTTCCGGATCGGTCAGCATATGGTTGACGCCGACGCCGTTCTCCCGAAGATCGTCGATCAGCCGCTGCGACAGCGGGCTGTCGTTCAAAAGCGAGATAAACTGCGTGTCGCCGCCGAGCGTCGCATGGACGACGGCGGCATTGGCGATCGAGCCGCCGATTTCGGCCGGCAATTCCCGCACCATGCCCTTGTCGGCGCGGCCGGGCCAGCGCTCGGCGGTATAATATTCGTCCAGCGCCACGTCTCCGATGAAAAATGCCGTCATGTCGCAGTCCCGTCCTTGACCTCGATCCGGCGCGGCCCGCCGGCGACCGGGGTCCATGGATTTTCGCCAAGGCCGCAGATCGCCATCCAGTAATAGGGTGTGGCGCGTGTGGCGCCCCGGCAGGCGTCGTGCCAGACATTCCGGTGCATCACCACGACCTGACCGGGGGCGATGATGAAGGCTTCGATCTCGTCGCGATGCGGCGCATCCGCCGTCGAGGCCGGCGCCACGGCAAGGACGATCGGCTCGGCGGCGCAGAACAGCGCCTCCTCGGTCAGGGGATGCCGTTCCATGGCGGCGCAGGACCACGGCGCGCTGCCGCCCCGGGTCATGCCGAGATGGCCGGAGCCATCGATGAGCGGTTTGCGGGTGAAGCCGTCGTCCCAGCCTTCACCTCTTGTCCAGACCACGCCGGGATCGGCATCGCCGGCGAGACCGTAAACCATGCCGTAGCGAGCGAAATTCTCAAGGGTGACGGCCCGTGCGACGACCGCGCTCATGCGGCGCTCCGCGCGGTACGGACCGCCCGCATCAGGCGGGCGACATGGGCGGCCTCGACGCGGCCGCTATCCTTGTGATCGTGCTTGAACCAGCTGCCGACGATGGCGCCATCGGCCTGGGCGAGCTGCTCCACGGCATTGGCCTCCGTCAGGCCCGCGCCGATCAGAAGCGGCACGGCCCCGCCGGTGGCGGCGCGGAACCGGGCGACCTTGTCCATGTCGGTCGGCTGGCCGGTGGCGTCCGAAGTCACCACCAGTCCGTCGCATCGCTGCGCGCCGAGGCGCACGTCCTCTTCCTCCGTCCGGCCGGACAGGACCGGCTGATACTTGAAGCGCACGCCGCCCAGCAGCAGCGCGGGAACGCTTGCCCGTCGGGCGCCGAACGCGGCCGCGAAAACGGCGTCGTCTTCCGGCGGCAGATGGCCGGCGACGGAATCGACCTGTATGAAGGACACCGGATAGTGCCTCGCCAGCGCGAAGGCGCGCACGTCGTCGCGCAGCACATTGATGCCGATCTTGGCGCCGAGGTCGAGGCCGCCCAACCGGTCGAGCACGCGCTCGACATCGTCGGCATCGCCGAAATAGTTTTCCACCACCAGCCCGTCGACGCCTTCGCCGGCCATGATGCGGGCTTCTTCTTCCGCCTGGGCAAGTTTTGCAGCGGGGCCTTCGCCGGCCAGATGCAGCATGCCCAGAATGGGCTTTGCGGTGGCGAAGGTGTCACTCAGACGGCTCATGTCGTTTCTCCTGCGTCGCGTCGCCCTCAGGCCGGCGCGGTATCGCGCCCCCAGCGCGTTGCGAATTTCATCTGGACGGCCGGCGAATAGACGATGGAGGTGCGCTCGACCAAACGGTCGTCGGCATCCAGCACGTCTCCGCTGGCGCAAAGGTAGCCCGGCACATCCGGCGCCGAACCGAAGACCGCCCGCAGCCGCTCGGAAGACGGCACGACGGTCAGCAACAGTTCCGAACGCAAGGGGTGGCGGTTATAGTCGCGGCGCAGCACCTCGTAGAGCGATTGCGCCGCGAAATCGTAGGCCTCGATCCCCGGATAAAGCGCGAGATCGAGCTGGGACGTATCGACGTTCAGCCAGCTGACCGTCTCGTCATTGGCAAGCCCGCGGGCGCGGACCAATAGCAGCTCGCCATTTTCGACCCTGTGCTCCAGAACCCGGGTCACCGGCCGCTGGCCTTGACGGCGGGCGAGTTCGGTAAAGCTGCCGAAATTCCAGATATTGTGGCTGATCGGCCGGTGCGACACGATCGTGCCCCGGCCGCGCACCTGTTGCACCAGCCCTTCCGACACCAGAAGCGCCATCGCGTTGCGCACCGTGGTGCGGGCGATGCCGAACTGGTCGCGCATCTGGTTCTCCGAGGGGATGGCTTCCCCTTCGGAGAAATCGCCGCTGAGGATCGCGGCGCGCAAGGCCCGGTAGAGCTGCCGGTAAAGCTGTTCGCTCGAATAGGCATCGAGGCGAAAGCGCGACAGCCTGTCGTCCGGGCGTTCACCCGGCATTGCGGCGTCTGGTGGAGAGGGCTGGGTCAAGGTCGGCTCCGGCGATGCTGGTTACTTCGTGGCTCCGTTTATCTTGAACTCTTCCACGCCCGCCTCTTTCAAGCCGTAGCGGTCGAGGATCTGTGCATAAGTGCCGTCGGCTTTCAGGGCATCGAGGGTTGCATGCACGGCGTCGCGAAGCTGGCCGTTCGCCTTGGCGAAGGCGATGCCGTAATGATTGACTTCACCGACCGCGCCGATCTGGTAGAATTTGCCGGGCTCCTGCTTCATCAGGTCGAGCAGGCCTTCGAGGCCGATGACCGACGCCTGTGCGCGGCCCTGGCGGATCTGCATGATATGCTCGGCCTGGGTCGGGATCTGGATGACGGTGATCAGCTTGTCGGCCGGGCAGATCGATTTGCCCAGTTCCTCCGCCCAGGTGACCCAGCTCGTGCCGGTGGCGACGGCGACGGTCTTGCCGCAAAGATCGGCTTCGGTCTTGATTTCCCCCTGGTGATCCGTGCTGGAATAGAAGACGTTGCCGGTCTTGAAATAGTCGATGAAATCGAGCTGCGTCTGGCGCTCCACCTTGTCGGAAAAGGCGGTCATGATCAGGTCGGAGCGGCCGGTGACCACCTGCGGGATGAGCTGCGGGAAATCGACGTTCTGGAATTCCGGCGTCAGGCCGAGGCGCTCGGCGATCGCCTTGGCGAGATCGATGTCGAAACCCTTGAGGTCGGTCGAGCCGGCATCGGAAAATTCCATCGGCGGATAGGCGAGGCTGATGGTGACGTTAAGCTTGCCGGCCGCACGCACAGCCTCAGGCAGCGCCGCCGCCAGCTTCTCGTCGCCGGCGGCATAGGCCGCGCCGGCAAGGCTCATGAAGGCGGCGGAGGCAAGCCCCAGCATCATCGGCAGAAGTGTCTTCATTGTCCGTACTCCCATTGTTTGGACTGAATTTTTTCCGGGCATTTTCAGGCAAGCACGCGGCTGAGGAAGGAGCGCACGCGCGGATCGGCAGGGTTGCTGAGAACGTCGCCGGGTGCGCCCATCTCGCGGATTTCCCCGTCGATCATGACCACGACGCGGTCGGCGACCTCGCGGGCGAAACCGATCTCATGGGTGACGACGATCATGGTGGTGCCGCCGCGCGCCAGCGTGCGCATCACCTCCAGCACCTCGCCGACGAGTTCGGGATCGAGCGCGCTGGTCGGCTCGTCGAACAGCATGACGCGGGGCTGCATGGCCAGCGCCCGGGCGATCGCCACGCGCTGCTTCTGGCCGCCGGAAAGCTGCGACGGATAGCTTTGCGCCTTGCCGGCCATGCCGACCTGCTCCAGCAATTCCATGGCGCGGGCTTCCGCCTCGGCGCGCTTGAGGCCGCGCACCACCATCGGCCCCTCGATCACGTTGCCGAGCACGGTGCGGTGGGCGAAGAGGTTGAAATGCTGGAACACCATGCCGAGTTGGCTCTGCTGGGCGCGCAGCCGCCTGACCGGCAGTTCCTGCAGCGCGCCGTTGGCATAGTCGTAACCCATGATGGCGCCATCGACCCAGACATAGCCGCCGTTGGGCGTCTCCAGGTGGTTGATGCAGCGTAGGAAGGTGCTCTTGCCGCTGCCGGAAGGACCGAGGATGCACATGACCTCGCCATGGGCGACGTCGAGATCGAGTCCCTTCAGGACGTCGTGACTGCCAAAAGACTTGCGGATACCGACCGCCTTGACCGCGAGGCTCATGCTTCCTCCGGAGTGGCCGGGCGGCGCGCCCGGCTTGCAAACCAGCCGCGTCCGACCGCTGCCGTCGAGGCGTCGCGGCCGAAATGGCGTTCGAGATAATATTGGCCGATGGAGAGCACCGTCGTGCCGGCGAGATACCAGACGGCGCAGACGAACAGCAGTTCGATGACGGCGCCGTTGATGAAATAGATGCGCTGCGCCGCGTTCAGCATTTCGCCCATGGCGATGGTGGCGGCGAGCGAGGAGAATTTCAGCATGCCGATGGCGCTGTTGCCGAGAACCGGCAGGATCAGCCGCAGCGTCTGCGGCAGGATGATGCGGCGCATCGTCTGGCCGGGCGTCATGCCGAGCGTATGGGCGGCCTCCGTCTGGCCCTTGTCGACCGAGGCGATGCCGCCGCGCACGACTTCCGTCAGATAGGAGCCTTCATTGACGCCGAGACCGAGCACGGCGGCGACGAAGGGCGTGACCACATCGACCATGCGCTCATCGACGAGGCCGGGAATATAGAGCCTCGGAAAGACCAGCGCGATGTTGAACCAGATGAGAAGCTGCAACAGCACCGGCGTTCCGCGGAAAATCCAGACATAGAGCCAGGCGGCGAACCGCAGGATCGGATTTTCGGAAAGGCGCATGATGCCGAAGGCGAAACCGAGCGCCACGCCGAGCACCATGGCGCAGGCCGAAATCAGAAGCGTCCAGCCAAAACCGGTGACGATGACGCCCGCCGTCAGGAATTGCCCGACCACCGGCCACTGGATTTGCCCGACGGCAAAAGCGCGGCCGATGACGGCAAGCAGCAGCAGGACGATGCCGCCGCTGATCCAGCGTCCGGGATGGCGCAGACGGCGCACGGCGACATCCGAACCGGGAAGGTCCGCAATATCGAGCGTGGCGATTGATTTCGGGAAGGATTGAGACATGACATCCAGATTGTAGGGTTAGGCCTACAACTTAATATGCATCTTGCCCGATCCCGTCAAGTGACCTTGCAACATCTGGCACAAAGGGCGCGGTGAAAGGCCAGCGCGCACCGCAGCCTGCCGTTTGGAAGGGCACGCCGCCGCCCATGCGACAAATTTGCCGAATTGCCTCCGCCCGCCGCTATGGCTATGGTCGCGCCGTGGTGACGATATAGGGAACGCATGAACAGGCGGTCGGGCTTTGCCGGAGGATGGGCGGTGCGCATGCTGTGCGCGCTGGCGCTGTTGCTCGTCGGCTTCGCGCACACGCCGCCCGCTGTCGCGCAGGTTCTGCCGCCGGCGGAGCTTGCTTTATATGCGCTTCCCGATGGCACGCTTCCCGATCTCTGCCTGCCGTCGCAGGACGGCAAGACGAAGCATGAGGGTCACAAGTCCGGTTCCGGCTGCGAAGCCTGCCGCCTGTCTGCCTCCGTCATGCTGCCGGCGCCGGCCGATACGGCGGGCGCGCCCATCGTGCGCGATGCCGATCGCTTCCAGCCGGTGCGTGTCGAGGCTTTCTACCGCCAGCTCTTTCCCCCGAACGCCGCGCCGCGCGGCCCGCCTTCCGGCCTGACAGCCTGAACCGCTGCCGCCTTGCGCGGCAGTTTCGTCAGCTTGTGCCGGAACGGGTCTGCAGCATGCGGATACGCATCCGGCGGCCGGATCGTATTCCATGTTTTACCAGACCTCCCTCGGCGCCTGCGCGCCCGTTCTCCTCATCGACAGCCCCGCTGATCCTGCACTGCCGCGTCACAGCCGGATCCCGGCGCGCACGGCCATCATGCTGTGCGGCGCGTCCCGCCCCACGGCCCTGCGCATTCTCGACGGATGCGTCGCCCTCTATCGCGAGCTTGCCGACGGACGGCGGCTTATCCTGGATATTCTCGGGCCGGGCCGGCTGCTCGGCGAAGCCCTCGTCGACGTCCAGCAATGCAAGGCGATCGCCCTGACGCTGACCCATGTCGAGAGCGTGGACATGGACAGGGAAAGCGCCTCGGCCGCCACGGCCATGCGGCAGATGCTGCTGCGCGCCCAGTCGCATGCCCTGTTGCTCGGGCGCAAAAGCGCATCGGAACGCGTCGCCACCGCGCTGCTCGACCTCGCCGGCCAGTTCGCGCGCAAATCGCGGGCTTCAGCGGGCGCCAACAGGACCAGCTTCTTTTTGCATCTCACCCGGGCCGATCTTGCCGACTGGCTGGGCCTGACGCTGGAAACCGTCAGCCGCTGCCTCGGCGCGCTCAAGCGGTCGCGGCTGATCGCCTTCGATCAGCCGGAACTCATCACGATTCGCGACCGGACGGCGCTGGAAGCGCTGGCTTGCGGACATTCGTCCGCCCGCACCGCTTAAACACCCGACTTCGACAATCCAACGCCTGAAGGGGACTATCATGGCGCAAATCACCGACATGCCGGCAAAGGCGGAGAATCCGCTTGCCAGAAGCTTTTACATGACCACATGGCGCTGGCATTTCTATGCCGGGCTGTATGTCGCACCTTTCCTGATCATGCTGGCCGTCACCGGCCTGATCATGCTCTGGTCGGCCGTTCTCGTCGGCCGCGACGGGGAGCGGCTCTATACCGTATCGCCGCAAGGGCAGACCATCGCGGCTTCGGCGCAGGCCGATGCGGCGCTGGCGGCCGTGCCTGGCGGCGCGCTTGTGCAATACATCGCACCGCGTACGCCGGACGAACCCGCCGTCTTCCGCGTCAAGGCCGAGGACCGATCGGTCATGGTCGCCGTCAACCCCTATCGCGGCGCGGTGCTGGGGCAGTGGGAGCGGCGCAACGCCCTCTACGATCTCGCAAACACTATCCACGGCACGCTGCTGGTGGGCGATGTCGGCGACCGGCTGATCGAGATCGCCGCCGGCTTCGGCGTCGTGCTGATCATCACCGGCATCTATCTCTGGTGGCCGCGCGACGGGCGCGGGCTGGGGCGCAACCTCGCTCCGCAGTTCTCCGGACGCGGACGCCAAGTGTGGAAATCCCTGCACCAGACGGTTGGCGTCTATGTCTCGGTCATCCTGCTCGCCTTCCTGATTTCCGGCCTGACCTGGGCCGGCATCTGGGGCGAAAAGATGACGCAGGCCTGGAGCACCTTTCCGGCGGCGAAATGGGACAACGTGCCGCTGTCGGATGCGACCCATGCCAGCATGAACCATGACGGCGTCAAGGACGTGCCGTGGACGCTCGAGCAGACGCCGATGCCGGCTTCCGGTTCGAATGCCGGCCAGGCGGGCATCGCCGCCGGCCAGCCGGTCGATCTCGACACCGTCGTCGCCTTCGCCCGCGCGATCGGCTTCAACAAGCGTTTCCAGCTTTCCTTCCCAAGCGGAGAGGAAGGCGTCTGGACGATCGCCCGCGATACGATGAGCAACGACAGCGCCGACCCGCTGTCGGACCGCACCGTGCATATCGACCGCTACACGGGCAAGGTTCTCGCCGATGTCGGCTTTGCCGATTACGGCGTCGCCGGCAAGGCCATGGCGGTCGGCATCGCCTTCCACGAGGGCGACATGGGCCTGTGGAACCTGACGCTGAATACCGTCTTCTGTCTGTCCATCGTCTTCCTGTCGGTCAGCGGCATCGTCATGTGGTGGAAGCGCCGTCCCTCGGGCGCCAACCGTCTCGTCGCCCCGGTCGTTCCGGAAAAGCTCGGCCTGTGGAAGGGCGGCGCGCTGGTCATGCTGGCCGTGTCGCTGCTGTTTCCGCTCACCGGTCTGGTGCTGGTCACCGTGCTGGCGCTCGACATGCTGGTGATCCGTCACGTCAAGCCGCTCAAGCGCGCCCTCAGCTGAGCGGCGCGCCCTCTTTCGAAAATCCTATGGAGGAATATCCATGCAACGCCTGTTTCCGACCCTGCTCGCGGTCGCGGCCGCCGCCCTTCCGGGCATCGTTTTCGCCCATGAGTTCAAGGTGGGCGAGA
This sequence comes from uncultured Rhizobium sp., assembly GCA_945952045.1. Classification (GTDB taxonomy): domain Bacteria; phylum Pseudomonadota; class Alphaproteobacteria; order Rhizobiales; family Rhizobiaceae; genus Metarhizobium. The sequence goes on from CAMFHE010000002.1 coordinate 97,520, forward strand.
TCGTGGTCGACCACCCCTATTCCCGCGCCATGCTGCCCGGCGCAAAGGTGGGCGGCGGCTATCTGACGATCACCAACGGCGGGACCAAGGACCGGCTGGTCGGCGCAAGCGCCGAGCGCGCGGGCAGCGTCCAGATCCATGAAATGAAAATGGACGGCGGCATCATGGTGATGCGAGAGCTGAAGGACGGCATCGCCATTCCCGCCCATGGGAACGTCGAGCTGAAGCCCGGCGGCTATCACATCATGTTCATGAACGTCGCCCAGCCCTTCAAGCAAGGAGAGGAGGTCAAGGCGAAGCTGCTCTTCGAAAAGGCCGGCTCGGTGGAGGTCGAATTCACCGTCGGCCCGCCTGCGGGCGACGGTGCGGCCATGTCCCACGACACCGATGCCAAGGCAGACGACGTGAACGACCCGCACAAGGGCCATGGGGAACACAAGCCATGAGCCGCCAGCGCAACCCGTTTGCGCTGGCGGGGGGCATCGCGGCGACGCTGTTCGTCGCGATCCTCGTCGGCGTCATGGTCTGGGTGGCGATGGACACGCCGCGCTCAGGCCCCTTCGACGCGAAATTCTCGCTCGTCGACGACCGGGGCAAACCAGTCGATCAATCGCTGTTCAAGGGCAGCCCGGCTCTGGTCTATTTCGGCTATACCCATTGCCCAGAAGTGTGCCCGACGACGCTGTACGAGGTCGCCGGTTATCTCAAGGAACTCGGTCCGCAGGGCGCGCCGCTGAAGGCCTATTTCTTCTCCATCGATCCCGAACGCGATACGCCGGAGGTCATGCACGGCTACGTCACCGCCTTCACCGATCGCATCACCGGCATTACCGGCCGGCCGGAGGAGATGCAGAAGGTGATCGATGGCTGGAAGGTGCATGCCGCGCGCCTGCCGAGCGAAGACGGCGATTACCACATGAGCCATACGACATCGCTGTTCCTGATCGGCGCGGACGGCCGGCTGAAAGGCCTGCTGCCCTACGGCGCCGACCTGGAGCAGGCGCTCGCCAAGATCCGCAACACACTGCTGCGGCATGTCTGAACGACGTCCAATAATAAGATCAGCCCACTCTATTCTCCCAGATTATCGAATTACCCGCTATCGTCGCGGTGTCTCCGAAACACCGTCGGGCAAGGGGCGCGGCGACGCGGCCGCCGGCGATCCGGTCGGATCGGCAGGCAAGCGTTCACGTAAATGGAAAAAGGGCGGCGCAGGGCCTGCGCCGCCTCGGACCGTTCATGGGAAAGACGGGCGGGCCGATGCCTCAGGGCGCGAGCTGCGCCAGAAAACGGTCGATACCGGCCTGGGCGCATTCGCTGTCCTGGGCGGGCGTTCCCGAACTGATGCCGATCGCGCCGACGACATCGCCATCGACGATGACGGGGATGCCGCCGGCCACGACCAGCAGCTTGCCGCCGAGGGCGGAGTTGATGCCATAGGCGGGCTTGCCGGGCTGGCTCGCCTCGCCATAGCTTTCGGTCGTGCGTTTTGCGCCGGCGGCGGTGAAGGCCTTGTCCTGCGCGATGATCGTGCTGGTGATCTTGCCGCCATCCATGCGTTCGAAGGCGATCAGCTGGCCGGATTCGTCGGTGACCGCAATGCACATGGGCACGCCGATCTCCTTTGCTTTATCGCGCGCGCCGGCAATGAGGATGCGGGCGTCTTCGAGGCTCAGTCTCTTGATGGTCAGCATGATGCGGTTCCGATGGATCAGGTGATGGAAATGGGTTGCATGTGATCTTGCGTGCCGGCGGCGAGAAAAGCCAGCGCCGCAGCGCCGATCAGGCCGGAATTCTGGCCGAGCGCGGCATGCACGACCGGCACATCCTTGAAAGCCGGCATGGCCCATCTGGCGATATAGCCCTGTATGCCGGGATGCAGACGCTCGAATTCATGCGACAGCCCGCCGCCCATGACGATCACTTGCGGGCTGAAAATGTGCAGCAGGCTGGTGAAGCCGCGGCCGAGGAGCTCCGCCTCCTCGTCGATCAGGCGATTGGCGAGGATATCGCCCCGGCGCGCCGCCGAAAACACCGACCGGCTGTCGACCGGCGCGCCTTCCGCGCCCAGCAGCGTTTCGGTGCAGGCAAAGGCCCGCTCCCGCGCCCGCTGGGTAAAGGCGGTGCCGGAGGCATAGGCCTCGAAACATCCCCTGTTGCCGCAGGGGCAAAGCGCGCCGTCCGGCATGACCGACATGTGCCCGATATGCCCGGCCATGCCCTTGCGGCCGCGCAGCACCCGCCCGTCGGCGATCACGCCGCCGCCAAGCCCGGTGCTGACGGTGGCATAGACGAGGTTTTCGAGGCCCTGGCCGGCACCGAACTGCCATTCGCCGATGGCGGCGGCGATCCCGTCATTTTCGAGGCTCACGGGATAGGCGAAGCGCTTCTGCAGCTCCTTCTTCAGCGGAAAATCGACGAAACCAGCCAGCGTCGGGATATCGCGCGCAATGCCGGAAAACGTATCGATCGGCCCCGGCGTCGAGACGCCGATGCCGACGACCGATGCCTGGCCGGCAGCGGCGATCAGGCCATCGGCCAGCATCTTGATCTGGGCGAGCACGCGCTCCGGCCCGGCCATCGCATCCGTCCGCTCCTCGGCGCGCGCGAGAACCTCTCCCCGCTCGTTGACGAGTGCGGCACGCACCTGCGTGCCTCCAAGATCGATGCCGATGGCGATCTCATGCATGAGTGGTGGACCTTCAGAGGGAATGAAGCCATGCCATGCGCTCCTCAAGCGAGGGCGCATTGAAGGCGAGCGAGCCGAGGACCACCGTTTCCGCACCCGCGGCCCGCAGCAGCGGCACGGTATGTTCGCGGATGCCGCCATCGGCGGCGAGAACGATGCGATGCGAGGCGCCGCAATCGGCGATGATCACCTTGGCTTCCTGCAGGCGCGCGCCGGCGCGCTCATCCAGCCCCTGCCCCTTGACGCCGATCGCGGTGCCGAGCAGCGTGATGAATTGCAGGCGCTCGGCATAACGGCGGATGCGCTCGACCGGCGTTTCCACCCGCAGCACCATGCCGGCGGCGATGCCGCGACGGTCGAGGAGGTCGAGAGCGGCGTCCGCAACGCCTTCGTTTTCCACATGCAAGCTGATGAGATCGCTGCCGGCATCGGCAAACTGCTCGATCTGCGACAGCAGGATATCGTCGGCCACCATGAGATGGACGTGGATCGGGCGCGCCGAGACCTTGCGCACGCCGGCCACCAGATCGGGGAAGAACAGCATGGCCGGCGCGAAATGGCCGTCGGCGACATCGACATGCAGCACGTCGACATAAGGCTCGACGCGGGCGAGATCGTCGGCCAGCCGCACGAGATCGGCAGACCAGACGGAGAATTCGGCGATCAGGCGATCCTTCGGCAGATCGGCGATCCAGCTTTGTGCGGAAATGGTCATTTCTGGAGGTCCTTCAGGAACAGGCGCATGGCGTGGTGGAAATCGGCGACGTATTGCGCCTTGCTTTCCGCCTTGGGGGTGATCTGGACGAAGCGCGCGGCGGGAATTTTCTGAGCCAGCGCGCGCGCATGGGCGATGGGGTGGACGAGGTCGCGTTCATGGCCGATGACGAGCGTCGGTTGCGACAGGCGGGCAAGTTCCTCGTCCCCGACACCGGGGCCATCCGCCGAGATGGCGGTGAGCAGCGCGGCGGTCACGGCAATCGGCTCGCGGGCGAAAAAGCCGGTGAGCGAGGCCAGATTGTCCGGGGCCTCGGCGGCAAGCTGCCGGCCGATGGTGCCAGAGAGAAAGGCCGCCTTGGCCTCTTGCGGCGCAAGCTGCGCCAGCAGCCGGCCGACCTCGGCATTCGGCGCCATGTTCTCGGGCGCCGCCGCCGTCAGCCAGGCGGGTCGGGCGAGAATGAGCGCGGAGACGCGTTCGGGACGCTTGACGGCAAGGCGCAGCGAAATCGCCGCCCCCATGGAAATGCCGCCGATGATGACCGGCCCGTCCAGCTCGGCCGCGATATAGGCGGCGACATCGTCGGCGAAGGTTTCGATCGAAAACCGATCCAATGCGCCCGGCTGCGAACGGCCATGGCCCCGCGCCTCGATGGTGATGCGGCGAAATCCCGGTTCCGGTGGAAAGGCTTCCGCCGTCTGGCCGGCATCGCCGCAAAGACCGTGCAGGAAGACGACCGGTTGCCCCTCTCCCGCGCTATTGACGTTCAGCAGCGTGCCGTCGCTGGTCTCGAAGCTGGAATTCATCGGCTCGCCCCGAACTTTTCCGTCAGGAAACGGGCAGCGCCTTCGGCTTCGCTGGCGGCAAGCCCATGCGTGACGAGGCTGCCGGTAAAGCCGATGGATTTCAGGCGGCCAAGGTAATGGGCATAATCGAGCACCCCCTTGCCGGCGGTGGCGAAGCTGCCATCGGGATTGCGGTCCTTGGCATGGGCCATGACGATGCGGTCGGCAAGCAGGTCGATGGCGGACGAGACAGTATCGTGCTGTTCGGCAAGGGTCGCCTTCTCGAAGAGATTGGCGGGGTCGAGCACGATCTTGACGCGCGGGCTCTGCATCTCGTCGATCAGCCGGCGGGCCTTTTCAGCGGAGTTGACGACATTGGCAAGCTCCGGCTCGATGCCGAGATCGATGTCATAGCGATCCGCGATGCCAACAGCCGTTTCCATGGCCTTGACGAGGTCGCGCCAGGCATCCGGCGTGTCATTGTCCGGATGTTCCTTCCACTGGTCGAGCGCATCGCGCGTGCCGGTGCAGAGCGTGATCAGCCGGGTGGACAGGGCGTGGCTGCGTTCGGCGAGAACGGCAAGCCGGCGATGTCCGGCATCGCGGACGGCGGGATCGGGATGGATCATGTTGTAGGTGCCGGAAACGGCGACGATCTCGACGCCAGCCGCCCCTGCCGCATCGGCAACCGCGCGCGCCTGCGCCTCGTCGATGGCATCGGGCATGGCGGCAAGGCCGGAACAGGCCATGTTGTATTGGGCGGCGGCAAAACCCGCCTTGGCGACCGCGTTCAGGACCGCACCCGGATCGGTGCCTTCAAAGGTCTTGGCGAAGATCCCGAGCTTCATCACACACCACCCTCGACATCTGCGAGCGCGACAGGCTTGCCGCTTTCGACCGAACGGGCAATGGCGACCATGGCGCGCACCGAAGCCAGGCCATCGTCGATATCGGCCCCTTCCATCGGCGCGCCATCGAGGATCACGCGGGCGAAGCCTTCGACCTGACGGCGATAGAAATGGCCGTCGGCGCCCAGCACCCGGTGCGTCGCGCCATCGGCCTCGCGGAAGATGTCGACCTCGCTCGACTTGTAATACCAGGGGTTATAGGTCTTGCCGAGAACGCTGCCGTTCTTGCCGTAAATCTGGAAACCCTCGTGCCAGTCCATGCGCACCTGAACCGTCAGGTCGAGATGGCCGAGCGTGCCGGAGGCGAATTCGACATCGACGAACCAGCACCAGATGCCGGCGCGCTCCGAAAGATGGGCCTGAACCGAAACGATATCGCCGGCGAAATATCGCGCGGTGTCGATCAGGTGGCAGCCATGCGCCAGCATGTAATAGCGGCGCAGATCGGCCTTGGGGTTGGTCGAAGGCTTCTTGGCATTGGCGCTGGTGACGATCAGCGGCTGGACGGCATCGGTCATCGGATAACGATGCGTGCTGTCGCAATACCAGGCCTTCAGCGCGATCATTTCGCCCATTTCATCGGCGATGAAGGACTTTGCCGCCTGCAGGCCGGCATCGAAACGCTTCATATGGCCGACCTGGAAGGTCTTGCCCGATTTCTCGACGGCGTCCTTCAGGGCAAGGCATTCCTCGACCGTCACGCCGACGGGCTTTTCGCAAAGCACATGTTTTCCCGCTTCCAGCGCCCGCAACGAGGCCGGAACATGGAAGGCGTCGGCGGTGGCGATGATCACCGCATCGAGATCGGGATCGGCGAGCATCCGGTCGTAGTCGTTATAGGTTTTTTCGGCCCCATGGGTGATCGCCATGCGCTCGCGCAGATCGTCGGCGACGTCGCAGATCGCATAGAGATCGGCATTGGCCGCCTTGGTGCAGCTTTCGAAATGGGCCGCCTGGGCAATCTGGCCCGCTCCCAGCACGCCCACGCGAAGGCGCCGTTCCTGTTTTGCTGGCATTGCTGCCCCCTTCTCAAATCTGGTCATGTGCCGGCGCCGCAGCTTGCGGCGCCTGTGAATGGAAATCGTTCAGAGGGCCGCGTGGGTCTGCACGTTGAAGAAATGCAGCTTGGCGGGATCGATGGCGAGATCGATGCGCTCGCCCGGCTTGATGGCGCTGGTCGCCTCGAACTTCGCCACCGCATTGGCCGCGCCGGAGAGATCCTCGACCGCATCGGGATCGCCGGAATCGACCCGCGACGCCTCGATCTTCAGATGCACGATCAGTTCCGAACCAAGCTCCTCGATGGTCCTGACGGTGGCGGGAATGGTCGGATAGGCGGCGCCCGACGGCAGGCGGCTGTCATAGAGGTCTTCCGGGCGAATGCCGAAAACCACGGGCTGGCCGTCGAAGGCGTCGAGGCGGGGAACCCGCGCGCGCACGCTCTCCGGCAGCGGAATGGAAAAGTCTGGGAGCCGGATCGCTCCGCCTTCCAGACGTCCTTCGAAAAGGTTCATCGAGGGAGAGCCGATGAAACCTGCGACGAAAGCATTGACGGGGTTGTGATAGAGGGCCTTCGGCGTATCCACCTGTTGCAGCACGCCGCCCTTGAGCACCGCGACGCGATCGCCCATGGTCATCGCCTCGGTCTGGTCATGGGTCACATAGATGGTGGTCACGCCGAGCTGGCGTTGCAGGCTGGCGATTTCGGCACGCATCTGCACGCGCAGCTTGGCATCGAGGTTGGACAGCGGCTCGTCCATCAGGAAGGCCGCAGGCTCGCGAACCATGGCGCGGCCCATGGCCACGCGCTGGCGCTGGCCGCCGGAAAGCTGCGCCGGCTTGTTCTGCAACAGGGTTTCGAGCTGCAGGATCTTGGCGATCTCGTTGACCCGCTTCGTCCGCTCGGCCTTGTTCTTGCCGGCGAGCTTCATCGAGAAGGCGATGTTGTCGAAGACGGTCATGTGCGGGTAGAGCGCGTAGCTCTGGAACACCATGGCGATGTCGCGATCCTTGGGCGGCAGATCGACGACATCCTGGCCGCCGATGCTCAGCGTGCCGCTGGTGATATCCTCAAGACCGGCGATCATGCGCAAGGCCGTCGACTTGCCGCAGCCGGATGGCCCGACGAGGATCAGAAACTCCCCGTCATGGATCGTCAGGCTGAGTTCCTTGATCGCATGATAATTGTTTCCATAGGTCTTGCAGATCTTGTCCAGCACAACCACCGCCACGTCGCATCCTCCCTGCACTGTCCCGATACCATCGGCGACGGCCTCCACCGCCGCGACCCGGTTTTCGACAGAAGGCTAGGACTGGACGGCAAAGTCAAGATGGCAAAACCGGAATTTCGAAATGCACGAAGCTTCGATTGCAAATCCAAGCATATGATATTAAATATTATTTTTCAAAATAATGGCAGATTTGCACGATATTTTATTTTTTGACGCGCGTAATTTTTTATGATCGATCGATGCCGGAAACAGCAAGAAACCGGCTCCGGGGACGCATCGCGTCCGCCGGAGGCCGGTCATGTCGATCTGGAAAGGACGGCTTACGCGCGAAGGGGCGTGGGTCGAGGCGCGAGATCGCCCTCGATCAGCGAAAGGCAGGCCGCCCTGTCCGGCAGTCCCTTGCGCCCGCCATGCACGGTGACCGAGATCGCGGCCGCGGCGCCGGCGAAGACGACGCAATCGAGCGTGGTTTTCCCTTCCGACAGCGCCAGCGCATAGGCGCCATGGAAGCAATCGCCCGCCCCCGTGGTGTCCGTCGCCTGCACCCGGAAAGCCGGCACATGCCAGCAGAGCGGATCGCCGCGCTGGCGGACATAGCTGCCCCTGTCGCCATCGGTCAGAACCACCGCCGTCCGATCCGGCGACCAGAGCGCGTTCAGGATGCCGTGCGGATCGTCCAGGCCGGTATGGGATCGACCGAAGGCGATCGGCAGCACGAGATGATCGGCAAGCGCCAGAATGCGCTCGCTTGCCGGCCCCTTCGTCCATTCGATATCGGCGACGATGGAGAGGCCGAGGCCGCGCGCCCGCGCAACGACCGCCTCCGAATGGATGGCATAACCATCGATCAGCAGAACCGGGGCCTGTTCCAAAACGGCATCCGGGAGATCCGGCGCGGTGCCGTGCAGCACCTCGTCGTCATAGGCGATGAAGCGATCGCCATCCGGCCCGACGAAGATGACGGAGCGGATCGGGGCGGACGCCTCGCTGCGCGGTGCATGGGCGGTATCGACGCCCTCACGCTCCAGCTCCGCCCCGCCGATATCGCCGGGGGGATGTCCGAGCCAGCCGATATAGGCGGCGCGTCCGCCCAGCCGGGCCACCGCGACAAGCGCGGTGGCGACGTTGCCGCCATGATCTGCGGCGCGATCCGTCACCTTTCCCTTGCCGTCGGCAAGCGGGCGATCGACGTAAACGATGTCGTCGATCGCCAGGGCGCCGAAGCCGAGAACGTCAAAGACGCGCGCCACGGCTCATGCGCCGGCAGCAGCCAGCGCCTCTTCGGGCGACAGGCCGTCATGGATGACCAGCTTGAAGGCGCGGGCGGCCTTGGTCGTATCGCCATGACCCCAGAGATTGCGGCCGACGACGGCGCCGCGCGCGCCGGCCCGCAGCGCATCCGAGGTCTGCTGCAGCGCGCCGAGCAGCGTTTCCGTCTTCGGACCGCCGGCAATCACGATCGGGATCGGGCAGGTGGCGACGGTTTCGCGGAAGGAGTCGAAATCGCCGGTATAGCCGACCTTGACGACATCGACGCCGGTTTCATAGCCGATGCGCACCGCATAGGCGATCTCGTCCGGCGTGAAGACGATCTTGCCGCCATTGGCGAAATCGCGCGGATAGACATGGGCGATGACCGGCATTTCGAAGCGCGCGGCCGCATTGACCGTATCGGTCAGCCAGCGGATATATTCGCCCTCGGTATTGCCGCGCACGGGAATGGCGACCGCCAGCGCGTCGGCGCCGTAGCGCACGGCATCTTCCGGCGTGGCGATCAGCTGGCGAATGCGGTCGTCGGCGGTGAAGCAGCCCGCCTGGATGACCAGCGCTGCCTTGCCCGCATATTGCGGCCACAGATGCCGCGCGGACCCCGGCTGGATGCTGACATAATCCGGCCCGCCGGCCATGACGCGGCTCAGCGCCCCCGGCAGATCGGCAAGACCGCCCTCGCGCACATTGCCATAGCCGACGAAATGATCGACCGCGCCGCCGAAAAGATTGCCCGAGGCGTTCGAGAACAGCCGGGAAAGACGAATTTTGGTTCCAAGACCCATGGAAGCTCCTCCTGTTTGCTGAACGGAGCCTAACTCGAAAGGAAAACAATATTCAATATTTCGAATTCTTTCATTTCACTCTTCGCAGACGATTTCTGATCGTGCTATCATGCTTTTCATGCGAAATTATCCTCCGATGAGGTCAGATCATCGGAAATGACTTTCGAAATTCGAAACCTAGAGCATTTCCAGCCGAAGCGGGATCGCTTCGGCGTCGGATAATGCGGTAAAACAAAACGTTAGAGCATTTCCGGGACGGAGCCCATGCCATGCTTGCCGAACAAAGACGCCAGCAGATCCTGATCGAGCTTCAACGCATCGGCCAAGCGCGCACGCGCCAGCTTGCCGATCTGTTCGAGGTCTCCGAGGTCACGATCCGCTCCGATCTCGACATCATGGATGCGAAAAAACTGCTGATCAAAACCCATGGCGGGGCCATCGCCCTGCCCGCAGATTCGCCCGCCGCCGCCTTCGAGGAGCGCATGCAGCGCAATTTCGAGGCCAAGCGGCGCATTGCCCAGATGGCCGCGCGGCAGATCATCGACAACCAGTCCGTCGTCTTCGACAGCGGTTCGACGCTTCTGCAGGTGGCCATGCAGATGCCGCCGGTGAAGAATGTCGTGGTGGCGACCACCGCCATGAACATCGCCCAGCATCTCATGTACCGGCCCGGCCTCGACGTGCACATGATCGGCGGCCGGGTGTTTCCCAGCACGGTCAGCACCATCGTTTCCGATTCCGACAAGGCGCTGGGCGGCCTCGTCGCCCATCAGGCCTTCGTCAGCGCCCATGCCATCGACGCGTCCTTCGATGTCGTCGACGTCTCCGAAGACATCGCGCGCACCAAGCGCAACCTGGTGCGTATGGCGCGCCGCGTCGTGCTGGTCGCCGATTCCAGCAAATGGGATATCGGCGCATCGTCCAAGGCGTTTTCGCTGTCGCGCGTCGATCTCATCATCACCGACAGCAATATGCCCCACAGCATCCGCCATCGGCTGGAAAAGCTGGGCGTCGAGGTTCGCTACGCCTGACGCCCGCCGTCGTCAGTATCCGAACGACCGCAGCGTCTCACGGTTGACGCGGACGGCGGCGGCCGGATCCTCGCCCGCCTTGTCGGACTCTTCCTCGACGATGATCCAGCCGTTGAAAAGCGGCGCCTGACGCACCGTTTCGATGACGGCCGGCACATCGCAGGCGCCCGCGCCCAGCATCGCCCAGACGCCGTTGGCATCGACATCCTTCAGATGCACGTAGCGGATACGATCCTTGAAGGCGGCCAGCGTATCGTCCATGACCTGCCCGCCGCGCAGGATGTGGCCGGTATCCGGCACCCAGCCAACCTGAGGATCGAGCAACGCAAAGAGCGCGTCGTAATCCTCGCGGGTGAACAGCAGCGTATGGTGATGCGAGGACGGATGCACGGCGACGGTGACGCCCGCCGCCCGGCCGATTTCGGTGGCGCGGTTGTAGCAATCGGCAGCGACTGCGAATTTATCGGCGCGCTCCCCGGCCGAAACCACCGTCGCCGAGCCCATGGAAATCAGCGCGCCAGGGAAATAAGCGGCAAAATCCACCCAGCGGCGCGCCGTTTCGAGGTCCGAGGCCAGTTGTTCCGGCACGGTAAAGCCGCTCGACGAGCCGAAGGCGAAGGAAACGAGGCTGAGGCCGGCATCCGCAAGCCGGCGTGCGAAAGCCGCCGGCTTGTCGGCATAATCGCCGATCATCGTGTCGGTGATCTCGATGCCGGCATAGCCGCCGGCGGAAATCGCGCCGACGAGATCGTCCGGCCCGCCGGTCCAGTTCTTGCCCAGCATTTCCCATGTGAATGTCTGGCAGCCGATATGCAGTTCTGCAGTCTTCATAAGAATGTCCTGACCCGTCGGTTGATCGTCCCTCGGCGGAAGGCATCGTCCGTGCCTCCGTCCGAAGCGGCGCGCAAGCGCCCTTTGGATGCGTTGGAAAGGCCGGACAAAAGTGGATGGCGACGCCTCCCAAACGTCTTGTCATTACGTAAGATAAAATGTTACCGTGCGTCAACTTAATTTGCGAGGCACGCTCAATCATCGGCGCATGTTCGCAAATATTTTCCATTACATAACAGAGAGATAGAGCATCGCAGATGACACAGGGCAGCGAGAAGAAATTGAAGATCGGCGTCGTCGGCTGCGGCAGCATATCGCTGGCCTACATGCGCAACGCCCCGCTTTTTCGCGGCGTCGAGATCACAGCCTGCGCCGATCTCAACCCGCAGGCCGCCGCGCGCCGGGCGCAGGAATTCGGGCTGCGCGCCACGGATGTCGATTCGCTGCTGGGCGATGGCGATGTCGACCTCATCCTCAACCTGACCATCCCGGCGGCGCATTTCGACATTTCGATGCGCGCCCTTGAAGCCGGCAAGCATGTCTTCACCGAAAAGCCGCTCGGCGTCACCGCCGAGGAGGGCCGCAAGCTGGTCGAGGCGGCGGCAAGCCGCGGTCTCTCCATCGGCTCGGCGCCGGATACGTTTCTGGGGGCTGCCGGCCGGCATGCCCGCCACCTGATGGAGACCGGCGTCATCGGCAAGCCGGTGACCGGCACCGCCTTCATGATGGGGCGAGGCATGGAGCACTGGCATCCCGATCCCGGCTTCTATTACCAGCCCGGCGCCGGCCCGGTGATGGATATGGGTCCCTATTACCTGACCATGATGGTCAATCTTCTGGGTCCGGTTCGCCGCGTCCAGGCGGTGGCGACAAGCGGACAGGACGAGCGCCTGATCACCGCCGAAGGCCCCAAGCAGGGCACCACCTTCAAGGTCGGCACGCCGACCAGCGTGCTGTCGCTGCTCGAATTCGCCTGCGGCGCGACCGTCACCTTCGGCGCGTCCTGGGACGTGTTCCGCCACTCGAACCATCCGATCGAGCTGCATGGCACCGAAGGCTCGCTGCGCCTGCCCGACCCCGACAATTTCGGCGGCGTCATCGCGCTGTCGCGCCGTGGCGCGCCCTGGGAGGAGACCGATACCGCAAACGCCCTGTTCGGCGCGGTCAACTGGCCGATCGCCGCGCCGGATCGCGCCAATTATCGCATGCTGGGGCTTGCCGATCTCGCCCGCTCGATCCTTGAGGGGCGTCCCGCCCGCGCCTCCGGCACACTCGCCCTGCATGTGCTGGAAATCATGGAAGCGATCCTGCGCGCCGGCGAAACCGGCGTCAGCCAGACGATTTCCGGCTCGGCGCAACAGCCTAGGGAATTCGGCGAAGACGAAGCCCGCAGCCTTCTGGCATAAGCAGGCGTGACCGAACGCCCGGCGCATCGCAAACCTGCGGTGCGCCGGTGGTCGTCAGGCCGAATCGCGCATGACCAGCGTCGCCTCCAGGATCATGCGTGGCGGGGCCACCTTGCGCTCGGCCTCCTCGTCCTCGATGCTCTTCAGCAGCAATTCGACGGATTTTGCGGCAATTTCCGGGGCATTCTGGGCCATGGTCGTCAGGGACGGGCAGGCATAACGGCTGAGCGGATGGTCGTCGTGACCGGCGATGCGGATATCGCAGCCGTCCGCCCGGCCGATCTTCAGCCCGGAGGCGAAGGCCGCAGCCATGGCGCCGAAGGCGAAACGGTCGTTGGCGCAGAGCAGCGTCTTGCCGGGCAGGCCGCCACGGGCGAGCATGCGCTGCATCTGCTCGTAACCCAGCCGCTCGAACTCCCATGAAGGCGACGATTCGCATTCGATGACCAGTGGATCATGGCCTTCGCGGCGCATGGTGGCGCGATAGCTCTCCGTCCGCTCGTTGCTGTTGCCCATCATATGCGGCACGTCCAGAAAGACAGGCGGCTCGCCGGAGCGACACAGATATTGCACGATGGCCGCCACGCTCTGGCTGTTGTCATTGCCGATGAAGGGCAGATCGAAGGCCGAGGGGCTGTCGAAACAGACGACCGGAATGGCATCGGTGAGACGCCCGAGCGCCGAGCGGCGCGACCCCGTGCCAAGTGGCGCAACGATCGCGCCGGCAACCTTGAGCGACAGCAGCGTGCGCACCGCCTCCTCTTCGAGTTCCGGCCGGGTATGCGACGAAAGCTGCACCGGCCAGAAGCCCTTGGCCCGCAATTCCAGCTCGATGAGCGAAACCACCTGCACATAGAAGGGGTCGGACATGGAAGGCACGAGAATGCCGATATTCTTCGTCCGCTTGCGGTTCAGATGGCGGGCAAAGAGATTGGGCTCGAAATTCGACTTCTTCAGCGCAGCCTCGATACGCTTGCGCGTGACCTCCTTTATCTGCGTCGGATCGTCGAAATATTTCGACAAGGTCGGCCGCGACACGCCGCAGGCGGCGGCGAAGTCGTCCATGGATCTGTAAGTCTTTTTGGCCATTCCAAACCTCGTTACGGGCGCGGCACATTACAATCTCGCATCGCAAACGGAAACATCGCAAGCGCCTGGAAATGCAGCCGAACCGGCAAACTTTCGTTTGTTTACGAAAGTAAAGAAAAAAGGCATCACAAGCAACAGAAACCTTCTCAAAAAATTCACGCGCGCAAAATTTTTTTATCGTTTTAATTCATGTGCTTATATAGAAAACTGCCTTTGGTAACGCGCAATTTCACAATCGCCCCGTTGACAGTTGGCGCGTTCCGGCAGCCTACTTGGGCCACGATCTTGGGAGAGGATCGATCACCTGAAAGTCTATTGGGAGGCAGACATGAAGTTCAGACATATCAGCAATACCCTCAAGGCGGCCGCAGCGGTCTGGGCGCTCTGCGCCACGACGGCGCTTGCCGACACCACGATCGAGTTCATCCAGTGGTGGGAACCGGAAATGCCCGCCGGCGCGCTGCGCGGCATCATGGATGATTTCGAAGCCAAGAATCCCGGCATCAAGGTGACGCTGGTCAGCGGCCCCTATGCCACCACCCGCGACCAGATCGTCGTCGGCGCGGCCTCCGGCACGCTCAGCGACGTGGTCGGCCTCGACGGCGCCTGGGTCAACGGCCTGTCGAAGCAGGGCGCCATCGCCTCGATGGACGAGATGATGACCAAGGCCAATTACGACAAGAGCCAGATCGCCGATATCGTCAAGGTCGACGGCAAGAGCGTCATGTTCCCGCTCGCGTCCTTCGTCTATCCGGTCTTCGTCAACATGGACATCGCCAAGGCCTCCGGCGTCGACAAGATGCCGACGAACCGCAGCGAATTCGAAGCCGCCGCCAAGAAGATGACGGATGCCTCGAAGAACCAGTATGGCTGGGTGCTGCCGCTGTCGCTGCAATCGCCGAGCGGCATCCAGAACGACGTCATGTCCTGGGTCTGGGCGTCCGGCGCCTCGATGATGAAGGACGGCAAGCCCGATCTGGAGAACCCGGCCGTCATCGGCACGCTCGAATATATCGAAAAGCTCAACAAGGACGGCGTGATTTCGCCCGGCATCTTCGCCAAGAAGGAGCAGGACAAGGTCGAGGAATTCGTCAACGGCCGCGTCGGCATGATGGTCGATACGCTTGCCCACGTAAACCTGATCCGCGAGCGCAATCCGAAGCTCAACTTCGGCATTTCCGCCCTGCCGGCCGCTGACGGCTATACCGGCAAGCGCGGCATGCCCTATGCCTCTTGGGGCATCGGCATCAGCGAAGGCAGCGCCCACAAGGACGAAGCCTGGAAGCTGGTCGAATATCTGATGAGCCCCGAGGTCAACGGCAAGCTCGTCTCCATCGCCAACGCCTTCCCCGGCAACGTTCACGCCAAGCCCGATTTCGTCGCCTCCGACCCGATCTTCGCGGAAGCCTTCAAGATCTACCAGAGCGGCTATCCGGCCAACGAATTCGTCGGCCTGCCGGTCGCCGAAGAGCTGATGCGCAACATGAACGTCGAAGTGCAGAAGATGTTCGACGGCGGCCAGAGCGCCAAGGACGCCGCCGCCGCCACGCAAAAGGCCTGGATGAGCAAGTTCTGAAGCATGTCCAGTAAAAGCTGAACGGCTTTTGCATCCGGACAATGCGTCGAAAAAGACCTGGAGCGTGCCCGGTGAACCGATGTTCAAAGGACATGGCTCCAGGCCGGCAAAATCAACAGCACCGGCAGCGCCTGTTCGCAGCCTGCCGGTGTCCGTCGTAATTCCCGGCAGATCGGACAGTCACCTCATGAACCAATCCATCACCGCCCTGGCCTCCGCGTCGCCGAAGGCCGGAAGAAAGGGCAAGCTCCGCTACAAGACGCTGCGCAAGCTCGTGCCCTATCTCTATGTGACCCCGGCGACGCTTCTGCTGGTGCTTCTGATGCTCTTTCCGATGGCGATGGTGCTGCGCTACTCGCTGATGGACGGCGCCATCATGAAGCGGGACGCCGCATTCGCCGGGTTGCAGAACTATATCACCATCTTCCAGAACCCGGTCTTCTGGCAATCGGTCTATCAGACGCTCTATTTCACCGTGATGAGCGTGGTGTTTCACTTCGTGCTCGGGCTCGCCTTCGCGCTGCTGCTCAACACCAATCGCGTCGATCCGCTGATCCGCAGCATCCTGCGCGTGCTGTTCATTCTTCCCTGGCTGTTCACCGCCGTCATCATCGCCATCATCTGGCGGCTGCTGCTCGACCCCAACGGCGTCGTCAACAGCGTGCTGATGGCCCTGCATATCGTCGACTTCAAGGTCGAGTGGTTCTCCTCGACGAAGACGGCGATCCATGCGCTGACCTTCGCCAACATCTGGGCGGGCTATCCGCTGTTCATGGTCAGCCTGCTCGCCGGCCTCCAGGGCATTTCCAAGGAGCTTTACGAGGCAGCCGGCATCGACGGCGCCAACGAGTTCCAGAAATTCTGGTACATCACCATTCCGCAGCTGATGCCGATCATCATCAGCATTTCTCTGCTGGATTTCATCTGGACCATGCAGGTCTTCCCGCTGGTGTGGATGACGACGGGCGGCGGGCCGATCTACGCCACGGAAATGCTGTCCACCTTTACCTACAAGCTGGCCTTCGCCCAGTATGAATTCTCGCTCGCCTCGGCCAGCGCCATCATCATCCTCATCATTTCCATGAGCGTGACCTACTTCTACATCAAGCACCAGCAGCGGCGGTAACCGGTCATGGCAAAACGCACCTTCAAGAACACCGTCCTGCCAACGCTTCTCACCTATCTCGGCCTTGCCGTCGGCCTGGTCTTTGCCGCATTCCCGATCGTCTGGATGTTCTTCAGCTCGCTGAAGTCCAACACGGAAATCTTCGCCCTGCCGCCGAAGCTCCTGCCGGACAATTTCACCATCGCCGCCTATCTGACGATCTTCAACGATCCGACGAAAGTGCGCTTCTTCATCAACAGCTACTTCGTCGCCGGCGTGGTCACCGTGCTGACGCTGCTGATCGCGATCCTGACGGCCTATGCCTTCAGCCGCTATAATTTCCGCTTCAAGAACACGCTGAACATCTTCATCATCAGCACGCAGACGGTGCCGCCGATCACGCTGCTCATCCCCTATTTCGGGATGGTGGTCGCCTTGCGGATTTTCGACACCTATCTGGCGCTGGTGCTGACCTATCTGGTCTTCACCCTGCCCTATGCCATCCTGTTGATGACGGGTTATCTCAACACCTTGCCGAAGGAACTCGACGAGGCGGTGCTGGTCGATGGCGGATCGAGCTGGACGGCGCTGTGGCGGGTCATCGTGCCGGTCTCCGTGCCCGGCATCGTCGCCACCGGCGTCTACACCTTCCTGCTGGCCTGGAACGAATTCCTGTTCGCGCTGACGCTGACGAAATCCATGGATCTGAGGACGGTGCCGATCGGCATCCAGCTGCTCATGGGCCAGCATGCCTTCGAGTGGAACGAGATGATGGCGATGAGCGTGCTCGGATCGCTGCCGCTGCTCGTGCTCTACCTCGTCGCCCAGCGCTACTTCCTGGCCGGCATGACGGCGGGATCGGTGAAGAGCTGACACACGACAAAATATGCGGCTTCGTGAACGCGAAGCCGCATAGTCGTGTCCGGTGATGATTGTGAAATTCGGACGGCTTTTAGCCCGCAGAGGCCAGCGTTTCGACGACACCGAGCATGACTTGCGCGCCGCAAACCATATGCGCGTCGCTGACGAATTCGGCCTCGTTATGGCTGATGCCCTTGCGGCAGGGAACGAAGATCATCGCGGTCGGCGCGACGCGGCTGACGAACAGCGCATCGTGAAACGCGCCTGAGACCATCGGGCGGCTCTTGAGACCGAGAGCCTGGCTGGCCTCTTCTATCGCGGTCGTGATCGCAGGGTCAAAGCGCCCCGGCGCCATGTCGACGCGCCGGCTGATCGTCACGACACATTCCCGGCTTTCGGCCGCAGCCTCGCATTCCCGGCGCACATGCAGCTCCATTGCGCCAAGCGTCGCGGCGTCCGGATGGCGGATATCGACGGTGAAGGTGACCGACCGGGGGATGACGTTGATCGAGCCCGGCTCGGCGGCGATGCGGCCGACCGTCAGCCGCGCATCGGGATCGGCCGGCATGACCGCCGATTGCAGGCTGGCAATCGCCGCCGCCGCCGCGCTCATCGGGTCCTTGCGGAATTCCAGCGGCGTCGTGCCGGCATGCGCGGCCTCGCCGGAAAAGATCACTTCCAGCCATTTCGTGCCCTGCACCGCTGTGACGACGCCGATCGGCACCTCCTCGCGTTCGAGGATCGGACCCTGTTCGATATGCAGTTCGACGAAGGCGCAGACCGCATGACCCGTCGGCCGGATCTCGGCTTCGGGAAGGGCCGCCAGCGTCGCCGCCAGTTCATCGGCCAGGACCGGGCCATCCGTCGCCTGGGTTTTTTCCCAGTCGGCTACCTTTCCGGCGCCGGCAAAGGCCATGGAGCCCATGCAGCCCGGCGCATAGCGGCTGCCTTCCTCATTGGTGAACGCGACGACCTCGACTGCGCGCTCCGTCTCGATACCGGCATCCTCCAGCGCTTCGAGCGCTTCGAAGGCGATCAGCGTCCCGAGCGCGCCATCGAAACGGCCGCCATTCGGCTGGCTGTCGAGATGGCTGCCGATCAGCAGCGACGGCAGCGACGCATCGCGCCCCTCGCGGCGGATGAAGAGATTGGCGATGTCGTCCTGAAAGACGGTGAAGCCGCGGGCGAGCCCGCGCTCGGCCAGCAGCCTGCGCGCCGCACGGTCCTCGACCCCCAGCGCCTGCCGGTTGACGCCGCCGGCCGGCGTTGCGCCGATCGCCGCGAATTCGGCGACGGACGCAAGCAGGCGGCCGGCATTGACCTGCGGCTTCAGGCTCATCGGCGAAGGCCTGCGATGAAGCGCTTGACCCGGTCGAGTTCGACCGCATTCCACCAGACGCCGTCATATTTCAGGGCGCTGGCGATGATGACGCCATCGGCGACGGAGAGGATGTCGTTGGCATTGTCGTGGGTGACGCCGCTTCCGACCAGCGTCGGCAGCGATCCTGCATCCTTGATCATCTTGATATAGCCGAGATCGGCGGCATGGCCGGTGCGCTGGCCGGTGGCGATGATGACGTCGGCATCGAAGAAGACGAGGTCCTTGACCTGCTCCTCGACCGGCCGGTCGGCGACGATGGCATGCGCGCCGTGCTTGACATGGGCATCGGCGAAGATGCGGATGCCGCGGGCGCGAAGATGGGCGCGGTAACGCATGGCGCGCGCCGATTCTCCCTCCACGAAGCCTTCATTGGCGATATAGGCATTGGCCCACTGGTTGACGCGGATGAAGGAGGCCGACGAGGCGGACGCGATGGCAAGCGCCGGAATTGCCGCATTGGCGAGCACGTTGATGCCGATCGGGCGGCCGAGTTCGCGGCGGATGCGGTCGGCGATGACGGCCATATGCGCCGAGGTCTCGTGGCCGATGTCGTCGGGCTTGGCAAACGGCACATCGCCATGGTTTTCGACGATGACGGCATCGCAGCCGCCGGTCAGATAGGCGCGCGCATCGGAAAGACCGCGCTCGTAGATCGCCTCGACGCCTTCGTCGTCATAGCGCGGCGCGCCCGGCAGCGGCATCAGATGCACCACGCCGATCACCGGCTTGTCGCGCCCGAAAAGCGTCTTCAAAATATCCTTGTCCTGCCGTCCGATAGGGTTGCTCATGGCGATCACACGTTTTCCAGTTTCAATGTCTCGATAAGGGCGGCGACGTCCGCCCGGGTGGGAAAGGAGGCAAGCGTGCCGGCCCGGCTGACGGCGAGGCCGGCCGCGCGCGTCGCCAGCCTTGCGGCCTCGGAAAGGGAGACGCGCTGCGCCAGAAGCCCGGCCAAGGTGCCGGCAAAACAGTCGCCGGCCCCGCTGGCATCGATGGCGTCGCGCTTTTCCGCTTCGATGCGCAGCCGCGCGGCGTCATCGAGAAGGAGCGCGCCCTCGGAACCGAGCGTCACGATGACGGTGGTGGCGCCCATGACGCGCAGGCGTTCGGCGGCGCGGTCGGGATCGGTCTCGCCAGTCAGGGCCTCGGCCTCCGGCCGATTGACGATCAGCAACGATACGGCCGAGAGATCGGGCGTTTGCGCCGGAAGCGGGCTCGGATTGAGAACCGTGAACAGCCCGGCCGCCTGCGCCGCCGCCAGGCATTGTGCGGTGACATCGGCGCTCAGATTGCCCTGCATCAACAGCATGTCTCCGGCGCGCCAGCTTGATCCAAGCGGCGACATGGCCAGCGGATCGAAGGCCTCGGCGCATTGAGCGGCCGTGACGATGACGTTTTCGCCCTGGCGGTCGATCAGGATCGCCGAGCGGTCGCTCGGCAGATCGAGGCGCGACAGGCGCAGCCCGGCGATCTCGCCGGAAAGCAGGCTTTCCATCCGCTCGCCGGCCGCATCCTTGCCGACGGGCGCCCAGAGCGTCACCGGCGCGCCGGTGCGGGCGGCGGCGACGGCCTGGTTTGCGCCCTTGCCGCCCAGCCCCTCGCCGGCGGCATCCGCATTCAGCGTTTCGCCCGGCAGCGGCAGCCGCTGCAGGCGAAAGCTCATGTCAACGCAGACATTGCCGACGACGTGGATGGCCATGGCCGGGACCTTTCGCTCAGTCCGTCGCCCAGGCGAGCATCTGCTCGAACAGGGTCTTGTAGCCGGCCCAGGCGATGAATTCCGGGGGCAGCCAGTGCGGGCCGACATCCGAAGTCCAGACGAGAGTCCGGCCCTTGCCATAGGTGCCGGTGACCAGCAGCGGCAGCGAACCATATTCGCTGGAGACGGTCATCAACTGGTTGGCGCCCTCTTTCAGCGTCACCTCGTTGAAGCCGAGCAGATAGGGGAATTCGCCCGAGATGCCCGACAGGATCGGATGCGAGGCATCGCCCGAAACGACGGGCGTGAAACCTTCCGGCACTTCGACGCGGTCGTCGACGGACAGGCAGGCCACCGGCAGAACCTCTTCGACGGCGGTGTTGCGGAAGCGCGCGCCGCCATTGATGCCCTGGAAGGAATAATAGCCGCCGAACATCAGGAGCGCGCCGCCCTGATTGACGTAATCGCGCAGCAGCTTCAGGCGGTTCGGCGTGCGGCGGGAATGGATCCAGGTGTCGGGGTGCAGAAGCAGCGTATTGGCGCCGATATCCGACAGCACGATGGCGTCATAAGCCTGCAGGCCTTCCAGCGTGCTGGGAAAATCCTTCTGCGCCTCATGCGCCGGCATGAAGGTGACGTCGAAGGGGCTGTCCTTCAGCGCCTTCAGAAGCTCGTCCGCGCCGGTGTGATAGGTTACCGTCGGGAACTGGTCGAAACCCTTGATGTGGGTCGCGGTCGATACCCAGGATTCGCCGGCGAGCAGCACTTTCTTCTTGGTCATGGAAACTCCTTGGAGAATGGGCCGGCGCTCAGGCGCTGGCGGAAAAGACGGATTTCGGATTTGCGATCAGCATGCGGTCGATGGCCTGCTGATCGACGCCATGGCGCTTCAGCCGTGGCAGGAAATGCTTGAGAATATAGCCGTAGCCGAAGCCGCCATAGCGCGTCAGCATGATCTTGAGGAAGACATCCTGCGACAGAAGCAGCCGGTCGCCGAAGCCCTTGTCGACAAGGGCGGCGATGGCGCGGGCATTCTCCTCGTCGGAGGGCGATTGCGCGTCCTGATCGGCGTAGTAATAATCCATGCCGATCATGTCGTATTCCAGGAAAGCCCCGCGCCGCGCCAGCGCCATCTGGTAATCGAGATCGTTATGGCTCGGGTTCATGTGGCAGAGAACGGTGTGCCTGAGATCGGCGCCCTCCTCCTCCACCACGTTGAGAACGCGATGCGCCAAGCGCTCCCAGCCCGGCAGGTGGATCGACAATGGCAGGCCGGTGATGCGCGACGCCCGCGCCGAAGCGCGCAGCGACTTCTCTTCCTCGGCGGTGAAATTACGGCTGACGCCGACCTCGCCGATGATGCCGGCCATGATCTCCGGCTGGGTCTCGCCGCCGCCGACATCGTCGACGATGAATTGCGTGACCGCATCGACATCCATGGCCTTCAGCCAGTCCGGATGGGTATGCTCCAGATAGAAGCCGGTGCCCATGATGATGCGCAGACCGGACATTTTCGCGATGCGGGCAAGGCCGGCGGCATCGCGGCCGATGCCGAAATTGGTGGTTTCCACCACCGTGCAGCCGCCAAGCGCCTGGAAACGCTTGAGTTCGCCCAGCGCCAGTTCGCCGTCGTCGAGCGAGACATTGTCGCGGTTCATATAGGGGTTCATGCGCAGTTCGCCGATGATCTCGATGGAGACCTTCTGCTCGGCAATCGCTTTTTCGTCGGGATGGCAGGGGCAGATCCAGCTGGTCGCGCCATCGAGGAAGATATGCTCGTGCATCAGCGTCACGCCGAGTTCGTCGACCGGAACCGGGCCGGTGACGGTCATGGCCGTGCCGGACGCCACCCCGATGGGGTGACGTTCTCTCGGGGCATCCTTGAAGAGGTGGTCGAGCATCTCAGCGCCCCTTCGCACCGCCGCGGAACAGGCGGAAATTCAGCCAGATCGCGATGAGGATGATGAAGCCGGTGACGATCGGCGTGAAGAAGGGCGACAGATGCGACAGGATGAGGCCGTTGGCCAGCACCGCGACCGTCAACGCGCCGAGCACCGTGCCGACGAGCGAACCGCGCCCGCCGAAGAGGCTGGTGCCGCCAAGCACGACGGCCGCGATCACATCCAGCTCGAAACCCTGGCCCGCATTCGAGGAACCGGAGCCGAGACGGGCGGAGAGGATGACGCCGGCCGCCGCCGATGCCGTGCCCGAGAGCACATAGACCCAGAGGATGATGCGGCGCGTATTGACGCCGGCGCGGCGCGTCGCTTCCGCATTGGCCCCGACGCCGGTGACGTAGCGGCCGAAATGGGTCTCGTTGAAGGCGATATAGGCGATGGCGAGGACGACGATGGCAATCAGCGCCGGCGCGGGAATGCCGAGCACCCAGGCGCGGCCAAGCCATACGAAGGGGCTGGTCGGCTCGATGGGGATCGAATAGCCGCCGGTGATCAGCAGCGCGAAACCGCGGATGACGGACAGGCCGGCCAGCGTCACGATGAAGGCGGGAATGCGCTCATAGGCGATGAAATAGCCCTGGATGACGCCGACGACGGCGCCGAGCGCCAGCATCAGCACGATGGCGAGCGGCCAGGGAATGCCGGCCTGAAGGGCCGCCGCCGACAGCGTCGCCGTCAGCGCCAGCACGGAGCCGACGGAAAGATCGATGCCGCCGGTGGTGATGACGAAAGTCATCGAAGCGGCGACGATCAGCAGCGGCGCGGATTGCCGGATGACGTTGAGCAGGTTCGGCGCGGTGAGAAAGGCATCTGTCGTCGCCGAGAAGAACAGGCAACAGACGACGAAGAACAGCGCAATCGACATGACGCCGCCATTGGCCACGACCTTGTCGAGGATCGTCGCATCGCGCATGCGCGGCGGATGGCTGGCATAGGCGTTGGGTTCGGAACTCATGCGGAGGCGCCCTTTTCCCGGTTATGGCCTGCGGAACGGGCGGAAAACTTGCGCCCGACGATCAGATTGACGACGTCCTCGATATTGGTGTCCTCGATGCGGCGCTCGGCGACGTTGCGCCCTTCATACATGACCTGGATGCGGTCGCAGACGAGGAAGAGATCCTGCAGGCGATGGGTGATGAGGATGACCGAGACGCCGCGTTGCGAGACGGTGCGGATCAGTTCGAGCACGGCCTCGACTTCGGCGACGGCCAGAGCGGCAGTCGGCTCGTCCATGATCAGAACGGAGGGATTGAAGGATGCGGCGCGGCCGATGGCGATCGACTGGCGCTGGCCGCCCGAAAGGTTCTCCACCTTCATGCGCGTATCGGGAATGACGATGCCGAGATTGGAGAGCATGTCGCGGGCGCGCTCATGCATCAGCTTCTTGTCGAGCATCGGCACGCCGGCGAGGCGGCGCTTCGGCTCGCGGCCGAGGAAAAGATTGCCGGCGACATCGATCGTGTCGCAGAGCGCCAGATCCTGATAGACCATCTCGATGCGGGCGGCGCGCGCATCCGCAGGCGAGGTAAAGGCGACCTGCCTTCCGTCGATCTCGATGGTGCCGGCATCGGGAATGACGGCGCCGGACAAAACCTTGCTGATGGTCGATTTGCCCGCGCCATTGTCACCCACGAGGCCCAGGACTTCTCCCGGCTTCAGATCGAGTGAGGCGTTGTCGAGCGATTGCAAAGCGCCATAGCGCTTGGAAATGCCGGTCATCCGGACGCGGCTGACATGCGTGTCGGTCATATTCAATGGCCCTTGCTGGAAATCCGGCCGCCCGGACCGATCGACAGTCCGGGCGGCGGCGGCAGTTCGGCTTACTTGAACATTTCGCGATATTGATCGACGTTCGCCTTGGTGACGACGGTGACCGGCACGTTGATGATCGGCTCGATCTTCTCGCCCTTCTTGACCTTGACGAGCGCTTCGACCGCCGCCTTGCCTTCACCGGCCGGATCCTGCTGGATCACGGCAGTGACGAAGCCCTGATCGATGCCGTCGATGGCCGACTTGGTCAGGTCCCAACCGAAGACCTTGATGCTGTCGCCGCGACCCTGGCTCGCCACAGCCGAAACCGCGCCGAGCAGCGCCGGCTCGCCGGTCGCATACAGCGCCGACATGTCGGGATTGGCGGTCATCAGGTTTTCGGCGGCCGAGAGCGCCACGTCCTGGACGTTCTGGCCATCGACGGTGTTGAGGAATTCGACCTTCTGGCCGCCCTTCTCCACCGCCGCCTTGAAGCCGTCGAGACGCTGGTTCTGGATGAAGGAGTTCAGCGCGCCGACGACGCCGACCTTGGCCGCGCCCTTCATGTCGCTCTTGACGTAATCGGAGAAGAAGGTGCCGATCTCGCCGCCGGCGGCTGTGTTGTCGACGCCGACGAAGGCGATATTGTCGCCATCCGGGATCTGCGCATCGATGGCGATGACCGGAATGCCGGCAGCCTTTGCGGCCGTGATCGCCGGCTTCACGCCGTTGACATCGATGGCGACGAGAATGATGCCATCGACCTTCTGGGTGATGTAGGTCTCGATCGCATCGTTCTGCGCAGACGGCACGTTGTTGGCGTTGAAGATGACGAGTTCGGCGCCGGCGGCCTTGGCGGCGGCCTTGGCGCCGTCATTGATCTGGTTGAAGAACAGCGCCTGCTGGTTGATGGTGACGAGCGCGAACGTATCGGCAAGCGCGCCGGATACACCCATGGAAAGCGTCATGGCGACGGCTGCGGCGCAGCCGAGAAGATATTTTGTCCGACCCATTTCAGGTTCCCCTTGTTTGAAGCCGCGTGCGGCGGCAGAATTTACGAGGGGCATTATTCAAGTGACTTGAATTCTTGTCAAGAGACTTGAATAGCCGTTTCCGCAAAAATCGACTCGGGAAATTTCTAAAATAAAATCAGAATGTTGGCGGCGTATTCACCCAGAATATCGAGGCGCGCTCGGTGCCGACATTGCGATACCAGTGGGCCAGCTCGGAATTGAACACGAAACTGTCGCCGGCGGACAGACGGAAGGTCTTGTCGCCGATCATCAGTTCGATCTCGCCGACGAGCAGGTAGCCGACCTCCTCGCCGACATGCTGGATCGGCCCGGCGCTCTCGCCGCCGACGTCGATATGGTGGATGTTGCACTGGAGCAGATGGCCCTGTGAGTAGGGAATGATGCGCTCCAGCGAGATGCCCTCGCCGCGCCGCAGCGGATCGAGCGAGATCAACGGCCGCGTGCCGGCGCGAAACACCACGCCCTCGTCGGCATCCGTCTCCTCGAACATCCAGCCGATATTGGAATCGAGCGCCTGCACCAGCCGGTGCAGCATGGGCAGGGAGGGCGAGGCCTTGCCGTTCTCGATCTTGGACAGCAGGCTTTCGGAACAGTCCGCCGCCAGCGCCAGCGCCTTCAGGGTCAGCCCGCGCGTCTGCCGCGCAAGCTTCAGGCGTGCGCCAAGCCGCACCGGATTCGAATGGACCTTGTCCTCCCGGATGCTTTCAGACGGCAGGGGCTGCTTGACCATATTCATGTTAGAGGCATCGCATTGATCGGTGCGTCAATCATAAATCCTTCACTCAACCCTTGTCCAGTTGCCATGCCATTGGCCGGGCATGGCCGGCTTGTCTGCGCATTCCGCCCGTTGCGCTCCGCCACGCGCCCCTGATATGGCGGAGGGTGAAGACGAAACGGGGAAGGATCGAGAATGACAGCCACATCGAGCCATCGCATCGACCATGTCGTCGTGGCGGTCGAGGATCTCGACCTCGCAGGCGCGTTCTACGAAAAGCTCGGCTTTACGGTCGGCGCGCGCAACCGGCATCCCTGGGGCACGGAAAACCGGTTGATCCAGTTCAAATCCTCCTTTGTCGAGCTGATCACCGTCGGCGACGCGCCGGAAACGATCCCGCCGCATCGGGCGGGGCATTTCAGTTTCGGCGCCTTCGTGCGCGATTATCTGCGCAAGCGTCAGGGGTTTGCGATGTTCGTGCTCGACAGCCCCGATGCGAAGGCCGAGCGGCAGACATTCGTCAAACAGGGCATCGGCGATTACGAGCCCTTCTTCTTCGAACGCCGGGGCAAACGCCCAGATGGTAGCGAAACGCATGTGGCTTTCACCCTTGCCTTCGCTTCCGATCCGACGCTGCCGGATGCGTCCTTCTTCGTCTGCGAACAGCATTTTCCGGAAAACTTCTGGAACCCGCAGTTTCAGAACCATCGCAACGGCGCGTCCAACATCGCGGAAGTCCAGCTTGGGACGAAACGGCCGGCGGATCATGCCCGCTTTCTCGAAAACTTCACCGGTGTGAAGACCGAGACTTTGCCGAATGGCGATGGATGCTACCGGCTCCAGCAATCCGGCGCGCTGGTCGCGACCCGCGATGACGGCATTGCCGGCTTCACCGGCTTCACGATCGCGGTGCCGGATATCGCCCGGCAATGCGCCCTGCTGTCTGAGGCCGGCATCGATTTTGCCATGGATGGCGAGCGCGTCGTGATTGCCGCCGCGCAAACCTTCGGCACGGCCCTCTCGTTTTCGGCCGGCCGCTGATAAAAGCTGCCGTTGCGCGGCAGAGGACGCCGACGCGGGCAAGGCACTATAATACAAGCTCTTTCAAGGAGATGAGACGCGCGGCGGAAATTCCGGCGCCGTCACCGGCCGTCGTTCGCCGCGCCCGGCATACGCGCCCAAGCAAGGGGTTTTCCTAATCAGCGATGAACCAAACACTTATGTCGGCATGCCGGGCTTTGGGCTAAATCGAACGAGGACGACGGGCCATGGGCCATCCATGAGCGCAACCTGAAAGGGATTTCCTATGTCGATTGAAAGAGTGGATACGCTTGTTGTTGGCGCCGGGCAGGCGGGTGTGGCGATGAGCGAGCACCTCGGCAAAAAGGGCATCCCTCACCTCGTCCTGGAGCGCGACCGCATCGCCGAGGCCTGGCGGACGGCGCGGTGGGATTCGCTCGTCGCCAACGGCCCCGCCTGGCATGACCGCTTTCCGAACATGACCTTCCCGCATGTCGATGGCGATGCTTTCGCCCCCAAGGAGCAGGTCGCCGACTATTTCGTGGAATATGCAAAACAAATCGACGCGCCGATCCGCTGCGGCATCGAGGTCAAGGCCGTCAAGAGGAACTCCGAAGGGCCGCGTTTTCGGGTGGAGACGTCGCAAGGCGTTTTCGAGGCGGACAATATCGTCGCCGCCACCGGTCCGTTCCAGAAACCCGTCTTCCCGCCGATCGTCCCGCCAGGCGCGGGCGTCGAGCAGATGCATTCCCATGCCTATCGCAATCCGGCGCAACTCAGGGATGGCGCCGTGCTCGTCGTGGGCGCGGGATCGTCCGGCACCCAGATCGCCGATGAACTGTTGCGCTCGGGGCGAAAGGTTTTCCTGTCCGTCGGCCCGCATCACCGCCCGCCGCGCAGCTATCGCGGCAAGGACTTCTGCTGGTGGCTCGGCGTGCTCGGCATCTGGGACCTGAAGGTTCCGGCACCGAATACGGAGCATGTCACCATCGCGGTCAGCGGCGCCTATGGCGGCAGGACGGTCGATTTCCGCCGTCTGGCCGCGCGCGGCATGACGCTGGTCGGCATGGCCAGGGACTACCTCGACGGCAGGCTGCGTTTCGCCGACGACCTGAAGGATAATATCGCGCTCGGCGACCGCAACTATCTCGATCTTCTCGACCGGGCGGACGCCTATGCGCTGAAAGAGGGACTGGACCTTCCCGAAGAACCGGACGCGCGCGATTTCATCGCCGATCCGCCTTGCGTGGCAAACCCGTTGCTGTCGCTCGATCTTGGGGAACAGGGCATCACGACCATCATCTGGGCGACAGGCTATACGTTCGATTTCAGCTGGCTTCATCTCGATGCCTTCGACGCCAGGGGCCGGCCGGTTCACGAGCGCGGCGTATCCCGGGTGCCCGGTCTGTTCTTCGTCGGCCTGCCCTGGCTTTCGCGGCGCGCCTCCTCCTTCATCTGGGGCGTCTGGCACGACGCGGCCTATCTGGCCGAACAGATCGCCGAGCGCACCGAGCCGACCGCGCGCCAGGCGGCGCGGTGACGAACGCCCCCGGCCTTGCAAGGCCCGCACGTCGAAACCTGGAATTTTCATCGGCGCCGGGGAACGGATTTCGTTCCCCACGCGCCCTCTGTATCCTGAGGACGAGGACAACAGGAATACAGACATGATCGTTCGTTTCACCATCAGACAACTGGAATATCTCGTGGCTGTCGGGGAATACGGCTCGGTGACCGAAGCGGCCGAACGCGTCAACGTGTCGGCGCCCTCGGTCTCGGCCGCCATCTCCCAGCTCGAACGCGAATTCGGCATCACCCTGTTCGTGCGCCGCCATGCGCATGGTCTGTCGCTGACGCAGGCCGGGCATAATTTCGTCGCCCAGGCCCGGCAGATCTTGCGCGAGGCGCACAAGCTCAACGCCCTGTCGAACGAACTGACCAACCAGTTGCGCGGCCCCCTGCACGTCGCCTGCCTCGTCACCTTCGCCCAGACGGTCATCCCGACGCTGCGGCGCGGGTTTTCCGACGCCTATCCCGATGTGGAATTCTTCCAGTACGAGCGCGACCATGCCCGCATCGTCGAAGGCTTGCGCATGGCGCGCTTCGACATTGCGCTCAGCTACGACCTCGACGTGCCGCCGGACATGGAGTTTCACGAGCTCGCGGTTCTTCCACCCTATGCCGTCCTGCCGGAGGATCATCCTCTCGCCGGCCGCGCGGAACTGTCGGTTCAGGAGCTGGCGTCGCAGCCGATGATCCTGCTCGATCTGCCGCACAGCTCGGCCTATTTCCTGTCGCTCTTTCGCGACAATGACGTCGCGCCGCGCATCATCGAGCGCACGCGCGACATGTCGGTGATGCGGGCGATGGTCGCCAATCATTTCGGCTATTCGATCGCGAATATCAGGCCGGTTTCCTCCCATACCGTCAGCGGCGCCAAGCTCGCTTTCGTGCCCCTTGCGGGAAACCCGCGCCCGATGCGCATGGGCATTCTTGCGATGCGCGGGCTGAGCTCGCCGCTCGTCGTGCGCCGGTTCATCGATTTCTGCAGCCAAACGCTGCGCACCATGAGCGGCATGCAGCTGCCGGCCAATCCTCAGCTTGAAGATCAAAAGAAAGGCAGTCCATGACACCTCCCTCCGATTGGCGCGCCCGCGCGGCAGAGCTGAAATTCCGCAACGGCATCTATATCGACGGCGCGTTCCGGGATGCCGCCGGCGGCGGCCGGTTCGAGACCGTCAACCCGGCCAATGCGCAGGTGCTGACAGCGGTTGCCCGCGGAACCGCCGAGGATATCGACGCCGCCGTGGCGTCCGCCCGCCGCGCCTTCAAAGACGGCCGCTGGTCGCACAAGTCGCCGGCGGAGCGCAAGGAGGTGCTGCTGCGTCTCGCCGCCCTTATCCGTCAGAACATTCCCGAACTGGCGCTTCTGGAAACGCTCGACGTCGGCAAGCCGATCAATGACAGCTCGACCATCGACGCGCCGGGATCGGCCCATTTTTTCCAGTGGCACGCCGAGGCGATCGACAAGCTCTACGACGAGATCGCGCCGACCGGACGCGGCGATCTGGCGATGATCCGCCGCGTGCCGCTCGGCGTCGTCGGCGCGGTCGTGCCGTGGAATTTTCCGCTCGACATGGCGACGTGGAAGCTGGCGCCGGCGCTGGCGACCGGCAATTCCGTGGTGCTGAAACCCGCCGAACAATCGCCGCTCTCGGCGCTGATGCTGGCCGAACTCGCCTCGCAAGCCGGCCTGCCCGATGGCGTGCTCAACGTGGTGCCGGGCTTCGGCGAGGATGCCGGGCGCGCGCTCGGCCTGCATCCGGATGTGGACGCCCTGGTCTTCACCGGCTCCACCAAGGTCGGCAAGCTGTTCATGACCTATGCCGGCCAGAGCAACATGAAGCAGGTTTGGCTGGAGACGGGCGGCAAGTCGCCGAACCTCGTCTTCGCCGATGCCGATCTCGACAAGGCGGCCGAGATGGCGGCCTTCGGCATCCTGTTCAACGCCGGCGAGGTCTGCTCGGCCAATTCGCGCCTTCTCGTCCATCGCTCCGTGCAGGAAGAGTTCACGCACAAGGTGATTGCCGCCACCGCCGCCTGGCCGCTCGGCGATCCGCTCGATCCCGCGACCCGCATGGGCCCGCTGGTTGAGAAGGCCCATGCCGACCGCGTCGCCGCCTATATCGAGATCGGCCGCGCGGAAGCCAGGCTTGCCCATGGCGGGGGTCGCGAGACGCGCGACGGTTCGGATTGCTATATCCAGCCGACCATTTTCAACGACGTCGCGGCGGATGCGCGCATTGCGCGCGAGGAAATCTTCGGCCCGGTTCTGGCGATCACGCCGTTCGACACCGAGGAGGAGGCGTTGCGCATTGCCAATGACAGCGAATACGGGCTCGCCGCCTCCGTCTGGACGCGGGACCTTTCGCGCGCGCTTTCGGTCTCCGACCGTCTCGAGGCCGGCACGGTCTCGGTCAACACCGTCGATGCGCTCTCGGCCATGACACCGTTCGGCGGCGTGAAACAGTCCGGCTTCGGCCGCGACCTGTCGATCCACAGCTTCGACAAGTATTCGGCGCTCAAGACCGTCTGGGTCAAATATTAGAGCATTTCCAGCCGAAGCGGGATCGCTTCGGCGTCGGACAATGCGGTAAAAACAAAAGGATAGAACATTTCCGGTGAACGTGTTCACCGGAAATGTTCTAGGCCGATGACCGAAGGCCGAGGGGCAGACGCCGGATTAGCCTGAACCTAACCGGCGCTTGCGCAACGCGTCATTTACAGCGCCCGCGCCAGCCGATCCTATGCACGGCGACAAGCAATGAGGAACACCATGCGAGACAGCAAATACGACATCCTGTTCGAACCGCTCGCGATCGGCCCGCACATCGCGAAAAACCGGTTCTATCAGGTGCCGCATTGCAATGGCGGCGGCTATCGCGATCCCTCGGCGGCGGC
Source organism: uncultured Rhizobium sp. (assembly GCA_945952045.1). Lineage (GTDB taxonomy): Bacteria > Pseudomonadota > Alphaproteobacteria > Rhizobiales > Rhizobiaceae > Metarhizobium. The sequence continues at coordinate 128,815 of CAMFHE010000002.1, forward strand.
GGCCATGCGCGGCATCAAGTCCGAGGGCGGCTGGGGCGTCATCTTCACCGAGCAGACCGAGATGCACCACACCTCGGAAATCACGCCGTTCATCGAGCTGCGCCTGTGGGAAGACAAGGATATTCCCGGCCTTCGCCGCATGTCGGACGCCATGAAGGTTCATGGCGCGCTCGCCGGCATCCAGCTTGCCTATTCCGGCATCAACGGCCCGAATTTCTACACCAAGGAAGTGCCGCTCGCGCCCTCCGCCTTGCCGATCCGCACCTTCACCAACGATCCGGTGCAGGCCCGCGCCCTCGACAGGGGCGAGATCCGGGATCTGCGCCGCTGGTTCGTCAACGCCGCCAGGCGCTCGAAGATCGCCGGCTTCGATCTGATCTGTCTTTACGGCGCGCATGGATTCGGCATCTTCCAGCATTTCCTGTCGCGCGCCACCAACCAGCGCACCGACGAATATGGCGGCAGCCTCGAGAACCGCTCGCGCTTCGCCCGAGAGGTGATCGCCGACATCCGCGAGGCCGTCGGCGACACCACCGCCATCACCCTGCGCGTGAGCCTTGACGAAACCATCGGCGAACTCGGCTTCTCCAATGCCGAGGTGCGCGAATTCGTCGAGATGAACGCCGACCTGCCCGATCTCTGGGATCTGGCGCATGGCGCCTGGGAGGACTGTTCCGGCCCGTCCCGCTTCAAAGAGGAAGGCGCGCAGGAACTGCTGGTCAAGGGTATCCGCGAATTGTCGTCGAAGCCGGTCGTCGGCGTCGGACGCTTCACCTCGCCGGATGTGATGGCGCGGATGATCCGCCAGGGCGTGCTCGATTTCATCGGCTGCGCCCGGCCTTCGATCGCCGATCCCTTCCTGCCGAAGAAGGTGGAGGAAGGCCGCATCGAGGATATCCGCGAATGCATCGGCTGCAACATCTGCATCACCGGCGACATGACCATGTCGATCAGCCGCTGCACCCAGAACCCGACCTTCATGGAGGAATGGCGCAAGGGCTGGCATCCCGAACGCATGAACGACAAGGGCGACAGCCGGACCGTGCTCGTCGTCGGCGCCGGCCCCGCCGGCCTCGAAGCCACTCGCGCCCTGGCCCTGCGCGGCTATGACGTGACGCTGGCCGAGGCGACCACGACCCTTGGCGGCCGCGTCGCGCGCGAGCGCCTGCTGCCCGGCCTTTCCGCCTGGGGCCGCGTCGTCGATTATCGCCAGTACCAGATCGCCCAGCGCACCAATGTCGAAACCTATTTCGACAGCCGTCTGACCGCCGACGACGTCCTGGGCTTCGGCTTCGAGCATGTCGCCATCGCCACGGGGTCTCACTGGCGCCGCGATGGCGTCGCCCGCCAGCATGTCGTGCCGATGCCCATCGATCCGGCAATGACCGTGTGGACGCCCGACGACGTCATGGCCAGGCGTCACCCCGACAATCTCGCCGGCAAGACGGTCGTCGTCTACGACGACGACCATTACTATATGGGCGGCATCATGGCAGAGGTCATGGTCAAGGCCGGGGCGAAGGTCATCCTCGTCACCTCGTCGGCTTATGTCTCCGACTGGACGCGCAACACGCTGGAACAGGGCGCGATTCATGTGCGCCTCGACGATCTCGGCGTCGACATCCGCCTCAATCGCGGCGTTGCCGCCATCCGCGCCGGCGAAGTCGAAACCAGCTGCACCTATACCGGCAAGCGCAAGACGATCGGCTGCGACGCCGTCGTCATGGTTGCCTCGCGCCTGTCGGATGACGCGCTCTACGCGTCGCTTCTGGCCCGGCAGTCCGACTGGGCCGACGCCGGCATCAAAAGCGTCAAGATCATCGGCGACGCCGCAGCCCCCGCGCCGATCGCCTGGGCGACCTATGCCGGCCACCGCTATGCGCGCGAACTGGATATGCCCGACATCGGCGATGCCCTGCCCTTCCGCCGCGAGGTCACGCAACTCGAACCGGCCTGAGAGCACGCGCCCGTCCCCCATCGGGCCTGCAATTTTCGATCGACGTCCAAGGAGACAAGAATGCCTGTCCACACCCGCATCCGCCCGTTCAACACCAAGGACACCTATCCGGAACAGAAGCTCGACAACGACCTTTGCCAGGCGGTCGTCGCGCGCGGCACGATGATCTTCCTGCGCGGCCAATGCCCGCAGGAACTCGATGGCGGCAAGAACATCGACAGCCACGATCCGGTCGACCAGACCCACAAGGTCATGCAGAACATCCGCCAGCTGGTCGAGGAAAGCGGCGGCAAGATGGAACATGTCTGCAAGCTCGTCGTCTATCTCACCGATGTGCGCCACCGCGAGGCCGTCTACCGGACGATGGGCGAATATATCAAGGGCGTGTTCCCGGTCTCGACCGGCATCGTCGTCACCGCACTGGCGCGGCCGGAATGGCTGGTCGAGATCGACGCGACCGCCGTCATCCCGGATTGATCCGGGCCGTGGCCCCGGTGGGCCACGACACCTTTTTTCCAGCGTGACCATGAGGTGAGCCGACATGACCTTTTCCGTTTCCGGACGTTGCGAGAGAACCGGCATGTTCGGCATCGCCGTGTCGTCCTCCTCGCCCAGCGTCGCCGCCCGTTGCGCCCATGTCCGCGCCGGTGTCGGCGCGGTTTCCACCCAGAACGTCACCGATCCCCGCCTGGGGCCCAAAGGGCTGGACCTGATGGCGCAGGGGCTTTCGGCAGAGGATGCGCTGGCGAGGCTCGTCGCGGAAGCGCCGCATATCGAATTCCGCCAGCTTGCCCTCGTCGATGGCGCCGGCCGGACGGCGGCCTATTCCGGCGCAAGAACGCTGGGCACGCATGCGAGCGCGCGCGGCGACAATGTCGTGGCCGCCGGAAACATGCTGACGGGCGCGGGCATTCCGCAGGCGATGGTCGAGGCCTTCGCGGCGGCCGGGGACCGGCATCTGGGCGACCGCCTGATCGCCGCCATGCGCGCCGCCGTCCTCGCCGGTGGAGAAGCAGGCCCGGTGCATTCCATGGGTCTCGTCATGGTCGACAAGGTCTCGTGGAACGTCGCCGATCTGCGCGTCGACTGGACGGAGAACGACCCGATCGAGGAATGCGCGGCTCTGTGGCAGCGCTGGCGCACGGAAATGGACGCCTATGTCACCCGCGCCCTCGACCCGACCCGCGCGCCCACCTACGGCGTGCCGGGCGATCTCTAGAGTTTGTCAGGGAAAAGTGGGAACCGGTTTTCCCGAAAAGACAAGCGAAAACAAAAGAATATAGAGGCTGGCTGGTTCAGAATGAACCTGACAGACTCTCGGAAAAGTGTGAAACGCTTCGAGCGACGGGGCATTTCCCCGCTTTTGCCATGAAACGGGTGGGCGCATGATCCCTTCGACCAAAGACATCCTCGCCCGCCTGGTCGCGGAACCGACGGTGTCGCGCCGTTCCAATCTCGCCTTGCTCGATTATGCCGAAAGTCTGCTGCGCGAGGCCGGCGCGCGCATCGAGCGTTTCGCCCATCCCGATGGAACCCGCGCCAATCTCTGGGCAACGCTCGGTCCGGACGGTCCGGGCGGGATCGTGCTCTCGGGCCATACGGACGTGGTGCCCGTCGAAGGCCAGGCCTGGAGCAGCGATCCCTATGTGCTGACAGAGCGTGACGGTCGCCTCTTCGGTCGCGGCGCGGCCGATATGAAGGGTTTCGTGGCCGCCGCACTTCGCCTTGCGCTGCTTTCGACGGGATGCGCGCTGAAACGCCCGCTGCATCTTGCCCTCTCCTATGACGAGGAGATCGGCTGTCTCGGCGTCCGCGGCATGATCGACGCCCTGGCGATGCGCCCGGATCGGCCGGCACTGTGCATCGTCGGCGAGCCGACCGGCATGAAGATCGCGACCGGCCACAAGGGCAAGGTCGCGCTTCGGGCCTGTTGCCACGGCCAGGAGGGCCACTCCGCCCTTGCGCCGAACGCGCTCAACGCGCTGCATCTGGGCGCCGCCTTCATTGCCGCCCTCCAGACGCGGCAGCAGGCGCTGTGCGATCATGGCGCGCGCGATCCCGATTACGACATCCCCTATTCCACCATCCATGCCGGCATGATGCGCGGCGGAACGGCGCTCAACATCGTGCCGAACCTGTGCGAGATCGATTTCGAAATTCGCAATATCGCCGAAGACAATGCCGAGGATCTGCTCGCCGGCATCAGGGCGGACACCGAAATCATCGCCACGCGCCATCGAAACCGTTTTCCCATGGCCTGCATCGAGATATCGCGCGTCTCCGGCTATCCGGGCCTCGCCACCGATCGCCATGCGCCCGCGATCACCCTGCTGAAACGCATTCTCGGGCCGGACACCGCGACGCTGAAGGTCGCCTTCGGCACCGAGGGCGGCCTGTTCGACCAGGAACTCGGCATCTCCACCGCCGTCTGCGGCCCCGGCTTCATGGATCAGGGCCACAAGCCCGACGAATTCGTCGGCATCGACCAGCTCGACCGCTGCGATACGATGATGCAACGCCTGCTGGTCGAGCTGACCCGGGCCGACTAGGGTCAAAACGCAATCAGCTTGAAGTACGGTCGCCGCAGCGCAATTAGCTTCAACCTAACCCATGCTTCCAGATCGCGTTATTTACAGTCCGGCCTGCCTTTCCTTCAATGTCGCTACAAACAGGGGAAGAAAAATGCAGCAGCTTACCGGCACGATCCAATGGCGCGAACTGACTGGCGGCGGGCATTGCGGGGGCGCGGCATGACGCGCCCGAAAGCCATTGAGGTCCGATCGGTATCGAAGAGCTTCGGGGTCTATCAGGCGCTCAAATCCGTCAGCTTCACCATCGAAAGCAATGAATTCTTCACCATGCTCGGCCCGTCGGGCTGCGGCAAGACCACGCTGCTGCGCATGCTTGCCGGCTTCGAAAGCCCGAATTCGGGTTCGATCCTGCTGAACGGCAATGAAGTCGTCGCCATCCCGCCGCACAAGCGCCGGGTCAACACGGTTTTCCAGAGCTATGCGCTGTTTCCGCACATGACGCTGGAACAGAACGTCGCCTATGCGCTGGAAAATCTCGGCTGGGATGGCAAGCGCATCCGCAATCGCGTCGGCGAGATGCTGGAGCGCGTGCATATGTCGGCCATGGCCAAGCGCAGGCCGGGCCAGCTTTCCGGCGGCCAGCGCCAGCGCGTCGCGCTTGCCCGCGCGCTGGCCCCCGAGCCGGAGGTGCTGCTGCTCGACGAGCCGCTTTCCGCCCTCGACCTCAAGCTGAGGCAGGCGATGCGCGACGAGTTGCGCACGTTGCAGCGCGACACCGGCATCACCTTCGTCTTCGTTACGCATGACCAGGAAGAAGCCCTCGACATGTCCGACCGCATCGCCGTGCTCGGCAGCGGCGAGGTCCAGCAGATCGGCACGCCGGCGGAGATCTACGAAGAGCCGGTCAACCGTTTCGTCGCCGATTTCGTCGGCGAGACGAATTTCCTCGATATCGACGTTCTCGAAACCGGCGCCGGTCAGGCGACCGTGCGCACGCCTTTCGGTGTGTCGATCACCGTGCCGGCGACGGGCGCTGCGGCAAGAGGCCGGGCGACGCTCTCGGTGCGTCCCGAAAAGATCAATCTCGGCAATCAGGCCGAAGGGATCACCTTCGAAGGCCGCGTCGTCAACAAGAACTATATGGGCGGCTACACCCACTACACGCTCGACGTTTCCGGCACCGAACTGCGCGCCTCGCGCCGCAACGCCTCGCGCGAGGGCGATACGATTGCGCTCGGCGCCACCGTTGCCGTCGGTTTCGTCGCCGGATCCGCCAGGGTGCTGGCCGCATGACCGACAGCGCCCTCCAGACCCTTGGCCCAGGCGAAAGCGCGCCGCGCGCCCGTTTCTGGCATGACCTGTCCTTCTGGGGCCTGCTGCCCGCACGACTGTTGATGGGCTTTGCGCTGATCCTGCCGATTTTCATCATCGCCGCCGTTTCGGTTGCGACGCGCGGCGCCTATGGCGGCTTCACCTGGGACTTCAATCCGGCCGGCTACAGCCAGATCCTCTTCAACGAGGGCTGGACCGGCGAACTCGAATTCACCCCGCAATATCTGTTCGTCATCGCCCGCACCTTCCTGCTATCCGGCGCGGCGACGGCGATCTGTCTCGTCTTCGCCGTGCCGGTCGCCTATTTCATCTCGCGCCAGCCGGCGGGCCGCAAGGCGCTCCTCGTCTATCTCGTGACATTGCCCTTCTGGGTGTCGATGATCCTGCGCGTCTATGCCTGGATGATCATCCTCGGCAAGGACGGCACGCTGCCGCGCTTTCTGGAAACGCTGGGCTTTCCCGCTGGCATGAGCTTCATGTTCAACGACGGTGCGACGTTGACGGCAATGGTCTATACCGGCATGCCGCTGATGATACTGCCGGTTTTCGCTTCCATCGAAAAACTCGACGGCACGCTGATCGAGGCCTCCCACGACCTCTACGGCAATCGCTGGGTGACGTTGCGCAGGGTCATCCTGCCCCTGACGGCGCCGGGCATCGTCGCCGGCGCCATCCTCGTCTTCGTGCCGGCCCTCGGCGCGGTGCTGGAGCCGACGCTGATGGGCGGCGGCAAGCAGATGATGATGGGCTCGCTCATCCAGCTGCAGTTCGGCGGCGGTCGCAACTGGCCCTTCGGCGCGGCGATCGCGATGACGCTGATGGCCCTCGTCATGATCTTCCTGATCTTCACGGCGCTGCGCGCCGCCCGCAGGGAGGCGCGGACATGACCATGCGCCACGACGTCAAAGCCTATCCGGGGCTCGGGCCCCTGACGGTTTTCTTCTTCCTCTATCTCTATGTGCCGCTCGCCGTCATCGCCGTCTATTCCTTCAACGCCAACCGGGTGGCCGGTGTCTGGGCCGGCTTTTCGCTGAAATGGTACGGCTCGGCGCTGAACAATGCGGCAATGATGAACGCGCTCCAGACCTCGCTGAAGATTGCGGCCGTCGCGACCGTCGTCGCCACGCTCATCGCGCTGTCGGCGGCGCTCGCCATCATCCGCGGCAAGAACCTGCGCTTTCGCAAGCTGTCGGAGACGGTGGTCAACCTGCCGCTGCTCCTGCCGGAGATCGTTCTGGCGGTCGCCACCCTCATCCTCTTCTCGCTGCTCGACATCCAGAACGGCATGGTGCGGCTGACGATCGCCCATTCCGCCTTCTGCACGCCATTCGCCTTCCTGCCGATCCGCGCCCGCCTTCAGGGCATGTCGCTCGATCTGGAAGAGGCGAGCGCCGATCTCTATGCCGACCGCTGGACGACCTTTCGGCGCATCACCCTGCCGCTGATCTTTCCCGGCGTCTTTTCCGGCGCGATGCTGGCGTTTCTGATCTCGATGGACGATTTCATCACCTCGAACCTGCTTGCCACGGGCGGCTCGACGACATTGCCGGTCTACATCTTTTCCCTGATCCGCGCCGGCACCTCGCCGGAGCTGAACGCGATCGCGACCCTCTTGATCCTTGCCTCGCTCGTCCTTGCCACCGCGGCCCTTCTCGTCGCCGCGCGCGGCAGCCGCGACAATGCCGAAACCTGACCGGCCGAACCATAAAACATAAGACAAAGAGAGGAACATGACATGAAGAGATATCTTGCCGCGACTGCCCTTGCCCTCTGCCTCGCCACGAGCGCGCAGGCAGCCGGCGAACTCAACATCTATGCCTGGGCCGAATCCGTCTCGCCCGACCTCATCGAAAAATTCTCCAAGGAAAACGACGTCAAGGTGAATGTCGACAGCTTCACCTCCAATGAAGACCTGCTCACCAAGCTGCAGGCCGGCTCCTCCGGCTATGACATCGCGACGCCCTCGCAGCACTTCCTGCGCGTGATGATCGACCAGGGCATCATCGAGAATTTCGGGGCCAGCAAGCTGAAGGCCTATCAGAATATCGAGGAGAAATGGCGCAATCAGTGGTGGGACGAAACCCAGGACTATTCCATTCCGCTCGCCTATGGCACCGCCGGCTTCGTCGTGAACACAAACCAGTACAAGGGCCCGACCGACAGTTTCAAATATTTCTTCGAACCGGGAAGCGAGCTGAAGGGCAAGATCGCCCTGCTCTCCTATCCCGACGAGGTGATCGGCGCCGCGCAGCTCTATCTCGGCGTTCCCTTCTGCTCCGAAGACCAGGCGGAAATGAAAAAGGTGCTCGATCTCCTGATGGCGCAGAAACCGTCGGTCGCCGCCTATTCCTCGGACAACATCGCCAGCCGCCTCGCCTCGGGCGAAGTTTCGGCGCATTTCTGGTGGGACGGGGATTCGCTGCGCGCCCGCAAGTCCGGCTCGCCGGTCAAGCTCGCCATGACCAAGGAAGGTCTCGTCGGCTGGATGGACAGCTACGTCATTCCCAAGGATGCGCCAAATCGCGACAATGCGGTCAAGTTCATCGAATTCATGTCGACCGTCGACAATGCGACGGAGCAGATGAATTTCTACTCCCATTCGTCCCCGATGAAGGTCGTCCAGGAGAAGGTCGTCAACACCAGGGAGACCGCGCCGGAACTCTATCCCGACGTTCCGATCACCTTCTCGCGCACCTGCTCGGCGGCGGCGCAGGATCTCGTCACCCGCGTCTGGACGCAGCTTTTGCAATAAGCATTTCCAGGAAATGCTTGAAAGCAAAGAGATAGGGCGTTCTCGCGCTTCGAGAAAAGCGGAAACGCCCTATCCCGCGCATGGCCGTCGCGCCGGTGGCGCGGCGGCTTGCCCTGCGACGCCGCCAAACCGGCTGTTGCCGAATTCCCACATCCGAATTTAATAAGACGACCAGATCAATTTTTCCGGCCCGGACAGCGTTCTCTTTGGCGGTCACGCTTGTATATGTGTCGAAAGTCGCCGGTTCGAAACGTCTGCGTATCATGAGCGTTGCGATGAATCGGACGATTGAAAGATTTGACTGACTGGAGTTCACACAATGAATATCAAGAGCCTCCTTCTTGGCGCCGCCGCAGCTCTCGCTGTCGTTTCCAGCGCCCAGGCTGCTGACGCTATCGTTGCCGCCGAGCCTGAGCCGATGGAATATGTCCGCGTCTGCGACGCTTACGGCACGGGTTACTTCTACATTCCCGGCACGGAAACCTGCCTGAAGGTTGGCGGTCGCGTTCGTTTCGAAGTTGAGGCTGCGAACTCCTACGTCGCCAACAGCAACCTCGGCTGGCGCACCAAGTCGCGCGCCGAGCTCTTCTTCGATTCGGCCAGCGACACGGAATACGGCCCGCTGAAGACGCAGATCATCACCCGCTTCGACTTCGACGGCACCTATAACGATGGCGAGCACACCACCACCAAGCTGATGGCCGCCAACATCCAGATCGCCGGTTTCACCGTCGGTCTCGCCGACTCGGCCTATTCGATGTTCACCAACTATGCCGGCGACATCATCAACGACGACGTCATCTCCTATGGTGGCCTCGAAGTGAACCAGATCACCTACAACTACGACGGCGGCAACGGCTTCAAGGCTGTGGTCTCGCTCGAAGACGGTCGCCTTGCCCGCAACGGCACCGACGTCTGGGGCAATGCCCGTTACGTCGATGACGACAACTACAAGGTCAATGTCGTCGGCGGTCTCGGTTACACCACCGGCGTGGTCGGCTTCTCGGTTGTGGGCGGCTACGACAGCCATGCCGAGGAAGGCGCGATCAAGGCTCGCCTCGACGGCACGTTCGGTCGGGTTTCGGCCTTCCTGATGGGCGCCTGGAGCACCGACGGCAACACCACCAATGCCTTCGCACCGGGCGACTCCTACGGCCCGTGGGGCGATTGGGCCGTCTGGACCGGCGTCGGCGGCAAGTTCACCGACACGCTCGGCGCCAACCTGCAGCTCGCCTACACCGACAACAAGACCTTCGCCGCCGCCGCAAACCTGCAGTGGAATCCGGTTGCCAATCTCCTGATCCAGCCGGAAGTCACCTACACCAAGTGGGATTCGATCGACGAAGATCAGTGGAACGGCATGCTCCGCTTCCAGCGCACGTTCTAAGTTTCGGAGCTTCGGCTTCGACAGGCAAGGCTCGCAACCCGACGGTTGCGAGCCTTGTCGTTTTTCAGGCTGCGCTCCGCTGCGCTGCCGCTCTCAGAGCGGCTCAAGGCAGCGCCGCAAGGATTTCGTCGCGAATTCGATCTCCTGCTCGTTCGAGGCGGCGAAGCCCACGAGAAGCGCCTTTCGCGGCGACATCCGGTTCGCATAATAATAGGACAGTTGCTCGACGCCGAGATTGCTGTGCCGGCAACGGGTCAGCAACGCATCCTCGTCCACGGACTGGTCCCGGTAGTAGCAGAGATTGTAGAAGCCCGATGCGAATTCGGGCGGTTCGAAGATGTCGGCGAAATCGGCGCGCAGGATCTGCAGAAGCCGGTTCTGGCGCTTGGCGTAGATGCGGCGCATGCGGTGCAGATGGCGAACATAATGGCCATCCTCGATGAAGCGGCCGACGATCTGTTCGGTGAATTGCGGCAGCGCCCGGTAACGGACCTGGATCAGACGCCGGCATCTTTCGGCAAGCGCCCGCGGCATGATCATGTAGCCGACGCGCAGCGATTGCAGCAGCGACATGCTGAAAGCGCCGACGTAAATCACCTGCCCGGTCTGATCGAGCGCCTTCAGCGGCGGAATAGGGCCGCCCCGATAGCGGAACTCGCTGCCGAGATCGTCCTCGATGATCAGCGTGTCGCGATCGGCCGCCCAATGCAGCATTTCCAGCTTGCGCTTCATCGGCATGGCAATCGTCATCGGCTGCTGCTTGGCGGCGGTGACGAAGGCAAGCTTGACGTCGCGGCTGGCGACCGTCTGCGGGTCCGGTCCCGAGGCATCGACATGCATGGGCTCGATCCTGCAGCCGGCCGACTGGAAGATCGATCGGATCGCCGCCATCCCCGGCTCCTCGAAAGCCACGGTGTCGCCGGGATCGAGCAGCAACTCGGCAAGAAGCGTGACCGCGTGATGCGCGCCGAGCGTCGTCACCACGTCCTCGGGCTCGCAGCGGATACCGCGGCTGACGGCGATGTGGCGGGCGATCTGTTCTTCGAGCAGGGACGGGCGCAAGATCTCGCGATAATTGACGATGCGGAAATCGCCCTCCGCATAGACCTCCTTCGTCAGCCGCGACCAGATGTCCACCGGAAACAGCCGATGATCGGGCGTCGCCATATGCAGGTGCTGCGATCCGTCGTTGAGGGTGAGCGACGTGCGCCATGTCAGCGCCTGCCCGCGCCGCGACAGCCGCTTTTCGAACCGGTCCGGGCGTGCGGCTTCGTTTTCGAGAGGCGCGTCCGATGTGACGGGCCGGCGGCGGGGAACCGTTTCCACATAGGTGCCGCTGCCGCGCGTGGAATGGAGATAGCCCTCCGCAACGAGCTGGTCGAGCGCCGTCACCACCGTGAAGCGCGAAACCCCAAGGCTTTCCGACAGGACGCGCGAAGAGGGGATGCGCATCCCGCCCGCAATGACGCCCGACAGGATCATTTCCCGCAAGCCGTCATAAAGCTGGAGGTAGAGCGGCCGGGCGCTTGCGGCATCGAGTATCAATCCGTCCAGGCTGGATCCGTCGATTGTACGGGCGATGATGGCCTCCTCGCGGTATGGCGGTTCCGTTACAAGTGGACTGGTCGTTTTTCGCTTTTCTGGCCATGTATACAGCATTCTTGGCCGCTAATATCCATCCCGAAACCGGAATTTGGCGCCACGGATCAGCCGTCGGCCGGGCCATTTCGGCCGTATCGGGAGATGATGATGGACGAACTCAATTATCTTTCCGGCCTTGTTGCGAAAGGCCGGATGTCGCGTCGCGACTTTCTGGGGCGAAGCGCCGTCTTCGGGGTCGGCCTTATTGCCGCCAACGCCCTGCTCTCCGGCGCCGCCAGGGCCGAAGGGCCGGTGCGCGGCGGAACGATCAGGATCGGCATGCAGGGCGGCGCATCGACCGATACGCTCGATCCCGGCCTTGCCACCAACCAGGTCACGGCGATGATCAACCATCTCTGGGGCGAGACCCTCGTCTGGCTGGCCCCGGACGGTTCGCCGATCCCGGTCCTCGCCGAAACCTGGAGCGCGTCGCCCGATGCGAAAACCTGGACGTTCACGATCCGCAAGAGCGTGCAGTTTCACGACGGCAAGACGCTGACGCCGGACGACGTGGTGGCGACGATCGAGCGGCATTCGGACGCGAACGCCAAGTCGGGCGCGCTCGGCGTGCTCAAGGGCATCGATACCGTCAAGGCGGACGGCCAGACGGTCGTCATCACCTTGAAGGAAGCCAATGCCGACATGCCCTTCCTGATGAGCGACTATCATCTGGTGATCCAGCCGAACGGCGGAAAGGACAATCCGGCGGCCGCGATCGGCACCGGACCGTACAAGCTCGCCGCCGGCGAGCCGGGCGTGCGCTACAACGCCACCCGTTTCGAAAACTACTGGGCCCGCGAAACCGCCGGCTTCGCCGAGCAGGTGGAGGTCGTCGTCATCAATGACGCCACGGCGCGCATCGCCGCCATGCAGAGCGGTCAGGTGCACATGATCAACCGCATCGAGCCGAAGACCGTCGCCCTGCTCAAGAACATGAAGAAGGTGACGATCCGGAACGTTTCCGGCCGCGGCTTCTATCCCTTCAATATGTTCTGCGACACGGCGCCCTTCGACAACAGGGATCTCCGCCTCGCGCTGAAATATGCCATGGACCGCGAGACGATGATCGAGCGCATCCTGCGCGGCTACGGCTCCGTCGGCAACGACACGCCGATCAACAGGGCCTATCCGCTGTACGAGGAGATCGAGCAGCGCGCCTACGATCCGGAAAAGGCAGCCTTTCACTTCAAGAAATCGGGACATAGCGGCGCTATCGTGCTGCGCACCTCGGACGTGGCGTTTCCCGGTGCGGTCGATGCCGCCGTCCTCTATCAGGAAAGCGCCAGGAAGGCGGGCATCGCGATCGACGTCAAGCGCGAGCCCGGCGACGGTTACTGGTCGAATGTCTGGAATGTCCAGCCCTTCTCGACCTCCTACTGGGGCGGCAGGCCGACCCAGGACCAGATGTATTCCACCGGTTATATCACTTCCGCCGACTGGAACGACACCCGCTTCAAGAACGAGGCCTTCGACAGGCTGGTGGTCGCCGCGCGGGCGGAACTGGACGAGACGAAGCGGCGGGCGATGTATCGCGACATGTCGGAAATGATGCGCGACGAAGGCGGCCTGATCGCGCCGATGTTCAACGACTTCATCGACGGCGTCAGCGAGAGCATCCAGGGCTGGGTGGACAATCCCGCCGGCGAGTTGATGAACGGCGATGCGCCGCTGCGCTGCTGGCTCGGCGCTTGATCGAGACACCCAAACCGGACGCGCCGTCCTTGGAGGCGGCGCGTCATGTTTTGCTCCCAAGGACATCCCGATGCCGCTGCGCAACAAACTCCTGCTCATCATCCTCGACGGCCAGCCCTGGCGCAATGCGCGCCGGCTGATGGGCAATCTGGAAGGCTGGGTGGAGGCCGGCGAGGCGCGCGTCTGGAAGATGCGCTCGGTTCTGCCCTCCACCTCCGCCTCCTGCTATGCCTCGATCCATACCGGCGTGCCGCCGCAGGTGCATGGCGTTCTCTCGAACGAGACGCTGTTCCGCGTCGAGCAGCCGGATATTTTTTCCGAGGTGGCCAAGGCCGGAGGGCGGACGGGCGCCGTCACCCATTCCTTCTGGTCGATCTTCTTCCAGCGCGCGCCCTTCGACATGGTGCGCGACATCGAATACGACGAAGAGCAAGGGCCGATTCATCATGGCCGTTTCCACACCATGGCGAACTACAATCACCAGAACCAGATGACGCCGAGCGATCTCGACCTCTTCGCGACGCTGACCATGCTGACCGAGCGGCACGCCATCGACTACGGCATCCTGCACACCTGCACGCTCGACAGCATGGGCCATCGCTACGGCCATGACTGCACGCAGATGGACCATGCCTGCTTCACCATCGACGCCCAGCTTGCCGCCTTCCTGCCGCGCTGGCGCAAGAACGGCTACGAGGTCATCGTCACCGCCGATCACGGCCAGACCGCTCGCGGCCATCACGGCGGTCACGACGACGAGATGCAGGACTTCGCCTTCTACTGGTTCGGCGGCGGCGAAGGCCCCGCGCCCGATACCCTGCTGAACCAGTTGCAGGTCGCCCCGACCATCCTGTCGAGACTGGGCGTCGCACTGCCCCAAACCATGACATCCAAGGCGATTTTCGGCTAATCTGCATGCACGGCATGCGCGCAACACTTGCACTGATCGCGTTTCGGCCCTAGCGCGCGAGTGAATTTCCACTCGTCGCGCTGGTCGAACCCTTCTTGCGCATCGCAACTTTGTGCCTCCGCAAGCTTAGCTGAACGGTCAACCGCCTATGCGATGGGCGATATATCGCATGCTGTCAGGCGTTCAAACGGCCTCTCGCGCATCATCATTGGTCATGATGAAATCGAAGGTCGATACCCACAAAGCCGCCGGGTCGTCTGCCCTCTCGAATGGAGCAACCAGGGTTTGCTTGACACCAAACACGGCGTCATCGGCAAGGTAGCGATCTTCGCCGACGAATGTGTGTGTCACGATGGTCTGAAATTTCGGGGCTGTGACCGTAAAATGCATGTGAGCGGGCCGGTACGGATGTCGTCCGAGTGCGGAAAGAAGCTGGCCGACCGGTCCGTCATCGGGAATGGGATAACTGACCGGCTTGATGCCGATAAAGACGTAGCGACCATCGCCGCCGGTGATGAACCGGCCACGATTGTTCCACTTCGGTTGTATCCCGGGTTGCTGAACGTCGTAGAACCCGTCGGCATTGTCGGACCACACATCGATACAGGCGCCCTCGATCGGCATTCCATCGAGCGAAAGGACACGTCCCTCGTAGCGGCAGAGCTCGCCCTTGCCATCGAGCGAGATTGTCTCGCCCATCGCGCGGATCGGCGCTTCGGCGACGTGAAAAGGCCCCAGAACCGTGTTTTCCGTGGCGCCTGCCGGCCGACGATTGTTGATCGCATCGACCAGCATGGAGACACCGAGCACATCGGAGAGCAGAATGAATTCCTGCCTCTCCTCGGTGCACATCTGTCCCGTCCGGGTCAGGAAATCGATCGCGAATTCCCATTCGGCTTGTGTCAATTCCACATCCTTGACGAAAGCATGGAGGTGGCGGACGAGGCTTTCCGCAATGCGCGCCAGACGTGGGTCGCACGATGCGCCCACACGTTGATTGACTGCTTCGGTGGAGTGAGCCTCTGTAAAAAACTGAACCATGACGATCGCCTCCCAAACCTGATCAATCAACTTCCGATATCGAGCGAACCGGTTCGCCGGCGTCGCAATTGCGCCGACAACGCAATGGCGACAACCACAGCGGAGCCGTTGAACACGTCGGTAATCCAAGGCTGGATGCCGATCAACGAAAGACCGCTGATGGTCGTGCCGAGAAAGAAAATACCGATGAGCGTACCCTGGACGGAAAACTTGCCCGGCTGCCATGTCGTCGCCCCCAGGAAGGCGGCCGCAAGCGCGGGAAGAATGAAGGTGATGCCGACGAGTTGCGGGCCGGCATTGCCTTGCGAGCCGATCTGCAGAACACCGGCGATACCCGCCAGCACGCCCGACAATACAAAGCTCATCATCACCACGCGTTTGGTGCGGATACCGACGAGGCGGGCCGATTCGCCGTTCGCGCCGACGGCGGCGAGATTTCGCCCATAGGGTGTCTGGGTCAGGGCGAACCAGACACCTGCCGCGATGAGCGCCATCAGGACAAGCAGGACCGGAACGCCGAAAATGGACTGGATCGATATGTCGGTCAGCACCGGAGACAGGCCGCTGCTGATCGGAATACCCTGCGTGTAACCGGTGACCAGTCCACCCAGGATGGTTGCGACACCGAGGGTCCCGATGATCGAATTCACCCCGAGATAGGCGACGATGACGCCGTTGATCAAGCCGATGACGGCGCCCATGCCGACACCGAGGATAATTGCCAATGCCAGCGGCAGCTGAAAATGGCTCATGGCAGAGGCCGTCGCGATGGCGCAAAGACCGAGTATCGAACCAACGGAGACATCGAAGCGTCCGCCGATCAGCGGTACGATAAGCGCCAGCGCCGCCACGGCCATGACCGGTTGGGCGGTCGCGATGCTGCGAAAATTGGCGTAGGTCGCAAAGGTGGTCGGTCGCAGCAGACAGAAAAGCCCGATCACGAGCAACAACAGAAATATCAGCCCTGTGCGCTCGGCAAACTCGGCCCAGTTGATCCGCTCGGGCGGATGGCTTGCAGCAGCGACCGTAACAGTCATTTTTTCCTGGTTCACCGAACTCATGCGGCATTCCCCCCTTCCGAGATCAACACCTGTTCGGTCATCGTATGCCGTGTCAGGTCTTCACCAACCAACTCTCCGGTAATTCTTCCCTGCTTGAGAATGATCACCCGCTGACATAACTGCGCCAGTTCATCGAAATCGGAACTGGCGACCAGGACACCCATTCCGTTTGCCAGACTGCTGCGGATGGCTGCGTAGATATCCTCTCTCGCACCGACATCGACGCCTTGCGTGGGCTCGTCCAGCAACAGAAGACGCGGTGCGCGGCGCAGCCAGCGCGCCATGACCACCTTCTGCTGGTTGCCACCGGATAGCGATGATATCTGCGCGCGCTCGTTGCGCGTCTTGACGCGATACTCGACGACGGATTTGCAGGCTTCCAGCTGTTCGCGCCGCCTGTTGATCACGCCCCCGGTCGTAAACTTGTGAAATTGGCCGACGGTCATGTTTTCCATGACCGACAATCCCTGGAAAACCCCTTCCCGTTCACGGTTTTCCGGGACCATGGCGATGCCGGCCTGCATCGCCTGCAAGGGTTCGGAAAATGCGATCTTCTTGCCGTCCAGCCGAATGGCGCCGCGCTCATGCGCCATGTCGCCGAAGATCATCTTCAAAAGTTCAGTTCTCCCGGACCCGAGCAGACCGGCAATGCCAAGCACTTCGCCGCTTTGCAGCGAGAAACTCACATCCGCAAGCGGGCCGCCGCCCAGACCTTGAACCTCCAGTACCGGCGTCTGCCGCTGATCGCCGGAGCGCGGAAGAGCGCTGACCTGGGCGTAGGTCCGGTCGACGCTGCGGCCGACGATCATTCTGATGAGATCGGCTTCCTGAAGTCCCTGCGTCGGTCGGGTCTCGATATGCCGACCGTCGCGCAGGACGGTGACATGGTCGGTTATATCGAGAATCTCCTCAAGCCGATGGCTGACATAGATAACGGTGTGGCCCATCCGGGAAAGACGGCGGATCGCGTCCAGCAGTATGCGCACCTCGTGATCCGGAAGCGATGCCGTCGGTTCGTCGAGAACAAGAACACAGGTGGCGCCTTCGTCCGCATCCTGCAACGCCCGAGCGATGGCGATCATGGTCTGCTCTGCCTGGCGCAGATTGCCGACCAGATCATCTGCGCGTGCAGCGATCTCGTATCTGTCCAAAAGCTGCTGCGTATGATGTCGAAGTGCCTGCCACCGAATTCTGCCCGCAGTGGTGGGAAAGCCAGCGCCCAGTCCGACATTCTCCGCGACCGTCATGGATGGAAACATCGCGGGGTTCTGGTGAACGAAGCGCATGCCGAGCCGGCGCGCAAGCTCGGGATTAATCTGGTCGCTTTCCGCCTGGGTGCCGGAAAAAGTCACGGAGCCTCCGGGATCGCCGCGATGGACACCCGCCAGAATCTTGATGAGAGTTGACTTGCCGGAACCATTGCCGCCGATCAGGCCATGGACGCTGCCCGGCTTGACGGAAAACCCGACATTGTCCAGCGCCTTCTCGCGCCCGAATGTCTTTGAAAGGCCGCTAATCGTCAGGGCATCGGAAGTATTTGCCACTTGAGGCTCCTGCCTATCTGTCACAGGTGTTCCAGGACTTGCTGGGAAATGCTTGCTTGCGCCCGGAAAACCTGTCTCCGGGCGGCAAGCGGCAAGAGATCAACCGTTCCAGACAGAAAGATAGGCTTTGCGGAAATCGACCGACGGCTCGAGCATTTCGCCGGCTGCCGGCAGATTGTGATCCTTGTCGACAAGCTTGAAACCCGTCCCTTCGCTTGGAAGCGTCCGGGGGTCTTCACCGGCGAGAACGCGGTTGACGGTATCGGCGACCGCCCATCCAAACCATTTGAACGGCAGGCCTACGGAGAATGTCTGCGTTCCCGACCGGATCAGGTCGAAATTGTTGGGAAAGCCCTCCCCGCCGCCGACGATCAGATCGGTGCGTCCGGATTGGCGGACGGCCGTCTGCAACCCGAGTTCCATCAGCGCGTCAATCCCATATTCGACGACGGTTGCATCGGGGTTCTGCAGCAGTGCGGACTGCCAGATCTGCGTCGCAGGGCTTGGAACCTGGCCGAAGTTGAAGTTCGATTCAACGATCGAGCAGCCTGCGCACTTGGCGATCGCCTGCATGAAGCCCTGATGATTGGCCTGCTGCACCCTTTGGCTGGTTTCTGCAATCGAAATCACCTTGGCCGCGCCTTCAGTGCGGGCGATGACATAGTTCGCACGCAGTTCGCCGAAGCGTCGGTAGAATTCCGACGCATCCGTTGAACCCAGAAGATTGACGGAGGCCGTGAAGAGGGCCTCTTCGCCGCCGAAAGCCTTGTCGCTGCAATCGATGGACTGGATGGAAACGACCGGAACCTTTTCGGACTTTGCCTGCAGGAGCGCGCTCTTGATGCCCGGGCAATCGAAGGCGGAGATCGCGATGCCATCGACCTTGGCGGCAATGGCCTGGCGAATGATGTCGCTGGCGGCCGACGGGTTCGCCTTGCCGTCCTGGATGCTCACGGTCCAGCCCAGATGACCGGCAGCCTCGGAAAAGCCCTCGGCCTGCTGGGCGCAGAGCACGAAGGCCTGTCCGCAGGAAATGTACCAGATGCTCTTGCCCTTGACGGCCTTGGGACCGGTTGCCGGCGGCGCTTCGTAAATGCCCTGATAGCCGGCTTCGACGGTCTTTTTCGCCGCATCGACGATCTCTTTGGCATCGTCTGCGCGAACGCCTGTGGCGACTGCCATAGCCGCAATCATCGCAAGCCCGAACACGCCCCGCGTGACGCTGAATTCTTGTTTCTGCATGCTCTTCTCTCCCCTTGTTAGTCTGGCGATTGGCAAAGGCCGGCCGTACTCCTCCGGCCGCCGGCCATCAGCCGCGGTTGTCGACCCGCATGTTGAACGGATGGATCTGAACGGTTTTCCACACGCCTGCCGCATGGAAAGGATCTTGCCTGTTGAACTGAACCGCATCCTCCATCGAGGCCGCCTTTACGACGAACAGGGAACCGATCATGGTCTCATTGTCGGGCGCCAGAAGCGGGCCGGAAATGACAGTTCCGATTGCGGCCGATGCCAAGTAAGCCTTGTGCGCGTCATAGTGCGCGAGACGCAACGCTAGACCTTCCTCGTGATCAAGACAGTGTATTGCATACAACATGGTCTCCTCCCCCGGCATGCTCTTGAAGATGTTGAAAGAAATAGCGTTTGAACGTTTCTGCGTAACGGACTGCAGTTCTTCCGTTTTTGTATGCCAGCCGCCGAATGCAAGGTGTAGACACAAAAAGCGGGAAACATTGTTGCTTAATCCGCATCAATCTGGCCGCAACTTGACTTCAGACGGGCCATACAACTCCAAAATGGCAAAAAGCGCCCCTGTCCGGGGCGCTTTCACTCAGGTCTTCGCTTCCATTCTTGCAGAAATTGCTTGATCGAACTCAGGTCTCGTAAAGCGGCAAGGGAACGGGCGGCTGGGGAATGAAGCCGCCATTCCTGTCCATCATTTCATTGAGATAGTCATGTGACTGCTCGAGCCGCCGGGTCGCTGCATTCACATCCACATGGATGAGCTGACCGCCATTCTTGACGATCTTTCCGTCGACCAGGACGGTATGGATATTGCGCGAATTGGTTTGGGACACGACCATCGAGCATGGATCCTTGCGGTTCCAACCCGCAAAGGCGATGCCGCGCATGTCCAGCAGAACGATGTCGCCACGCTTCCCAGGCGTCAGCGAGCCGGTCAGGTGATCGACACCGGCCGCTTTCGCACCGTTGATGGTGATCCAAGAGAGTGCGTCTCGTGTGGTCCAATGGATCTTCTTCGGGTGGCTGAAATCACGATAATGGGACGCGTCGCCAAGCCATCGGGTGCACTGGAGCACGAGACGGGCATGCGCCAGCATGTCGCCACTGGTGCTGCTTGTGCAGTCCATGCCCAGGCTTGGGCCCGCCGATGTGAATTTGGTTGCTTCGGCGGTCACGGGATATCCCATTCCCATCTGCATTTCGGTTTCCGCACAGAGCGTGACGGAAGCGCCGGACCCTGCAACGATGTCCCATTCGTCCGGATTGGAGAAGGTCATGTGCACGAGATTGACGTCAGGGCCGAGAAGGCCGTGGCCGGCAAGCGTGTGCATGTCGCGCATGCCGCCATCGGGGACCGCGACCTGGTTGGAGTGGAACGTGATGCGCACGCCCAGTTCACGGGCAAGGGCAAATTCCTGCGCGACGTCAGCGGCGGGCGCGATAGCCAGTTCCTGAGGCGCGATAGCAAAACCCAGGATGCCCTCGCCTGAGAAATGCTCGGCCCGGATCCTGCGCGCCAGTTCGAAACGCCAGTTATGGCTGAGGTTGCGCTCCTGGTTGCCTTCGGTCAACCCCTTGCCGCCGGCAAAAGTATTTTCGGTCACCGAGACCATGCCATGCGCATAAAGGCCGCGCACGCCGGATGCTTTCAGCCCCTCGACAGCGGCATGGGCATAGTCCTCGCTGATGATGTTGTGGCAATAGTCCACCAGTCCGGTGACGCCATTCTCCAGGCAATCGAGGCCGCCGGCATAGTTTGCCGCATACATGTCTTCGGCGCGGTAAAGCGGGGCCATCTGCAGCCGGAAGCCGCGCAGGTAGTCGGGAATGCGGCCGTCTGCCAAAATGCCCCGCAAACCGGTCTGCCAGGTGTGCCGGTGGGCATCCCACAATCCCGGAATGGCAATCATGCCTTCCGCATCGATGACGTCCGCCTCGATTTTCCCGTCACGGTCGATATCCGGGCGGATTTCCCTGATCTGGCCGTCTTCGACCAGAATGTCGGCTTTTTCGAAATCACCTATGGCATCGTCCATGCTGACGACGGCAGCGTTCTTGATCAGAATACGTTTCATGGTTCTGTAGTCCTTTGCTGCGAATGCTGAAGCGCAACGGCGCTCGCATCTTGCCGCGCCCGAGAATCGAATAGGATTGCGTCTTGAAGTGCCGGCTGGCCGTGCCGGCCGGAATTGGCTTTATTGAACAGGTCTGGGGGCCATCCCCAGGACATTGCCGAGCTTTGGGGCATGCTCGGCCATTGCTGCTTCGATCAATGGCCGGTTTGAAAGATCGAAGGGCAGTTCGCCGCGCTCCACCTTGAGCGCCAGTTCCGCCGTCAGCGCGTTGAGCGGCGCTTTCAATCCGTATTTGCCCGCAATTCGCGCCACATGACCGTTGAGTTCCTGCGCCTCGTTGCGCCGACCCTTGCGCCAATCCTGCAGGCAGGTGGTCTCCGTATTGGGAAGGCAGAAAGACGAAAGCACCTTTCCGAACAATGCATCGGCGAAATCGTCGGGACTGGAGGTATCGACATCCTCCGCCATGCCGAGAATAGGCATCAGGATTGCTCCGTCGGCCGCGGCCGCATTGACGGCTTCCCGTCCGGTCGCCAGCATGAAATTCAACAGCAGCGGATCTTCGGCCGCTTCCATCAACGGCAATCCGACAAGCGCCGATGTCACCAATTCCGCAGCATTGACGGCCAATTTCATCCATTTCGCCGAATGAATGTCATCCACGACATCGACGCGGCCGGCAGCACTCAGCACGTCTGCGGCACGCCTGACGCGGTCGGCGCCCACGGCTTCGCTTTTTTCAATTGCAAACCACGACTCGCTGCGCGGCGTTTGCCTCTGCACGCGTCCCGGAACATACATGTTGGCCGTGACTTCGATGACCGCGCCGAGACTGCGTTCTGTTCCGACGATCGAAGCGATGTCGTCCCGGGTCATGCCATTCTGCACCCCGACCACCACGCCGCTTTCGGACAAGATCGGCTTGATCAGCTCAACGGCCCATCGCGTATCATAGGCTTTGACGCCCAGAAAAACGACGTCGAACGGCTCGCGTATCTCGCTGACCTGGCAGAGATGCCTCGTTTCGACCTGCGTTACTTCTTCGGTCCCATCCGGGTAGCGAACCGTAATCCCATCCCGACGCATGGCTTCCACGTGATCGGGCCATTGGTCGATCAAAGTGATGTCATGTCCGCTGCGCGCTATGTCTGCAGCAATGCCGGCGCCGTTTGCGCCGGTGCCCAGATAAGCGATCCGAAAAGTCATTCTGCTACCCCCGATTTTCCTGTGCGCATCGCAGATGCGCTGCCGGCATGGCATTCGGACAACCTCTCCCCTCACGGAAAAACGGCTCCCGCTTCAACCTCCATGCCTCCAACTATCGACAATCTTAGTGACAGCACGACTGCGGTGTCCAGCGGTCTCCACCACGAACAGGAACTGGTATCGTCGAAAATCGATTGACTGAAACGGGAATAATCCAGGGGTAGCGATCGCCTGCGCGCCTCGCAAAGCCGTATTTCCAAACGAGGCAAGAATGATATTTTATTCATATAAAACATAGCACTATAGGAATTATTCGGCATTTGTCCGTCACCCGGAAAATGTCGATATCGCGCAATCTTGCCCATGGTGAGTTGCAGCTTGCGGCGCAGTTATTTGCGTTTTTTGCAAAGATGATTTTCAAACTGCGGACATTCCAAGCCGGTTTCAGACCTGCGAAGTTCCCTTCCGTGCATGGCCAGGATGGGCCTGCGGCGGCGGCGCGCCGCGATACCAGATGATTTTGCAATGCAAGCAAATGCAGGGAGCGTGAATGCAGGACTTTGTCTATAAATCCAATCGCAGCCATGTGATTTTCGGAACCGGCACGATCGCTCAGCTTGGCGCCGAGCTGCATCGACTGGGATCGAAAAAGCCGCTTTTCCTGTCGACCCCGCAACAGAGCGAGCAGGTTGCCGGCATGGCTGCCGCGTTTGGCGGCGAAAATACGCTGCTTTTCGACAAGGCGCGGATGCACACGCCTTCCGATATTACCGATGAAGCAGAAAAAATCCTGCGCGAATCAGGTGCGGACGGGCTTGTTGCCATCGGCGGTGGCTCGACGATCGGACTTGGCAAAGCGCTTGCCCTTCGAAGTGGCCTGCCGCAGCTCGTCGTTCCCACCACCTATGCCGGGTCTGAAATGACGCCGATTCTGGGGGAGACGGCCAATGGCGAGAAGAGAACCATCAACGATGAGAGAGTGCTTCCGAACGCGGTCATCTATGATGTCGACCTGACGATGTCATTGCCGGCGAAAATGGCGGGCTTGAGCGGAATGAACGCGATTGCCCACGCCGTGGAAGCCTTGTACGCTAGGGAAGCCAATCCGGTGACCTCGCTTTTTGCGGTGGAAGCAATAGGATCGCTTGCCAGAGCCCTGCCTGATATTGCCGCCGATCCCTCCGACAGGGAGGCGCGCGGAAACGCGCTTTATGGCGCATGGCTGTCGGGCATATGCCTTGGCGTCGCTGGAATGGCGCTTCATCACAAGCTTTGCCACACGCTTGGAGGCATGTTCGACCTGCCGCATGCGGAGACGCACACGATCGTGCTGCCTCACGCGCTGGCTTACAATTCCGTTGCCATTCCCGGCACGATGGACAAGCTCCGTCTCGCGCTTCAGACGGACGATCCGGCACTGGAACTCTATAAAATCGGAAAATCGATCGGTGCGCCGCAGGGGCTGAAATCGATCGGGATGCCCGCAGAAAACGTGGAGAGGGTGGTTCAAGCGGCGCTGGCGCGACCTTACTGGAATCCGCGTCCGCTTGAAAAGGCAGGGCTTACCGAGCTTGTCGGCAATGCCTATGAAGGCGCGCCGCCGCGTTCCGATCGATAAGGCAAACGCATTGAAATGGTTCAATGCCTGGGCATTGAACCATCCATCTCAGTTATCCGGCCAAGGCATTTTCGTGGACGCTGTAATCGACTTGAAACCGCGCGATGCGCAGATCACCCAGTTCCTGCCGTACCTGAAGGTGGGACGGATGAACGGCGTATTCCGCGAGCGCTTCCTGCGACGAGAACACGGTGTAGAGCACCACGTCGCAGGCATAATCGACGCGGCTGACATCGATGCCGACTTCCAGTTCGACAAGCCCCGGGACCTTGCCGCGCAACCCCTCGAACTTCGCTTTCACGGTCTGCGCAGCTTCCGCCCTCTCCTCGTCGTTCTTGCCGCTGACGTTCCACATGACGATATGCTTGATCATTCTACCCCCGTTTCAACTCAATGACGCGTTTTCGTCCAGTGGTGCTAGGCTATAGGGTGCGGGAAAAGATGGAATTGGGTCATCGGGCAAAATTCAATTGCAGATATTGCAACAAAGGGCAGCGCGGGTTTGCAAGTCTCGCCAGACATAAGACGCCGGGGAGGAGTGTGTGATGGATCGTTTCAGCGAACTGGAGGTGCTGGTGCAGATCTTCGAAGCCGGAAGCATCAGCAAGGCCGCGAAGAATCTCGGCCAGTCGGTTTCCGCCGTCAGCCGCTACCTGTCATCTCTTGAGGAGCGTCTGGGGGTTCGACTTGTAAACCGTAGCACACGCCAGACGTCCTTCACCGAAGAAGGCGAGAATTTTTATACCCATGCCAAATCCATCCTTTTTGATCTCAAGGATGCGGAAGCACAGGTGAGCGGTGTTTCGCATTCGCCAAGCGGGACCTTGAAACTGACGGCATCCACCTCGTTTTCACTGCTGCACCTCATGCCGCTCATTCCGGAGTTCACCCGCCAGTATCCAAAGATTTCAATCGATATCGCCGCGTCGAACCGCTATCTCGACATTATCGAACAGGGTGTCGATCTCGCCATCCGGACAAGGCGGATGGAAGAAGACAGCACGATCACGATTCGAAAACTGGCGGCGACGCGTCGCAGACTGGTCGCGTCTCCTTCCTATCTCGAAAAAATGGGCGTGCCATCTCATCCAGAAGATCTCGAAAGGCATCGGATCCTGGCTTACTTACTTGCAGATGATCCCTTGCGCCTGCATCTGCAGAAGAACAATTCGAAGATCACGGTCAACATCAAGCCGTTTCTGACAAGCAATGAGGGACAATTGCTGATGAGTGGCGCGCGGGCCGGCATGGGCATTATTGCGCAACCTTCCTATATCGTTCAGAAGGATCTCGATGAAGGAACGCTTGTCCGGGTTCTCGACGACTGGGACCTGCCGCAACTGACGATCAACATGGCCTTTCCATCAAGACGGCATCTCCCCGCGAAAACGCGCCTCTTCATCGATTTTCTGCATGAGCATTTTCGGCAAAACGATTATGAAAAGCTCTGGCTTTCGTAAAATGAGGCGGCGGCGAACTCGACCTATCCTGGCCTCGTTGACGGCAAACCGACGGCTTAGAAATCCTGTCGCTTTGGTCGTCGGCCAGTCGGGCCCGGATCAAAGGATAGGATGATCCTGCTGAAACTCATTGCCGCGGTCGCAGGCGTTGCTTCCGGACCGGCACGGGCGAGCCGAAATCGACACGGATGTCGAGAATGGCGATCGCACCGCAGAAGGAGGGCGCATTGCCCTCCAATCCCGCACCGAGGGATGTCAAGGCTTGGCACCCGGTAGTCCGATTGTTCCAGCGCAATCCGGCAGGACCGATGATGAGCGGTGACCGGGTTTTCGCGCACCCGCATCCTGTCTGCGGCTGCTACGGACTTGCAGCGTCGGCCAACCGTTTCGCAGGCCAGGTCATAGCAATGACACCTGCAAGGATGCATACCAAGCCCAGCCAGGCCATCGGCATCAGCGTTTCCCCGAGAAACAGCACGCCGATGGCGACGCCTATCGGCACACGCATATAGGCCTGCGCCGTCGTGCCGACCGAACCGAGCGTTTGAAGCAGCCGGAAGTAGATCACAAAGGCGAGTGCCGTCGAAAAGACGGATAGGCCGAGAAGCGCGGCGAGCGAGCCGCCGCTGGGCGTCAGCGTCCATGGGCGGTCGACAATCACGCTGACGGGGATGAGAAGGACCGCACCGCAGATCATCGATCCGGCAGCCGGTAGCATCGGGTCCATGCCCCGGAAATTCTTGCCGAAAATCGCGGCACCCGCATAGGAGATCGTCGCCGTGACGATGGCGAACTGTGCCCAGGCCTGATGGCCGAGGCCGGCCAGCGCTTCGAAGCCGACGATGAGGCAGACCCCGAGCAGGCCGGCGAAAACCCCCAACAGCTTGCGGCTGGTCACCGCCTCGTGACGGGTGATGAGGACGGTCAGCAGGAAGGTGAAGATCGGCGAGGTCGAATTGAGAATGGTCGCGAGGCCCGCATCGGTGGTCTGTTCGGCCCAGGCGATCAGCGTGAACGGAATGACGCTGTTCAGGCAGGCCTGGAAGAGAAAGCGGCCCCAGCTCACGCGATCCCTTGGCAGCGACAGGCCGCGCGCCTTCACGAGAAGGAGGAGCAGGCTTCCGGCAATCAGCGTCCGGGTCGCGATCAGCGTTATCGGCGGGATCGTCTCGACACCGATCTTGATGAAGGTGTAGGACGAGCCCCAAAGGGTCGACAGCAGGAGCAACAGGGCGAGGTCCGCCGTCCGGTTTGTTGGTTCAGATGACATTCCCGCCTTTTCCCGCCTCTCTGCGCCTATCCTGCCGATCACCTGTCGAAGCATCGCGTCAAACCCGTCCGTTCATGCTGGCTCTGCCTGAGCATCCAGGCTGTCGAGCGCCGCCTTCACCCGGGCGATATCGGCAGGACCCAAAGACAGGATCGGCCTTGGCGGAGCGACGCAGCAGAGGCCGAGAAGATCGGCGACGGCATACATGACGCGAAAACTGCCGAATTCCTTGAACAGGGTCCAAAGCGGCTGGAAAGCCCGGTCCAGCCGCTCGGCTTCGGCCCGGTCGCCGGTCATCGCGGTGCGCGCCAGCGCCAGCGCCTCGGTCGGCAGCAGACCGGCGACGACGCTGTACCAGCCATCCCCGCCCGCAAGCAGCGACCCCGCCGCACCCCAATCGCCGCTGTAGCCGATGGAAAAGCCAGCAGGTGTTATAGCGCGCAGCCGGGCAAGCTCGCCGCGGAAATCGCCGTCCGCCGGCAGCGGCATCTTGATGGCGGCAATGCCGGGCAGCTTTGCCAGCCGCGCGATCAGGCCGTCGCTGAAGATGAAACGGGTCGTGCCGGGATTGTTGTAGATGCAGAGCGGCAGGCCGCCCGCCGCCACGACCGAAGACATATGCTGGAAGACCTCCTCCTCGGTCAGCGGGGTGTAGGACATCGGCGCCAGAAGCAGGCCATCGGCCCCCGCCGCCTTGGCATCGCGGGCCAGCGCCTCGGCCTCATCCGTGCGTAGCGCGCCGACGCCGACGATGACCGGGATCTTGCCGCCGACGCTTTCCATCGCCGCGTCAACGGCGCGGCGCCGCTCGTCGCGCGACAGGAAGGCATAACCGCCGGTGCTGCCGAGCAGGCCGATGGAATCGACGCCGGCATCAGCGATGCGCTTCAGCAGGCGCGCAAGTGCTACCGTGTCGACGCGGCCACTCGCATCCGTCGGCGTGATGGAAAAGGCCGAAAGGCCGCTGAAGAGGGTCATCGTCATTCTCGCGTGTTCGAATAAATGCGGTCAGGTGAATCGATCGGCAGCGCGCTTCGCCGCTTCGACCAATACCGAGCAATCTGGCGGGCCTGAAGCGCCAGTTCGGTCCGAAAGACGTGGTCCAGTTGACCTGCGTTCACACGGTCTTGTCAAACCTGCTGCGGCCAAACCTTTGCGAGCAGGCGTACGCCCTCGGGAATGTTCCGCACCGGCATGGAAGCATAACCGAAGACGAAGCCGGCCCGCCGCCCCATCGCCAGCGAAAACAGCCGCGAGATCGGATAGATGCCGATGCCCGCTTCCCTCGCCACGCCCGCCAGACGCTCCTCGTCCTCGGCCGCGGAACCGTTGAACCAGACGACGACATGGAGGCCGGCCGATGTTCCGACGACTTCGATACGTTCGCCGAAGGCCGCGGCCATGCTGTCAAGGAAGGCAGCGCGCCTTTCGGCGTTCATCCGCCGCATCTTGCGGACGTGGCGCTCGTAGGCGCCCGTGTCGATCAGCGATGCGAGCGCGTCCTGCTCGAAAGTGGCGCTGTGCCGGTCGGCGATCTGCTTGCATCGGACGAACGGTTCGACAAGCCCTTCCGGCAGCACGAGGTAGCCAAGGCGCAAGGTCGGCGACAACGTTTTCGATACAGTGCCGACATAGATCACCCTCCCCCGACCAGACAGATACAGCGGAGGGATAGGCCGCACGTCGTACCGGTATTCACCATCGTAGTCGTCCTCGACGATGAGGGAGTTTCCGGCATCCGCCCACTCGACCAATTCGCGACGCCGTGCGGCGGACAGGACGCTGCCCAGCGGGAACTGATGACTCGGGGTGACGATGGCCAGCGAATATCCGTGCGGCGCGGGCAGTCGGGCGGTGTCGAGCCCATCCGCGTCGCACGATATGGCTGTCACCTCCGCACCAAGCGCGGCAAGAACGCTGCGCGCCATCGCATAACAGGGTTCCTCGATCAGCACCTTGCCGCCGGGATCGACCAGAACGCGCGCGCAAAGGTCGAGAGCCTGCTGCGAACCGTTGACGACGACGATCTGCTCCATTTCGCATCGGATGCCCCGGGCGCGCCAGAGATAGCCTTGCAACGCCTGCCGCAACGCGGTGCTTCCCGCCGGGTGACCGTAGCCCAGCCGTTCGCGGCGAGCGAAGATCGCGGCACTCACAGCCTTGCGCCAGGCGAGCATGGGAAAATCGTCAGGCGCGACGTCACCGTAGCGGAAATCGTACTTCAATCCGCCCGCCGCCGGCATAGTGATGGGCATTTGCATCGCCCGCATGGCGTAGGAAGAAAGCGGCGGCGGGGACGTCCCGGTCTTCAGCGATGGCCCGGTCTCTCCGCTCGCAACGTTCCCGGCGACAACAGCCTTGGCGCCTTGGCGTACCAGGACATAACCCTCGGAGATCAGCTGGTCGAAGGCGGACGTGACGGTCGTGCGCGAGACCCCGAGTTCTTCCGCCAGCGCTCGTGTCGAAGGCAATCTGTCGCCGGGGGCATAGACGCCGGTGGCAATCTGCTCGCGCAATCCGAGATAGATACCGCGCGCGGTTCCCGCCTGATCGTTTCGCTGCCCCGACTGGCCCATGATTTATCTCTGCAACTGGCACTAAGATCCATGCCAGTTGCCTGCGGGAAGAAGAGCCTGTCAAGAGGTCATCTGGTGCGACGACATCGGGGTGACCTGCCGTCGATGGAACTGGCGACAGGGCATCCGCGCGCGGCTGGAGAATGCCTCCGGCAGGTCTCTCGGCCGAGAACGAAAATGTTCGTCGCAAGTTCGCCGCTATGGTGAACGTTCTGGCCCGACAACAGGATAAGGACGACCCCGGCGAAGGATGATGCTCGAAACTGACTTGCCGGTTGGCTTGTCGACGCTCCATCACCACTCGCTCCTGAACTCGAATATGCACAACAGTCGTTCGAGCGGATCAGACCGCAGCGCCTCCATCGCGGCCAAGCAACACCACCAGCCCGCGGCGGATGTGATCGATATGCCGATACATGAGGCTGGCAGCCTCCTCGTAGGCCGCGTCTTCGCAGAGGCGAAGCAGTTCGGCGTGTTCGGATACGGCTCGCTCCCGGTCGCCCCGAATGGACGAAAGCTGGATGCGCGTGTGACGGTCGCATTCGACCAGCAGGTTCTGCACAGTCTGGACAATACGGGGGCTGCTGGCATGCCGATACAAAGTGAGATGAAAGTCCGTATTCAGCTGGTTCCAGGCATCGATGTCGAGCTCGTCGATGGACTGGGCATAGTGCACCTGTATGCTGCGTAGAACTTTGAAATCGGCTTGCGTCAGCAGGGGTACCGACCGTTTGAAAAGGAATGGCTCGAGGAGAAGCCGCATGTTGAACAGCTCTTCGATTTCATCCACCGTAAGCTCAACGACGACGGCCCCCCGATGTGGCAGGATCTTGAGCAGCCCCTCGCTTTCGAGCTGAACCAGCGCCTCGCGGATGGGAATGCGACTCATGCCGAGATCGCCGGCCAGGACATCCTGACGTAGCTGGAAACCGGGCGGATAGGCCCCCGACAGGATGCGGTTGCGGATCTCCTCGGCCGCGGCCGATGCCATCGTCTTGTGCTTGACGCCTTTTCCGGCTGCGGTCATTGGCGGCAGTTTCCCATGGATCCTTGCCCAGCGTATAGCCGCTTTCAGATTTTATACAATATTCGATCGGGCGAGACGTTGCTGGAAGCGCCTCCGGTGACCGCACCTTCTGACCGGGAGATGGCTTGCGGTGTGTTATTTTATATTTTATACAATATACAAATCTTGAAGGGAGCCCTTATGAAAATCGTCGGTATCGATGTTTACAAGTATCAGGTCGGCTACGCCCACGGCACCTATGTGATGTCGGGCAACCGCGTCGCGAGCGCTGAAGACGGCACGGTCGTGCGCATCCGCACCGACGAGGGAATTGTCGGCTGGGGCGAGATAACAACGCTTGGAAAGGTCTATCTACCCACTTTTCCCGACGGCATCCGAACGACCCTGAAGGATCTCGGCGAGGCGCTGATCGGAGCTGATCCGACCAATATCGGCAAGGTGTCCCGCATCATGAACGGCACCTTGATGGGCCAGGAATTCGCCAAGAGCCCGATCGACATCGCCTGCTGGGACATCCTGGGAAAATCGCTGGCCCGGCCGATTTCGGCGCTGATCGGCGGCGTCCTCAACGAGCGATTCCCGATCTATGAGGCCGTACCGCTGGATCGTCCGGAGGCGATGGCGGAGTTCATTCGCGAGCGCCGTCGCGCCGGCATCAATCGCTTCCAGCTCAAGGTCGGCAACAACCCGTTCGACGATATTGCACGCACGCGGGCGAGCGTGGAGGCGGGCGATGCCGAGACGGTGATCGTCGCCGATTCGAATGGTGGCTGGTCACTCGCCGCCGCCAAGCTGGCTCTGCAGGGGCTGGCAGGCCTTGCCGTCTATGTCGAACAACCGTGCCGCAGCACCGCCGATTGCATTCTCGCCCATCGCGGATCGTCGGTCCCGCTGGTGCTCGACGAGTCCATCATCAACCATGACGAGGTGTACCGGGCGAAATATGAAGCCAACGCCGTTTCCGTGAACCTGAAATTCGGGAAGCTCGGTGGCCTCACGAATGTGGTGAAGGCCCGCGACCTCCTGCAGGAACTGAACATGGCGGTTTCGGTCGAAGACATGTGGGGCGGGGACATCATCACTGCGGCAACATCCCATGTCGCAGCCACGACGCGCCCGGAATCCCTGTTGATGACGCCGTTCTTCAACGACTGGACGGACGGCCATCTGGCAAACCATACGCCACATTCCTCCGCAGGCTTCGGCTCCGCACCAACGGCGCCCGGCCTCGGCATCGAGGTTGACTTGTCGCTGTTGGACGAACCTCTGTTCACCGTAGGCGCGAAATAGGCCACATCACCGTCACCGGCCAGGCGCTCGGCGCCAATGAACGTCACCTCGAAGGGCGGTCATCTCCACGCCTGCGTGCCGGCAACGGCTTGGCTCGAGAAACACCCCGGCGTCCAGCGCCCGGCCATCCCGTTGGACACGAGAAGGCCGTTGACGAGGAACCAAGAGCATCGTTGTAAAAGGGGCCGACGCGAGCAGCGCCGGTAGGGCTGCAGGCTATTTCGGCGCTCGCTGTTCACCGAGCCACTGCGTCACCATTTCGATCGTCCGGCGCTCCTGAGGCGCCGGCATCGAGAAGCCGTCGACAAGGCTGGATCGCGGTGCATGGCGGGCGACGATATCCAGGCTATCGCCCAGCCCGTATCCGCCATGCGTGACGAGAGGAATGATCGTTTTGCCCGAAAGATCGTGCGTTGCGAGAAAGGATCGGATTACGGGCGGCGCGGTCATTCCCCAGATCGGAAAGGCAAGAAATACCGTTGCATATGAGGCGATGTCGGCGACCTTCGTCTTCAACGGCGGTTCATAGCCACTGTCGGTTTGCTGTTTCGCTTGAGCGACCGTCTCGAAATAGTCGTCCGGATAGGGCGTTTCCGGCTCGATCTCGAACAGGTCGGCTTTCAGCGCCCGGCGAACCTGCCTGGCGACGACCCGCGTGTTCCCGCTGCGCGAAAAGCAGACCACCAGTGTCTTCGACAGGGGTTGGTTCGCAGCGGAAGCCCCGCCTGTTGCAAAGGACAGGAGCAGCGGCGTCATGAGGAGGCCTCTTCGGGTCGCATCGACAACGTCGGTCATGGTCGCTTCGCTTTCCTTTCAATGCCCGGTCATTTTCAGCACGGCCTTGGGCAGGCGCTCGCCCTGGACCTCGATTTTCGATGTCGCGGCGTCGATCTCGGCGAGATCTTCGGCCGTCAGAACGAGGTCGATCGACCCAAGATTTTCATCGAGGCGGTGCAGCTTGGTCGTGCCGGGTATCGGCACGATCCATGGCTTCTGCGCCAGGAGCCAGGCCAGCGCGACCTGCGCCGGTGTTGCGCCCTTGCGATCGGCAACGCCCCTGACTACGCCGACCAGCGCCATGTTGGCCCTGCGCGCCTCCGTCGAGAAACGCGGCACGAGATTGCGGAAATCGCCTTGCTCGAAGGTCGTGTTCTCGTCGATCTTTCCGGTGAGGAAGCCGGCGCCGAGCGGGCTGAAGGGAACGAAACCGATGCCGAGTTCTTCCAGCAGCTGCAGAAGGCCCGCTTCCGGGCCACGCCAGAACAGCGAGTATTCGCTCTGTACCGCGGCCACGGGCTGGACAGAATGGGCGCGGCGAATGGTCTGCACACCGGCCTCGGAAAGGCCGAAGTGCTTGACCTTGCCCTCGGCGATCAATTCCTTGACAGCGCCGGCGACGTCTTCGATCGGCACGTCGAGATCGACGCGATGCTGGTAGAACAGATCGATGCGATCCGTCTTCAGCCGCCTGAGCGCCGCTTCGGCCACCGCCTTGATATGCTCGGGGCGGCTGTTGGTGCCGCCGGTGCGCGCGCCGGTCACGAGGTCGATGTCGAAGCCGAACTTGGTGGCGATGACGACCTTGTCGCGGATCGGCTGAAGCGCTTCGCCCAGCAGCGCCTCGTTGGCGAACGGGCCATAGGCTTCGGCCGTATCGAAGAAGGTGACGCCGCGGTCATGCGCGTCGTGGATGAGCCTGATCATCTCGCCCTTGTCGGCACCCGCGCCGTAGACGCCCGTCATGCCCATGCAACCGAGGCCGAGGGCCGAGACTTCGAGATCGCCGATCTGTCTGTATTTCATGGTGTCGCTTCCTTGTTCCGTCTCAGACGCTTCGGCATTCGCCGCCGGCGCCTGTCTTGTTGGCCGATGGTCTCTGCTCTTGCGGTCAGCGTCGGTACTGATCGTCCGACACCTTTTCCATCCATGTGACGACGTTGCCATCGAGCGCCTCGGCGACGGCAAAGTGGACCATCGCTTCATCGGCAGACGCGCCATGCCAGTGTCTGACCGTCGGCGGAATCCAGACGACGTCTCCGGGCTCCACGGTCTCCTTCACCCCGCCCTCCTTCTGTACCCAGCCGCGGCCGGAAACGATGTAGAGCGTCTGTCCGAGCGGATGGGTATGCCAGGCGGTGCGGGCGCCGGCGGCAAACGACACTGTCGCGCCACCGATCCGGGCCGGCGCGTCGCCGCGATAATTCCCGGAAACCTGGACTTCGCCCGTGAAGTAATCCTCCGGCCCCTTTGCTACGGTGGCGTTCGCCCTCGTCACCTTGAGATCGGTATCCGTCACGCGTGCCTCGGCGCGACTGGCAAAGACCCGCTCGATCACCGGAACCGCCGACATGGCGCGCGGCCAGCCGGCATAGAATCCGAGATGGGTGGCAACCTCCGCCACCTCGGTGCGCGTCAGGCCGTTGTCCATGGCGCGGTTGGCGTGGAAAGGCAGTTGCTCCGGCTGACCGATAGCAATGAGCGCGGCCATGGTCACCAGGCTGCGATCCCTGGCCGACAGCTCCGCGCGCGTCCACAGGTCCCCGAACAGCACACGGTTCGTCATCTCGGCAAGCGCCGGCGCCGTCGGAGAGACGCCGGCCTGCACCGCGGCGCTGCGGGCGGCTTCCGCCGCCGCATCCAGGTCGATGCGCGCTGCTCCGCTGTCTCCGACCGGCCCGATCTCGCGCTGGTCGAAGACCTTCTTCGCCTCCGTGACGGCCGACATCGCATTCGGCCATCCGGAGTAGAAGGCGAGCTGGGTGATCAGTTCACCGATCTCGCGCGGCTCGACGCCGTTATCCAACGCCCGGGCGACATGGCTGCCGATCTGCGCGGTTTTGCCGGTGGAGACAAGAGCGGCGACAGTGACCAGACTGCGGTCGCGCGGCGCAAGCTCCGGCCGCGACCAGACGTTCCCGAACAGCACGTCGTCGGTAAAATGCCCAAGACCCGGCGCGACATCGTAGACGGCTTCGGGCGCGATGCGCGGGCGGCGCTTGTCTTCCGCCTCGACGCCGGTGGCGGCAAGGGCGGAGACGGCGAGGGTGGCGGCAATCTTCTTCATGGACATCTCCTGTTCCGGTCAAACCCGCAAAAGGGTCTTGATGGCGCGGCGCTCGTCCATCGCGCGGTAGCCTTCGGCGACGTCGGCAAGCGGCAGTTCCAGATCGAACACCTTGCCGGGATTGATGGTGCGGTCGAGGACGAGGGCAATCAGGTCTGGCAGGAACCGGCGCACGGGCGCGGGGCCGCCGAGAAGGCTCTTCTGGGCGAAGAACAGCTGCTGGCCATCGAACTCCACGCCGTGCGGCACGCCGACGAAGCCGATCTTGCCGCCGGGACGGGCGCAATTCATCGCCTGCGTCATGGATTCCTGCGTGCCGACGCATTCGAGTACGGATTCCGCGCCGACGCCGTCGGTCAGTTCCTTGATGCGGGCGACACCGGCATCGCCCCGTTCGGAGACGATGTCCGT
The DNA here is from genome assembly GCA_945952045.1 of uncultured Rhizobium sp. Lineage (GTDB taxonomy): Bacteria > Pseudomonadota > Alphaproteobacteria > Rhizobiales > Rhizobiaceae > Metarhizobium. Next base: position 163,905 of record CAMFHE010000002.1, read on the forward strand.
CGCGCCGAATTCCAGCGCGAGTTCCTGCCGCGTCTTGTGACGGCTCATGGCGATGATGCGGCCCGCGCCCATCTGCCTTGCGGCGAGCACGCCCATCAGGCCGACCGCACCGTCGCCGACCACCACGGCAGTCGAGCCTTCCTGCACGCCGGCCGCATAGGCGGCATACCAGCCGGTTCCGAGCACGTCGGACGTGGCGAGCAGGCTTGGGATGAGGTCGTCTGCAGGCAGTTCGCGTGTCGCGACCAGCGTTCCGTCGGCAAGGGGAACCCGCGCGAAGGGTGCCTGGGCGCCGGACATGAATTGGCGCTGTTCGCAGGACGACTGGAAGCCGAAGCGGCAATGCGGGCAGGTGTTGTCCGAAAGGCAGAAGGAGCCGACGACGAACTGGCCCGGCCGCACGGACGTCACCGCGCTGCCCACCTCTTCGACGATGCCGCAATATTCATGTCCCATCGCCAGGGGCGCGGCGACTTCGTTGGCGCCCCGGTAAGGCCAGAGGTCGGAGCCGCAGATGCAGGTGGCCGACAGGCGGATGATGGCGTCTGTCGGCTCGAGGATTTTCGGCTCCGCCACCTCCTCGCAGCGGACGTCGCCCGGTCCGTAAAGCATTGTTGCACGCATGGATGCTGTCCTTGTCTTTGTCGAATTGAAAATCAGGTCACCCTTCAGGGTGCCAGGTCGCCATACCGGTAGGAGGCGGTCACCCCGCCATCGATCAGGAAGTCGCTACCGGTGATGAAAGCGCCTTCGGGGCCTATCAGCAGAGCGGCGAGCGACGCGATTTCGTCCGGCGTTCCGGCGCGGCCGGCGGGGGAGCGTTCGAGCATGCGGCGGTATCCTGCGCCGCGCGGGCCGCTGAGTTCGTCCTTTGCGAGCGGCGTGATAACGATGCCGGGGCTTATCGTGTTGACGCGGGCGCCGCGCTTGCCCCATCGAACGGCCTCGGCCTGCACACGCAAGGCGTTGCCGCGTTTCGATATCTGGTAGGCATGCAAAGGGTCGGTTATTTGTTCCGGCGCGAGCATCGGCAGTTCAAGCAGCGCCTCGGCGGGGGTGGTTGCGAGCGCCTTGTCCTGTTCGGCGTTCAGAGCCGGCAGACGATGGCCCGACATCGAGGCGATCACGACACCGGAACCGCCCGGCGCAATGATATTGCCGAATTCCTCGAGCACGACCGCCGTCCCATAGAGATCGACTTTCAGGATGACCTCCGGCGGGGCCTGCGACGGGGAGACGCCGGCAGCGTGGATCACACCCGTTACGGTCCCGGCCGCGAGTGCGGCATTGGCAAGAGCATGCACGGAAGCGCGGGACGATACATCGACAACGCCTGTGCCGACATCGAAGCCGGCCTCGGCCAGCACTGTCGCGGCGGCATCGGCATTCTCCCGCCGCAGGTCGCCCAGAAGCACATGCTTTCCGGCGCCAATGCGGCGCGCGATCGCCTGGCCGATAGATCCTGTGCCAATGAGGACGACAACGTCTGTCATGATTGCATTCCCTGGGCGTTCAAGTGGGACCAGGCCAAGATAATGCTGGCAGGACAAATCAATTAGATGCTAAGTTTGGCATGAACCTATATTGTGGATTCATGAATGAAGCGGGATGAACTCGGCGACCTCGTCGCCTTCCTGACCGTTGCGGAAGAGCGGAGCTTTACCCGCGCCGCGGCCCAGCTCGGCACATCGCAATCTTCGCTGAGCCATACGGTGCGCCGGCTGGAGGAGCGCATGGGGGTGCGCCTCCTGACGCGGACGACCCGCAGCGTCTCGCCGACGGATGCCGGTGAACAGCTTCTGGAAACGCTGCGGCCCGCGTTCAGCGATATCTGCAGCAGGATGGACGCCCTGAGCGTCATGCGCCGGCAACCCGGCGGGACGATCCGCATTACCGCCAGCCGCCATGCCGCCGAGACCACCGTGATGCCGGCGCTGAAGCGCCTCATGGCGGATTACGCCGACATCAATGTCGAGCTTTCCATCGAGCAGAGGCTGGTCGATCTCGTCGCCGAACGCTTCGATGCAGGGGTGCGATTGGGGGAGCGCGTCGAGAAGGACATGGTCGCCGTCCGGATCGGTCCGGACCTGCGCATGGTCGTTGCCGGTTCGCCGGACTATTTCGAGCGCAACCCGAAACCCTCCACGCCGCACGAGCTGACGCAGCATGCCTGCCTCAACCTGCGCCTGCCGACGCTCGGTGGTCTCTATGCCTGGGAGTTCGAAAAGGATGGGCGGCCGTTGAACGTGCGGGTGGATGGGCAGTTCATCTCCAACGACGTGCCGATGATCGTCGACGCCGCCGTCAGCGGTCTCGGGCTGACATGCCTTCCGAGCGACCATCTCGGCCCGCTGGTGGAGGCGGGAAAGCTGGTGCAGGTGCTGGAGGAATGGACGCCGCCGTTTCCCGGCTATCACCTCTACTACCCGAGCCGGCGGCTGGCGTCGCCCGCCTTCGCGCTCCTGGTCGAGGCCCTGCGGTATCGGTGATCGCGTCAGCGCGATTAGGCGGACTCGGCGCGGACGGCGAATAGTCGAAAGATGAAGGAGGCGCCCCAGGCGGGCGCCTGCGCAACAAATCAGCCAAACAGCCTGCCAATCGAGGCGGCGACGATGGACGCCCGCTGCGACAGGGTTTCGACGATGATATATTCATCCTCGGTATGGGCCTTGCCGCCGACCGGACCGGTCGCGCAAACGGTCGGCGCTCCGGCGCTGGAGGCAATGCCGGAATCCGCGCATCCGCCGGTAAATTCACCCGCGATATCGAAGCCGAGCGCGGCAGCGGCCTCACGATAAATGGCCGATAGCGCCTCGTTTTCCGGAGTTGGCGCAAGCGGCAGGGACTCGCTCTGCCGCTCGAACACGGTCGTCGCCATCGGAACGGTCGAATGCATAAGGATCGCCTCGATGTCGGCGATCAGCCGGCTGCGCTGCTCGTTATCGACGAAGCGGACATCGACCTCGCCGGATGCTTTCGCCGCCACCGTGTTGGTGGACGAGCCGCCGCTGACCAGCCCGACATTCAGCGTAATCCCGGCGGCAACGTCGCTCAAGCCATGCAAGGCCGTGATCTTGTTGGCGAGTTCACCGATCGCGCTGACGCCTTCGGTGAAGTTGACGCCCGCATGCGCAGCCTTGCCGGAGATATCGAAGCGATAGGTGAAACCGCCCTTGCGCCCACTGACGAAATTCCCGGTCGGGCGTGCCGGTTCGGCATTGAAGACGGCGCGCGCAAACCGGGCTTCGTCGGCAATATGCTTGAGCGATGCCTGGGAACCGATCTCCTCGTCCCCGGTCATCAGAAACGCCACGGGAATATCCGGCGCAAATTTCTGAAATGCCGCAAGGATGAAGGCATTCATGACAAGGCCAGCCTTCATGTCGGCGACGCCGGGACCATAGGCGCGGCCGCCGGAAACATGGAACGGCCGGCGCGCCGCCTCGCCCTTGCCGAATACCGTGTCCCGATGGCCCATCAACAGGATGTTGTGTCGTCCTGCGTCGTGGCGAACGGCCCCCGTGCCGGCCAGAAGCGTATCGCCGAAAACATCGACCGGACGGACATCGGTCGCGATTCCATGATCGGCGAAAAAGCGCGTCAATCGGATGCCGACCGCATCGACGCCCTCCTTGTCATAGGAGCCGGAATCGATAGTCACCAGTTCCGCCAGCAGGGACACCATATTGTCCTGCTGCGACGCGATCCAGTCGAGGATCTCAGCGTTTTCGTCTGTCATCGGCCTGCCTTGCCCGTCAGCCATGCTGCGTGTTGGAAATGAATTTGCGGAACCGTTCCGATTTCGGGTGGCGGAAGACCTCCTCTGCAGGGCCGTCCTCCTCGATGACACCTTCATGCAGGAAGATGACACGATTTGCCACATCCCGCGCGAAGGCGATCTCGTGGGTTACGAGCAGCATCGTGCGCCCTTCATCGGCAAGGGCGCGCATGACGGCCAGAACCTCGCCAACCCTTTCGGGATCGAGCGCCGATGTCGGCTCGTCGAACAGCATGACTTCGGGATGCATCGCCAGAGCGCGTGCGATGGCCGCGCGCTGCTGCTGACCGCCTGAGAGATGCGAGGGATAGGCGTCGCGCTTGTCGGCGATGCCGACTTTTCGCAGCAAATCCATCGCTTCGGCGATGCAATCCGCGCGCGGGCGGCGCTGCACATGAACAGGCGCTTCGATGAGGTTTTCCAGAATGGTCATGTGCGACCAGAGATTGAAGCTCTGGAACACCATGGCGGCGCGGGCGCGGATGCCGTCGATCTGGCGCCGGTCGGCGATGGCGAGGCCGTCTCCCTGTTTCCTGAGCTTGACGGTTTCGCCTGCGACCACGATGTCGCCGGCAGTCGGGATCTCCAGCATGTTGATACAGCGCAGCATCGTGCTCTTGCCGGAACCGGACGAGCCGAGGATCGCGATCACGTCGCCCTTGTGGGCATCGAAGGAAATACCCTTGAGCACTTCGAGTGCGCCGAAGCTTTTGCGCAGGTGGCGCAGGGAGATAACGGGTTGCATGGTCGCCTCTTCAGTCATTGGCTTGCTGTGCTTTGACGGCCGTCGGAATGCCGCGCAGATGCGGCGTCAGCCACCAGTCCAGCTGTGCGACCGCGCGGGTCAGCAGAAAATTGATGATGAGATAGATCGTTCCGGCGGCGATGAAGACCTCGACCGGCCGGTAGGTCTCGGAAATCAGCCGCGCGGCAATGCCGGTGATTTCCATCATGGTGATGATCGACACAAGCGAAGTCGCCTTGACCATCAGGATCAACTCGTTGCCATAGGCCGGCAAGGCCTGGCGCAATGCCAGCGGCAGGATGATCCGGCGATAGAGAAGCAGGCCCGACATGCCGCAGGCGCGCGCCGCCTCGATTTCGCGCTTGGACACCGATTGCAACGCGCCGCGCAGCACTTCGCTGCCATAGGCGGCGCTGTTCAGCGACAGAGCGAGGATCCCGCACCAATAGGCTTCGCGGAAGAACTGCCAGAGCCCGAGGCTTTGCAGCGTCGGACGAAACTGCCCGAGGCCATAATAGATGAGGAAAATCTGCACCAGCAGCGGCGTTCCGCGAATGACGAAGACGTAAGCCCCGGCCGGCAGACGCAATATCCGCAGGCCCGAGACCTGCATGAGGGCGAGCAGGACGGCGAGAACCAGACCGAGAGAGAAAGCGAAGACCGTCAGTTCCAGCGTCAACGGAACGCCGGAAAGCAGCTGCAGGAAACTATCGCCGATAAAAACCGGATCCATCAGACCAGCCCTCCCGCCATGCTGCGGCGCGCGCGCTTTTCAAGCCATGCGAACACCTGCTGCGACAACCAGGTGATGACGAGGAAGATCGCCCCGGCGATCAGGTAGAATTCGAAAGGCTTGCGGGTCGACCCCGCCGCGATCTGCGACTGGCGGAGCAGCTCGACAAGACCGGTGACGGAAATCAGCGCCGATTCCTTCAACGCCATTTGCCAGACATTGCCGATGCCGGGCAGCGCATGACGCAGAACCTGCGGCGCAATGATGCGGCGAAACAGCAGGAACGGGCTCATGCCCACCGCCTTGCCAGCCTCGATCTCGCCCTTGGCGAGAACGCGGAAGGCGCCCCGGAAGACTTCGGCCTGATAGGCGCCGGAGACGACGCCGATCGCGGTCGCGCCGGCAGCGAAGGGCGGAACGCCGACGAAACCTTCCTGCCCCCATATATTGAAGAGCCCGGTGACAGCCATGCTGCCGCCGAAATAGAAAAGATAGATCACCAGAAGATCGGGAATGCCGCGCAGAACGGTCGTATAGGCATCGGCGGAAAACCGGACCGGCCTGTTGCCGGCCAGTTTTCCCCAGGCGATGACGGCGCCGATGATGCCGCCGATCAGGAAGCCGCAAGCCGCGACGGCAACCGTTACGAAGGCGGCCGTGAGCAGTGAGTAGCCCCACCCGTCCGGCCCGAAACTCAACAATTGCAATAGCTCCGTCATCTTTGCCTTGTCCTTCTAAAATAGCGTCGAGGGGGCCTTAGACGTTAAACTGGAAGCCATCGACCGTCAGGGTCTGCCCGGTCATGAAGCATGGTTCCGATGTCGCAAGGAAGGTTACTAGCCGCGCCACGTCGTCGGCGCAGCCGAGCCGGCCGAGCGCAATACCCTTTATCACTTCCTCGGCCCGATCCGTCACATTGGTGTCGATCTCGGTGCGGATGACGCCGGGGCAGATGGCGTTGATGGCGATGACCGGCCCGAGCTCCTTGGCAAGCGCGCGCGTCATGCCGAGAATGCCGGCCTTTGCGGCGGCATAGGCAAAACGGCTGACCGCCGCCGTCACGCCGCCCGAAAGGGCATTCAGCGAGGACATGGAAACGATGCGGCCGCTGCCCTGGCGCAGCATGTGCGGCGCGGTGTGCTGGATATAGTTGAAGCAGCTTTTCAGATTGATGGCGATCGCGCGGTCAAACTCGTCCTCGGAAATCTCCAGAATGCCCACCGGCGCCGAGCGGCCGGCATTGTTCAACAGGAAATCGATCCGACCGAAGGTGTCGATCGCCTCGGCGACGATCTCGCCGGCGCGCTTGTGGCTCGAGACATCGGCGACGCAGGTCAGCGCCCTGCGACCCTGTTCGGCAATGAGGCCCGCCGTATCGGCAAGTTCCTTTTCGAGCAGATCGACCAGGACCAGGGAATACCCCGCCCGCGCCAGATCCATGGCACACGCCTTGCCGATTCCGCGCGCCGCACCGGTGACGATTGCGACCTTCTCTTGTGCACTCATGTTTCAAACTGCTCCTTTTCAAAAGTACGGGAACATGGTATGGCTGCGCTTATATTCTTCAATGAGAATTTGGTTCACATATATGAACATTGACAACGACTCGGAAGTGAAGTCCGCCGTTCGCGTTCTGGAGGTTCTGGAGCTTCTTGCCCGCGCACAGAAACCCCTCACCCTGAAAATGATCGTGTCGGAACTCGGTTATCCGAAGAGCAGCACCTTCAATCTGCTGGCGACTCTGGTCTCCCGCGCCTATGTCACGCGCGATGAATCCGAGGCCTATCGTATCCACGAGGCCTTCCGGAACGGGCCGGGCTGGTCGAGCGGACGCGACGCGCAATTGATCGCGACCGCGCAGCCGATCATGGATTCGCTGCGCGACACCGAAGGCGAAACCGTCTTCCTCGGCGCCCGCCGCCGGGATGGGCGCATCAAGCTGCTCGCCAAGAGCGTCAGCCACCAGCTGGTGCGCTTCGATTCGGACCTGACCGGATCGGATGCCTCCTTCTGCACCGCCATGGGCCGGGTGCTGCTCGGCTACTGGAAACCGGAAAAGACCGCCGCCTATCTCGCCCGCGAGCGCATCGTGCAGATCACCGATCACACGGTGATCGATCGGGTGCAGATCCGCCGCATCATCGAGGCGGCGCGCGAAAACGGCTACGCCATCAGCGACGAAGAGGCGGTTGCCGGCGGCTCGGGCGTTGCCGCTCCCGTGCGCGATGCGACCGGCGAAGTGATCGCGGCGCTCAATATCGCAACCGTCACGGCCCGCTTCGCCGCCAGCCGCGACCGGATGATCGCCGCCGTCATCCGCAATGCGGACGAGCTCAGCTCAAGACTTGGCTACAAGGCCCCAACCACGGAAAATCAATAATATGGACATTCAATTCGAAGGAAAACGCGTGCTGGTCACGGGCGCTGCCCGTGGCATCGGCCGCGCGATCTGCGAGGCTTTCGCCGCCGATGGCGCGGCGGTCGTCGCAACCGATATCAATCTGGCGGAGCTGGAGCCCTTGCGTGACAGCGGCGTCGCCAGACGCGGCGGATCGATCGCTATCGCCGCTCTCGATGTCACCGACGAGGCCGGCATCAACCGGATCGTTGGGGATCACGATGGCTTCGACATCTTCGTCCATGTGGCCGGCGGCGTTCTCGGCCAGACCCGCAAGCCGGTCGAAACGGTTCCGGCTGCGGATTGGGACAATATCTATAACGTCAATGTCCGTGGCGCCTTCCTGGTCGCCAAGGCGGTCGTTCCGGCGATGAAGGCGCGTGGCGCTGGAAAGATGGTGTTCATTTCAAGCGGCGCCGGCCTCGGCGTCAGCCTGACCGGCATTCAGGCCTATGCCAGCGCCAAGGCTGCGCTGATCAGCCTGGCGCGGCAGTTGGCGCACGAACTCGGGCCGTTCGGCATCAACGTCAATGCCGTGGCGCCGGGCTTCCTCAGAACCAGCCCGGATTACGAGCGCCAATGGGCATCCTATGGCGACGAGGGTCAACAGGCGATGCTCGACCAGATCCCGCTTCGCCGCATCGGCCTGCCGGACGACATCTCCAACGCCGTTCTGTTTCTCGCCTCGCCATTCGCAAGCTGGATAACCGGCCAAACCCTTTCGGTCAGTGGAGGACCCGTCTCGTGAGTGGAGAAAACACCGTGCTTCCAACCTGGACCTGGCCCGAGGAAAAGCTGCAGGGGCTGATGAACCGCGCCCGCGCCGGGCGCAGTCTGCGGCCCGCCTCATGGCCGGGAAGCGCCAGATGCGCCGTCGCGCTCTCCTTCGATTCCGACCATGATACCTTCGAGCTGCGCGATGGCGGCAAATCCATATCGGCCTTGTCGCAAGGCCATTTCGGCCCGCGGCAGGGCATTCCGCGCATACGTCGCCTTCTCGCCGAAAACGGCATTCCGGCGACCTTCTTCGTGCCGGCAATCACCGCTTTGCACTATCCGGACGAACAGCGCGCGCTGATTGCCGAAGGACACGAAATCGGCCTGCATGGCTGGATTCACGAGCGCAACACGCTGCTGGACTCGGCGACGGAACGCGACCTGCAATACCGCGCCGCCGATACGCTGGAAGAGATTACCGGCGTGCGCCCCGTCGGCATTCGCACGCCCTCATGGGATTTCAGCGAAAACACACTGAAGATCACCGCTGAAATGGGCCTGCTCTACGACTCCTCCCTGATGGCGGATGTCGATTGCTACGAGCTTCTGCTTGATGGCGCGCCTTCGGGGGTCGTCGAATTGCCGGTCGAGTGGATCCGCGACGATGCCGCCTATCTGGTGATGGACCGCTGGGGTGGCCTTCGTCCCCAGATCGCGCCGCACGACATCCTGCGTATTTTCATGCAGGAATTCGACGCTGCCTATGAAGAAGGCGGCATCTTCCAGCTGACGATGCATCCCGACATCATCGGGCATCGCAGCCGCATCTGGATTTTGAAAGAGCTGATTTCCCATATCAAGACGAAACAGGATGTGTGGTTTGCCACCCATGCGGATGTGGTCACCCACGCCAAATCCGCCGGCGTCTGATTTTCGGGCAGGCCGGACATTCGATTTCCCAACTGGCAAGGCGACAGGGCCCGGCGCGTTTTTGCACGCCGGGCGGCAGTGTTTCCGTCTCCGAAACACGACGAATTTCTGAACAGAATTCATATATGTGAACATCATTTCTCTTTTCAGAGGCGGAACGGGAGTTCACACTAACTCTCAGTCAGGCGCCTGATACGGAACAAACAGCGGTTCCGCACGTCTGAATTCACCGTTCGACCAAGAAACAATGAGGGAACCATGTTCAGAAAAACTGCTCTCGCAGCGGCCACGGCGCTTTGCGCATTCTCCGCCATCCTGACCGGCACCGCTGTCGCAAAGGACTGGAAGAAAGTCACTGTCGGCGTCGAAGGCGCATTCCCGCCCTTCAATTCCACCGCGGCAAATGGCGAGCTCCAGGGCCTCGATCTCGACGTCATCAAGGAAGTCTGCAAGCGTGCCGCGCTGGAATGCCAGATCGTCGCGCAGGACTGGGACAGCCAGATCCCCTCGCTTCTCGCCGGCAAGTTCGACGTCGTTCTGACCATGGGCCCGAATGAGGAACGCCGCAAGGCAATCGACTTCTCCGATCCCTATGTCATCACGCCCAACACCTTCCTGGTTGCCGCAGATGGCCCGCTGGCGAAGCTGCCGCACACCGGCGAGCACCTCTCCACCGATACCGAAGAAGGCAAGAAGGCCGTCGCTGAAATCAAGGATGCGCTCAAGGGCATGACGCTCGGCGCTTCGCTCTCCACCAGCCAGCTGAAATTCGTCGAGCAGAATTTCGGCGATGTCGTCGAGATCAAGACCTACAAGTCCTCGGAACAGGTGCAGCTCGACATCGAAGGCGGTCGTCTCGACGGCCAGTTCGACAATGTCGTCTTCGCGCGCGATCGCGCCGATGCCAGCAAGGGCACACTGGTCACCAGCGGCCCGCTTCTCGTCGGCGGCATCCAGGCCACCAATGTCTGCCTCGGCATCCGCAAGGGCGAGCCGGAACTGCAGGCCATGCTCAACAAGGCGCTGGGCGAAATGGCCAAGGACGGCACGCTTTCGGAAATGTCGAAGAAGTGGTTCAAGGTGGATTTGAGCCCCAAGGGCTGATCCAGCCCCATGGTGCTTGCGAGACGCGGGGGCCGCCACCGGCCCCCGTTATACAGAAAGCCAAGCGTAGTGCGCGGCGACAGCCTCGGGATGCAATCGAAACCGCGCTTTCAAGCGGTTCGCGGCAAAGCCCTTCAAGATGGGGGCGTCGGGATCGACCGATACGCGCCGGCGTGCGGTGTGCCCACTGCTTGGATAGCGGCGCGAAGGAACCCTTTGCTGACCAGTTCAAACAATTCCCCGGCATTGGCTCGTTCGTAAGACGCCGCACATCGAGGCCGGCAGCGATTACGTCAGGGCGCCTGCCATCGAGCCAGCTATAAGACAACCGTCTCAAGCAGCTCCACGCCAGGGGTCGAGCCACCTGCGGGTTTGAACTGCTCCCACTCCAACCCTACCGGGCATCGGACTTGGCGATCAAACGATCGTCACCGTTGGCGACCGCCTCGCCGACTTCGGCACGCCGTTCATCTTCGTGACCCGGTACGCAGACCAGCCGATCCTGCCGGAGGCGCACCCGCATCGCACCGGCGTTCAGAAGCCGTATAGCCTGGCAGGGATTGCCCTCACCTCAAAGCAACGACACACCCGTTTGCCGGCAAAAGCACAAATAGAGCCCCATAAAAATCACCGACAGCCCGATCGACACGGATGCCGCCGAGGCTCGGAGCATCGTTCCCAAAACAACGGCCCCAGTTGCCGTAAGCGAACCGATCATCAGGCCGCTTTGCGAGAAAATCAGACCGAAACAGGAGATATTGACCGAACTCGCGATCATCGTCGCGAACGACACCGAAGGACCGCCAGCGTCTCGCACGAATATCGTGGCGGCGCATGGCCAACTGAACATTGTCGCCAGGAAGAGAAGCGCAAGGGCCGGCTCAGACTGCATCGACGAATTCCTCAACGCGTGCGCCTGCAAACGAGCGCGAAGAAAACACCGGGCCGACCGCAATCAGAACAGGATTGGCATAGCCCGTCTCGGAGACCGCATCGGCGAGGCACGAAAGTGACCCGCGCCAACTGACCTGTGTGGGACGGCTGACATCGCTCATCACCACGGCTGGCGTGGACGGCGACAATCCCTCCCCGATCAAGCGTTCGGCGAGCAGACCCGCGGTTCGGCCAGCCATATAGAATACGGTCGTCGTGCGCCTATCGGCCACGGCTGCCCAGTCGACATCATTGGGCAGCCCGCCGTGGCGGGAATGACCGGTCACGAAGCGGACGGATTGTGCGTGATCGCGGTGCGTCAACGATATCCCCAGGATCGAGGCCATGGCGCTCGCGGCTGTAATGCCGGGAATGACATCGACAGGAATGCCTTCGCGATCGAGATGGGCAATTTCCTCGCCGGCGCGGCCGAAGATCATCGGATCGCCGGACTTCAGCCGTACGACCCGCTTGCCAGCCTTGGCGAGCTTCACCATCATCTCGTTGATGTCTTCCTGGCGGCAGCTCGTGCGGCCGCCACGCTTGCCAACGAGCATGCGCTTGGCCTCGCGACGGGCCAGTTCCAGCACCTCGGACGAAACAAGGTCATCGAAGAGGATAACGTCGGCTGCCTGCAGGGCGCGGACGGCCTTCAACGTCAGAAGCTCTGCATCGCCAGGGCCAGCGCCGACCAGCGTTACGCGGCCGCGCGAGGCGTGGGCGGGGGCTTCCCGAAGCCTGTCGGCTTCATCGAGAAGCAGCCCGCCGGCGCCCTCCTCCGGCGTATCGAAACTTGAAAAGGCGCGATCGACAAACCGCTCCCAGAAGGCGCGGCGGAGCGGGCCGGGCGTCAGCCGTTCATGGACCCGGTCGCGCAATGTCTGAGCCAGCTCGGCCCAGCCCTTCAGTGCATGTGGTAGCAATGTGTCGATCCGACGCCGGATCGCCTGGGCGAGGATCGGGGCTGCGCCATCCGTCGAGATCGAGACGACGACCGGCGAGCGGTTGACGATCGAGCCGAACTGGAACTGGCAGAAGGCAGGCTTGTCTATGACGTTGACCGGAACACCGGCAATGCGGGCGGCGTCGAAGAAGGCTTTTGCCTCGTCCTCTTCCTCGCAGTCGGCGATGGCGATGGCCGCGCCGGCGAAGATCGTGTCATTCCATGCCTGGCTGTGGTGGACGAAACCGCCCTGAGGGTGGTCGGCGCCGCGCAGGATGAGCTTTTCGAAGGTATCGGAAAGTTCGTCGGCATAGACATGTACCTGCGCGCCGCAGGCAGCGAGAAGCTCGGCCTTCCAGGCAGCGGCGTCGGAGCCGCCGGCGACGATCACGCGCTTGGATTCAAGCGCCCAGAACACCGGCAGCTTGGCAAGCGGTTCCATGCGCGCGGGTGCTTCATTCCGCGGCTGCTGCAAGACATCCATCGATGATCCCCCTGATTTCAGCGCGGCACGAGCCGCAGTTGGTTCCGGCATTGAGTTGCTTGCCGACGGCTTCGACGCTGTGGCAGCCACCGCGAACGGCGGCGACGATCTGGTTGACGCCGACGCCGAAGCAAGAGCAAACGGTGGCGCCCGGATCGGGCTTGTCTGCGCCTGGGCGACCGGCGACGAGCGCGAAACGCTTGCGCAGATCGGAGTGTCCGGCGGTGAGTTGCGAGATTGCCCAGTTGCGGGCAACCGCCACGGGTTCGCGCGCCAGAAACAGCGCCGCGAGCAGTCTCTTGCCATCGAAAAAAGCAAGCCTCAGAGCGCCGGTCTGTTGGTCAGCATAGCCGAGCGGCTCGACATTTTCGGGGATAGCAAAGGTGCTGCGGCACCACATGCACCAGTCCTCGACCGGCTGGTCGAATGCGAGTTCCACCCGCCAGCCGCCTTCCGCCTTTGCCAGCGCCCAGTAGGCGGCTTCGAGATTGTCCGGCCTGGTTAGCGAAACGGCAAAGCCGTAGCGCGCTGCCTTGAAGCGTCGCGCTGCGACGGCGACATTCTTCGAGGCCGGCTGACCGGAGATTGCATCCGTCAACGGCGCAACGACAGCGTCGATGCGGGCCTTGGCGGCGAACTGATCGTTCCAGTGCATCGGTACGAAAATGCTGCCGCGGGCCTGGCGCTCGGTGATCAGGGCGCGCACCACGGCCTTGCCGTGCGGGCTTTCGATTTCGACGAGGCCGGCATTCCCGACGCCGATCTCGATTGCGTCGCGCGGGTGAAGTTCCGCGAAGGGCTCGGCAATATGGGACGAGAGCCGCGCGCTTTTGCCCGTCCGGGTCATCGTGTGCCACTGGTCGCGGATCCGGCCGGTATTGAGCGTGAAGGGATAGTCGGCGCTGGTGCGATCCGAGGCGACCGCCTCGACAGCGATGAAACGCGCCTTGCCGTCGGCGTGGTAGAAGCCGCCCTTGGCGAAGAAGCGGGTCACCCCCGTCTCACGGCCCGCCGGCTGGGGCCATTGGAACGGCGAGAGCGCGTCATAGGCCTGACGGTTCATCCCTGCGTATGCGCCGATATCGAAGTCGCGATGGCCGTTGTTCTCGAAAGCTGACAGGGCAGCATGTTCGTCGAAGATCCCGGCATTGGAGTCGAAGTCGAAGGCCTGCCTGAAACCCATCCGCCGCGCCACTTCAGCAAGCTGCCACCAGTCGGCCCGAGCCTCGCCGGGTGCATCGAGGAAGGCGCGCTGGCGCGAGATGCGGCGCTCGGAGTTTGTGACAGTACCGCACTTTTCGCCCCAGCCGAGCGAGGGCAGAAGGACATGGGCGTGACGGGCGGTATCGGTGCCTTTCAGGACGTCGGAGACGACGACGAACGGACAGGCTTTTATAGCGGCCTCGACGGCGTCGGCGTCAGGCATGGAAACAACGGGGTTGGTCGCCATGATCCACAGCGCCTTGATACGGCCGTCGGCAACGGCCCTGAACAGGTCGACCGCCTTCAGGCCCGGCTTTTCCGCGATGGTCGGCGCATTCCAGAAACGCTGGACACGGTCGCGATCCTCGGCGCTTTCGATCGCCATGTGAGCGGCAAGCATGTTGGCAAGCCCGCCGACTTCACGCCCGCCCATCGCATTCGGCTGACCGGTGAGCGAGAATGGGCCCATACCCGGCCGGCCGATGCGACCGGTGGCGAGGTGGCAGTTGATGATCGCGTTGACCTTGTCGGTGCCGGATGACGACTGGTTGACGCCCTGGCTGTAGCAGGTGACGACCTTCTCGGTCGTGGCGAAGAGACGGTAGAATTCGCGGATCTGCATGGCCGGAAGGCCTGTCATATCAAGCACTTCGTCGAGGGAGACGCCGGTGGCCGCCGTAAAGGTCTCCCCAAAGCCGCTGGTATGCTCGGCGACGTAATTCTGGTCGATCGAGTTGCTTGCGATCAGGTGTTCGAAGAGGCCGACGAAAAGGGCGACATCGCTGTCCGGCCGGATGGCGAGATGCAGGTCGGCGATATCTGATGTCATCGTCCGGCGCGGGTCGATGACGACGACCTTCATGCCGGGGCGCGCGGCCTTGGCGGCCGCTAGCCGCTGATAGATGACCGGGTGACACCAGGCCAGGTTCGAGCCGGCCAGAATAACCAGATCGGCAAGCTCGATATCCTCGTAAGTGCCCGGCACGGTGTCCGAACCGAAGGCGCGACGATGGCCGGCGACGGAGGACGACATGCACAGCCGCGAGTTGGTGTCGATGTTGGCCGAGCCGATGAAGCCCTTCATCAGCTTGTTGGCGATATAGTAGTCCTCGGTCAGCAGTTGGCCGGAGACATAGAAGGCAACGGAATCGGGGCCATGCTCATTGATGGCGTCGGTAAACCGTTGTGCGACGAGGTCAAGCGCCTGTCGCCATTCCACCCGCTCCCCCGACATTTCCGGGTAAAGCAGGCGCCCGTCGAGATCGACGGTCTCGCCGAGTGCCGAACCCTTCGAGCATAGCCGACCGAAGTTCGAGGGGTGTTCCGGGTCGCCTCTGACAGACACCTTGCCGTCTTCCCCGACCTTGGCGATGACGCCGCAGCCGACACCGCAATAGGGACAGGTTGTCTTGACCTCTTTCTCCATCATTCGGCCGCCATCATCAGGCTTTCGAGCGCAATGAAGAGGGCGCCGCCCTCATTGCGGACGGGAATGGTTCGCACATCGCCCTCATCGGCGCCGAGTGCCTTGCCGGTCTCGAGCGAGATCACCCAGTTGTGCAGCGGACAGGTGACGGCCTTGGCATGGACGATGCCCTGGGAGAGCGGCCCGCCCTTGTGCGGGCAGTGGTCCTCGATGGCGAAGACCTCGTTTTCGGCCGTGCGGAAGACGGCGATCTTCCCCTGGGGCGTCTTCACGCAGCGAGCGCCCCGGAGCGGAATGTCGGAGATGTCGCCGATTGAAATCCAGTTCATATCCATCTCCTCACTCAGCGGCCTGCGGGTAGCCGATGGTCGCCATCGGCTTGAACTCATGCTTGTCCTTGCCGGAGACGCGCTCCGACCAGGGATCGACCTGGGCGAATTTCTGGGAGAAGACGAAGCGGTCGTAGTAAGCCTGGCGCTTGTCGGCGTCTTGCATGATCTGGCGGCGGATTTCATCGAGGCCGACGCGTTTCGCCCACTTGTAGATGCGCTCAAGGTAGCGGGCCTGCTCGCGGTACATCTGCGTCAGCGCCACGATATGCTCCAGCGCATCGTCCTCGGTCTTCACGAGGCCGAGAACCTCCGTACCCTTGATGTCGAGGCCGGCGGCTCCGGCGAAATGGATCTCGAAGCCTGAGTCCACACAGATGACACCGATGTCCTTGCAGGTCGCTTCGGCGCAATTGCGCGGGCAGCCGGAGACCGCCATTTTCAGCTTCGCCGGTGTCCAGGAGCCCCACATGAACTTCTCGATGCGAATGCCGAGACCGGTCGAGTCCTGCGTGCCGAAGCGACACCAGTCGGAGCCGACGCAGGTCTTCACGGTGCGCAGGCCCTTGGCGTAAGCCTGGCCCGAAACGAAGCCTGCCTTGCCGAGATCGGCCCAGACTGCCGGCAGGTCTTCCTTCTCGATGCCGAGCAGATCGATGCGCTGGCCGCCCGTGACTTTCACCATCGGGATTGCGAACTTGTCGACGACATCGGCGATGGCGCGCAGTTCGTTGGCGTTCGTCACGCCGCCCCACATGCGCGGAACGACGGAATAGGTGCCGTCCTTCTGGATGTTGGCGTGGACACGTTCGTTGATGAAGCGCGACTGGTAATCGTCGGCGTATTCATCCGGCCAGTCGCAGACGAGGTAATAGTTGAGCGCGGGACGACACTTGGCGCAGCCGCACGAGGTCTTCCATTCGAGCTCCTGCATGACGGCGGGGATGCTCTTCAGGCCCTTGGCCTTGATGAGGCGGCGGACGTCATCATGGCCGAGTTCGGTGCAGGTGCACATCGGCGTGACGGCGGCCGGGTTGTAGCTGTCGCCGAGCGTCAGCGTCATGAGTTTCTCAACCAGGCCGGTGCAAGAGCCGCAGGAAGCGGATGCCTTGGTATGGGCGCGCACGTCGTCCAGCGACGTCAGGCCCCTGGCCGTGATGGTCGATGTGATCGTGCCCTTGCAGACGCCGTTGCAGCCGCAGATTTCCGCATCATCCGGCAAGGCTGCAACGGCCGCCATAGGGTCCAGCGGAGCGCCCCCCTGATAGGCCTGGCCGAAGATCAGGGTCTCGCGCATCTGCGAGACATCGGTCTGCTTTTTCTTCAGGTCGTTGAACCAGGCGCCATCGGAGGTCTCGCCATATAACACCGTGCCGATGATGCGGTCGCCCTTGAGCACCAACCGCTTGTAGATGCCGGCCGAGGCGTCGCGCAGCACAATCTCCTCGCGGTCGTCGCCATCGGCAAAATCGCCGAGCGAGAACAGTTCGATGCCGGTGACCTTCAGCTTGGTCGGCGTATCCGAATGCACGAAGCCGTGGGCGCGGTCGCCGGCGAGATGGGATGCGGCGACGCGCGCCATCTCGTAGAGCGGGGCGACGAGGCCATAGACCATACCGCCGACCTCGACGCATTCGCCGAGCGCGAAGATGCTGCCATCGGAGGTCTGCATGCCGTGATCGACGACGATGCCGCGATTGACGGCAAGACCCGCCTCCCTGGCCAGCCCGACGCTCGGACGGATGCCGACCGCCATCACCACCAGCGTCGCCGGAATGATGCGGCCGTCCTCCAGTTCGATGCCCTCGACCTTGCCGTCGCCGATGATCGCCTTGGTGTTGGCCTTGCAGAGGACCTTGATGCCGCGCCCTTCCAGCTCCTTCTGCAGGAGATAGCCGGCGGTGGGATCGAGCTGGCGGTCCATCAGCGTCGGCATGACATGAAGGACGGTGACGTCCATGCCGCGCCCGGCAAGGCCGGCCGCCGCTTCCAGCCCCAGAAGTCCGCCGCCTATGACGATCGCCTTCTCGCGCGACTGGGCGGCAAGCAACATCGCCTGCACGTCGTCGAGATCGCGATAGGTGATAACGCCGCGCAGGTCCTTGCCCGGCACCGACAGGATAAAGGGCACCGAGCCCGTGGCGATCACCAGCTTGTCGTAGCACTCGGTGACGCCGTGGTCGGAGGTGACCGTCTTGGCGTCGCGATCGATGGAAACGATGCGGTGGCCCTTGTAGAGGGTGATGCCGTGCTTGATGTACCAGCCGTCGCCATGGATGATGATTTCTTCGTAATCCTTCTCGCCGGAGAGAACAGGTGAAAGCATGATGCGGTCGTAGTTGACGCGCGGCTCGGCGTTGAAGATCGTGACCTGATATCGGTCTGGCGCCTTTTCCAACAGGTGCTCGAGCATGCGCCCGGGCGCCATGCCGTTGCCGATGATGACAAGCTTCTCAGTCATGGTTTTCAAATCCTTCGGATCAGGTGGCGGCGACGGCTTGTGCGGAAAGGCCGCGGCGGTCGAGTTGCTTGACCGACAGGTGCATCCAGACCAGCGAGACGACGACGATCGCAAACAGCAGCATGAAGCAGCTCGACCAGAGGCCGGTCATGTCCTTGAGGAAGCCGAAGGCGATCGGCAGGATGAAGCCGCCAAGGCCGCCCATCATGCCGACGACGCCGCCGACCGCGCCAACACTCTCGGGATAGTAAGCAGGAATGTGCTTGTAGACCGCAGCCTTGCCGAGGCTCATGACGAAGCCGAGGGCAAAAATGACGACGATGAATACGACAGGCGTGATGCCGACCGTCGCGCTCGCGCCGGCTGCCGGCAGCGACAGGATGAGCGTTGCGACGGCTGCGACCGCAAACATCAGGTACATCACGCTACGAGCGCCCTTCCTGTCGGAGGCAACGCCGCCGAAGGCGCGGAAGATACTGCCCGGAATGGAATACGCGGCCGCGACCATGCCTGCGGTTGCGAGATTGAAGCCGTAGACGCCGACCAGATAGCGGGGCAGCCATAGCGAGAGGGCGACGAAGCCACCGAAGGCGAAGAAATAGTAGAGGGAGAAGCGCCAGACCTGGACGTTCTTCAACGGCGCGAATTCCTGCGCCAGGCTCTTGGAAGCGGTCTTGCCTTCCCGGCGGAGGCGGAATGCCGGATCATCCGTCGTGGTGAGCCAGAAGACGATTGCCATCACGGCCAGGCCAACCGCCCATATCTGGGCGACAGCTTGCCAGCCCCATGCGATCAGGACGAAGGGTGCTGCGAACTTGGTGACTGCTGCGCCGACGTTGCCGGCGCCGAAGATGCCAAGCGCCGTTCCCTGCTTCTGCGCCGGAAAGAAGGGCGAGACATAGGCGACGCCGACCGCGAAGGAGCCACCGGCAAGGCCGACGCCGAGGCCGGCGATCAGCATCTGCGTGTAGGTCTGGGCATAGGAGAGCAGGAAGGTCGCCATGGCGGCGGCAAGCATGGTGAGCGTATAGACAAGGCGGCCGCCGTAACGGCCGGTCCAGATGCCAAGGACGATACGAACGAGCGAACCGGTCAGAATCGGCGTACCGACCAGCAATCCGAACTCGGCCTCGTTCAGGCCGAGATCCTGTTTGATGCGGATACCGATGATCGCGAAGATCGTCCAGACGGCGAAACAGAGAGTGAAAGCAATCGTGGACATCCACAATGCTTTGGCTGGTTCGCCGGCGGACATGGATTGCGTGTTCCTGATAACAGACATGGCTTCTCCGGGGCCCGACAAGGTCGTGCCGATCCATCACTGGGGGTTAAAAACAAAAAGCCGCTGGCCAGGACACGCATGCACGGAAGTGCGCGGTTACCTGATCAGCGGCTTTGCTGGGGGCGCCCGTCGTTGGACGCCGAATTCGTGGCCTCGTGGCCCGCTATTTAACAAGCAAGAGCCGTGCCAGTTTTATTATGCCATTGTTTTTGCGATTTTATTCAAAATAATGCGCGGAAAGCGGACCAACGGTCACCCGATGAGATGCAGAATTTCATCCAAAATTTGTGCAATGCGCAAGAAATGAGCATGCGAACTAGCGTCGCTTCTGGCCCGCGATATAGGCATCCACCTGATCGGGATCAAAGAGACCGCCATCAAAGAAGCCGTCCGGTCCGAGTGTCAGCGCACCCGTCGAGCCAACCGGCGTCTCGCTGTGCAGCGCCCCTTCCACCTTCGAATTGGCCGAGGGAAGCGCGACATTCAGTGACTTCAGGGCCTCGCGATAGAGATCCGGACGGTAGGTGCTGCCGGCGATCTGCTGGTGGTCCCGCGTGTGCTCGACATGCCCCCACCGAACCATTTGCGTATAGAACCAGAGAGCGTGGCTCCGCCACGGGAAGGTCGCAGCCTTGGCGTTCGGGACAAAGAAGTCCCTGATATCGGCCGTTGCCCCCTCGCCGATAGGAAGCACACCGCTGAGCGCAGGCCGCAGCCATTCGGCGGGACGATTGATGTATGCCAAGCGGGACAAGAGCTCGGCAAGCTCGCCATGGTTGGAGCGATCGCCGCACCATAGAGACGCAAGATAGAGCGCGCGCAGCAGAGCCGAAAGCGCCTCGGGATGGCTGTCGCTCCATTTTCTGTTGACCCCGAGGACCTTTTCAGGGCTCGACCGCCAGATCGAAGCCTTGACCGTCGCCAGATGCGCATCGCGTTCGAGCACGCCGAACGTGTTCCAGGGCTCCCCAGCGCAATAACCATCGATCAGCCCTGCGCGAAGGGCGTCGCCCATATCAGGCGGAGGCAGGACGAGTATCTCGATATCATGATCCGGATCGATGCCGCTGGCCGTAAGCCAGTATCGCAATTCGTAGTTATGCGCGGAGTAAGGGTGGACGACGCCGAAGCGAAGCTTTGGACCTTTGCCGACGATGACCTGCCGCAGCGCGGCGCCGTTCGTGCGCGCGTCGAGGTCATCTTTGGCGCCGCATGTCGACATCATTTGCCAGAGAGCCTGCGAAACGGTGACCGCGTTGCCCCCGAGGCCAAGCGCCATCGGCACGACCATCTCCTGCGCCGGCGCGGTCAGGCCGAGATTGCAGGCGATCGGCATCGGCGCCAGAATATGGGCGACCTCGAAATGGCCGACCGCCAACCTGTCGCGGATCGAGGCCCAAGAGCGCTCGCGCGCGAGCCTCAGGTCGATGCCCTGGCTTTCGGCGAAACCCTTTTCTTTCGCGACAACGAGAAGCGCGCTGTCGAGCAATGGCACGAAGCCAGCGGTGATCTCGTGGCTCGTCGTCATGCATCGCCCCCCGGATCGAGCAGGCTCGCCGCAGTGATCAGGCTTTGAGCGATCTCAACAATCTTTCTGTTCTGGTTCATGGCCGTGCGCCTGAGGAGCGCGTAAGCGTCCGCCTCCGAAATGCCGCGCGTCCGCATCAGCATGCCTTTGGCGCGATCGATGAGCTTTCTGTTCTCCAGCTCGCCGCGCGTCTCTTCCAGTTCCCGCGTCAGTCTCGAAAAGGCGTTGAACCGGCTTATCGCCATCTTGAGGATCGGCCTGACCCGCTCCTGCTTCAGCCCGTCGACAATGTAAGCGGACACGCCGGCATCCACTGCCGCTTCGATCGAGGCTTCATCGGACTTGTCGACGAACATGGCGATCGGTCGCTGCACGGCGCGGGACAACTGAAAGAAACTCTCAAGCATGTCACGGTTTGGATTTTCAAGGTCGATGACGATGACGTCCGGGTTGATGTCGGCAATGCGCTTGGCGAGCCTGAACATGTCCTCGACGATTGTGACCTTGTCGTAGCCCGCTTCGCGCAGCCCTTCCTCGATGATGGACGCGCGAATCCTGTTTTCGTCAATGACGAGTACATTGAGGCTGCTGTGCGTCATCCTAGCAACATGCGGGGCTTAAAACTCGGTTCGAGCCTGCAAAGAACACAGAACCTTGACCTTGGCAACCTCGCCCCAAGGTGTCGGCTATCTCCGTCGCGCTTGTGGACCGCCTGCCAACGGTCGCGGCCGTCAAACGGATGGAAATCTCAAGGAGGAATTGAGGTCGCAGCCAGAACGATTCACGGCTTATAGACCAATGCCCTGGCCAACGCGACGCGCTGCTCTTGTCCGCCGGAAAGCTGGGCGGGAAGCCGGCCAGAATCGAAAATTGGCCGCCACACATCACGACTGAGTTTCGGGGACGTTGACCATCAGGCCGTCGAGCGCTTCCGACAGTTTGATCTGGCACGACAGCCTGGAATTCTCCCGCACATCAGAGGCGAAGTCGAGCATGTCCCTTTCGATGTCGTTGGCGGGTCCAACGCGGTCGACCCAGCCCTCATCGATGTAGACATGGCACGTGGCACAGGCGCAGGCGCCGCCGCACTCGGCCACGATCCCCGGAACGGAATTGCGCACGGCATTTTCCATCAACGTGGTGCCGTTTGCCGCTTCGATGTCGAATGACGATCCGTCCGCCGTCACGATCTTCACGTTTACCATCGATATCCAGCCTACAACAGCGTCTTGAGATCGACCGTCAGGTCGGCAATCCTGGCCCGTGGCGGCGATTTGCCCGCCTCGATCAGGCGTTTGGCGACCATGTAGACTTTCGCGTCGTTCATCGCGTCCACGGCCAGAAGCTCTTCCCCGCGATAATACCAGTAGGAGACACCCGCATCCGACCCCGCTCGCGAAACAACGTTATCGTATCCGGTCGAAAGTCCCGCAATCTGCAGCTTCACGTCGTACTGATCGGACCAGAACCAGGGTTTGGCGACATAGTCGGCCAAACCTCCGATCATCGCATTGGCTGCTGCATCCGCTTGATCGATGGCGTTGCCAACGCTTTCGAGACGGATGCGGCCACCCTTCCAGGGAAAGGAAGCGCAATCTCCCGCTGCAAACACCAGCGGATCCGATGTGCGACAGTCCTTTCCCACCAGAATGCCGTTGTCGACGTCGAGCCCGGCCGCAAGCGCAAGTTCGACATTCGGAACAACGCCGATCCCAACGATCGCGAAATCAATGTCGATGACCGAGCCATCCGAAAGCTCGGCAGCGCAAAGCCGCCCACCATCGTCCGACAGGCGCCTGAGGCCCACCCCCTCATGCAGGGTCACCCCCTTCGCTCGATGCAGCGCGCGAAAGAAACCTGACGTTTCTGCACAGGCGACACGCTGCAGGATACGCTCGGACGCCTCTATGATCGTGACCGAAAGCCCCAGCTTCGCGGCCACCGCCGCTGCTTCCAGACCGATATAGCCGCCCCCGACGATGAGCACGCGCTGTCCCTGGCGAAAGCGATCCGCCATGGAATTGATGTCGGCGAGATTGCGGACGTAAAAGACCCCGTCCATCGCCCCGCCGATCTCGACAGGAAGGGTGCGCGGGCGGGCGCCTGTCGTCAAAAGCAGGCGGTCATAGGGGATCGACGACCCATCTGCCAGGCGGACGATCCGCATGTTCCTCTCTATCGCCTCGACGGTCGACGACATCATCAGGTGAATGCCTTTTTCCGCGTAAAAGGAGAGCGGCCTGAGATGGAGCCTTTCCTTTGTGGTTTCACCAAGGAGATAGGCCTTCGACAAAGGCGGCCTCTGATAGGGCGGATGACTTTCGTCGCCAATCAGGGTGATGGAACCGTCATGCCCGAGCGCGCGCAGTCTGGCGCATGCGGAAAACCCCGCCTGCCCCGCACCGATCACCACGATGCGGGCGGCCTGCCCAACCGGTTTGTCTGCCATGATTGCTGTTCCTGCCGCTTCACTTGGCCCGCAGCGGCGCCATTGCCTGTTGGATGCCCGCGATCAGCGCGTCACGTTGCGCGGAAAGATCGGCCGTCGATTTCCCTTTGGCTTCCTGCTGGACGCCGGCCACGAGCGTTTCGGAAAGCGCCGGGTCCAGATGCAGAACGCCGAGATCGTCCCACCAGCGATTGAAGCTATCGGTATAGCGCTCGCAGAACGCCGCAAGGCCACCTTCGCCGGCGCCGAGATGGAAGAGCATCGTCGGCCCCATCGCAGCCCAGCGCAGACCCGGCCCGGCCCACATTGCCTTGTCCACATCTTCGACCGACGCAACGCCTGTCTTGACGAGATGGATGGCTTCACGCCAGACGGCGGCCTGCAACCGATTGGCGACATGGCCGGGAACCTCGCGATTGACGCGGATCGTGACCTTGCCGACGGCCGCATAGAAGCGTTCGGCGGCTTCGACCACGCCTGAGGCAGTCTTTTCGTTGCCCATCACCTCGACCAGCGGAATCAGATGCGGCGGATTGAACGGATGACCGAGGACGAAGCGCGATGGATCCGCCCAGCCGCCCTGCATCTCGGAAAGTGTCAGGCCGGATGCCGATGTCGCGACAACGGCGTCTGCCGCAAGATGCTTCTCTATGTCACGATAAAGCGCATGCTTGATCGGAAGGCGTTCGGGAACGTTCTCCTGAACGAAGGCCGCGCCATCGACTGCTTCGGCGGCAGACTTGCAAAAACGGACACGATCGGGACTTCCGTCCTTGACCAGACCGATCTGCTCAAGTGTCGGCCAGGCGCGCTCGACATAGGCACGGACGCTTTTTTCGGTCTCGGGAGATATGTCGTGAACGGCAACGTGCCGGCCGGAGGCAAGAAACAGGGCAGTCCAGCTTGCGCCGATAACCCCTGCGCCGAGAACGGCGGTCGTGTTGAATTCGGTCATGAGAAAAGTCCAGGTTGGAGGGGAGATGCGGCGGTCAGTCCACCGTCGATGGTGAAGAGCTGGCCGGTCACGAAAGATGCCTGGTCCGAGACCAGCCAGGCGACGGCATTGGCGACATCTGCAGGCGTTCCGAAGCGTCGCGCCGGATGTCGGGCGATTGCGTCCGCCTTGGCCCGCTGCGGATCTGCGGCGAGGGCAAAACCGCTTTCGGCCATGGCGGTCATGATCCAGCCGGGGCAGACGGCATTGCAGCGGACCAGCGGCCCATGATCGACGGCGATCGAGCGGGTGAGGCTGTGAACGAAGCCTTTCGAGGCATTATAGATCGCCATGGACGGATCGGCGGAATTGCCGGAGATCGAGCCGATATTGACGATGCAGCCGCCGGAGTTCTCCATGATCGGCAGAACGGCGCGCGACATGTTGAAGACGCCGCGACAATTGACATCGATGACTGCCGACCAGTCGTCATCGGTGGTGTCACGAACGGTTTTCTCGATCTGCACCCCTGCATTGTTGACCAGGATTGCAACCTCGCCCTGGTCGGCGGCGATTGCGACCAGCCTGTTCGCCTCGGCGCTGCGCGAAACATCCGCCTGCACCCAGATGACGGCCTCGTCCAGGCCGCCGGGCCGCGGACCGCGCCCGCAGGTGACGACCAGATGTCCATCCCTATGCAGGCGTTCGACGATCGCGGCGCCAATGCCGCGACCACCGCCCGTGACGATTGCCACCCGCTTCCTTCCGTCACCCATGCGACACCATTTCGTCGTCATGTGCCGATGGCCGCAGCCTGCCGACGTCAGGCCTCTCGCGTTCCGCCAACCAGCCACTGTTCGCCTCGATGACATCGGCTATTCTCGACAGCAAGTCCGTGCGTTCCTTTGGCGCGGTCCGTGAGAACGTGTCAAAGGCTTTCGCGGCCGCTTCGACGGCTGCGTCGGTTTGCGCCGGGCCTGCCCCGGGAATGCTTGCAACCTCAACGGCCATGGCCGGATGGAGGATCCGCAGCGGTTCGCCACCGCCTGGAATGAATTCGCCGTTTATATGGAGTTTGGCTTGCATCGTCAGAACGCCACCTGATCGCCACCCTTGAGACCGAGACGCCGCCGCGCCTCTTGCGGGGTCGCGATCTCTCTTCCGAGATTTTCGACGATCGACCTGATCTTGCGCACCTGCTCCGCACTCGATTTGGCTTTCTGGCCGGGGCCAATATAAAGGCTGTCCTCCATGCCGACGCGAAGATTGCCGCCGAGGAGCGCCGCCTGGGTGGTGAAGGGAATCTGGTGTCGGCCCGCGGCCAGCACGGACCATTCGTAGTCTTCGCCGAACAGCTTGTCGGCAATCGTGTGCATATGGACGAGGTTGTCGAGATCGGCGCCGACGCCACCAAGGATGCCGAACACCATCTGCACGAAGAATGGCGGCTTGATCCAGCCTTGATCGATGATCCATGCGAGATTGTAGAGGTGGCCGAGATCGTAGCATTCGAACTCGAATTTCGTTCCGTGGCCTTCGCCGAGTTCCTTGATCGTATATTCGATGTCCGCAAACGTGTTGCGGAAAATGAAGTCCCGCGTGGATTCCAGGAACGGGGCTTCCCATTCGTGCTTCCAGCCGGAATATTTTTGCAGCATCGGGAAGATGCCAAAATTCATGGAGCCCACATTGAGCGACGCCATCTCCGGGCTCGTCCGCGTGGCGGCGCGCAACCGTTCCTCCCGCGTCATGCCGAGGCCGCCGCCGGTGGAGACATTCAGGACCGCATTGCATGACTGCTTGATGCGTGGAAGGAATTCCATGAAAAGGTCAGGATTAGGGTCGGGCTTTCCGTTTTCCGGATTGCGCGCATGCAGGTGGATGATGGCAGCGCCGGCTTCAGCCGCTTCGATGCTCGCCTCGGCAATTTGAGATGGCGTGATCGGAAGATGCTCCGACATCGTCGGCGTATGGATGCCACCGGTGGGCGCGCAGGTGATGATGACCGATTTAGCCATGTCTTTCAGAGCCTCATTTGTTGAACTTGTGCCGATAGTCCGCCGTCGAGCACCCAGAGCTGGCCGGACGCATAGCGCGCCTCGTCCGAGGCGAGCCAGTTCACCAGATTGGCGATGTCCTCCGGCGTGCCGCAGGTCCGCATGGGATGAACCGCCTTGACTGCATCGAGAACCGTATCGAGCGTACCGCCGCCCGCACCCGAGCCAGCCCCGCCGAAAAAGCTGCGGAGCATGGGCGTATCGACATAACCCGGGCAGATCGCATTGACGCGGATGCCTTCGGGGCCATGATCGCAAGCCATGGCCC
Source organism: uncultured Rhizobium sp. (assembly GCA_945952045.1). Lineage (GTDB taxonomy): Bacteria > Pseudomonadota > Alphaproteobacteria > Rhizobiales > Rhizobiaceae > Metarhizobium. The sequence goes on from CAMFHE010000002.1 coordinate 190,607, forward strand.
GCGTCAGGGCATGAACCGCTCCCTTGGTCGCGCAATAAGCGGCAAGTCCGGGATCGGCAATAAAACCGTCATAGGAGCCGAAGTTGATGATCGATGCCGACGATCCTGACGCGGCCGCCTTGCGCATCAGCGGCAAGGCATATTTCGATGGCAGGAACGTGCCTGTGACATTGATCGCGAAAATGCGATTCCAGGCCTCGAGAGACGTATGCTCGATGGTGTGCTCGATTTCGATACCGGCTGCGTTGACAAGGATATCGAGCTTTCCTTCCTCGGTCGCCACCTGTTCCATGGCGGCGATTGCGTCCTGCTCGGACGTGACGTCGAGCTTTATGAAACGGCTCCCGTCATCCCCCAAATCCTTGAGGCTTCCGTTGCCGGTCAGATCAGCGGCATAGACCACCGCTCCTTCGCTCAGAAACCGCCTGCAGATCGCGCGGCCGATACCGCCACGCCCGCCGGTGACGAGCGCAATCTTGCCTGTGAGTCGTTCGCTCATCGTTCGACCTCTCCTTGCCCGGTGGCTCGGAAAGGCCGGAGCGAAGGCCCGTCGATCGGCATGCCCAGATCCGGCCCTGCGATCGTCGCCTGGCGCGCGCCCGGACCAGCCATGATCGGAAGCGTGTCGGGCTGCGTCATTTGGCGCTCCTGGCGTAAGCGTCGAGGACGAGGCCATGGAAATGGTGCACCGCATGTTCCGACTGGCCGGAGCCGTCGGGATCGTTGACGATGCGGCCCTGCATGAAGGCCGGCGTGTTCATGCCCTTCTGGACGCTTTCGACGATCTTGATATCCTCGACCTGCAGCACCTCATCCAAATACTTGATCGTCTGCAACTCCATCTCGTTCGGATTGGTGTCCTCGAGAAAGAAGTCGTAGGTTTCAAGCGTCCGGTCGGGGCCGGCCGGGATGATGTTCAGGATGATCATCGACGAGCGGCCAGGGTAGCGCATGATGCAGGTATTCGGCCACAGCCACCAGACGGCGTGGGTGGTCACCGTTGCATTGGAAACGTCATAGGCGCTGTTGGCGCTCTTGCCCGCATCCGCCATATGGCTGGAATAGATGCCATGGGTGGTCACCTTGTAGGTGTCCATATCGACCAGGGTGCAGAAATCCTTGTGCGCCGTCGGGCAGTGATAGCATTCGAGGAAATTGTCGACGACGTTTTTCCAGTTGGACTTGATGTCGTAGGTCAGCCGCCTGGCAAAGGTGAGATTGTCGATATCGGGCGCCCAGTGCTTGATCTCGGTTTCGAGATCGCCGCTCAGCGACTTGAGCGAGGACGCCTCGGGATCGAGATTGACATAGATGAAGCCGCAGAACTCCTCGACCTGCACCTGGTCGAGACAGATATCCTTGGTGTTGAACTCTTCGAGCGTTTCGGTATGCGGCGCACGCACGAGCTGGCCGTCGAGCTTGTAGGTCCAGGCGTGATAGGGGCACATGATCTTCGTGGTCGAGCCTTCGCCGCGCAGCAATTCGTGGGCGCGGTGCTTGCACACGTTGTAAAAGGCGCGCAGCACGCCTTCCCGGTCACGAACCACGGCGATCGGATGGCCGGCGACATCGACGGTCACGTAGGAGCCGGGATTGCGGACCTTTTCGACATGACAGACCCACTGCCAAGTCCTGGCGATGATTTCCTTGAGATCGACGGCATACCAGCGCGGATCGACATAGGCATCCTTGTGCAGCGAAAGGGATCGCGATGGATTGGGCGAATATCCCTGCTGAATGGATGAAAATTCGTCCTTGGACGGAAGAATGGTCATAGCTGCTCCTCTCGGCTAGACGGTCGCGTCTTGCGGCGTGTTTTCTTGCTATGTCCAAGCTTCGCGCCGCCATGGGCCGCGGTCTGTGCGCAGATCGCCGTTCACTTGATATTTTTCGCCACTGCGCATTTAGGCGGTGGCCGTGATAGACCGGGAGGGATACGTCTTGCCGGTCGTCGAAGACGTCGCGGGCAGCCGCGCTGCGGCCGTTAGGCTGAACCGCCCTGCTTGCGATGCATGGGCCACGCCCGGAATTCGAACGGGATGCGACCATCCACCCTGTCCGAGCGCGGAGGAAGCCCGAAACGCTCGCGATAAGCCCTGCTGAAATGCACCTGACTTGCAAATCCGGACGCGATGGCGATCTCGGACATGGCCATGTCGGTCTGCGTTACCAGGCCACGCGCACGATCAAGCCGGATATCGCGATAATAGATCGCCGGCGATTTGCCGACATAACGAAGGAACAAGCGGTTGAGCTGCCTGTGAGAAATGCGCACGCGATCGGCGATCTCGGGAATGGACAGCGCATTTTCCAGATGTTGCTCCATGACCGAAATCGCTTGCCGGATCGAAGCCGGCACATGGCTTCCGAGCGGTTCGAAATTCGCAGGATTTTGCGGCGTCCCTGAAGGGCGCATCAAGGGATGGAAGATGTATCTGGCGGCGGCATTGGCCAGCGCATCCCCTGAGATTGCCTGGATGATCTGCAGGGCGATATCTGCGGATGCGATTCCGCCGGCACAGGTAAAGCGTTTTTCGTCATGGACGAAAATGTCTTCCGACACGTCGACATCTGCATGCAATTCCTTGAGCGCGTCGATATGCTCGTAGTGAACAGTTGCGCGTTTTCCACTCAACAGACCCGCATCGGCGAGGATGAAGGCCCCGGTATCGAGGCTGCCCATGATGCTGCCCGCCCTCGCCCATTTGCGAAGATTTGCCAGCAATTGCGGCGTTGCCGCCGCCTCCGGCGTCCAGCTTGCCGACATGACGACGATGTCGAACTGCTCGTTCTGGACGTCGCCCAGGCGGCGCGTTTCGACGGTCAGGCCATTGCTCGCCAGGCATGGACCACCCGACGCGGACGCAATTTGCCACCGGAATGCCGTATCGCCCTCAAGGTAATTCGCCGCGCGAAATGGGTCTATAAATGCGGTCGTCGCCGCAATGTTGAAATTCGGCGTGACGACGATGAGAATGTGTGCGGACGGACGGTTTTTATCGACCATGGCGAAAAATGTAAATCCAATGTCCAAACAGGTTAAAACACGGCCCTGCTTTGTGCAACAATTTTGGAGGGAACAATATAATTTGGGAGACTGACAATGAACAAGCTTTCCATACTTGTCTCGACGTGCGCCGCCCTGACGCTGCTTGGTGGGGCCGCGCAGGCCGCTGAACTGGGCGCGGTCAACGAACCGATCAAGCTCGCGATCAACGAATGGACGGGCCAGCAGATCACCACGCGTATTGCCGGCAAGATGCTTGAAACGGCCGGATACAAGGTCGAGTATGTCACCGCCGGCTATCAGAACATGTGGCAGGCCGTCTCGGAAGGTCAGATCGACGCCGCGCTGGAAGTCTGGGGCTCGAACGTCACCGAGCAATACAAGGAGCTGAACAAGTCGGGCAAGGTCGAGGATCTGGGCGACCTCGGTCTGGTCGCGCGCGAAGGCTTCGTCTATCCCGCCCATGTTGCAGAACTGTGTCCCGGCCTGCCCAAATGGGAGGCGCTGAAGGACTGCGCCAGCGTATTCGCCACCGCCGAAACGCTGCCCGAGGGCCGCCTGGTCGATTATCCGGGGGAATGGGGAACGCCAGGCGCGGATCGGATCAAGGCGCTTGGCTTGCCCTTCAAGGCAATCCCGGCCGGATCGGAAGGCGCGCTCGCGGCCGAGTTCAAGGCGTCGGTCGAGCGCAAGACGCCGCTGATCGCCGTCTTCTGGCAGCCCCATTGGGCCATCGCCGCCTATGATCTCAAATTCGTCGAACTGCCCGAGGGGACCGAACAGTGCTACAAGGATCCCGCCTACGGCCCGAACAAGGATGTGACCGGCGACTGCGATTTCATCCCGACGCGCGTGTTCAAGACGGCATGGCCCGGGCTGAAGGATAAGTGGCCGGCCGCCTATGAGATTCTCAAGGGCCTCAAGCTTTCGACCGAGCAACAGCAGCCGCTGATGGGCGCGGTCGATGTCGACGGCAAATCCGCCGAAGACGTTACGAAGACCTGGATCGAAGCCAACGCGGCGTCGTGGAAGCCGGTTGTCGAGATGGCAACGAAGTGAGGCTGGCGCAGATGTCGAAACAGGTCGCGCCGCCGGCAATTTCCTGCAAAAATGTCTGGCAGGTCTACGGAGCAAATCCGCAAAAAGGGCTCGCGCAGGCGCTGTCGGATGCAGGCGGAAATTCCGACGAAGCGGCGCGCCTGCTTCGCGAGCGCGGCTTCGTTCCCGCAGTGCAGGACGTCAGCTTTGACGTTCAGGAAGGCGAAGTCTTCGTCATCATGGGTCTTTCGGGGTCTGGCAAGTCCACCCTCATCAGAACCATTTCCCGTCTCGTCCAGGGGACTGCGGGATCGATCTTGATCAGCGGTGAGGATATCCTCACCGCCAGCAAGCAGAGGCTGATCGATCTGCGCCGCAACAAGCTCGGCATGGTCTTTCAGCATTTCGGCCTCTTTCCGCATATGACAGTTGCTGAAAACGTCGGCTTTCCGCTGAAGATGCAGGGAGCCGATCGTGCGATACGCCGCAAGCGAGCGCTCGAAGTGCTCGATCTGGTCGGCCTTTCCGGACGCGAAGAGGCATTTCCGCGCGAACTGTCGGGCGGGCAGAGGCAGCGCGTAGGGATTGCCCGCGCACTTGCGGTCAATCCCGATCTTTGGTTTCTCGACGAACCCTATTCCGCCCTGGATCCGCTGATCCGGCGTCAGTTGCAGGACGAATTCCTGCGCATCCAGGCCGGACTGCAGAAGACATCCGTCTTCATCACGCACGACATCACCGAAGCCCTGAAACTGGCCGACCGGATCGCGATCATGCGCGACGGCAAGATCGTCCAAATCGGCACGCCCGACGAGATCATCGTGAACCCGGTCGACGATTATGTCCGCGAATTCAGCCGTGACGTGCCGAAAGGCCGGTATGCGCATGTCAGCTCGATGATGAACCTGCCGGACAGTCTTCCGCACATGCCGGACGACCCGCGGATCGACGCCGAGATGACCATCGACGACGCGCTCGCCTCCTGCATGGCGCTGTACCAGCCGGTTCCCGTCTGGGGCACGGACGGCAAGATGGCGGGCATCGTGCATCCCAGCCAGCTCGCCAGCGCGTTGCAGTCGGAAAGGTCCTCCTAGGCGGGTGCATGTCAACCGCTTGTGCCTGGACATCCGTGATTTTTAGATCGGGAACGGGAGAAATCTCCATGACACGCCCCACGCCCGCAGTCTGGGCAGCCCTTGCCGCGATCCTTGTCGGCGCTGCCTGCATCGTGCTGACGCCTTATGCGCCCTGGGTGACGAAATGGCCCGCGCCCGCCACTCTTCCCGTGACCTCCTGGATCGGGACGAGCCTGACGGTGGCCTTCGAATTTCTGAAGCCGGCAGCCCGCATGGTGTCGGCGCTGCTCGCATATCCGATGTCTGTTGCAAACTTCCTGCTCGTCAATTCGCCCTACTCGCTGACGATCGGGATTTTCACGGCACTTGCCTGGTATCTCGGCGGCATCCGCCTGACGCTGCTGGTTCTGGCCGGCCTCGGCTTCATTCTGTTCAGCGGTTATTGGGTCGCCAGCATGAACACGCTGGCGCTGGTCGTCGTGTCCGTTCCGCTTGCGCTCGCCGTCGGCTTTGCTGTTGGTCTTTTCGCCTATGAATTCAAAGCCTTCAATCGCGCTGTCGAAACCACGCTCGACGTCATGCAGACCGTTCCGACCTTTGCCTATCTCACGCCGCTGCTTCTGCTGTTCGGCTTCGGCCCGGTCGTCGGCCTGATCGCCTCCGTCATCTATGCCGCGCCTCCGATGGCCAGAAATGTTCTGTTGGGCCTGAAACGCGTCGATCCGGAAATCAAGGAAGCCGCCGTCATGAACGGCGCAAGCAGAAGCCAGCAGATCTTTCTGATCGAAATCCCCTCGGCCGCCCGGCAAATCATGGTTGGCGTCAATCAGACGATCATGGCGGCGCTGTCCATGGTCATCATCGCCGCCGTCATCGGTGGATTCAACGATATCGGCTGGGAAGTGCTGCTGACGATGCGCAAGGCAGCGTTTGGCCAAAGCCTGATTGCCGGCCTCGTCATCGTGATCTTCGCAATCCTGGCAGACAGGATGAGCGGCGCCCTGGCGCAATCGGGCGAGCGTCATTCGTTGAAGGTGGCGCTTGCCGTGATGACCGTATCCATCGTCCTTGCTGCCGTCGAAGGCAGCCTGCTGCCCGCGTCCGGCTCCTACGCCGCGTTCAAAGGCCTCGTCGCGACGGTCGACACCTATCTGAACGCCTTTACCGCCGCAAACGGCGCGCGTCTCGACGCGGTCAAGAACGGCGCGATGTTCTTTGTGCTTTTACCCTTGAAGATCGGACTCGATCAGGCCGTCCTGCCTTTCACCTGGGGGTTTCAGTGGACGGTCTGGATGAGCGTCGCCGTCTATACCGGCTTTGCGATATTGGCGCTCGTGCTGGCGCGCCGGGGACGTGCGGTTCTCGGCCTTGCGCTGCTCATCGCCTCGGGCATTCTGGTCGTGGGCGTCGCCCACCTTCCCTGGCCATTCGTGCTGATTTCGCTCGGCGCACTCGGATGGGTCGCGGGCGGGCGCAAACTCGCCGTCTTCGCCGTTGCCATGATCGCGGCGATCCTGATCATGGGACTGTGGGAGGCGGCCCTTCTGTCGCTCTATCTCTGCACCGCCGCGGTCGCCGTCTGCGTCCTGGTCGGCGGCCTCATCGGGCTGGCGGCCTCGCTTAGCCCCGCGATCTGGAATGTCGTCCGACCGATCTGCGATTTCTTCCAGACGATCCCGCTGTTCGTGTTTCTCATTCCGGTGCTGATGTTTTTCCAGATCGGCGAATTCTCGGCTTTCCTGTCGATCTGCGCCTATGCCATCGTGCCGATGATCCGCTACACGCATCACGGGTTGACCTCGACCCCTGAAGACCTGATCGAGGCGGCGGTGGCGTCCGGCGCGAACAATCGCCAGGTCATGTGGGAAGTCCGCCTTCCCTATTCGCTGCCCACCATCCTGCTCGGCCTCAACCAGACGGTCATGTATGCCTTCTCGATGCTTGTCATCGCGGCGCTGATCGGCACGACGGATCTCGGCCAGAAGATCTATCTTGCGCTGGGCCAGGGCGATGTCGGTCTCGGCGTCGCAGCCGGTGCTGCCATGGCTATTCTCGCACTTGTTGCAGACCGCCTGGTTCAGGCATTCGCGGCGCGCCAACGCCAGGCACTCGGGCTCTAGGGTCCGTTCGGGAATCAGGACACCCGCAACGGTCCAGGTTCAATCGAACCTGGCCGATTCCAGAGCCAGCACTCCTTTTGACCACGGAGAACCCCGATGACGCGCATGGCGGTAAAGCGACTGTTCCTGTTCTACCTCGCTCCCGAATTCACGATGCTTGCCTTCACATCCGCGCTCGAAACCCTGCGCCTTGCGAACCAGGTCATTGGAACGGATGTTTACGATTGGCGCATTGTCGCGCGCGATAGAAATCCGGTCACGGCAAGCTGCGGCCTCTCGATCACGCCGGACCTGTCGCTGGCCGAGGCCAGAAGCCTCCCTGCGCAGCCATCGACGCTCGATATGGTCGTCGTCTGCGCCGGACGCAATGTGCAGACGCATCTCGACAAGTCGCTCGACACATGGCTTCGGGAATGCCGGACGAAAAAGCTCCCCATCGGCGCGATCTGCACTGGCTCATATCTGCTGGCGAATGCTGGATTGCTCACAGACAAACGCTGCACGATCCACTGGGAGAATTATCCGTCCTTCAGCGAAGCCTTCTCCGAAGCGCTTCCGAGCAGCCAGATCTACGAGGTCGACGACAGAATCTATACCTGTGCCGGCGGCATATCCTCGCTCGACATGATGTTACACATTGTCTTCGAGCATCACGGTGCGGATGTGGCGCGTGACATCTGCCAGTTGGCGATCATCGGCAGCGTGCGCCATCGCTCCGAACGCCAGCGCCTGCCTTTGTCACTGGCGCAGGATATCAAGAACCGCGCCATGAAGGCCGCAATCGAACTGATGGAAGAAAACATCGCCGAGACGCTTCCATTGAATATCATTGCCGACAGGATCGGCATATCGCGCCGGCAGATGGAACGTCAGTTTCAAAGCAATACCGGCTGCACGCCGCGCGTTTTCTATCAAAAACTGCGTGTCCAGCGCGCGAAATCGCTTTTGGAGCAGACCGGCATGCCCGTCATCGACGTGGCCGTCGCCTGTGGCTTTGCGTCGAGTTCTCATTTCGCCAAAGTCTATCGTACAAATGAGGGACGTTCGCCATTGGAAACAAGAAAACCGAAACGCCCGAAGGGCATCTTGCCGTCCAGTGCTGCCCTGTCGGCCTGACGCGACCTGGAATGCCGATCTTTGGCTCTTGAGAGGATTTGAACGACCGATCCGCCCTATTTCGCTTGAACAGGCCCCGGATGCATCGGGGCAATCCGGGGCCATTAAATCTGAAACCACCTTAGCGAAGTTTACCCAGCGCATCGGCGACGCGCTCGATGGCCAGTGTGAGATTGTCGCGGGACGTAGC